>CAWIRK010000008.1:0-315453 GCA_963838555.1 uncultured Acidobacteriaceae bacterium | reverse complement strand
CTGCTCCCTTGCGGTTAGCGCACCGACTTCTAGTGCAACCCACTTTCGTGATGTGACGGGCGGTGTGTACAAGGCCCGGGAACGTATTCACCGTGGCATGCTGATCCACGATTACTAGCGATTCCAGCTTCATGGAGTCGAGTTGCAGACTCCAATCCGAACTGAGGCCGGCTTTTTCCGATTAGCTCCCCCTCGCGGGTTTGCAGCGGTTTGTACCGGCCATTGTAGCACGTGTGTAGCCCTGGACATAAAGGCCATGAGGACTTGACGTCATCCCCACCTTCCTCCCCGTTATCCGAGGCGGTTTCGTCAGAGTGCTCAACTAAATGGTAGCAACTGAAGATAAGGGTTGCGCTCGTTGCGGGACTTAACCCAACATCTCACGACACGAGCTGACGACAGCCATGCAGCACCTATATAGTGGTCTATTGCTAGACGCCGACGTTTCTGCCGGATTCCACTACATTTCGAGCCCAGGTAAGGTTCTTCGCGTTGCGTCGAATTAAACCACATGCTCCACCGCTTGTGCGGGCCCCCGTCAATTCCTTTGAGTTTCAGCCTTGCGACCGTACTCCCCAGGCGGATTGCTTATCGCGTTAGCTTCGGCACGGCAGGATTGGGTACCTGCCACACCAAGCAATCATCGTTTAGGGCTAGGACTACCAGGGTATCTAATCCTGTTTGCTCCCCTAGCTTTCGTGCATCAGCGTCAGTTATGGTCCAGTGAGCCGCTTTCGCCACAGGTGTTCCTTCCGATATCTACGCATTTCACCGCTACACCGGAAATTCCACTCACCTCTCCCATACTCAAGCCCGGCAGTTTCTGATGCAGACTATGGGTTGAGCCCATAGATTTCACATCAGACTTGCCAAACCGCCTACGCACCCTTTACGCCCAATAAATCCGAACAACGCTTGCCCCCCTCGTATTACCGCGGCTGCTGGCACGAAGTTAGCCGGGGCTTCTTCTATGGGTACCGTCATAATCTTCCCCATCGAAAGGAGTTTACATACCAAGATATTTCATCCTCCACGCGGCGTTGCTGCGTCAGGGTTTCCCCCATTGCGCAAAATTCCCCACTGCTGCCTCCCGTAGGAGTCTGGACCGTGTTTCAGTTCCAGTGTGTCCGTGCGCCCTCTCAGGCCGGATACAGATCATCGTCTTGGTGGGCCATTACCCCGCCAACTAACTAATCTGCCGCGACCCCCTCTCCAAGCGCATTGCTGCTTTGACTCGTAAGTGTTATGCGGTATTAGCTAAGATTTCTCTCAGTTATTCCCCACTCGGAGGTAGGTTAGTCACGTGTTACTCACCCGTGCGCCACTTTACTCAGGGATTGCTCCCCTTTCTCGTGCGACTTGCATGTGTTAGGCACGCCGCCAGCGTTGATTCTGAGCCAGGATCAAACTCTCGTTTAATCTTGGTTTGCACGCCATCCAACGACAGGGGTCGGGATGGATCGTGCGCCCCCGGTGCTCGAAAGACCGGAGGTTTATAACTAGTGAGAATGACTAAACCAAATTCGTATCATCTCACGACTGGCACGTTCAACTATGTTGTCAAAGATCCGAACTGCATCCACCTAAGCGGGCAGCTTTGGATCAAGGACGAAATCGGCATAAGCCAGATTCGTGTCCTCGAACTTGATGCGCTGTTAGTCGTCTGTATTTGCTGCTTACTCAGACCGCTCGTTCTATTTCTTTTCGGCTTTATTTCAGCCTGTCGAGGATCACTTCAGCAACGAGTGACGTTTTAGCGAACTTTTCGAGATTATCAATCTTCATCTCACTTGTCAATTTATTTTTCGCTTTTCGTTGAACTTTCTGCTCAACAAACCTCGAAAACTGACATCCATTCGCACAGCGCAAAATGTCAAAACATCGTGACGCTCGATGACGAGCGCGGAGCACTTGGCTCCTGGAAAAATTCTCAAATCAAATTGCAGTGGCTTGGGTTTGGATTGCTGGTGGCCCTGAGGGCTTCGACCGCGATCAAACGCTTGGACTGCGCTCCATCATCCCTTTACGAACTGCCCTATGCTGCCAAGGCCAGGGTGAGAAGCAGGTGCTTCCTTGCTACTCACTTAGAATAACGCGCTTTTCACTTGCGTGCAAGCTGTATATCTCTTTGCGACTCTCTGAGGGTATCAGCGACGACATGATGGCGCAACCTTTGGTCTGTTGATAATCGACTATTTCTGTAGAAAACTCATCTCAAACAATGTCGCGCTAGAATCAACCCACTATGGAAGCAGATGAAGTTCAGGAGTTTGCAAAGCAGCTGAAAGAGGCGGGCGAAGGCGGGGGGGAATCCCTCAGAAGTATCTCCTTGGGAATCTCTATCCTGGCGGTTCTGGTGGCTATGGTCACTGTTCTCGGCCATCGCAGCCATACCGAGGCCGTTCTGATGCAATCAAAGGCTGGCGACCAATGGAATGAGTACCAGGCTAAGAAGATCCGAATGGACAATCTCTCGGTGGATGTTGACCTGCTCGCCCTGCAGCCCAGCAACGATGTCGCTGCCGTTGCTGCTAAGACCAAGGAATATCAGGCGCATATCGACAAGTGGAAGACCGATTTGGCCGAAGAACAGGAAAAGGCTCGCGAATTTGAGCGGGAGGTGACCCGCGCGGAAGCCAAAGCCGCGCGCTACGACCTCGGGGAGGCCCTGCTGCAGATCGCCGTCGTGCTGTGTTCGATAACGCTTTTTACGCGGAAACGTGCGTACTTCCTGCTTGGCTTGTCACTTGGTGGGGCGGGGATCATAGTTGCACTCTCTGGCCTCCTTGTTTCCTGAGACCAGAAACCCTCTGCCAGACTTGACAAACCGAAATCCAAAGACACCCCGCCCGCGTCCGTTGGTTCCTTCCCCAAAAGCCCAACTCCGCGTCGGACCGACTCAAAGTCCCGACCTAAGCCTTTTCATTCTGAGACTTTGCGCAATATCGCAGGGGGACGGGGATGAACTGCCAAATAGCCCGGCCTTTAGTTGGCGTGGTTGTTGAGGAGGCGGGCCAGGGTGTAGGCGGCGGCGGCCGCAGCTCCGCCGATGGTGATGGTTTGGAGGGCGCTGCGGAGCCACCCGGTGCCAACCAGTTTGCCTTTGAGCGCTCCGAAGATGGCCAGCGCCAATATAGTGATGACGACGGAGAGTTTGAGTGCCGTGAAGTTGTCCTCCACGAGCATGTAAGGCAGCAGAGGAATGAGGCCGCCGGCGACATAGGACGCGGCGATTGTGAGCGCGGACCGGTGTGCCCGGTTTGAGGCGGGCTCTTCGAGGCCGAGTTCGAAGCGCATCATGAAGTCGACCCATGCGGTTGGGTTTTGCTTCAATGCGTGGAGCACAGGCGTAGCGCTGTTGCGATCGACGGAGTACTGTTCGAAGATCTCGTAAATCTCTTCCTCTTCGTCGCGTGTACGCTCGATGATCTCGCGCTCTTCCCTTATCTTTTCCGATGCGTAATGTTCGGCGTCACCCTTCGCAGCGAGGTAGCCGCCCAGGCCCATCGCGATCGAGCCCGCAGCAATTTCGGCCAGGCCGGCGAGGACGACGATATGGGAGGAAGCGACAGCTCCAGAAAGACCCGCAGCCAGCGCAAAAGGTACGGTAAGGCCGTCCGAGAGGCCGATAACGATGTCGCGGACGGTTTCAGTGGACTCGAAGTGTCCTTCAATATGGGGATCGTGGGGGTACGTGTGGGGAGCGTGGGCTTCCTGCATGGCGGTAGTGTAGTGCAGGCAGCGAATTGTGGTCTCAGGAAACAGCGGCCAGCCCATTCCAACTGGAAGTTTTAATAGGCCAGGAGAGTCTTTCGCTAAAAGGACTCGTCTGTATGAGCAAGGAAATGCGAACGGTGGACGGTGCGGAATGAGGCTGAAGTCGATTCAGAGTCGGACAACAAGCTCGTGGTCATCAGCGATGTTGCTTTTTATTGCGGTTGCAGTCGCACAGCCGGCGACAGCTTTGGCCCACGCCGACCAGGATGGTCCTCGCCAGGACGGAGTGGCATTTGCCGGAGGACAAATGGTGCGAGGCACCGTGACCGCGACCGCAGCCGACCATCTGACGCTGAAGACGGAGGCAGGCGAGATCTATCAGGTGGCGTTGTCGGCAAATACCCGCTTGACTAAGGATCGGCAGCCGGTGAAGGTAGCTGATATCAAAGTTGGCGACGCGGTCGGAGCCATGGGAGTACTGGATGCTCCAACCAAGACAGTGCATGCCGTGTTTGTGGGTGTTATTGATGCCGAGCAGGTGAAGAAGGCGCGCGAGAACATGGGCAAGACCTACATCACGGGGAAGGTGACGGCGATTGATATGGATGCGCTAAAGCTGACGGTAATGCGGCCCGACGGCGTAAGCCAGGTAATTGGAGTGGATGAACAGACGTCCTTCAAACGGGGCGGCCGCGGGATGGCCGCGATGACGAGTGGCAATGGAGTGATCGAGATGGGCGGCGGACCTGGAGGAGGGCGCGGGATGGGTAATGGGACTGGTGCCGGACCCGGGGCTGGTGGATTTGGAGCCGGAGCGGGAAATGGCGGCGCGGGGGAGAGTATTACCTTCGCCGACGTGAAGGTTGGGGATACTGTGGCTGGGCGAGGCGGCTTGAAGAATGGCACGTTCGTGCCGACTGAGTTGGGAGTGATGGATCCCGCAGCGATGGGGCAGAGACGGCGGCGAGGGCAGGATGGGAGCGGCCCGGGCACTGCTCCGGCAGGTACGGCCGCACCGTCTGGCGCAGCTCCGCCGAAGGCTCCGGCAGTTCAATCTGGTCCTGTTACTCCAGCCGGCGTGCCTCAGTAGCGCGGCGTCGCCATCCTTCTCCATGCAGATTGCCGTAATTTTATTCGGGCAACTTATCCATCGTTATTCACGTAGGTTTATCAGCCCGTTGTTCTTTAGATTTATTCGTCATTCTTTGGAGCGAGGCAAGACAAGTGCGGGTATTGATTCGATGGATGGCCGTAAGCCTGGCGATGGTTGGGACAAGCCTATGCCAACCGGCGCCTGCGGGACAGGAGGCAACGACTCCGACAACGGCCGCGCCTGCACCTTCTGTTGAGGCAAGCGGTGGGACGATCACGGGGACGGTGAAGGCCGGAGCGGTGCCGCTGCCCGGAGTCGGAGTGACCGCGACCAACACCTTAACAGGGAAGAAATATGCGACGACGACGGATGTGAACGGTTCGTTTGCCATGACGATTCCGCGGAACGGGCGCTACGTGGTGCGAGCAGAGTTGGCTGCGTTTGCACCGGAGACGAAGGAGGTGCTGATCAACGCCGGAGGAGAGAATGGCGGAAAGCAAGCACAGGTGGCGGAGTTCGGGCTGCAACTTGCTTCGCGGGTGCAACAAGCGGAGCAGCAGGCAACTGGGACGAGTGCGGGAGTTGCTAGGGGTTTGCAGTCGCTGAGTGTGTCGGGCGATGGAGCGGAGGTCGCAGATGCGAGTGCGAACGCCAGCACTGAGAACGCCGGAGCGCCGATGCCCTCGCTGGCTGGAGTGGGCGGAGAGTCGGCGACGACGGATTCGGTAACGGTGAACGGCGTCATGGGGCAGACCAATGGGCTCGCGGGCTACAGCGAGGACGACATCCGGCAAAGAGTGCAGGATGCGATTGCGCAGGCACAACGGCAGGGCGGAGCTGCGGGCGATATGGCGAATGCCGTGGTGGGCATGCTGGGCGGAATGATGGGTGGCGGACCTGGCGGTGGCGGGCCCGGTGGAGGCGGTGCCGGTGGACGAGGTGGTCGCGGAGGCGGAGGCGGTGGTGGTGGCGGGTTCAGGGGGTTCAACCCGACGCAACCGCATGGGGCGGTGTTTTACCAGGGAGGCAACGGGGCGCTCGATGCAACAAACTTTTCTCTGACTGGAGCCCCGGTTGTGAAACCCGCTTATAGCACCAACCGGTTTGGGTTGAGCTTTACTGGGTCACCGTCGATACCGGGCCTGGTGAAGGCCAGTACAAAGCAATTCGTCTTTTTGAACGTGACGGGGCAGCGGAATACGACACCAACGAATTTGTACGGGACGGTGCCGACAGATGGAACTAATGGAACGCGCAACGAGCGGGCTGGAGACTTCTCCGGCCTGACGCAGACAGTGAACGGCGTAACTCGTCCCGTGACCCTGTATGACCCAACGACTGGGCTGCCGTTTAGTTGCAACGGCGTATTGAATGTGATCTGCCCGAATAGGATCTCGCCCCAGGCGGCAGCGTTGCTGCAGTACTATCCCGCCCCAAATATCACCCCAACAGGAAGACAAGGGTACAACTACCAGACAATTACGACGGCTGGAAATAATGCAGGAACAGCGGCGTTGCGGTATGTTCGGAATTTTGGACAGAGCAGCGGATTTGGCGGCGGACGAAGGCAGGCAGCGAATGCACCGAAGACGTTGCGACAGAATATCAACTTCAATGGAAGCTACTCGCACACGGCGGCGGACAATCGCAATATTTTTCTGCCGCTGGGTGGAAAGACCCAGACGAATGGATATGGAGTGACGGCGGGATACACGATTGGGTATGGCCGGCTGACGAACAATGCGTCGATTAACTGGAATCGCTCGCATAGTATGCTGACGAATTACTTCACGAATGTGAGCGATCCGCTGGTAGGAACAGGGATCAATGTACCGAAGCCGGTGATTGGATCGGACCCCGGAATCTACTACGGGTTACCAAGTGAGAGTATCTCGAACTTCACTGGCTTGACGCAGGCGCTTCCGAGCGATGCGATCAATCAGACAATCTCGTTTTCTGATTTTGTGAGCTACAGCCACAAGAAACACAACATGCGCTTTGGCGTGGATATTCGCCGAGTGCATGCGGACTCGATTGGTGGAACGAATGTTGTCGGCGCGTTTACGTTTACGGGATATGCGACGCAGAATCCGGCGACGGTGATTGCGTGTACGCCGTCTTCAACGGTGAGCTGTCCGATTCTGCCGCCCAGCGGCTATGGGTTCGCAGATTTTCTCTTAGGCCAGCCGCAGCAGTCGACGATTCAGGCAGCGCAGGAGAAGACCTACCTGCGGGCAAATGTCTTCGACTGGTATGCGCAGGATGACTGGCGGGCTCGGGCGAATCTGACGTTGAACTTTGGGCTGCGCTATGAATATTTTTCGCCTTACGTGGAGAAAGACAACCGCTTAGTGAACCTGGACCACAATTCCGACTTTACGCAAGTGCTGCCGGTGTGCCCGGTCGCAGTGCCAGGCGCTTGCGCACCAGGCTCTCCGCGATCGCTCGTGAACCCGGACAGAAATATGTACTCGCCGCGGGTGGGATTTGCGTATCGGCCGAAGATGAAGATATTCAAAGAGACGGTGATTCGCGGCGGGTATGGGATCAACTTCAACACTGGACAGTATTCGAGTTTTGCGAATCAGCTTTCAGCTCAAGTGCCGTTCGCGCTGACGCAGACGAATATTGTAGGGCAGCCGGGATGCACTCCAGGCGCAGTGACTTTGGCTAATGGATTTGGGTGCTCAACCACGCCGGTGCAGAACAACTATGCAGTGAACCGGTTTTACCGGTTGGGACATGTGCAGGTGTGGAACCTCGATGTTCAGCGAACACTGCCGATGGGGATCGTGATGAACGTTGGATACAGCGGGTCCAAGGGCGGAGATCTGGATATTCTGCGGGCACCTAATCGGACGGCGGATGGCGTCGCAAACTCGTCGGCACAGCCGTTCAACTATGAGGACTCGCTGGGATATCAGCGATTCGAGCAACTCACCGTAAATGTGCGGAAGAGATTGCAGAAGGGCGTTTCGCTGCAAGCTACCTATCACTATGGACATTCGATCGACAATGCTTCGTCGATTGGCGGCGGGAAGCCGACGGTCGCGCAAAACGATCAGGACCTAAATGCGGAGGAGGGCAACAGCTCCTTCGATGTGCGACACCAGGTGACTGGCAACTGGGTGTTTGAGCTGCCATTTGGGCCGAACCGGGCGTACTTGAGCAAGGGTGGATTCTGGTCGAAGGCTCTGGATGGATTTTCGCTGTCGGGAGATTTTACGTTTGCAACAGGGACATATTACACACCACACTATGTGTCGACAGTGGCGGAGACGGCGACGGGGAGTAACAATTCGCTGCGTCCGGATAGGGTGTTTTCTCAGCCGATCACCGGAGCGGGGACGAGTCTGGACTGGTTCAATAAAGCGGCGTTTGTGACGCCGGCGAATGGATTTGGAACGGCGTCCCGCGGATCGATTGAGGGTCCGGGGATTGTTGCAGTGGACGCTTCCCTGTCTCGGACAGTGCCGCTGGGTGAGACGAGGTCGTTTGAGGCGAGGGTGACGGCGAATAACGTTTTCAATACGGTGCAGTATTCGGGAATCGATACGACACTGAACTCGCAGACGTTTGGTCAGGTAACTTCGACGGCAGCGATGCGGCGTTTGACGGTTCTGGCGCGGTATAGGTTTTAGAGAGCTGCGAGCTTTAAGTTGTGGCTTGAGGTAGAAGTATTATGCGGCGATTGACGGCGGCGATCTTGGTTGGATTGATGGCGGGTTTGCCGGGCTTTGCCCAACAACAGGCGGGCGATGGGACCTTCACGATGAAGGTGCAGACCGACATTGTCCTGACGAATGTAGTGGTGCGGGACAAGAAAACCGGGGAGGTGGTGAAGGGGCTGAAGCAAAGCGATTTCACGATTGTGGAAAATGGGAAGCCTCAGACGATTGCGAGCTTCGACTATCAGAACGTGGATGAAGCCGCCGTACTCCGGGAAAATTCAACTGTAACCGGTAAAGCTACGATTGCGGACTTGTTGAATCGGGACTTCGCCGCGAGCCCTGCCGCTTTGCGGGACCATCGTCTGATTGTGATGTTTTTCGACCTCAGCAGCATGCAGCCAGAGGATATCGATCGCGCGGTTCAGTCGGCGCAGGACTACGTCAACAAGAAGATGCAGCCTGCGGATCTGGTGGCGTTGGTAAGCATGGCTACAGGACTGAGCATGGACCAGGATTTCACCTCGGATAAGGCAGCTCTGTTGAAGGGGTTGGGTAAGTACAACGGAACGGAAGGGACAGGGTTTGCTAATGGCAACGAGGGGGGAAACTCAGGTGGGACTTCGGATGATGCGTCTAGTTTTACGGCGGACGACAGCGAGTACAACAGCCTGAATACCGATCGCGAGCTGTACGCCATTCGCGCGATTGCAAAGAGCTTGGAGAGGGTGGATCAGCGGAAGAGCATGCTGTACTTCAGCGGGGGGCTGACGAGGCAGGGCATTGAAAATCAAGCGAGCATGCGGGCCGCAACCAATGAAGCGGTAAAGGCCAATATGGCGATCTATAGCGTTGACTCGCGTGGACTGGAAGCAATGCCTCCAGTGGGAAATGCGTCGAAGGGCAGCCTGCGGGGGACGGCGGCATATAGCGGCGGGGCGATGCAGAGCCAGCTTGATGCGAACTTCGGCTCGCAGGAAACACTGGCTACTCTCTCGTCAGATACGGGCGGCAAGGCATTCTTTGACTCGAACGACTTTGCTCCGGCGTTCCAACAGGTGCAGCACGATACGGAAGCCTATTACATTCTCGGATTTCACTCGACCAATCCAACGCGTGACGGGAGCTATAGACATCTGACGGTCAAACTAAACCGGAACGACGTGAAGATGGACTACCGTCCGGGATATTACGCGCCAGCGGACTTTCAACATCAGAAGACGGAAGATCGCGAGGTGGCTCTGACCCAGCAACTGCAGAGCGATCTGCCGGCCACTGATGTAGCGGTGTATCTACAGGCGTTGTACTTCCGGCTTGAGGGGGACAAGTTCTTCATTCCGGTGTCGTTGATTGTGCCGGGGTCACAGATTCATAGCGTAAAGAACGGTGACCGCGACAAGGCTAACATCGACGTTGTGGGCCAAGTCAAGAACGCGCAGGGCATCATCGTTGGGAATGTTCGCGACAATGTGAAGTTGACACTGGATGCGACGCAGCAAGTGCAACGGAAGAATATTCAGTATTCGACAGGATTTACGCTGGCTCCGGGCAAGTACCATCTGAAGTTTGTGGTGCGGGAAAACCAGACGGGCGCTATGGGCAGCTTTGAGACTGACCTCCAGGTGCCGGATTTGAAGAAGAGTCCATTGAAGCTAAGTTCGATCGTGCTGTCGAGTCAGCGCGTGCCAAATACGGCGAAGAAGACCGTTAGTCCACTGGTACGCGATGGGGTGGAATGGATCCCGAATGTGCCGCATGTGTTTCGGCAGGACCAACATCTTTATTTTCTTTATGAGGTGTACGATCCGGCGAAGCAGAAAGGAACGCCTGAGGCGGCAAGTTCTCCGGGGCTCACACGGCGGGAGAGCGGGCCGGTCCGGGTGCTGACCAGTATTGAGTTCCTGAACGGCGGTGTGAAGGTGTATGAGACGCCCCTGGTTGAAGCCAAGGCGATCAATATTCCCGAGCGGGGCGCTGTTGCGTTCCAGTTTGATGTGCCTTTGACGCAGTTGAAGCCGGGGACTTATGTGTGCCAGGTAAACGTGATAGATGATGTTGGTGGAAGCTTCAGTTTTCCGCGAATGGCAATGAGGCTGCAGCCTGGAGCGGCTCCGGCTGTTGCTCCGGCCGTTGGGGGTTCTGCTGTGGCACCGACCCCCTAGGACTATTGACAGAGGCAGTGGTGGAGAGGATGATATGGATCATCTCGTGAGGTCCGCCATGAGTCCTCATCTTCGTCCCGCCTGTTTCTTCCTCGTCTGTGGTCTGTTGAGTGCTCCTTCCCCGTTGATTGCCGAGTTGCCTGCTGGCCTGCAGCAGAACGCGCCGACTACCAATACTGAGGCTCTTCGCGAGTTGCGGCATCAGGACCCGCAGTGGGAGACCGTCAAGGCGCATCTTCCCAATCCGGCGACCGCGACCGTGGAACAACTGGAGACAGTCGCTGATGTGTTACGGGCGCGTCGCTTCCCTGAGGATGCGTTGGATTATTACCTCTACGCGCTAAAGCGTGGGGGAAGCGATCAGGTCATGCTGATGAATAAGATCGGCGTCACACAGCTGGAGTTGCGGCACACGGCGGCCGCGCGTGCTTACTTCCAGCGCGCGATTCAGATGCAGAAGAAAGATGCGGTCGCGTGGAATAACCTGGGCGCGGTGGAGTATATGGATGGGCGCTTTGCGACGGCCATCTCCGATTACAGCCGAGCCATCAAGTTGAACAAGACATCAGCCATTTACCACTCCAACCTCGCGACAGCTCTGTTCGAGGAGAAGAGATACAAAGATGCGCGGAACCAGTACAAAATTGCCCTTCAACTTGATCCAGACATGGCCCACCACGATGGGACAGGCGGGCTGACAGCACATATGCTTTCGCCGGAAGACCACGCGCGTTATTGCTTCGAGATGGCGCGGCTATATGCGGAGCTCGGAGACGAGACCAATATGCTGCGCTACTTGACGATGGCGAGCGAAGGCGGTTTCGATGTGATGAGCGAGATGCGTGCGGATGCCAAGCTGGATCACTATCGCAAAGATACGCGGGTGATTCTACTGGTTCAGAATGCAAAGGCGCTGCGGAGCGGTCGCGCCTCAGTCGACGACGCGGCCAGCAAGATCCCGCCGTTGCCGCCGGTTCAGCCGAATTAGCTATTTGTACGGGCAGTGGCGACAGTCGGAGTTGCAACAGTAGCCGCGCTTGAGGTGATAGGCCGCAGTGAAGACCATGTATGGACCTTCGTAGTAGAAGTCTTCAGGGCTAAGCTCTTCGCGCGGGGATTCCACCTTTTGTTTTGCGGGTGGGTTCGTGTCGAGATCGCCTGGCTTCGTCATTGGCTGTGTCTCTTCCCTTTTACTCCTTTTCTACCGGTTTCTGGGGGGTGCCCCTCCCCCCTATCTCGTTGTAAGTGGCTATGATTCAGCCATTTGGGAAGAAATGGTCCGCCAAAATCGTCATTCCAAAAGGCTTGCAGCTAAAATCTTCTTTCTAAACAAGTTAGCCCCGAACAATGTTCGGGGCTAACTTGTTTTCAATCTATATATCCAGTATAGCGGATCGAAGCTAACTAAAATGCCAACTCGATTTGGTTTTGTTTGTGCGAGTTAGGTGGTTTTGGGACTTGACATGCGATTTTTGGGCTGAAAACGAGGAAAGAATTTTCGAGTCAAAGCAAACCATGTTGAATGAATGATTTGAGTGGGCAACAAATATGTTGGCTAACCCAATTGATCTATGAATCTTCAGATTTTGGATGGGCTTTCCGCCTTTTGTATAGGTATTCTCCTACGACCGCGACACCACTTGCTACAGTTGTCCACGCCACAGAAAGATACATAACCCTGCTGCTGGCAAACACTTTCGAGCTGACCATGCCAGCCATGCTATCGCAGAAAGGCCCGATCCTAGAGGGCATCACGATCCTGAGATTGGAACAAAAATAGAGAAGAGTCTAAAAATTAAGAAGCCGCCCAAGACTAAAAGATTGGGTTAGCCAACGTATTTATCGCCTTTGTGCCTCGCAGTGACTAAAACAGGCGGAGAGCGGGTAGGGACGTGGTGGGGAGTGAGGATGGAGGAAGAGTAACGGTGGGGACTTTTTCTGATGAGATCGAGTCGAGCTCTTGTTCGGAGTGAAGGGAGCCGTTGCGGTAGAGGACCTGCTTGCCGGGAACTGCGGGGATTCGGTCCCCGGGGATGACGATGCCGCCGAGGTTCATGGGATCGGCGGCGGAGACAGAGATGAGGGCGGAGCAGTCGCGGGTGCGGGCGGTGCGGAGGGATTCGACGGCCTCAGGGAGAGCGTATTGTTCGCCGCTAAAGCCGGAGAGGAAGCGGCCGCCGCGGATTTCGCCGCGGGCCTCGAGACGGCGAAGCATGTTGAGGAGGTCGCGCCATTTGGGGGCGTTGGATTCGCGGGTGAGGAGGTCGCGGAAGAGGACTCCGTAGCGGGCGAGGAGTTGGCGGGCGAAGGATTCGAGGGCGGCGTCGGTGCGGCGGGCCTGCTCGATTGCAGTTGGAGCTGCGTGGAGTTCCTCGGAGAGGAGCGACCAGCGGCCGGCGGAGCTTCGGGTGGCACGCTTGCCGGGGTTTTCGGTGGTGGTGGATTTGCGACGGGGGTCCATACAGGCGCGTAGCTGGTCGAAGCCGTCGGCTGCGGCGAGGCCTGCTGTGGCCAGTTCCCACAAGGCGTGCTGGGTCTGTTGGCGGGTGAGGTTGGCGATGCGTTGAGTGTCGTTGGCGAAGCAGGCTCCACGCTGCTGGAGGAGAGCGCGGAGTTGGAGGGCGTGAGGGCTGAGGGCGACGGCTAGTTTTTCTTCTTCGACGGATTGCTGGGCGAGGGCGTGGGGGAGCCAGTCGGCAGACTCGCGGATGTAGAAGGTGATGGGTGCGGCGTTGGTGGGGATGACGCGGCGGGGGCGAGAGGCTTCGTCAGCGGAGGACCAGGCTGGGTGGGGGGAGATGCGGCCCCATCCGACTGCACCGGAGAGGCATAGGGCGTCGAGCCAACGGGGGTCGTAGTTGGCGACGCGGGCGGGGAGAAGGGTGCGCTCCCATTCGATGGCTGGGGCTTCGAAGCCTTCGAGCTGGCGCAGGGCTTCATAGACGCCTTCTTCGCCGGAGAGCTGGGTTTGCGGGGCGAGGTGCTGCCACTGCAGGAGCCAGCGCATGTAGACGGCGGGGGTGACGGGTTCGATCTGCTTGCGGAGGGTGGCTACAGTGCGGCGATGGATGCGTTGCAGGATTCGGCGTTCGCACCACTCGATCTCGTGGTCTTCTGTCGTGGACGGATATTCGAAGGATCCGCGCATGAGAAGGCCTTGCATCTCCATGGCCAGGAAGGCCTGGAAGACTGAAGCGGGGTCGAGGTTGAGCGTGTTGGCGAAGGCGTTGGCGGTGGTGGGGCCAAGCATTTGTAACCATCCTTGAACTAGTTTTTGGATGGCTGTGTCTTTTGTAACTGTATTAGTTGCTTGTTCTGCGGAGATTTGCAGAGCTTCAAACAAAATACAGGGGTCCTTCCCCATTCGACTGTCGCTCAGGGTCAGGATGACAACGTTTTGAGGTGAAGTGTAGAGCGCGGCGATGTGGGGGAGGCGTTCGGTCGCTACCCAGCAGGGGGTTCCATTTAGGTTGAGAGTTTGGGCGCGGCCTTTTTGGGTGAGGCGCTCGTAGAAGACGGGCCAGTGGCGGGCCTCTTCCCTGTCGATTACCTGAAGCGGCAGGGCGATGAGGGAGTGGAGGAGGTCGTGGAGTTCATTTTCGTCGCGTAGGTCGGGCCAGATTTCTTTGCGGATGGCGACGATGGCGGCGGGGTCGATTTTGCCAGGTTCGTCGGGGAGATTCCGGCCTAGAGAGGTGGCGCGGGCGCGGCGCTCTTCGAGGCCGGCTTCGTCGAGGTAGGCGTAGGGGTTGGCATTGAGGAGTTCGTGGGCGAAGACGGACGGGGTTGGGGTGTCTACAGCGAGACAACGAATTGCGCCGGTTTGAATGCCGCGGAGGAGGTCGATGAGGCCTTCGAGGTCCATCGCTTCCTGAAGGACGTCCTGCATGACTTCGTTGACGAGGGGGTGGTCGGGGATCTGGATGTCGCCGACGATGGTCTCGAAGCAGGCGGCAGCCTGGGGGAAGACGGAGGCCATGAGGTCTTCAGAGCGGGTGCGCTGGATCTGCGGGGCGATGCGTTTGCCCTTTGACATGCGCAGCAGTTGGAGGCTGCGGCCGGCGGCCCAGCGCCAGCGGTTTTTGAATATCGGCGAGGCGATGGAGGCTTGCTCCAACAACTCTTTTGCGGTGTGTTCGGTGAGGAAGTGGAAGACGTCGGAGAGAGGGAAGCTGTGCTGCTCGGCGAGGGAGATGTTGATGCCGTTGTCGGTGGCGGCGGCTTGCAGTTCGAAGTTGAAGCCGCGGCAGAAGCGTTTGCGGAGTGCGAGGCCGAAGGCTTTGTTGACGCGGCCACCGAAGGGGGCGTGGAGGATGAGTTGCATACCGCCTCCGTCGTCGAAGAAGCGCTCGGCGATGATGGTGGTCTTGGAGGGGACGGCTCCGAGGACGGCGCGGCCGGTGACGATGTAGGCGATGAGCTGCTTTGCTCCGCTTTCGCATACGCCGCATTCTTCCATCAGCCACGCGATGGCGGCAGCTACTTCTGGTTGCGCGGGGGAGATGTAGCCGGGGCTGACGTTGGGAGTGAGGGAGGAGATCTGTTCGCGGAGTTCGCCGACGCCGTCGCAGAGGACGGCGGTGCGTTGCGGGGCTTCGCCTTCCCAGAAGGGCAGGGTGGGCGGGGCGCCGTGAGCGTCTTCGACGAGGACTCGGCCAGTGGCTTCGATGCGCTGGATGCGCCAGCTGGAGGTGCCCAGGAGGATGACGTCGCCGGGGCTGGAGTCGACGGCGAAGTGCTCGTCGAGTGTGGCGATCTGGACGCCTTCGGGCTGGAGGATGACGTTGTAGAGGTTTGTGTCCGGAATGGCGCCGCCGTTGGAGATGGCGATCATGCGGGCGCCGCGGCGCGGGTGAAGATGGTGCTGGACGCCGTCGCGGAGGAGGTAGGAGCCGTAACGGCCGCGGGAGGATTCGATGCCTTCGGTGAGGAGGGTGAGGAGGTCGTCGAACTGCTTCCGCGTGAGGTTGCGGTAGGGGTAGGCGCGGCGGAGGGTATGGTAGAGGACGTCTTCTTCCCAGGGCTCGGCTCCGCAGGCGGCGACGATCTGCTGCATGAGGACGTCGGCGGGTTGCGGAGGAATTTGTAACTGATCGAGTTCGCCGGCGCGCATCTTGCGGACGAGGGCGGCCTGCTCCATGAGGTCGTCGCGGGTGGTGGCGAAGAAACGGCCTTTGGGGATGGCTCCGCGCCAGTGGCCGGCGCGGCCGATGCGCTGCATCGCTACGGCTACGGCTCGGGTGGTGCTGATCTGGCAGACCAGGTCGATGTCCCCGATGTCTATGCCGAGTTCGAGAGAGGCGGTGGCGATGAGGATTTTGATTTCGCCGTTTTTGAGGCGTTGTTCAGCGTCGAGGCGCAGGACGCGGGAGAGAGAGCCGTGGTGGGCGGCTACGTTTTCGGCGCCGATGCGGGAGGCCAGTTCGAAGGCGATCTTTTCGACGAGGCGGCGGGTGTTGACGAAGACGAGGGTGGAGCGGTGATTTTGGGCGTGGGTGGCGAGTTTGTCGAAGATCTCTTCCCACATGCCGGTGTTGGTGACGGAGCTGAGTTCGTCGCTGGGGACTTCGATGGCGATGTCGAGTTGGCGGCGCTGGCCGACTTGGATGATGGTGGCGGGTTTGCGGTTTTCGTGGATGCCAGTGAGGAAGTTGGCGACTAGTTCGATGGGGTTTTGTGTGGCGGAGAGACCGATTCTTTGTGGGGTTGTGGCTTGGCCGGTGAGGAATTGGCCGGGGCTGAGGCGGTTTTCTCCGGTGACGAGGGCGTCGAGGCGTTCGAGGGAGAGGGCGAGGTGGGCACCGCGTTTGTCGTCGGCTACGGCGTGGATTTCGTCGACGATGACGGTGCGGACGCGGCGGAGGTGTTCGCGGGATTTACCGGCGGTGAGGAGGATGTAGAGGGACTCGGGTGTGGTGACGAGAATGTGGGGCGGGTTGCGGAGCATGGCGGCACGCTCTTTGGGGAGAGTATCGCCGGTGCGGACGGCGGTGCGGATTTGAGGGCAGAGATAGCCGCGCTGCATAGCTAGTTGCTGGATCTCGGCCAGGGGGGCGTCGAGATTTTTCTGGACGTCGTTGGAGAGGGCTTTGAGCGGGCTTACGTAGACAACCTGGGTGCAGGGGGCTAGTTGGCCGGAGAGGGAGGCACGGAGGAGTTGGTCGATGCAGACTAAGAATGCGGCGAGGGTTTTTCCTGAGCCGGTGGGGGCGGAGATGAGAGTGGCTTCACCGGCGAGGATGCTGGGCCAGCCATGGGTTTGCGGCTCGGTGGAGCTGCCGAATTTGTTGAGGAACCACTCGGCGGTGATGGGGTGGGCCCAGGCGAGGGATTCGGGGATTTCGAACGGCATTCGCTGATTGTAGCGCGGTTTTTGTTCGTTGTTTGTTCGCTGTCCTGCCGGACGGGCCGGCTGCGCGCCGCGCGGCCACATCGTGGCGGGTTTACCCTGTCTCGGGGTGGCAGGGGCGTGGTCCTCCCGTTGGTCGGGGAGGGAACAGGGTCCTGCCTACATGTTGCCTTGGCCTACGTCGGAAGAGGCGGCCGCTTTGTTGGATTCGTCGAGGTATTGCTCGATTACTTTTTCGAGAGTGCCCTGGGCGGTGAGGATGAAGTCGATGGCGTCGCGGCCGGCCCCGAAGCCCCCCGGGTTGGGGGTGACGTAGTGTGCGGCGGATTTGGCCTCTTTGCGGGCATTGGCGGTGGCGATGGAAAGGCCGCATTGGCGCATGACGGGGAGGTCGATGACGTCGTCGCCTACGTAACAGAGTTGGTCGATGGTGGCGCCGGTTTTGGCGAGGATGTCGCGAATGGCGTCCATTTTGTGGGACTGGCCCTGGTAGATGAACTCGAGCTTGAGGTCGTTGGCGCGGATGGCGACGGTCTGGGAGTTGCGCTTGGTGATAATGCCGATGCGGAGACCGCCGAGGCGGCCGAGAGAGATGCCAAGGCCGTCGTGGGCGGCGAAGCCTTTGGCCTCGATGCCATGGCCTTGTGCGTTGGGAATGACGAAGATCTGGCCGTCGGTGAGGACGCCGTCGACGTCGAAGATCAGGATTTTGATGTTTTTAGCGCGGGATTCAGCGGTCATTCGAAGATGATACCGTGGCGGGCGTGTGAACTGCCCGCCAGGTATCGCGGTCTAGGAGACTCTACCGCCAGTGTCCTTCAACCCAGACATAGCCGTCGCCATGGTGGTCCCAGTGGCCGGGGACCCAGTGGGCGTGGGGATGCGGCGGTTCCACGTAGGATCCGGAAACCCAGACGTATGCGTGGCCGTCCCAGCGATGATAGCCGTCATGCCAAGCCCAGCCGGGGTGCTCGTGGGGCGGCGGAGGAACAACCTCGACTGGGTGCGGTGGGGGTGGGCCGATGCGGACGACGACCTGAGACTGGACGATGCCTGCTGCTAAAAAGAGGAAGAAGGCGGTAGTGGGGAGGAATTTGTTCATGGTCAACCTCCTTGTCTTGCTGCCTAATTAGAACGTCATTTCAGGCAGCAAGTTGTGCTGGAGATCGCCGGTTTTGAAGTTTTTTCTTACGCTAAGTTACTGTTGTGATTAACGTTAGCGCTTCATAGCGTAGGGGAACTCGAAGACAAGGCCGGCTATGGGCAGGACGACGTTGACTAGGTGAGATTTCTTGTCGCGTTCGAAGTAGACCCGGCCACGAGTGACTTCGTTGGGGCCGATTGCGGTTGCTGTTAGATGATGCTCGGCGGCAGCCTTGTCGACGGCTTCCTGCTCTGCGGCTTTTTGTTCCGCGGCGGCGTAGAGGGCTTCGACGTCGGTTAATTGTGGGGTTTGGGATGTTCCGGCTTCAGTGAAGGCCGCTGCGTGGGGTGGGGGTGTGACCCCGGTGGCAGATTGAGGGGCGGGGGTGTTGGCGGGGGCTGGCGGGAGCGGTGGAGGAGGGAGGACCAGGTTGGCGGGGGAGATGTAGAGGAGAACTTTAGGTTTGGGGGTGAGTACTTCAACACGGAAGTCTTCCGGGGTCATGCTGAGGGGTGTGTCGGTGTGGTTGGCGATGCTGACGTCGGCGCGAGTGTAGACGCCCTCATGAGAGATGGCGACCATGACGGTGAAGCGTGGCGTGTTGATGACCTTATAGCTACGGCCGAAGAGGGTCTGGTTGATACAGCCGGCGTTGGGTTCGCAACGGACTACGTTGTCGGGGAGAATGGTTTTCTGGACGGTTTTAGGGATGCTGGCGGCTATGGAGAAGGTTGTGGAGCTAATAGTTGCGGCGAGGGAGAGTTTCTGGAGGAGCGTCATCGGGTACCTCCTGCGGGGAGAGCAGTGAGAGGTAACTTAGCAGTTACCACTGAGGTACTGAATTACTCGATAGTTGTAGCGATTTAAACCGCGAAGGGTTGCGACGTGCACGCGACGGCACCTGCAACCCTTCATGGGTGATGTGTGGGGTGGAACGGAGTGTCACTGCAGGGCTGCTGCAGTGTGCCGCAGGGGGTTAGGCGGGCTGGATGTTAGCAGCCTGCTTGCCCTTGGGGCCAGTAGTGATGTCGAACGTTACGCGCTGGCCTTCCTGGAGAGACTTGAAGCCACTGGCATTAATTGCCGAGTAGTGTGCGAAAAGATCCTCTCCACCGTCTTCCGGGGTGATGAAGCCAAAGCCTTTTGCGTCGTTAAACCATTTCACTGTTCCGTTTGCCATGATGCTTCCTACTTTCATATAGGCGATATTTCGCCATTGCCTCTAGGGTAGCAGGATGTGAGCTAATTTCAATCAATAAGATTATAGGTTTTCATTATGGCGGCTCCGGCGGTGGTTTCGCCGGGCGTTTTGACGGGTATGGAGCCGGTTTCGGAAGGAGAGCAGTTCAGGTCAGGCGGGGGCCTGACCTGCGGTTTTTTGGGCAGAAAACAGAGGGAAATAGTGTTGGCAAGCTTTTGGGGAACGTTTTCTGGCGAACGAAGGTGGAATAGACGAGAGCGCTTTCCAGATGAGAGTTTCGGTGGTCAAGGAGAGGTTTCAACATGGGACGCGAGGCACATCTGGACGCAGCAAAGGAACATCTCGAGGCGGCGGGTAAGCATCTTGCTGCGGTAGCCAAATATAACGACGGCGACGTTTTCGGGGCCGAGAAGCTGTCGGAAGAGGCGTGGGTGGCGTCGCAGCATGCGGATGGCAAATCGACTGAGGCGCACAGGAAGTCGACGATGGCGGTGAAGATGAAGTTTGTTTGAGCTGCCTATCGAGGTTAATCGGGGCGGTTGGATTGAAGACGCGCGGTAATCCTCTGATTTGTGTAAAGGCAAGGAGACAGCGGACCTCCCGGCTGCAGTGAGGACAATTGCGGGGCAATAGCGTGGAGACGGAGTGGTGCACTTCGCCCGGCTATGCCTCTGTCCTGAGTCGGTGGCAGAGGGTAGAATCTTCCTTGCGCGGCTAGTTTCAGTCGCAATTAAGGGCGCTTCACACCTCCCAGACGTTGGCTCAACTGGACCTTGTGGCTATGCCTTCCGCTGAAAAACTCGACACTCACCACAAAGCGCTCACTATTAATCTTGATACGTCCACCTTCGGTTCTTTCGCCGAAATCGGGGCCGGACAGGAAGTTGCGCGTTGGTTCCTTCTAGTGGGAGGGGCTTCCGGCACCGTCGCTAAAACCATTTCCGCTTACGACAAGGAAGTCAGCGATGATCTCTACGGCTCCGGGTCGCGCTACGTTTCCAAACAGCGACTCGAGGCGATGCTGGACAATGAATGGACCCAACTTCTCACGCAATTGAACAAGACCCGTGGACCGCAGACTCGGTTCTTCTGCTTTGTTGATACCGTCTCCGCCCGCAACTTCGCCGGAACCAATGACCCACATGGCTGGATCGGTCTCCGGTTCCAGTTGCAGCCCGGTGGTCCTCCCAATGACATCCTGCTGCACATCAATATGCGCGATGCTTCGAATGCGCTCCAGCAGCAAGCCGTCGGCATTCTGGGAGTCAACCTCATCTATGCCGCGTTCTATGAAGTACAAATCAAAGAATCATTTCTGCAAGGCCTGGCACAAGACGTCGTTGCCGAGCGAATCGAGATCGACTACGTGGATCTTCACGGGCCAGCATTTGAAAGTTGGGATCGCCGTGCCCTGCTAGTCCAGTTGGTTCGTGAGGGACTCGCCGAGGCGGTATTTTTCCCAACCAAGGGCCCCGCTGTTCCCCCAACCGAGATTCTCTACAAGAAAGCGATTGTGCTTGCACCGGGATACTTCGGCCACACCGATCCTGTTCACTCGCGTCTTCATTTGCGATTATTGACTTCGGCAATTGAAGAGCTTCAGGGAGACCTTCGCGAAACAAAATCGACGCCCGCCGGTTTCTTTTGCCTGACCGCTGCTCCGCTCACGCCGGAAGAACCAACCCCGGAAATTCCCGACATGCTTAGTCGCATCGATTCGCTTCTCGCCGCTGGCGGCGACGTGTTGCTCTTTCGTAAACCGGAGATCTACCACATGACAGCTCTGGTAAACCGCCATACGCAGGCACCTGTACGCTTCGCCGGCGGTCTTTCCCTGGTGATTCGCGCTTTTGAAGACATTTACGGCAATCTCGAAGGCAAACTCCTGGAGGCTCTCGCACGTCTCTTCGCCCAGAACGTTCGCATCTACGTTTATCCGATGACCGGTGCTGATCTGCGGGAATGGCTGAAGAGTGCTTCCGTTCCCGGTTGGGAGTGGAGTGAGACGAATGGATGGGTTTCGGCGGACCAGCTGCGTCGCGCGCCACCTCTCGGACATCTGTTCGCCTATCTTCTAGCCAGCAACTTTCTTGTACCGATGCGACCGCCAGCAGATGCATGAAGGCCTAATGCCGGTCGCTGCACGTGGGCGCGATCTCCCGTTTTTTGTGGATTGAGGAACCCGTCTTTCGCTGGATGTAATCACCGCAAGCGCGTTATCAGGTTTTGATGGTCGCGTTCTTTGCCGCATGTTCTGCAGCTATACCGAACCGCAGATACCAGTGCGACTCTCTTCAGTGCCTCGTCCAGCCGTGCATTCCTGCTTCGAAGCTGCGTCGGTCGAGACGAGGCAGCGCGCGCGCCACCTTGTCGGGAAACAGCGGGTAGTGCCTCGCCGCAATCAGTAACTCCGGAACACACCAAACGTCTTCCTCAGAGGTCATCCAGTGCATGCTGTCCAGGCGGGCCAGATTCACTGGTCTTGAGTAGGAACGCAAAGTGCGTTCGCCGCGCAGGTTGTAGTAGTGCTCAAAGTAGCTTAGTGCCAGGTCGCGCAGCGTTCGGTAGACTGGCGCGCGGAAGCGCAAGCCCGCGAAGTTTGACTTGGCAATGCCTCCCCACAGACCATGTTCACGATAGAGAGTCACGACGTGGTCGTCGTCCCGCACGGCCTCGAGATCCATCAACAGCGGCAGGTGACCGTTGACGCGCAGGGCGGCAGCGGCGAGCAGCGCTCCCTCCATGCAGTGTCCTTTGCGCTCCCGCAACGCACGCTGCGGAGACCACGCCGTGTCCGCGTATTGGTAAGGCAACCCGTCAAGGAACCGCTGGATTCGCGCCGGTGTCTTTAGCGCGCGCAACGTACGCACATCCCTCGGCAGCAAGCCGAAGCTCTCGTGCCCGTCTCGCCGAACTCCGTTTGTCGACAGTTCCTTACGATTGAATGGCAAAGCTGCAACTCTTTTGGAAGGTTCCGGAAATTATACAGAGGCGACTTCAACGCCCAAACGACTGAAATCGTGAAGCTGGGATATAAAAGCGTTTCGGCGATTGATATCCCCGAACCAGACGCGCCCACAATACTATGTGCATATGCGATACGCCTTGCCGTACCAAATCTGGTCCCGTGGTATAGAACTCTGAATAACCCAGTGCGCGATTTCGAGAAAACCCGAACGGAATTTCAGGAGATACTCGCCAGGCCCATTCGTGACCTCGGGCTAAAACTCGAGGGCTCTCCCCTGGAACGATTCGTTCAGCAGCTTTATCGCGAACTGGAAGCTAAGGGCATCCACAAGTTCCGTCCGCTTTGTTATCTCTCCGATGAATGGGGATGTCCCTCTGGAGAGCCCGTCATCGGCATTCCGTTCTATCTGGCCAACCCGGACCTCGCACAGCTTGAGCGCAATATGAACGACCTGGAAGACGCTCGCGAGATCATGATGTACATGCGTCATGAGGCCGGACATGCAATCAATTACGCGTACCAGCTGTACAAGACGGCTGAGTGGCACGATCTCTTCGGTCCGTTTCGCCGCGCCTATCGCGATAATTACCGTCCGATACCGTTCTCGCAAAAGTTCGTTCGCCACATGGCCGGATGGTACGCGCAGAAGCATCCGGATGAAGATTTTGCAGAAACGTTTGCAGTCTGGCTCACGCCTCGCTCGCAATGGCGAAAACGATACAAAGGTTGGGGTGCGCTGGCCAAGCTCCAATACGTCGATCGCACGGTGCGAAAAGTCGGAAATCTCGAACCTGCGCGGCGTCGTGGCCGCACCGACATCACCGTCGATGAGATGGAATCGACGGTCGGCGAGTTTTATCGCCTCACGCTGCCGGAGGAGATTCCGCTACAGGAACTCGCGCTGGATACCGACCTGTCGGACATCTTCAATATCTCCCGCAAACGAAGTAAGGGCGTTCGACCGGCCCAGGAGATGTTGCGACAGCATCGCAAACCCATTGTCGACAAGGTCGCGTATTGGAGCGGCGTGCAACGTCCGATCGTCAAGCGACTGGTGGAAGCCATCTGCAAGCGTGTTGAGGACCTGGGTCTTCTTGTGGACGTTCGACGCGAGTCCGACTACCTCACTGAGTTCACGGTATACACCACCGCACTCTCGATGAATTACCTGACCCGCGGGAAGTTCATCCATTCCTGAGGCGTGCCGGCAGGTGCCGTCACTCCGATTGGAGACCGCATGACTGGAGGGAAGTTGAAAGTCACCGTACTGTACGACTTGTGGGAAGACGAACCTGATGAAGTGCAGGAAGAAGTCCCTGTACCTCGCAAGCGCAAGGGGCAAACGAAACGCAAAAAAAAGCCGGTGAAGCACGACCGCGAAGAGATCTTCGAAGCGTTGGAGAAGCTCGGTCATGAGGCGTCGTATTACGTTCTCGATGGCCGCCCGCAATCTCTGGTCGGGCTCGCCAAGTGTGGCGCCGATCTCATCTTCAACCTGACGGAATCCTATGCAGGCGATGACACCAAGGAGATGCACGTCACCGCGTTTCTGGACATGATCGACATCCCCTACACTGGCGCGGGACCGCATGCGAACACTCTTGCGCAGGACAAATCGATCGCCAAGAAGATGTTCGCTTTTTATGGGATTCAGTCGCCGTACTTCGCGACAGCCTATCGCGGCACCATCGACCATGCACATGACATCAAGTTCCCACTCATCGTCAAACCCACCTCTGAAGATGGATCCATCGGCATCGATGCCGCTGCCGTAGTCACCAGCGTGAAGGAGTTGATGGAGCGCGTCGACTATATTCAAACTGAATTCGATTCTCCTGCGTTGATTGAGGAGTACATCGAAGGACGCGAGATCTACGCCGCCATCCTCGGCAGCTACGAGAAAGCACATGCGCTTCCGCTTGTGGAACTTGACCTTTCGAAGCTTCCGAAGGGCGTGCCCAGGATCGCCAGCCAGGATGTGAAGTTCGAGAAAGACACGGAAGCTTATAAGCTGACGAAATCGGCGATCGCCGAAGATCTAGATGAAGAAACCGTAACCAAGCTCACCGAGATTGCGATTAAAGCCTATCGCGCCGTCAAGCTTCGCGATTATGGCCGCATTGATATGCGCGTAACGAAGAAGGGCGAGGTTTATGTCATCGAAGCGAACCCGAACCCGTGGCTCTCCAGCGGCCAGGAGTTTGCCATGGCCGCGAAGAAATCGGGCCTCTCCTATAGCCAAATGATCGGGGAGATCGTGGACCTTGCGATGGCTCGGTACGCGTGAAGATGGCAGAAAGTTGTGGTGAGTGGCGGCGCAGGCGTCTGCTCGAATAGGACGATGCGTAGGGTCGCAAACGAAGACCCCCGGGGCGGCTGACAAGACACGCAGGAGCCAACACGAGCGCGATTCAGCGCCTGGGTCAAAGTTACACACCGCGTGCTACAAGAGACTAATGCGTCTTCATGATTACAGACCCCGACCTGCGCACATTCAATGGCTCCTCGATTCTGACCCGGCCATCCGTTGGCAGGTCATGGGCGGCCTCACCGATGAACCCCCTAACGTGATTGCAGCCGAGCGATCGCGCGTCGCAACCGAAGGCTGGGGAGCTCAACTTCTCGCCGCCCAATCTCGTGCCGGCCACTGGGGCGGCGGGGCGAAGTGGGACCTTATTACCCTCTGGAGTCTGGTCGTCTTGAAGGACCTCGGTCTCGACCCTGCGAGCAAGGAGGCTCGCAAAATGATCGACCGCGTCGACAAGCGGCTGGTGTTTAAGCCGCTCAACAACCGGCCTTTCCTTCATGGCGAAACAGAGCCTTGCATCAACGGCAGAATCCTCGGGATCGGTACGTATTTCAAGGAACCGAACGACGCATTGGCTAATCAACTCCTGGGCGAACAGCTCGAAGATGGCGGCTGGAACTGCGAAGCACCCAAAAGCCGGCGATCTTCGTTCCATACCACGATCTGCGTGCTCGAAGGACTGCTCGAATACGAACGAGCGGGGCGCAGATCGGCTACAGTCACGAAGGCCCGCAAGAGAGCCGAAAACTATCTGCTCGAGCGCCGTATGTTCCGCTCGCTTCGAACGGGCGAGGTCATCGACAAACGCTGGCTCCGCTTTTCATTCCCGATGTTTTGGCACTATGACGTGTTGCGCGGACTCGATTATCTGCGGAATGCGGGAATGAAACCCGACGTCCGCATGAGTGAAGCAATCGACGTCGTGATGGAGCGCTGCCACCAGAACGGGCGCTGGCCGCTCAACCTGCTTCATCCCGAACGTATTCCATTGGAGATGGAGACGGATGTCGGCAGGGCTAGCCGCTGGAACACACTACGTGCGCTTCGAGTTCTGCGTTGGTACAACAATTCAGCGTGGCAGTTGTGATTTGGACCTGCTCGCGCTATGGCCTGGTCGGAAAGTTGCCGCGAATTTGCCATTCGGGTGTTGCTCCATTCTGCGTCTGAGGGATTGCAATGAAGCGTTTGATCTTTGCTCTTTGGGTTATGTCTGCGTTTGGGAGTCTGAGCGCGCAGAAGCCTGTGTGGCAACCATCGCCGGGACACACAGAGATAGCGATATGGCCGGGGGCGGCTCCTGATCCGCAGCCTGTCGCGGGGCCAGAGTACGCTGAGACCTCGGGGAAAGACTTTCTTCCCGGCGGGAGGCCGGCGGTTGGCGTGAGCAACGTGACGCGACCTACGATGACGGTCTACTCGCCGATGGGAAAGAATACCGGCGCAGCGGTGGTTGTGTTTCCTGGCGGGGGCTATCAGGTTCTTGCTATCGATCTTGAAGGCACGGAGGTCTGTGACTGGCTGACACCGAAAGGGATCACGTGTGTGCTGCTGAAATACCGGGTGACGGATGTGGGGCCGTATCCGAAATCGGGGCCATATCCGGAATCACCGATGGCGTTGGAAGATGCGCAGAGGGCAATGGGGTTGGTGCGGTTTCACGCGGCGGAGTGGCACATCGATCCTCATAAGATAGGCGTGCTCGGGTTTTCAGCAGGTGGGCATTTGGCAGCAGCGATCAGCACGCACTATGCGAAGCGTTTGTATCCGATTGTCGATGCGGCCGACAAAGAAAGCTGCCGGCCAGACTTTGCAGTGCCGATTTATCCGGGACATCTGTCGCTTTCCGCAGCGGAATGGGATGCTAAGCGAGGCGCCAAAAAGTATGTGGTTCCTCATTCAGCCAATGCCGATCGACATTTCGGATTGAATCCCGATGTTCCTGTCACCAGCCAGACGCCGCCTACGTTTTTGCTGCAGGCTGAGGATGACCACGTGGACAACGTAGACGACTCGCTGGCTTACTACATTGCGCTGAAGAAGGCTGGGGTTCCCGTCGAGATGCATTTGTATGCTCACGGAGGACACGCGTTCGGACTGCGGCGTACCAAGTTTCCGATAACCGGATGGCCACAGTTGGTGGAGATCTGGCTGGGGACGATCGGGATGATTTCGGAGTAGGTGTTTCGGGATTGCGTATTGCAGACGGGACTTGTAGGAACTTCTAAGGGGTCGCATGCTGCAGATTCAGTCGACGAAGCAGCTGCGCGTTTGCCGCTACGATGATGCGACGGGGATGGCGACGAGGTTGTAGACAGTGGCCCAGGCGAGATTCTGGATCAGATTCTGGATTTTGGTCTGGCGAAGTTGATGCCGGCCGACTGGGCGGTGAATCTTTCGGCGATGCCGACAGTGAGCCAGACGGACCAGCTGACGGAGCCGGGCGCTGTGATGGGAACCACCGCGTATATGTCTCCCGAACAGGTGAAGGGCGCGGAGTTGGATGCGCGCACGGATCTGTTTTCCTTTGGAGTTGTACTTTACGAGATGTCGACGGGAGTTCTGCCGTTTCGTGGCGAGACGATTGGCATAATCTCGGAGGCGATTTTGAATCGCACGCCGGTGGAGCCAGTGCGGCTGAATCCTGATGTTGCGCCGAAGGGTCCTGGGAGTTCCGGGAGTCCTGGGAATAGAGGGTTCGCGCTTTTCTCTGCTTAGTTCCCCTGTTGCGCCCAACGGGCGAGTTGTTGCGAGGTGCTGATGCGACCGGCGAGCAGGTTGTCGAACAAATCTCGCGTGCGGAGTGCGGCGAATTGGGTATCTATCCGTGTGGGGGTGTTCTGGTGAGCCAGTTTGACGATATAGGCGGGACGGTCATCGAATTGGCCGCCATCGGTTGCGGCCCGTTCTTCCGGAGCCAGGCCAGCCGGCCCAGATATCCGCCAGGAATGGTCGCCCATGAGGACAAGCGTCGTGTTGTCCCAGGTCCCGTTCTCCTCCAGTTCTTTCCTGACGTGCGCCAAATAGTTGTCGCATAGAGACAGGTTGTCGAGGTAACTCGGATTCGCTGTATCGAAGCTCGCAGTTCGCCGATTGTAGATGCCTGGTACGTGGGGAATCGGCATGTGCAGCAGGACGAACGTTGCTGATCGGTCTTTGAGCAGCTTGTCTCCAGCTGCGACCAACTCCCAATAGTCCAACTGATGAAAGTAAATGGACTGCTGAGGGGAACTATGCCACGGCATCATCTGCAGGACGGGGCTCGCCGTGTTCGAGATAGCGCTTTGACTTGAATGCATACCGCCGCGCCACTCGCTATGGCTGGTCCAGAAGCACTGGTCGAGCACCTCGGACAAGATACGGCAGTAGGGGTTCCACCAACCTGCGACACCGGTTTCGTAGCCCGCGTTCAGGGCGTCCTGAAAGACTGTTTGTCGAGGGGCGAATGGGCGCCATGCCCCGGTGGAGGCGCTTCTTACCAGCAGCGGCGAGCCCGCTGCCGAGACGCCCATTTTGTCGAGGGGCTGGCCGGTCATGAGCGAAGGCAGGACGACGTCTGTCCAGTAGCCGGCGGGCACAGTGCGGGTAAACATGGTTGCACCGGCGGCGAGCTTGTCGAAGGCCGGCAAATTGAGACCGGGGTAGCGATGTTCGTAGATCTGCCGGTAGGAGAGTTCATCGAGCACGATCCAGAGGATGCGGCCGTGGTTGTTGGAAGCAACTGCCGGATGGTGCAGTGGTCTGGGGGTGTCCAGCCGCCGCGACTGCCAGCCGGACCAGAGAATCTGCGCGAGGATGAGAGCGCCGTTCAGGGCTGCGAAGCCGAGCATCACTCGAGCAAACCGCCTGCCTTTGTGCAGAAGAGGCAAGGCCCGAGAGCGCATCGCGAGCAAAAATGCGCCAGCGACAAATAACAAGGCCAGGAACGCGGAATTGGCTGGGCGAGACATGGAACCGAAGGTCAGGGAAAAGCAATCCTGTATCAGCATCCAGGGCAGAAATACCCCGAGGATGGCCCATAGGCTGATATTCAACCAGCGGTATCGGAATCCTCCGGCAAGGAGAAGGGCAAGAATGATCCAGATTGCGGCGAAGTTAAGCAGGACGGGGAGGATCAGGGCGCTGGGGGGTCCATAAAAATGGTAGAGCTCGTGGTGCAACGGCGAGACGAGTGGCGCCAATAAGGTGAGAACGATGATAGTGGTTGCACCGAACGCGGTGACAACCGGGTGCTCCAAACCCTTCAATGTAGCTCCTCTGGTAAGTGAAAGGGGGGTTGAATTTGAGACTTCATTTGGGTAACGCACGTTCGTAACGGAATTTGGTTACCGCACACAACCATATCCTGTAGCCTTGAGGATCGTCCATCTTCAACCCGAAAAGATGACGGAAGTTACGCCCGAAATGGGAGAAGGCTAGGAAAAATATTCCGGGCCTTCCGGGGACTGGGCGTGGAAAGATACAGATGCAGCCCGAGGGGAGTCGTTTGATGATGAAGCGTTTGGTTTTTTTTGCGGTGGTGATTGGGTGTTTCGTGGCCGCTCCACTGGTTGCGCAGACGAGTGATGATGGGCGGTGGAGCGCCCAGCGGGCGAACGATTGGTACGCCAAGCAGCCCTGGCTGGTGGGGGCGAACTTTGTTCCTTCGGACGCGATCAATGAGCTGGAGATGTTTCAGGCAGAGACGTTCAATCCGGCGCTGATCGATAAAGAGCTGGGGATGGCGGAGAGCATCGGGATGAATACGATGCGGGTGTTTCTACAGGATCAGCTTTGGCAGCAGGATGCGCAGGGTTTTACGAAGCGGCTGGACATTTTCTTAGCGATTGCGGCGAAACATCACATACGGCCGCTGCTGGTGCTGTTCGACTCGTGCTGGGAGACGAATCCGCATCTGGGGCCGCAGCATCCCCCGATTCCGGGAGTGCATAACTCAGGGTGGGTGCAGAGCCCGGGGAAGGCACGGCTGATGGATAAGACCGTGGAGCCGCAACTCGAGGCTTATGTGAAGGGGGTGGTGGGGGCGTTCGCGAAGGATGATCGGGTACTCGGGTGGGATGTGTGGAATGAGCCGGATAATCGCGGCCTCGATACGGTGAAGGATGAGGCGGCGAAGGTTGCACGGGTGGAGGAGCTGCTGCCGCAGGTATTTGCGTGGGCGCGGTCGGTGCATCCGACGCAGCCGCTGACGAGTGGTGTGTGGGCCGGCAATTGGACGGTTCCAGCCAAGGAAAGCAGGATGACGAAGATTCAACTGGCGGAGTCGGATGTGATCTCGTTCCACAACTACGGCTGGCCGGAGGAGTTTGAGGCGAAGATTGTGTCGCTGAAGCCGCTGGGGAGGCCGCTGATCTGCACGGAGTATATGGCTCGGGGCAACGGGAGCACGTTCGACGGAAGTCTGCCGATTGCGAAGAAATATAACGTGGGGGCGATCAACTGGGGATTGGTGGCGGGCAAGACACAGACGTATTATCCCTGGGATTCATGGGAACGGCCGTATGTGAGGCAGCAGCCTACGCTCTGGTTTCACGAGGTGTTCAAGCAGGATGACACACCGTATCGGCAGCGTGAGGTGGATTTGATTCGGGCACTTACAGGGCGAGGGACGGCCGCTGCCGGTGCGACCGCCCGTTAGGTTTGGGATTGCGTTCGGGTTAGGTTCCGGCGATGCCTTTGTTCTGGAGGATGCGGACGACTACACGGCGATTCTCGGCCTGGCCTTCGGCGGTTTTGTCGGAGTCGACCTGCTTGGACGTCCCCATGGCGCCGGGGGCGAGCATGTTGGTGAGAGGGATTCCGCCTTGCTGCTCGAGGATGGCGGTGACGGCGTTGGCGCGTTCGCTGCTGAGTCTTTGGTTCAATGCGGCGCTGCCAACTGCGGAGGCGTAGCCCTGAACCTGGAGGATGTAGGCGGTAATACCTTTGGCTTGTTGGGCGAGCTTCACCAGCTGGGTTTGATATTGAGGATCGACGGTGATCTTGCCGTTGCCGAAGTAGACGGTGGTCTCGCCCAGGATGTTGTACTGGCCGAGTTCGCCGAAGCGTTTGTTGTCCTCAGCGATGGCGGCTTTGTTGGCTGCGATTTTCTGGTCTTCGGCGGAGAGCTGGGCTTGCTGCTTAGCGAGGGCAGCCTGCGTGGCAGCCTTCTGGGCAGCGAGTGCGGCTTGTTGCTGCTGGATCTCCGCAGAGTTGGCGGCTACTTGCTGCTCGGTAGGCTGGAGGCCGGCTTGCGCGTCCATCGCGGCCTTGAGGTCAGAGCCTTTGAACTTGACGCTGTCGGCGACGAGCTGGTTCTGGCCGTTCAACGAGCCGCTGACCTGGACGGGTAGGCCGGGGATAAGAGCGGTCATGGGCATCTGTTTGGTGCGGCCGTGAAAGACGCCTTCGACCTCGCCGACGTCGGTGGTGTCGGTGAGGAGAACGGTCGTGTCGGGGGGAGAATTGACGGTTTTGAGGGACATGGTGGGGCCACTGCGGCCGTCGATGACTCCCTGGACCTTCGTTTGAGCTGCGGCCGGCCGGCAGGTCAGAGCAAGGACGGCGATGAGTAGAACGCTGGGCGATGCGATTTTGATTGCGGTGCGGCTTTTCATGATGTTTCCCTCGCTGAGGCTACTGGGGACCGTGTTAAGTGTAGGCAGCGTGTGGGGGAGTGGATACTGGCAAATCTTGTAGGAAACAGAGGAAACGTTTAGCAGCGTAGTGCGGGTGCGGCGCTGACGGTTTAGACTTGGGCAAACCCGTCCGCGAGCGCACTCGAGGCTCTGCACGATAACGGCAAGCGAGGAAGCAATGCTGCTAACTTTGAAGGCGCGATTTGTAGGCAACGTCTACGTGATCGAGTGCGTGGGCCGAATTGTTCTAGGCGAAGAGGTTAAGGCGCTGGAAACGGCGCTCGAAGCTGCGGAGCGTGAGTTTACCCAGATTGTGCTCAACCTGAGCGAAGTCAATCGGCTGGACAGCATTGCTATGGGGCTGTTGGTGCGCTACGCCGAACGCCTGGGCAAGCGAGGTGGCGGGCTGCGGCTGGCCGGGCCGCCCGCGTTCGTTACTAACCTGCTGAATATGACGAGACTCTCTGGCATGCTGCCGGGTTATCCGACGGAGGAAGAGGCGATCGTGTCGTTTCTGAAACAAACCTCGGAGGAAGCAGCACAGGAGAGGCGTGGACCCCGGGTGCTGCTGTTTGATGAGTCTCCTGATCTGTGCGTGTTTGTGCGAACGGTGTTGATGGGGCAGGGATACGATGTGAGGTCGACCTGCTCGTTTCGGGATGCGAAGATTTTGCTGCGGGTGGACGGGGTGGAGTATATCGTCGTGGGCCCCAGTACGCCGCGGCTCTCGGCGGAGACGGTGATGCAGTCGTTGACTGCGTTATCGCCGCAGGCGAATGTGCTGCAACTGGCTCCGGACTTCAAGATTCGAGACGCGCAGGAGGCGACCGATGCGCTGCTGGAGATGTTTGGCGGCCGCGCGGGTTAGGTGGAGCCGGGTGGGTCTTCGGCCTGCCCCTTTCGGGAATGAATTCCGTGAAAGCGTCGTTTGGAGGAAATCGTTGGCGAGTGGCCAACTTCGATGGACTATTTTGTCTCTCATCATTTGATTCGCACGTGCGCTACGGCCGGGATCAGAGATCGACACAGGAGATTTGCCATGCCGCTTAGGGATGTTTTACTGGATGAGCTGCGCGATATGTACAGCGCAGAAAATCAGTTGGTGAAGGCGCTGCCCAAGCTCGCCAAGGGAGCAAATAACGCAAAGCTGAAAGAGCTGTTTACCGCGCATCTGGAGGAGACGAAGGGTCAGGTGGAGCGCTTGAAAGAGGTCTTCGGGCACCTGGAGGAGAAGCCTACCGGCGAACACTGCGATGGGATGGAAGGCATCGTCGAAGAGGGAAAGAATGCGCTGGAGAAGGATGAGGACGGTGCATCGTTCGATGTCGGCTTAATCGGTGCGGCGCTTCGGACTGAGCACTATGAGATCGCCGCCTATCAGGCGTCGATTTCCATGGCCAAGACGCTGGGGATGCAGGATGTGATCGATCTGCTGACGGAGAATCTGAACGAGGAGATGGCCGCGGCAGCGAAGATTACCGAGGCGGCGAAGCCGATTCTTCTGGAGAGTTCCGAAGAGCCGGAGCAGGAGAGGAAGAAGCCCAAGTCTGCGAAGGAGAAGGACTCGGCGCAGAAGAGCCGGGAGGATGAGAGACAGGCTGCAGCAGCAACGAGGAAGCGCGCTTCTTAAAAGGGAATGTTTTCAGGAGATGCCCCGCGATGGCGGGGCTTTTCTGTTGGCTGGTCAAAGACTCTCAGGGCTGCCTTGCGAGCAAGCTTTGGAGTTGCTGGGTCGTTTTGGTGAGGTCCATGAAGTTCCAGCCTTCGGTTAGCTTGCCGTCGCGGCAACGGACGAAGGAGGAGCCGGGCAGGGTGACCTCTTTTCGGGTGGCGGGGATGCCGAGGCCGTCGCCGGTGTGGGTCATGGTGCAGTTCCAGCGGATGGCGACAAGGTCTCCTTCGGCGACGATCTCGTCGATGTCGATGTGGATGTTTCCGTAGGCGGTGTGGAAGGCGCGGTGGATGGCTTTGAAACCCGGAGGGCCGATGAGTACGGAGTCGGGCTCGGGGAAGCCGTGGGACTTTCCTTCGGGGAGAAAGAGTTCATCGATGGTCGATTCCCTGCCCTGATTCCAGACTTCTTCAAACCATCGCTTTACGAGGGCCTTGTTCTGCTCGGACATGTGACACCTCCGGTAGGGGAGAAGAGTAGCACGGGGCGATGAACGCTCGATCACGCGGGTTTGAGACTGTATGCTTGGAGACGCTTTGGATGTCGACTTTTCAGGAGCGCTTGTTGAGGGAGGTTTTGATGCGTTTTCTCGCGATGCTTTCGTTTGCTGTGATGGTCTCTTCCCTACCCGCGTTCGGCCAGAAGACAGCGGCCACTCCGCCGATGGGGTGGAACAGCTGGAATCACTTTGCGGGGCATGTGACGGATGCCGATGTTCGATCGGCGGCGGATTCGCTGGTGAGCACGGGGATGCGCGATGCGGGGTATGTGTATGTGAACGTCGACGACACCTGGCAAGGGAAGCGGGACGCCGACGGCGTGCTGCACCCGAACGATCGGTTTCCGGAGATGAAGGCGCTGGCGGATTACATTCACTCGAAGGGGCTGAAGTTTGGGATCTATTCATCGCCGGGCGCGCAGACGTGTGCGCACTATGAGGGGAGCCTGGGGCATGAGACGCAGGATGCGACGATGTATGCCGCATGGGGCGTGGATTTTTTGAAGTACGATCTGTGCTCGTTTTCCGACAACATGCATCAGGTGGAGAAAGAGCATCCGGATGATCCGAATGCGGCGAAGAATTTGATGATTGCGGCTTACCGGAAGATGGGCGATGCGCTGAAGGCGACGGGGCGGCCGATAGCGTACAGCCTTTGCCAGTATGGGGTGGATCAGCCGTGGAAGTGGGGGCCGGGGCTAGGCGCAAGTATGTGGCGGACGACCGACGATATCGACGACTCGTATGGGCGGATGATCGCGATTGGATTCAGCCAGGCGGGGCTGGCGAAGTATGCGGGGCCGGGGCACTGGAACGATCCGGACATGCTGGAGGTCGGCAACGGCAAGATGACGGAGGACGAGTACAAGACCCACATGAGTTTGTGGGTGCTGCTGGCGGCGCCGCTGCTGGCGGGGAACGACCTCACGAAGATGTCGGAGGCGGACAAAAACATTCTGATGAATAAGGAGGCGATTGCGATCGATCAGGATCCGCTGGGGAAGCAGGGGGACCGTTTGTATGAGAGCGGAGATTTGGATGTCTGGACGAAGCCGTTGAGCGGAGGGCGCGTGGCGGTGGGGCTCTTCAATCGGAGCTGGAGCACGCGGGATGTGTCCGTGGATCTTAGCGAGATTGGATTCAAAAGCGGTGGGGGGAGTGTGCGGGATGTATGGAAGCAGAAGGATATGGGGCGCCAGTCCGGAGTGTTGACGTCGAGGATTCCGAAGCATGGAGTGACGCTGCTGGTGGTCGGCAAATAAGCGGGCGATTGGCTAGCGACCCCTCATCGCAATCAGATCTTCGCCGGATTGAGTGACCTTTACTCTTCGGCTTAGGCCTTCGCCGTCATTTGGCCACGGGTAGACTTCTTCGACGTAGCCGTGTTCGACCAAGAACCGCAGGTTGCGGTCCATGGAGCCGTCGTTTCTGTAGACGTACTCGCCTCCTTCTTTCTGCGCTCTCCTGATTTCAAAGAGCATGTTGTAGATGTACCAGGACATTGAGAACTTGATGAGATTGCGTATCTGATCGGTCTGCAGATTGATCTGGCCTTGCTGGTCGGCTACTTTCGTCTCCAGGGCGGGGATGCGGATAGCGATTGAGCCGATGCTGAAGTCTGTTCCTCTTTGTCCGAAGGCGTCCAGCAAAGCGTAGATCGGCCTGCGAAAGACGACGATTGCAGCGATCGCAACAAGCGGCCACGCTGCCTTGTCGAGGATTTGTAACCAAACCGGGGTTGAATCATGTTGCTGAGAGAGTTGAACTTCAAGGGGACCTTTGGGGGAACCGGAGTCTGCTTGCTCCGCGAGTACGGGGCGGCAAAGATGAGAACACAAGAGCATCGTTGATAGCGCGATGCCAAGAATGTACCGGCTCTTGATCGATTGACGAGTCTTCAAGGCAGAGCACTCCGATCAGATTAGTCGGGGATTCTGAAGTCGTAGACTCGTCCGGCGGCAGCGCCTCCTGACCGGGCTCCTCCGGTGGAGCCGCCGGCCATGGTTGCTGCTGGCCGGTGCCCATGAAGAAGGCGTACTCTCCTGGCTTGCATGGCTGCGTCCAGCTTGATCTTGTAGGTCCTGATTCCTGCGTGCTCGGCGGTGAAGGCGACTTCTTTGTCGCGCTTGACGCCGGATTTGCCGCCGGTGATGCCGCCGAAGCTTCCGATCTGGAACTCTCTGCGGTCACCTTTCTTTTCGAGGCTGATGAGGACGAAGTCGGATGAGCTGGCGCCGTCGGGGACGTAGATATAGAAGACGGGCAGACGGTCCTGGATGACGTTTTTCGATTTCGGCCCGTTCAGATACGCGTCCCAATGTTCGTTGCGCAGGCCGTAGGTGAACATGCTGCCGGCTTTGCCGCCGACCTTGGCCTGGCTGATTGCCTGTCCTTCGATGCGCTCGAAGGCGTTGGCGTTCTTCCAGTAGACGCCGACCTCGGGGGGCGGGAGGTTGGGGTCGTTCGAGATGGGGGTGGTGGCGGCGACTACGACCTGGGCGGCGGGGGGCGCGGGATTGATCATCACCTTGATGACTTCGTCGGAGACTTTGGCGGCCTTGAGCTCCTTGAGGGCGTCGACGCTGGTGTCGAACTGGAGGGTGCCTCCGGCAGCGGCGCCGCGGATCTTGGCGATGATGAGGTCGTCGGAGAGGCCGACGGCGGTCATGTCGATGACGTCTTTGTTGGTGATTCTTTTGCCGAGCTGCTGGCTCCACGTGGTTGAGGCGAGCAGGAGGAAGAGAGCCGCTAGCAGAGAGGTGAGTCGTTTCATGAGACCTCCTAACCAACTTCTTCAGGTCGGAGCCCGGGGTCCCTTGTATCGATGGTGCTCTACGCTAGAAATCTAGCACAGGGATTGGGAGAAAAATTCATTCTCTTTGAGAGGGGAATAAATCGCGTTCCCTCGCCAGTTCTCGTTAGAGAGTCAAGAAAGGCCAGCCGGAATGGTGGATTCATGACACGCGAGCGAGCTCCTGACGAACCAGGAAAATATGTGGCAGGCACTTTCGGGAGAGCAGTCGTTGACTCTCACGCTCGCGGTTGAGATGCTCCAGCGTTGTCACTTATCTCCGTATCAGATTCTGGCTAAAACGATGTTGGCTCTGGAAGGTTCGCAACACGATTCCTAGAGGGTGGTGGTTGCCGACTTCCAGCTTTGCGTCATGGCGCACGCCCCTCCCCGTCAAAAGTGCGCAAAGTCTTCGAAGGAAAAGGGTTAGGTTTGGACTACAGGAAGTTTTGGGGCGGAATGCCATGGTGCGGCAGGTCGCCGGGCTTCGATTTCTGGAGACACGCTTTTGTCAAGTGTGGGCCAGTGTGAGACGTGGCATGGCGTCGCTCGAATGCCCACTCATGCGATGAGACCGCATGAGTGGGCACTCGGGCGAGTCTGTTGTTTAGAGAGCAGCGATGCCGTTGAAGCCGACGGACTTTGGAAGGTCGCCGGCCTGGCCGAGACTGGTGAGGGTGCCATCGTTCTGATTGATAGCGAAGACGCCGATGTTTCCTGACTGCGAGTTGATGGTGTAGACGAATTTTCCGTCGGCGCTGACGGCGATGTCCACGTTGTGGCTGCCGGAGGGATTGTTGCCGAGGACGGTTCCGGCGATGGGGGTGAGGGTGCCGTCTTTGCCGATGTTGAAGCCGGAGATGTTGTCGCTGCCGGAGTTGGAGACGTAGACCCATCTTCCGTCAGGGGTGATTGCGTCCCAGCAGTTTCCGGCCGCGAAGGTTGCGAGGCTGTGGGTGATCGCGGTGACGGTGCCGTTGGGGTTGACCTTGTAGGAGGAGATGGTGGAGCCGTTGGTGGCGCCGGCTGGGCCGGTCTCGGAGACGATGGCGGCTCCATTGGGTGCGAAGGCTACGGAGAAGGTGCCGGGGGCGGGGTTGGGGTTGACGACGATGGGAGAGAGAGTGCCGTCGGCCTGGACGTGGAAGACGTCGATGTTGTTGGCGACGCGCTCGGTGACGACGAGGAACTGGCCGTCGGGGCTGAAGGCGAGCGAGGCGCCGCCGGTGGTGGTGCCGGTGAGGAAGGCGGTGGAGTTTTTGATCTGCCTGAGCTGGCCGTCGTTACCGAGGTTGAAGCCGACGAGGCTGCCGGCGCCGCCGCTGTTGAGGACGTAGACGAGGCCGTTGAATTCGGCGATGGCGGAGGGCTGTGCGCCGCCGGAGGGAGTCTTGCTGAGGAAGTTGAGGGCGGCTGATTTGTGGACGTTGAAGACGGTGACGTCGCCGCTGCCGGCGTTGACGGCGAAGAGGAGGGAGTGGTCGTGGCTGAGAGTGAGGGAGCCTTGCGATTCGAGCGGGTCGGTGATGCCTCCGCTGCCGCGGCCGTGGGTGTCGTAGGAGACGCTTTCGCCGAGGGTGCCGTTGGCGTTGCGTTCGAAGGCGATGACTTCATTTTCGTTGGCGTCGTTGTTCATGACGAAGACGGCGCCGGCTGCATCTTTGGATTGGGCAGAGGCGAGAGTTGGAAATGCGGCGCCAACTCCGACGGCGAACATGAGGAGACTTCGAGTTACCTTCAACATTTGCTGCTCCTTGGAAGACAATTGGGGAAGACGGTTGCGCAAGGCGAGGAAGGACGTTGAGTGATCGGACGGGATCACTCTTTGGCCTTCACCAGATTTTGCGCAAATGTTGGAGTACGCGGAGTTGGAAAGGTTACAGCAAGCTGGTTGACGCGTGAAGCATGGTGCAGCGTTCAGAGATTTTTTTTTCGCAGCGCGGAATAAATGAATTGCCCTCCAGTTTTCTTCTATTGGATTAATCGAGAAATTCCGGAAACGATTCGCCGGGGCATCGGCACTATCGATTCATGGCAAGTTCAGATCATCCGGAAGAGGAGGAAGATTATGGCACTGGTTGTGAAACACGCCATCTATGGAGCGCTCGCCGGCGGAGAGTCATTCAACGCTGACGCGTTCGATGTCACGGCAAGCTTACAAAGCCTCATCAATGGAAAGAACGGGGTCGTTGCTATTAATAATGGCAACTTCGGAGATCCGGCACCGGGAAACGAGAAACACTTTGGCGGTGTGGTGACTCGCAACGGCCAGGATTTTTTCTTTGCCTGTGATGAGAACCAGACGATCGATTTCAATCATGGCGGAGGCGTTTCTAAACCGCCGTCGCTCTTTACGGTGAAGTTCGCGGTCTATGGCGCGCTTCCCGGCGGGAACCCGAGCAATGCTCAAGCTGCCGACGTCACCGCGGTTGTGCAGACGCTCTTAAATCGCAGTGGTGGTGCGGCGGTTGAATGTAACCAGCAAAACTTCGGCGACCCGTCCCCGGGTAATAAGAAACATTTTGCAGCGATCGTGACGCGTGGCGGTCGCGACTTTCACTTCGCCTGTCAGGAAGGGCAGACGATCGACGTTGCTGAGGGCGGCGGCTAAAACGATTTCCTGTGCGGGCGACGCGTCAGGGTTTGATGACGTCGGGGAATTTGAAGACGGTGCCGGCGATGGGCAGCACGACATTGACCGGCTGAGACGTCGTACGCAGATCGCGCTCGAAGTAGACGCGGCCGTGGACCGCCTGGTTGGGCGGGATGGTGATTGCTTTCAGGTGCGGATTCGCTGTGTCGGGCTCGTTGAGCTCAGGGTCGGCGTTGACTCGGGTGAGAGTTGCGAGATTTTCGACCTGCGAAGGGGGAACGTAGAGAAAGATTTTGGATTCTGAGGCGAGTGCCTGGATGTGGAAGTCTCCGGGGGAGAGGTTGATGGGGGTGGGGGTCAGGTTGGTGATGCTGACGTCGGCGCGAGTGTAGCGGCCTTCGGTGGAGAGGAAGACCATGACGGAGAGGCGATCAGTGCTGAGGACCTTGTAATCGTGGCCGAAGATGGTGTGGTGGATGCAGCCTGAGTTGGGCTCGCAGACGACAACGTTGGGGGTGCGGGGAAGACTGGCTGCGAGAGAGAGGGTGGTGGAAGTAGAGATTAAGGCAAGTACAGTTGTGCGAAAGGGAGTCATCGGGGAGCCTCGCCTACTGATGTGATGAGAGTAGGAGCGGGTATCTCGTTAGCCAATGACACGGAAGTGGTAGGGCGGGTGGTCCCACCCCCTCAAAAGTTCCGCAAAGTCTTCGAGAGAAACGGGTTAGGTTTGGACTTCCGGTTCACGGCTAAGTGCCGTTTCGGGAGAGAGCGGGCTGTTGCGGCTGCGGGTTTGTCAAGCGCTCGGAGCTTGGTTCGATACGGGCGACCGGACGAGTCTGCGCGGGCGACTGGACCAGTCTAGTAGCTATCGAGCCGGACATTACTTTTCCCGGGTCATTGCAGCTTCGCGTATTCCAACTTAGCAGTTATGAGGATGGGGATGTCGGGGTCGGCATCTTTCCAGAGCGTGAAGAAATTCTGATAGGAAGCTCGTGCCTTGACGTTGTCGCCCGATAGGGCATGCGCCCTGCCTAACTCAAGATGCGCCAGTGACCCGATCGGCTGATTCATGGTAACGCCCGGATGATCGATCAACTTCTGAAACTCTGCGGCAGCCGCTACTCCGTTCTGTGCCGCCATATACGCATGCCCCCTCACCCACACCGGGTAGAGATAGGGAAACCCTAGTGGTCCACCCAGTTCATACGGTGCCGCCGCTTCAAGATCCAGAATTCCCTGCGATGGATTGTTTTTGCTGATTTCGATCGCACCATGAATGGCTGGCAGGCAGTAGAGTTTTAGCATCGTATCCGTGGAGGCGGTCCTCTCCCTCTCCAGTTGCTCGACAAGCCTCTTCGCTTTGGCCGTGTCCCCCACGCGCGCAAGCGTTAGCGCTGCCAGCAATTTGACATCGCTTCCCGACTGAAGTGACAGCGCCGCATCTGTGTTTTCCCTCGCTGCGGCTGTGTTCCCGAACTCGGCTTCGCGCAACCCTGCGAACGCCCGCCATAGCGCCGCCGTCTCCTTCGAGCCGGCGCGCACCGCGGACTCCGACGCCCGCCGCGAATCATCCCGCGCCCGCGCGAGCCGCCCGTAATAGGCGTCCGTGTCTGCCTGGCCGGAGAGCATCGCATCTTCATCTCCCGCTCGCCCCGCCGCCCAGGCGAGCTGTTGCTCCATCCCCTTTTTGTCACCTCGCCGGAAGGCCAGGAGATAGAGATTCCCCCGAATGTCGAGTCCGTCAAAACCCTTCGCCTGGGCCTCTCGCAATACTTTCTCGGCATCGTCCAACCGGTCCAGCGCAATGTACTCGAAAGCAAGGTTGCCGTATCCCGTCGTCGTCGGGTTCAGCCGCAGCGCCTCTTGCGTCTCGACCACTGCTTTGTCGTATTGCCCAAGCTGTTGGTAGATGACCCCGAGATTTAAATGCGGTGTGCCAATCCGGGGATAGCTCTTCGACCACAGTTCATATTCTTCAATCGCCTTCTCCAGCTCTCCCGTGACGGTGTGATAGTAACTCGTCGCAATTCGGTATCTCTCGTTCTCGCTCACCCGGTCCCGCAGCTCATACGCCTTGGTCGCATTCTCCGCCGCCAGATCTCCCTGATTGAGATTGAAATACGAGGTGCCTAGTGCCGCGTACGCTATTGCAAAATTCGGATCGAGTTCAATCGCACGCTTATAGAAGGGGATCGCTTCCGCGTCACCGGTCCTGCGTGCTGTCCTAAATCCCTCGCTGTACGCTTTCAATGCGTCCAGCGAAGTCGTTGTTGCCTCCACCGGCACATCGAACTTTTCCACCGTGGCCAGCGATTCGCCGAGCTTCCGCCGTAGCTGCCCTGCTGCCTTTCCAAGGATTTTGAGGACGTCCCGCTTGCTCGCCGCCTGACGTTGTTCGCTGGCCAGCGTGTCGCCGCTGCTGCAACCGATCGCGTTAAGCCCGACAACATACTGGCCACCGAGATTGGAGATCGATCCGAGCACCGTGGCCTTGCTGCCCGTCCGGATACAAATTTCTCGTGCAAGTTCGGGCGTGATGCGTTGCGACGCAGGCTGGCCCATCAGGCGAAGGGTCTCCTCGATCTTGCGGTCAGAGACAATATTCAGGAACGGCGATTGATTCAGTTGAATCGTCAGAGCCTGCTTTAGCGCATCGTCAAAGACCGGATCGCCGGTGTTGTTGACGAAGTCCGCCAACAGCACCGTGTCTTTCTCAGTCAACGGCACCGCGTTCGCCGAGCGAGCTGCCAGACGCGATCGCAGATGGAGGCCTCCGGCGACCAAGGCAAGCAGCGCCAGTACCGTCATGGCGGCAAGGGGCCACGAGACGGACGCGATCCGCGCGCCCAGCCGCGAACCGGAAGGCAATTCCGGTTGTGTAGCGCCCACGGGGCTCAAGCTTGCCTTCGCCATGCGCTCCGTGTCCACGTCCCGCTTCAGCCGCTGCAGGTCGGCACGCATCTCCGCTGCACTCTGATAGCGCAGTTCCCGATCCTTCTCGAGTGCTTTGTTGACGATTCTCTCCAACTCGGCGGGCAAATCGGGATTCAACCGAACGGGCGCCACGGGAGCGCGATTGAGTATGGCGTCGAAAACTTCTGCGCTGCTGGCTCCTCGAAAGGGCACCTGTCCGGTGGCCATCTCATAGAGAACGGCTCCAAACGAAAACAGATCGCTCCTTGCATCCAGCTCTCTGGCCCGTGCCTGCTCCGGGGACATATAGGCAAGGGTTCCCATGATGCTGCCGGGGTTTGTCAGATCGTCATCTGTGGACGCCGTGGTCGCCTCGCCATTGACTGCTTTCGGCGTTGCGGCACGCTTCGCGAGACTGAAGTCTAGAACCTTGGCGTGGCCTCGCTCGGTGACAAAGATGTTTGCAGGCTTGATGTCGCGGTGCAGAATGCCCTGGCTGTGAGCTGCGTCGAGGGCATCGGCAATTTCGATTGCAAGAGAGAGCATCGGCTCGGTATCAAGCGGCCGTGCGGTGATGAGGGATTTCAGGGTCGTTCCCTCGAGGTACTCCATGGCGATGAAGGATTGGCCTTCATGTTTGCCGACCTCGTAAATGGTGCAGATGTTGGCATGATTCAGCGCGGAGGCTGCACGGGCTTCGCGGTCGAAGCGGTTCAGTGCCTGCAGGTTTGAGGCGAATCCGTCGGGAAGGAACTTCAAGGCGACGAAGCGCCGGAGCGTAGTGTCCTCCGCTTTATAGACGACGCCCATACCACCGCTGCCGAGTTGATCAACGATGTGGTAGTGAGAGATGGTCTGGCCGATAAGAGAGGCCGAGTCTGCCATTAGGTGGTCATCTTAGGTTGGGCGAAGGGGCAAGTCAACGAAGCGAGCCGGGGATGCGCCACAGATATGGCCCCGGCAGCAGATGTAGAATGTGGCACCGCGTGGTTTGGATATTGAAGAGGAGCGACGATCCCGATGGCAGTAGCTCAGGTGTGGAAGAGTTCGAAGTTCGCGATTGAACGCAATCAGGGCAGGACGCCCGGTACGGTCATCTTTCGATTGTCAGGGCCGTTTACGGCTCGGGACATGCACGGCGCCCTTTCACCGAACGAACTTCGCAACACGTTCGAATCGGAGGAGGGCGACGCTCCGCATGCTCTCCATATTCTGGATCTTACGGAGGTTCCGTATATGGATTCTGCGGGGCTTGGGCTGATCGTCAGCCACTATGTCCGGTGCCAGGGTAGAGCCGTTCGGCTGGTTTTGGCGGGAGTGAGTCCGCGTGTGGTTCAACTGCTGGAGATGACGAAGGTGGATGAATTCTTTCCGCGGGTCGGTACGGTTGAGGAGGCGGATCGGGTGTGAAGGTATGGGCGGTGGTTCGGGGTGGGCCACGCCAGTTTAGTTGTAAATGTAGTGAGCTCTTTTGCGTGTGGCAGCCAAGGCGATGAGGCCGAAGGTGCCCAGTGGTAAGCAGAATCAAGCTGGAGGGTTCGGGAACGGTTGTTCCTAGGAGTTCGAGGGTGATGGTGCCGGGAAAAATTGGGGAGGTGGAGAATGACCTGTACATAGCGTCAAACGTTCGGGTGAGGAAGGTATTAACTGACTTGGGGTTTAAGAGTTCTGAGCCGAGGTCCCATCTCTTTTAGCTTCTGCTATCCTTGTGGCGCTCCCCTGCTGGGCTCTGCGGTCTTTCGAATCCGCAATTGAGACACCATGGTTGCACCTTTGAATCGCTGAAACGTTCTGGCGCTCTTCGTCCCGCTAGCTGAGACCTGTTATGCGCGGCGAACTCTCACTTATATCTCCAAATATTCGTTGCCGGCCAAGCATTTGTTCTTCAGATGGAGCGTTATCGACCAAGGAGAACTCCCTATGAAATCGATGCTCGTTGGGCTCATAACATCGGCAACGCTCTTCGGCTCCGTGGCGATCGTTGCGCAGGACACCGAACACCATGCTCATTGGGAATACAACGGCAAGGACGGCCCCAACAACTGGGCAACGCTTGACCCTACATATTCCGAGTGTAAGCAGGGCCATCACCAATCACCGATAGACATCCGTCACACGGAAAAAGCCGACCTGCCGCCGATCCAATTTGATTACGCGCCTTCGCCGCTCAAAATGGTCGACAACGGTCACACCGTCATGGTGACCTACGAGCCCGGGAGCTTTCTCACCGTCGGCGACCATCGCTACCAGCTCACGCAGTTCCACTTTCACCATCCGAGCGAGGAGCATCTCCACGGGAAGATTTTCGATATGGAGGTCCATCTGGTTCACGAAGATGCGAGTGGAAACACGGCAGTGGTAGCTGTTCTGATGAAGGCCGGAAAGGTCAACCCAGCGCTCGCGGCCATGTGGGATCATTTGCCAAAGGAGAAGGGCAAGGTGGTAGCAGTTGAAGGCGTGTTGATTAGCGCGGCTGATCTCCTGCCAGTCGATCACGGCTACTATACGTATCTGGGGTCACTGACGACGCCTCCCTGCACGGAACCGGTTACCTGGTTTGTCCTCAAGAAGCCCGAGGAGATTTCAAGCGGAGAAGTCGATGTGTTCGCCAAACTCTACCCACACGATACGCGGCCTACACAAAAGCTGGAGGGCCGCGTCATCCGCGAATCAAAGTAACTTTGAAGTATCCAGCCGGCGCAGCCATGGAAAAAGCGGGAGCTTGAATTGGCGCCACAGGCTTATACTTCTCCTGCCGTGTCAACTACCGTATCGCACGTCAAAACGGTTCTTCCCCGACATGCCGCTCTTGTGCGCGTGACGCACTGGATCACGCTCTTTTGCTTTCTCGCTCTGCTTGTAAGCGGTCTTGAGATCGTGATCTCTCACCCGCGGTTCTATTGGGGTGAGACCGGCAATGTCAACACTCGTCCGGTGTTCACCATACCGATCCCTTCCTCTCGAGGCACGGTCCCGACAGGCTACGGCTATGTGATGCCGGACGCGAATGGTTGGAGCCGGTATCTTCATTTTCAGACCGCATGGGCTTTGGTGCTGACCGGTCTGATCTACGTAATAGCCGGTGTGGGCAGCGGCCATTTCCGGAAGGATCTTATCCCTGAACCCGGCAACAGAACGTGGCGAGCGTACTTGCGAAGGAGCGCGCAATATCTTCGCCGCGCACCGCCCGATGCAGCCGAAGAGCACTCCTATAACGTGCTGCAGCGGACCGCCTATCTGGTGGTGATCTTTGTTCTGTTTCCCCTGGTTATCTGGACAGGGCTCGCCCTGTCTCCCGCCTTCGACTCGGCGGTTCCGGCGGCCGTTAACCTGCTGGGAGGCCGCCAGTCCGCGCGCACGCTGCATTTCTTCGTCTCCGGAGCGCTCGTGCTCTTCCTGATCTTTCACGTCACGATGGTTGCTCTGTCGGGATTCAAGAGCCGCATGCGGGCGATGATCTCCGGCCGAGTACCCCCAGATCGCGTAGCCCCAGATGAGGAGTACCCATGAAACCCATCTCACGCCGAACACTCATCACTACCGGTATCGCCGCGGCGGCAGGCGTTTCCGGGCTTGCTGCAGCCGATCGCGTCGCTCGGCGCTACGGACTCATCCCGCCCGATTGCCACGGAATCTACGGTCCCGGCGAAACCCTGACCTATGCTGCCCAGCGCGTGCTGACGACACACTCGCTTGCCCGCGAGTTTCCGCGCAGCATGATCTCAACCACGCCTTTCGCCAACCCAACCGCGCCTCCCAACGATGACTTCAAACGCCTCCAGGCGGGCGGGTTTTCAGACTGGCGACTTGTAGTGGATGGAATGGTTGCCCGGCCCCTGTCGCTTTCGCTTGCCGATCTTCGCAGCTTGCCCGTCAGCACCCAGATCACGGAGGTGGCATGCGAAGAAGGCTGGTCCTATGTCGCCGAATGGATTGGAACCCCTCTGGTTCACGTTCTGAATGAAGCCGGACTTCTGCCGCGGGTGCGTTATATCGTCTACTCTTCCATTGAGTCGGATTGGTGGGAGAGCATCGATATGGCCGATGCGCTTCATCCCCAGACGTTCCTTACGTGGGGGATGAATGATGGCGATCTGCCTGTGTCGTTTGGCGGACCGCTTCGCCTGCGCGTGCCTCGCCAACTCGGCTACAAGAGTGTGAAGTATGTCGTTCGGCTTACGGCGACCGATTCACTGAAACGCTTCGGAAAGGGTCTGGGCTCGGCGTCCCCAGAGGCCGGTTATTCGTGGTATGCAGGTATATAACGTGCCGGCCGTTCGCAGCAACGTGGCCTTGGCGCGATGATACTCCGGGCTTGAAAGGGCGCCATCGTTCGGCGCATCCGCCGTGCGGTTGAAGGCATTTGGTTGAAGGCATTCGAGAGAGGGAGCGATATGAATAAGGGTTATTGGGTGGTGGCGTACCGGAAGGTCCACGACCAGGCGACGGTGAAAAACTATGCTGCGCTGCTTATGCCGGTGCTGGATAAGTTTGGGGCACGCATGCTGGTGTCGCCGACGAGCGTGGTTTCGGCTCAGGAGGCTGGGTTGCAGCAGATGACGATCGTGGTTGAGTTCGATAGCTACGAGATCGCTCTGGCGGCATATGAGAGTGACGATCATAAGAAGGCGTTGGCTGCGCTTGGTCCGGGTGAGGAGAGGGACTTTCGGATTGTTGAGGGAGTCTAGCCGCTCACTCTCAATTGGAGCGAAGACGGTTCGCGCTTCACTCGAATGCCCACACTCACGCGATGAGACTGCGCGAAGATGGGCGGCCAAGTTTTAGATCTGGGCATCCTGCAACCTGCCGCGGCCCTTTTTCATGGAGAGTAGATTTACGTCGCATTGTTCAGGGCTGGCGAAACCGTGCGGTCTACTGGTGCAGCACCCGCGCTTGAGGAGCGGGGGTTCGGGGGAAGCCGAGCCAGTCCTCTTCGATATCGAGAAGCATCATGGCATAGGCGATGACAGCCGCGGGGTCCTGATGGCGGCCGAGATCGATCTGGCGCTGGATGCGATCCCTGGTGGTCATATCAAGGATGAGATTTTTCGGAGGTATATGGTTTCTCAAGGGCCCGTCCTCTGAAGTTTAGTAGCTCTCCCATAGTTTCAGTGCCACCGAAATCAGAGGCACCACGTCGGCATGTCTTGATACGATGCGATTTGCCAGGATAGAGGCTGCCTGCCGGTGCAATAATTTCGCACTACTGGGTAACAGATTCCCTGAGGCAGGGGATTCCTTCCGTAAGCGTTTGGCGCATCCACCGTTCTACGGTTGAAGGCATTCGAGAGAGGGAACGATATGAAAAAGGGTTATTGGGTTGTGGCGTACCGGACGGTCGGCGACGAGGCGACGATGAAGAACTATGTTGCGCTGGCTGGAGCGGCGCTGGGGCAGTTTGGGGCGCGGCTGCTGGTGCCGCCCACGAGCGTGGTTACGGCTCAGGAGGCTGGGTTGCAAAAGATGACGGTCGTGGTTGAGTTCGATAGCTACGAGATCGCTTTGGCGGCGTATGAGAGTCCGGATTATAAGAAGGCGCTGGCTGCGCTCGGTTCGGGTGTGGAGCGAGATTTTCGCATTGCCGAGGGGGTTTAGCCGCCCGCTCTCAACTGGAGCAAAGACAAATTGAGGCCTCAAGATGAACGATCAACAAAAGACGCAGCAGTCTTCTGGAGCGCGGGATCAAGAGATCCGTGCGGCACTGGATCAGCATTGGGCGGCGTCCGATGCCAACGATTTCGAAACGGAGCACCTCATCTATCACGAGGACGCGGTGCTGGAATACCCGCAGTCTGGCGAGCGAACCCGCGGTCGATCCAACATACAGAACCAGCGCGCCGGTCAGCCGAGCAACAAGCGGTTTTCCATCCGAAGAATCGTCGGCAGCGGTGATCTTTGGGTCACCGAATTCATCCTGACATATGACGACAAGCCGTCCTACACCGTGAGCATCATGGAGTTCAGGGGCGAAAAAGTTGCGCGGGAGACGCAGTACTTTGCGGACCCATTCGTGGCTCCCGCGTTCCGCGCTCAATGGGTCGAACGGATGGACACATAGTCTCGAAGTCGGCCCGTGTTGATGGGGTATCGTTACAGAACATCCTCCGATGGAGGGCAACAGATGGATTGGAAACGGTTGGTCCAGTTTGCGCTGCAGGGTAGCAGTGATTGGGAACAATACGCCATCCTGCTGGTACGCGTTTCGCTCGGGCTGTTCTTCGCCATCTCCGGAGCAAACAAATTGTTTGTCGCCGGCAGCACCCAAACTATGTACGAAACGCTCGTCAAGGCCAAAGTCCCATTTCCCCACCAGATGACTTATTTCGTGTCGGGTCTCGAGTTCGTTGGCGGATCTTTGCTGACCGTGGGGCTTCTTTCGAGCCTGGCCTGCGTGGCTTTATTGGTCGACATGCTTGTCGCCATCCTGACCACCAGGCTTTCCGCCATGCCTACAGGCCTTTCGCCTCTCAACTGGCTCGACGATCTCCTCTACCTTCCCGAAGTCCTGTACGTGCTCTTCTTTATCTGGCTGATCTGCTCCGGCCCGGGAAGGTTCAGTATCGATTATTGGCTCGCTGGCAGGCTACTGAGGTGATCGATCGCTTTGGCGGCGTATGGGAGTGCGGAGTACAAGAAGGCGTGGCCGCGCTTGTTTCGCTGGGGAGAGGAACTTTCCGATTCCTAAGGGCATGACTTAGACTTGACGCACAGTGGACAAGACTCCGTTCAGCGTTTACGACTTCTTCGCGTACCTGGCGTCGGGGGCGATGATCGTCGTGAGCGTGGACTACCTGTTCGGGGAGCAGTTGGTGCTGCGGCCGACGCTTTCGCCGCAGGTGTATTTGCTGCTTGTGATTGCGAGCTATGTTGTGGGGCAGGTAATCTCGCACCTTTCGGCAGTGGTGCTGGAGCAGTGGCTGGTGAAGCGGCTGCTTGGGGGCTCGACCGGCGTGCTGTTGACTTCGGAACACGGCAGTTCGCGGTGGGCGAGATTGTTCCCGCAGTACTTTCATGGTTTGAAGGCGGCGACCGCGGCACGGGTGATGGCGCAGGCGAACCGACGAGGATGCAAGTTGACCGGGGACGAGCTTTACGACCATTGCTACGCGGTCGTGACGGAGGCGAGCGAGCGGGCGGCGAATCGGCTGGATTATCTGAAGAGCCAGTATGGGTTCGCGCGCAATATTGCGTTTGCGTTCTTCTGCTCTGCGGTGATGATTGTGTACGAGGATGTAGCGGGGCCTCGGCGGGTGAGTCTTCGCTGGGCGGTAGCGGGAATCGCGGTCTCGGTGTGCATGCTTTATCGATACCTGAAGTTTTACCGGGAATACGCATCGGAGCTTCTGAAGCGATATGCGGAGCTTCCGGTACCTTCGCAGGGGTGAGTGGGATTCGTAGGGCACCCGGCGAGGCGTCAACCGTACTTAACATCTGTGCTTTGGCCAACCTCGATGATATAGCCGTCAGGATCGCGGATGTAGCAGCGGATCTCGCCGTACTTGGGCTGCGGCGGGGTGATGAACTCGGCTCCTCGACTCTTCCATAACTCATAGCACGCTTGAATATCCGCAACCCGGAAGTTCATAAAGCTGCTGATGTGATTCGGGTCGGGGACGCTGAGCGATACCGTCGGCTTGTCCGGAGTCGGCCCGCCCCCCACGTTCAAGATCATCCAGATATTCGCCAGCTGAAGGTACGGAGGCGCGTTACCGTCGCCCATGGTCAGAATGCGAGCGCCGAAGACCTTCTCGTAGTAACGAGCCGATCGCTCGACGTCGGCGACGGTGAGAAAATGCGCGATGCTGATCCCTTCCTTCGGGGGCATCTCATAGCTCTTCTGATCGATTTGTACGCTGTCCATTGGCGACTCCAATTCCGATAGAGCAAATCTCCTGAAGGTGTCCAGCGAGTCACAGCACTTATGGCCGTTTTTTGCAGGAAAAACGGCACTGCACAAAATCTTCCACTCCACAGTATCAGGAGATTTGCTCTAAACCGTGTTCACTTGCTGATTCCGGCTCCTTCGTATCGTAAACCCGCCACAATTAAACCCTGATGAGGAAAGGCGAAACAATTGGACCAAGGTATTGGGCTGCGCATGGTTCAGGTGTGGAGAGGGACTTTCGGATTGCTGAGGAGATTTAGCCGCTCTCATTTGCACAGAAGAATTGATATGGCTATGTCCTGTACTTCGTTTTGCTTAAGGGCACGGCTTCAGCCGTGCCGTAGCGGGTAGTGTTTTAAGCGGCTTTAGCCGCGAGTTGCAATAGGTTGTTGTCCATCTGACCGAAGCGTAGGGATTGGCCGAGGAGCAGTAACTTCGGAGGCCTCGTGGACTTTCACATCAGCCCGTGCTTCGACGGGATTGCGAGGAGATCGTTGCGGCGGTTGTGGTAATCCGCGTGCATCACGGATGCGGTGATCGGTGAAGCCTCGTTGGCAGACGGGGAGTTTGGAGGCAAGGCGGTGGGAGAAGCCGCCTTTGATGAGTTGCATCGCTCGTTCGATGGTGATGTCGGTCGGTGTGACGATGAGGTGCAGATGGTCGGGCATGACGACGTAGGAGTGCAGAAGATAGCCGGCGCGGTAGTGGTCGATGGTTTCGAGGAGGAGCGCGGCGTTGCGCTCGACCTGGTAGAGTCGGCGGCGGTTGTGTGTGGCTGTGGTGATGAAGTAAGTGCCAGGTCGGGCGGTTGCGGCTCGGGATCGCCATTCGGCGCTTGTAAAACGTACCTCAGCGGCTAAAGCTGCTTTTCTCTAGTAACTGTTGCGGCACGGCGGAAGAGCCTGCCCTGAGCGAAGCCGAACGGGTGCCCTTAAGCAAGACGGTTCGACCTTCGCTCGAATGCCCACCTTAGCGCGATGAGACTGCACGAAGATGAGGCACCCTATGTGCGGGCCACCCGCCGTCTAGCAGCGAAGGCGGTGAGGGCGCCGGTGGTAAGCAGAATCAGGCTGGAGGGTTCGGGTGTGGTTGTGTTTACCGGTTCGATGGTGATGGTACCTGGGAATTCTGGGGCTGTGGAGAACGGCCTGTACTCAGCGTCGAAGGTTCCGGTGAGAAAGGTCGGGTCGGAGAGAGACCCGGTGAAGAGGGCATCCGAGGGGAAGATCTGGGTGAAAGCCTTAGGGATGGGTATATCGAAGCCGTCGTAGAGAGTGAAGTTGACGATTGGTGCGCCGCCGGGTACCAACTCGATGAACTTGAAGACGTAGCTTGGGGAGGATTCGCTAAAGAAGACAAAGCAGGGACCGCAGATGAGGCTGGAATAGGAGAGTACCGCGGGTGAGGCGAGAACGTCCATGGTGACGTGGACGGGGAGATATCCAGGAGTAGTGTCGAAGTTGAAGGTGAACTGATCGATGGCGTCGGCGTGGGCGGTGAGGGGGAGAGTGAAGGCAGAGGCAAGGAGAGCGAGGGTGAAGAGAGCTTTGCGCATCGAGGGATTCCCTTCGTTTGAATTGTGTGTTCAGGATGCGCCCGTCCGGGGGAGGAGTCAAGGTTCAACCTGAGGGATCGGAAAGGTTCGCGCGTGGCGCGAATGCCCACCTGAGCGCGATGAGACTGTGTGTTTTTGGACAGGGCTACCGGCTGCGTCTATCAAAGGGCGACACTGGCGTCGAAAAAAAGCAATTTAGCTTTCTTCATGGTCTCGAAAGCGGTCTCTGCCTTTCCGTACGGATTGGGTAGCTTGCCGTCTCCGAAAAGCTCGTATAAGAGGATCCAGTAAGAATCTAGCAAGTACCAATCTTTCTTATCGAGTTTCTTTGCAAATGAAACGACGCTATCCTTTTGCTTTTGGTCCCCAGCCTCGTACAAAGAAAGTATGGCCAGACAGTCATTGGAGACGATAATTTGAGACGCGCTATCGTCCGAGACTTGATAACCCAGCTGTCGCATAATAAATAATAGCCAGCACATGGCGTCGGACCTATGTTCGCACGCGTGGCGATGAAGAAGGACATTAAGCTGTTTTCTATAGTTCTTAAGAGTAAAAACATCGGAATCGCTTTGGCAGTTCGAAAAAGAGGTCTTAAGAGCGGAATTAGGTTTGGCGAATGGAAGCTAAGATTTAATAGTTCTTCTAAAAGAAACTCATGAGCGTTTGGCGCGAGATTCTTCGACGCGAGAGTGGTGACGGCATACTTGAGAACGCTACCATCGGGTTCGTGGCTGGCCAGATCCATTGCCAGACCTAAATATGCTGCAGTGTCGTAAACGGTTAGACGTTTGCTTCTTGGCAACGACAAGATGAGCTGAGATATCCAATTCGCTTGGGGCGCTTCGGGTAATTTCTGAATCTTTGTCTTTCGAACATTAAGAAGGAATTTGTATTTCTCAAGTTCGATTCCCAGAAGTCTCAAAAAGCGCTGAGCATCCTCTTCCGTGTCACAGTAAGCGGTGTAGTCGTCAATATACCTTTCAAATTCGAACTTATGAGTGTTCGACATTTCATCATCGACTTTGGCCAAAATAGCTTCGACGACAATATTTGACGTCGCGGGACCTATTGCCACACCGTTCGTTTCGTTGCGTTTACACCAGCAAACTTTACTGTCTAATTGATTGAACCACTTTGCCTTATCGTTCTTATCTTTCTTAGCTTGCGCAAAACCAACAGCTGCCCATGGAACCGCGTGTGAATATACGCTAGGAAAACAATTCGCGATGTCGGTCTCAACCTTATATTTTTTTTGCGAAGGACAAGTCGTATCGTTTGCGGAGCTTCGTCGATTTTGTTCCGTATTCCATGACGATGATTCGGCCATCACGATGTCTTCGAGGCCTGATTTGACTTAGTCTATTCGCCTCCACGTAGCAGAGGGACGGCCAATTATCAACGATATGAAGACTGAGCCTCGCGTGTGCAATAGGATGTGGTATCGCAAAAATTCTCGGGACGTCGTTGAATTTGATTGATCGATAAGAAACTGTGTCCCAACCTCCCTGGGTACGTTGTGGAACTACGAGGAGCCTCTTCGCTAACGGAACACTAAATTTCCTCGAATGAAAGCAAGGAGGCAGTTCGGTCTTATCTTTCCTCTGACGAGGTAAATAGTTGTATTTGAGTAATGCTCTGGCGAGAAACTGGGTGTCGATACTCACGTCGATTCTCCGGAAACCTGAGTAATAGTGAAGCCCCGTCTCTCATGACGGGGCTTACATATATTTTTATTTTTGAGCTGATCTCAGAAATAACGACTAGCTGCAGCCGCTTGTGCTTCCGCAACTCATGCATCGGTAGCAGGAGCCGCTGCGGGTCATGATGGCTCCGCAGGTGGCGCAGGAGGGGGAGTCGCGCATGTCGACGATGTCCTTCATGGCGTCGGCGACGTGGTAGACGCCTCTGTCTTCGAAGGACGAGACGGTGGTGTCGAGGCCGCTGCGGGCGCTCAGGTCGGGGGCGATTCCCTGCTGGGGTGGGGTGGTGGTGTAAAAGTCGTCGGGTGAGTTCGAGGCCGAAAGGTTCAGACTGCGGCTGGCAGGGTTGAGACCCTCGGGGTCCTTCGACTCCCCTTCGGATTCCCCTTCGACTCGCTTCGCTCGCTCAGGGTCGCTCAGGATGACGGCCGAAGAGGGGCTGGTGACGGTGCCTTCGATGGGGACGGAGATCTGTCCCTGCGACTGGGCGCCGAGGCCGGCGAAGAGGTCGAGCTGGTGGCCGGAGAGGAAGCGGATCTGGATCCAGCGGAAGATGTAGTCCATGATCGACTTGGCGTAGCCGATCTGCTCGTTGCCGGTCCAGCCGGAGGGCTCGAAGCGGGTGTGGGCGAACTTCTCGCAGAGGACGCGCAGAGGGACGCCGTGCTGGAGGGCGAGTGAGACGGCGGTCGCGAAGGAGTCCATGAGGCCGGAGACGGTGGAGCCTTCCTTGGCCATGCGGATGAAGATTTCGCCGGGCTGCCCGTTGGGGTAGAGGCCGACGGTGATGTAGCCTTCATGACCTGCCAAACCAAATTTGTGCGTCACGCTGGCTCTCTCTGCCGGCAGACGGTGACGGACAGCGCGAGGCGGGGCCTGGGCGTCGGCGGAGTCAGAGTTCTTCATGGCGGCTTCGGCGATCTGGCGAAGCTGCAGTTCGAGTGCGGTGATGCGGGTGTTGGCGGCTTCGACAGCGGCTGCGGCTGCGGCCTTCGCGGCGATGACGGCCTCTTCGATCTCGATGGAGCCGGCGGCTGCGGGGGCTACGGCGTTGGTGCTGCGAGTTCCCTTCTTGTCGGCGTCGGTCTGCGCGGTGACGTTGAGGGGCTGGGTGCCCTTGGAGTTGTCGCGGTAGATGGCCACGGCCTTGAGGCCCTGACGCCAGCTCTCCATGTAGGCCTCGGCGATGTCGTCGACGGAGCAGTCCTGCGGGAGGTTGACGGTCTTCGAAATCGCCCCCGAAAGAAACGGCTGCGTCGCCCCCATCATCTTGATGTGGCCCATGTAGGAGATGCTGCGGGTTCCCTTGGAGGGCTTGAAAGATGCAGTCGAAGACGGCGAGGTGCTCAGGCTTGATGGCGGGCGCGCCTTCGATGGTGCCGGTGGCGTCGATGTAGCTGACGATGGCGTTGACTTCAGACTCGGAGTAGCCGAGCTTGATGAGCGCCGATGGCACGGTGTTGTTGACGATCTTGATCATGCCGCCGCCGACGAGCTTCTTGTACTTGACCAGCGCAAGATCAGGCTCGATGCCGGTGGTGTCGCAGTCCATCATGAAGCCGATGGTGCCGGTGGGGGCGAGAACGGTGACCTGGGAGTTGCGGTAGCCATGCTTTTCGCCGTGGGCGAGCGCGCCGTCCCATGCGTTGCGGCTGGCTTCGATGAGCTGATCAAGCTGCGGGACAACGAAGGGCTCGGCGGAGTTCTTCGACTTGCCAATATTGTTGACCTCGGCGCGATGCATGCGGACGACGTCGAGGAAGGGCTCGCGGTTGACGTAGAAGCCGGGGCAGGCTCCGCCGGCGATGTGCGCCTGTTGCGTGAGCGGCGTTGCGGCGCCGAGCGCAGGGCAAGTCTCGGCAATGCGGGAGGACTGCCAATACGCATCCCCACAAAGGATCGAGGTGAGTGTAGCCGCGAAGTCGCGGCCGGCATCGGAGTCGTACGGCAAGACCGAACGCCATCAGCAGCGCACCCAGATTTGCGTAGCCGAGGCCGAGCGGGCGATAGTCGTGCGAGTTCTTCGCGATCATCTCGGTGGGGTAGCCGGCGGCGTCGACGATGATCTCCATCGCGGTGGTGACAACCCCGATGGCGTGACGGTAGCTGGGAATGTCGAACTGGCCTCCCGGAGTAAGGAACTTCAGGAGATTGAAGGATGCAAGGTTGCAGGCGGAGTCATCGAGGAACATGTACTCCGGCACGGATTGGACGCATTGATGCGCGCGGTGTTTTTGCTGGTGTGCCAACGATTGATGGTGGTGTCGAACTGCATGCCGGGGTCGCCGCACTGCCAGGTGGCTTCGGCGATGGTGTGCATGAGGTCGCGGGCGCGGTACTCCTTCACCGGCTTCTTGTCCTTGACGGTGCGGGTGACGAAGGTGCCGTCGGTCTCGACTGCGCGCATGAACTCGTCGGTAACGCGGACGGAGTTGTTGGCGTTCTGGAAGAAGATGGAGCTGTAGGCCTCGGAGTCGGGGCCGGAGCCGTCGTAGCCGGCCTGCATGAGATGCCAGGCCTTCTCTTCTTCCTTCACCTTGCACTGGATGAAGTCTTCGATGTCAGGATGGTCGACGTTGAGGATGACCATTTTCGCGGCGCGGCGGGTCTTGCCACCAGACTTGATGACGCCGGCGAAGGCGTCGAAGCCGCGCATGAAGCTCAGTGGTCCGGAGGCAGTGCCGCCGCCGCTGAGGGTTTCCATGCTGCCGCGGATGCTGCTGAGGTTCGAGCCGGCGCCGGAGCCCCACTTGAAGAGCATGCCCTCGGTTTTGGCGAGGGTGAGGATGGAGTCGAGCGAGTCATTGACTGAGTTAATGAAGCAGGCGGAGCACTGGGGCTTCTTGTAGCCGGTGACGGAAAACTCGACCGCGCAGGAGTGCGGATTCCAGTGCCAGTTCTGGGCGTCGGAGTTGGGCTCGAGGCGGTCGCAGCCGACGTTGAACCAGACGGGCGAGTTGAACGCGACCTTCTGGTTCAACAGAAGGTGGGCGAGCTCGGCGTAGAAGGTCTCGGCGTCCTGCGGGGTGGCGAAGTAGCCGCCCGCAATGCCCCAGTCGCGGATGGATTCAGCGACGCGGGTGATAAGAGCGCGGACACCGGATTCGCGCTCGCTGGTGCCGTTGAGCCCGTGGAGGTATTTCGAGGCCACGATGTTGGTGGCGGTCATGGACCAGTCGGCGGGAACTTCGACGTTTTTCTGTTCGAAGATGGTCTTGCCCTTGAAGTCCTGAATGACGGCGTCGCGGAGCTCCCAGACGATCTCGTCGTAGGGGGAGATGCCGGGGCGGGTGAAGTGGCGATCGAAGGCGAGGCCCGGGGTGCGCGAGGTGTAGGGCGCGGCGGTCTGGAAGCCGGTGGCGGGAGACTGGCTCGGGGTGTGTCCCTGAGTCTGATTGGGGATGGTCGCCATGGTAAAACTCCTTCTAATTTGATGAAAATCTATAACTTTTGGCTCACGTCGTTCGGTGAGTCTGGACCCGATTTTTGAGACGGCTTCTCCGCGTTTGGGGCTGCGTGGTTGATCCCGGCGGGGGAAGGCGTCGGCGGCAGAGGAGCGATAAAAATAAGGTGAACCGAATGTATTTTTGACAGCGAAGCGAATGGCTCTGCGGGTGTTGCAGTCGTGAAAGTAACGCCCTCTGTAGGGTCTGTCAAGTATAAAGCACAACATGTTGTGTTGGCTGTGCGAATACCCGTATTAATGGGAGGTAAATGGCCCGGAGGTGCGAAAAATGGGGGTTTTTGCTGTGGATTTTCGCGGAAAGGCGCGAAATTGGTGAGGTTTCTGCAGGGTTTACTGGTCAGTAATAGGGCATCGTTTGAGAGTAGGCGCGGGAGGGGCGAAGGGCAAGGTGCAGGAGTGGTGCAGATTGGTGTGGACAGGGGTGGAAATGTGGGAAAGAGGTCGTCAACCAGCACAGCTGGGTGCCCCATCTTCGCGACGGTTTTATCGTCGATAAGGTGGGCCATCGCACGAAGGCGCGATCCGTTTTTTCTTCAGAGCCGGGATATCGAGACCGGACCGGGTTCGTCCAGAAGATAGCGACGGTAACTGGACCAGCGCCATACTTCAGGTCTTTCGACGAGGCCTCGAATGACCGGATTACGGTGCATGTACTTCAGCTTTTCGACCCGCTTGTTATGAGTGAAGATCGTTTGAGCCCTGAACGCATGGGTGAGTTTAGAGTATCGGGATTTTCGCTGCCGCGAAAATGACCCACCCTATCGACGATAAAACCGTCGCGAAGGTGGGACACCCGGTTGTGGTGGTACGGTCAGATGTAGGACACCAACCTAGCGACTAGTCAGCTTCAAACAAAGTCGAGACCGGCACGAGTTCTGGAGGATCTTTTGAGTAGTCAATTGACTTCACACCGCAACAAGTTAGGAAATCGGCAGTTCTGTCGAACTCGTCTGGGTCTCTCGTGGGATCTTCTCGGTCTCCGATAGGGACATAGATAATTAGCCCCTGTCTTGCTCTAGTAAGAAGCACACGGTAAGAGTTTTTGCGATAAGTTTGCCTGGCCTCGCTTTTAATCGGAGACCAATGGCTCCGCGAACCATTCTTAAACGATCTACAGATCCATTTCTCCTGGTCGTTTGACCAAATTAGATCGCCTCCCCAGCAAAGGCCGATCCAATCAAGTTCCAGCCCCTGAATCTCAAACTCTGTGGCGTAGACCTCGAGTTGTGTGCTCGAACGAACATCGGTGGCGGGAGCAAGATACCACTTGTCCCAATCGTATTCGCCATGGAAGCTGGCATCTGGTTCGAGCCCTTCCGAGCGAAGCCGAGCGGCCTTCGAAGAGCCCACGAGACCGCATCGACTAAGCCCAACGGTTTGGTTTCGCAAATTACGTCGAAGTTCATCGAGACTGCGTGTAAGAAATACAGGAAAGTCGCAAATGTTGAGGGCTGCGGCCTTCCTGTGATCCCCTTCTATGACGTAGTTAACCCACCGAGAAAAATTCTCTGCCTTCAAACTACGGACTGAAACGTCGAGATGGAGTCGACCATCCTCTTGAACATCAACCATGTTCGATTCGCTATCCGCAAAGAGGCGTCCCCCAGCTACCGAGTCACCTCCGTGTATGACATCAGGAGAAGCATAGACCTGCCAAGGTTTGGATGAACTAGCCAAAGCCCCACCCCATTCAGCTAAGCCTGCCTCACCATCATTGATCTCCTGTCCTCCCCCCACGAGGGCAATGATTAGCGCCCAGTCAGGATGGCGTTCCATTATATTGAGAAACATTTTGGGTTCGGAATGTTCGCGTTTGAACTTACGATAGCTGTGCTCCTGGTTCCAAGCTCGTTGAGCTTCATCGAAGATCACTACATGATTTGGCGGAACGGCATCGGGCGTTGTTTGCGTGTAGGTTTTCGCGAAAAGATGGACATCCTCAATGAGCGTTTGAGCGTGAGTACGCGCATCGAGAGAACGAAACTTCTCGATACGATGCCGGTAGTCTGTAAACAGGGATTGGAGTACATCGACAAGCGGTCCATTTCCGGACATAAAGCTCAAAGTATCTCCATCAGCCCGGCTACTAAAGGCAAGGTTGAGACCTACTAACGTCTTACCCGATCCTGGAACGCCTGTGACAAAGCAGATTATGAAAGCATTGTGGGAACGCGCATACTCTACGCGGGCTTTTATATACGCCGTGAGATCATCGATGTCGTGACGAGCCGCGCGGGAATGGGCGATTTCGCGAATCGTTAGGCCCGAACGAAGGGTACGAGCAGCCTCGATGATCGACGGTACTGGAAAATATTCTCCGGCGTCCCAAGCTAATGGGTCGATGGGGTCTGAAGATGGCGCAGTTCTGGCGAACTCAAGCAGAGCTTGGGAGAGACCTGCCCAGCTAACGCGGGAGACAGGTGCAATCCAGAAAGCTGCAGTTTCGGCAAAGGCGAGTTCGCTTTGCCGCGTCGGTTTGTATGTTCGCGAGTGTGGGGACACCACAAAGGTAATAATTTTTCGACCGTTAGATGGACGATGAAAATAATGCAGAAGAAGTGCGTATTCCTCGGCCTGTAAACAATCCTCCTTGGTTGGATCAGCGCTTTTCTGTTCCAGCAAAATCACGGTATCAGGGGTGAGGAGAACAACGTCGATGCGTCTTTCTTTTCGCGGAATAATGAATTCGAGAAGAACGGTCCATGTTGCCACACTTGGATCTTGGAACCGCAGGTCATCCAAAACTTGCCGAAGCCGAGCAATGTCAGCAAACCACGCGACAGTCGCGTCGCTAAGTTGATGTTCGAAGCCTTCTTTCGCATGTGCAAGGGAGAGTTTTCCGAGCAGTTCACTGTCGCTAGCAGCCAGAAAATCGGGAAGGTTTGCTCTGTAAAAGGCTGGCATCTTTGGGCCAGGATAACAGCAACAAAGAAATCACTAGATCGACGAAGTCAAGCGTCGTCATCTTTACCGGCTAGCAACTCGGTCGAATTTGGAGAGGTCTGCCTGCCGGGGAGTGGCTTCAGCCAAGGCCGAGGCCCAGCTCAAGCGAACCCCTGGGTGCCCTACTTCCGCCCTGGCTTCATCATCGCCAAGGTCAGCAACGTGCAATGCACGACTGTCATTCAGGCCTTCCGATGGGAAGGGCGGCTACATTCCCAAAATGGGAATCCCTCAAAAAATAAGTCTGCGAAAAGTGGAAAATTTTCGAGCGCGAAAAATGACCGTCACCTTACCAGCGTTTCACCAGCAATCCACCACAAATTCACCATCAAAAAACCACGTTCTGCACACGATTTTTGCCAAAACCCCCAGCAAAAACGGGGTAAATCGGCCGCAAAAAATATCACTAAAAACGTCCCCTCTCCATGAGAGGTGAGGTGAGAATCTAACGGTTTGCAGTCGACGGCTCGGGATGATCGATGGAGGCGTAGTCGTAGGCTTCGCGGGTGACGATGGGAAGCTCATGGAAGTTTTCTGTGGGTGGAGGGGAGTTGGTCTGCCACTCGAGGCCATAGGCACGCCACGGGTTGGAGCTGGCAACAGGGCCGTAGAAGAGCGACCAGAAAAGATAGACCATGGTGAGCAAATAACCAAGACCCATCACGGTAGCCCCTGCGGTTGAGAACACGTTGAGGACCTGCCACTCCGGCGGATACACGGCGTAGCGGCGGGGCATGCCGAGATAACCCAGGATGAACTGGGGGCCAAATGTGAAGAAGAAGCCAACGAAGATGATGACGGCGCCGACCTTCGCAGGAAGTTCGGGATAGAGGCGCCCGGTGATCTTGGGCCACCAGAAGTGCAGTCCGGCAAGGTATCCCATGATGACGGAGCCAACCATGACAAAGTGAAAGTGGGCAACGATGAAGTAGGTCTCCGTGAGATGGACGTCCATGCCGAGAGAGCCAAGGAAGACGCCGGTGCATCCGCCGATGACGAAGAGTCCCAGGAAGCAGAAGATGTAGATCATGGGAGCGTCGAAGCTGATGGAGCCTTTGTAGAGAGTGGCGGACCAGTTGAACACCTTGATGGCGGAGGGGACAGCGACCAGCATCGTGAGGAGAGAGAAGACCAGGGCGGAGTACTGGCTGACGCCCATAATGAACATGTGGTGCTCCCAGACGAAGAAGCCGAAGATGGCAATGGCAACAGATGAGAAAGCGACGGCGGTGTATCCGAAGATGCGCTTGCGGGTGAAGCAGGCGATGACCTCGGAGACGACTCCCATAGACGGCAAAAGCATGATGTAGACGGCAGGATGGGAATAGAACCAGAAGAGATGCTGGAAGAGGAGCGGATCGCCACCAATGGCTGGATCGAAGATGCCGATGCCGACGAGGCGCTCAAGCGCAACAAGGACTATAGCGATGGCGACCACTGGAGTTGAGAGAACCATGATGATGGATGCGGCGTAGTGGGCCCAGACGAAGAGGGGAAGACGGAACCAGGTGAGTCCGGGGGCGCGCATGCGGTGAATCGTGACGATGAAATTGAGTCCGGTGAAGATGGAGGAGAAGCCGGCGACAAAGGCGGCGAGTCCGGCTGAGATGACGTTGGTGTTGACGAAGCGAGTGCTGAGCGGCGTGGTGAAAGTCCAGCCGGTGTCGACGCCTCCGTTGATGACGGTGTAGAGGAGCAGCAGCCCGGCGATGACATAGAAGTACCAGCTGAGCAGGTTGATGCGCGGGAAGGCGAGGTCGCGCGCGCCTACCATCAGCGGGATGAGGAAGTTGCCGAGGATGGCGGGAACGGCAGGAATCAGCACGAAGAAGACCATCACGATGCCATGCATGGTGAAGACTTTGTTGTAGGTGTCGAGGGCCATGAGGTCGGATGCGGGAGTGAGGAGTTCCAACCGGAGAATGAAGGCGAGCAGGCCGCCGACGACGAAGAAAAAAGAGACGCCGATCAGATAGAGGATGGCGATGCGCTTGTGGTCCTGGGTGAGGAGCCAGCTCGTGAGGCCTTCGCTCTGGTTCAGGTAGTTGCGCGGTTTTGAACTAGGCGCGGCAGGCGACGGTTGAGCCAGGACCGGCAGGGCAACACTCATCGGGACGTTCCTTGGGTACCGGCGCCAGAATCGGCTGGACTGGCCTGAGATGCGGCGATGACGGCGAGCACGATGAGCGGCGGACAATTGCTGCAGGTGCCATAACCGGTGCAGGTGCCGCTGCAGGGTTTATGCGGAGCGCAGGTTAGCGGGGGGTACGGTAGGAATGGCATTGGTGGCCTCCAGTCCTGATGGTGGGGCTATCGGCCTGCCGGTGTATGTGACGGCGGACACAAGTGTTGTGCTCTTTTGTGCGTTGGGAGTCGAGAGGCAGCGGCGAGAGGTCGAGGCTCGCGGCGCTGAGAATATGCTGCGTCGACGGGGGTGGGGTGGAGATTGTGGAAGTGAGTCAGAACATACAGTTAGCGGCTCATCTGGTGGTCAGAGATTTTAGCTTTCCCGCCCTCCTGCTTCCACTTTCGTCTGCAATATATTGCAGACGAGGATAAGCCGTTCCCCGAACCCTTCTGATTCGATTGCACTTTCTGGTGGTGCTTAACGTGCAGGTGCGTCAAGCCTAGGCCCAGGCACGCGAACTCCCCCAAAAAAATCTACTACTGGAGAAATACGACTATGTCGCAAGCTTTGCGGTCACAACGAATTCTGTTTAAGAAAACATCGATAAGCCTGAAGGTCATCGTTACCTTGTTGTCTTTGACCTTGATCTCTGCTCCATCCTTCGCACAGATCACCGACTCAGCGTCGCAACAGATTGCAGAGATCCTTGCATTCAAGAAGACATTCACCCCCGCTGAACAGAAGATGTCTTCGAACCTGGTGCTGCTGTCGCGAAGAGCGCATCGTATGCCACTGGGAAATCTCGGGAAGTACATTAGCGAAGCCAAGCCCGACGCCCAGGGCAGAGTCGTTGTCACGATCGGCGCAGATCTTACCCCGTCATTGATGTCCAGCCGCGTGATGTCGAACATCGTTAGAGCCGAGGGGCAGATCCCTCAACAGGACTTCAGAGACGGTCGAATACACGCACATGTCCATCCAACTGATTTGTTGCAACTGGCGGGCCACTCCGATGTGAAGTTCATCCGTGAGGCGGACGGATACACGACAAACGCCGGATCAGTGACGTCGCAGGGATACATCACCCACACAGCGAACAAGGTGACCGCGCTGGGAATTACGGGCGCCGGTGTGACTGTTGGTGTTCTGTCAGACAGCGCGACGCCCGCCAGGGTATCGGCACTGATCGCTAGCGGCGATCTTCCCGCGGACGTCATCGTGGTTCCAGGACAGGCAGGCAGTGGCGAGGATGAAGGCGCGGCGATGATGGAGATCGTCCATGATATGGCGCCGGGCGCGAAGCTGGTCTTCGCAACCGCGGATCCGAGCCAGGCCCAGATGGCGGCCAACATCCATACGCTGCGGTTCACCTACCACTGCGACATCATTGTGGATGACGTCACCTACTTCGCCGAGGGCGCTTTTCAGGACGGCACCATCGCCAAGGCAGTGAATGAAGTCACTAACGATGGAGCACTCTACTTCTCGTCGGCGGCGAACTCCGGCAATCTGACTTCCGGTACCTCAGGCACGTGGGAGGGAGACTTCGTCAACGGCGGCGCGGTTGTATCAGGGCCGATAAGTGCTATCGGAGAGACCGGCTTTTTCCATAGCTTCGGCACTCAGTTGTTTGACAGGCTAACGAGCGCCGGCACGGGGTTCATCAGCCTCAAATGGTCGGATCCATTGGCTGGATCGGCAAATGACTACGACCTATTTGTGCTGAACTCGACAGGAACCACGGTGAAAGGCTTCTCGGCGGCCGCACAGACTGGAACGCAGGATCCATTTGAAATTATCGGGCCGGGCACCAATTGCGGAACTTCCTCAGCCTCCGGATATTGCCCCGCTGCGGGAGATGAGGTCGTGGTGGTGTTGTTCGACGGCACTACACGTGCCTTGCGAATCGACACAAACCGGGCGACTCTCCAGAATGGAACTGCGGGCTCTACGTTTGGTCACAACGCCGGTCTGAACACGATTTCGATGGCTGCGACCTACTGGAATAGCGGAAGGGCAGGAACGAAGCCATTTACCGGCTTTGCCAATCCGATTGAACCGTTCAGCTCTGACGGGCCACGCAAGATCTTCTTTCAACCCGATGGGACAGCGATTACACCAGGGAACTTCCTGTTTGGTACCAACGGCGGAACCACACTGCAGAAGCCGGACGCTACGGCGGCTGACGGTGTGAATACGAAGACGCCGGGGTTCGCGCCATTCTTCGGAACGTCGGCAGCAGCGCCTCATGCAGCAGGAATCGCTGCCCTGGTGAAGTCTGCGCGACCGAGCCTGACCAACGCGCAGATCAAGCAGATTCTGTTGAACACGGCTCTCGATAACATGGCGCCCGGTGCCGACAGAGATGGAGGATTTGGAATTCTTATGGCCTTACCGGCAGTTCAAGCAGCGCAAGCACTTCCGTAAAATGTCCGGCGCTGACCGGGCGTACTCAAAACAAAAACTCACTCTTTTTTCATTTACAGGAGACTCTATGAAATCGCACAAACTGTTGCTTTCTGTCCTATGCCTGCTGGGATTGTTGGTATTCAATGCAAATGCCTACGCGGAGGTAATCAGCATGTTTTCTTCCGCGCTTACCGTAGCGAATCCAACCCAGTTGGGACGGCTGAGCCGAAACGGAGTTGCACAGGACTGGACCGGTAGCGAAGCCTATCCCGGCGTTATTAACACCACAACCGCGTATCACTACGCCACGTACACGTTTACGCCGACAGATCTGCTTGGCGGTGAGTTTATTCAGATTGATGTCGACAGCGTCTCGGCGAATACGTTCTTTTCTGCATACGACGGGTCATACAACCCGCTCAACCTTGCTACGAACTGGTTAGGCGATGCGGGCGTCAGCGGCAACTCTTTTGGCGTTGATCCATTGTTCTTCCAGGTCGTCGTGCCCGTGGGCGACAGTCTGGTGATCGTGGTCAATAATACGGGAGCCGCCAATCTAGGTGTAGGCGATCCCTTCACACTCACCGTAGAGTCGTTCTCGGACACCGAGTTCACCGACCCGCCGCCGCCGGCCCCTGCTGTGCCTGAGCCCTCGACCCTTGTGCTGCTCGGCAGCGGATTGGTGGGCATCGCCGGCGCCGTTCGACGCAGGCTGACGGCGGCCTGATTGATGGATGGGAATTGTGCTCTGAGCGACTGCCTCGGTTTTGCGGGTACACGCAGGCAAAACCGAGGCGGTCTCGACGTCTAATTCCCAAAATGGGAATCCCTCAAAAATAAATCCAGAAAAGTGGCACGTTTTCAAGCCTGAAAAATCACCGTCAACTTACCAGCTTTTCACCAGTAATCCACCACAAATTCACCATCTCAAAACCACGTTCTGCACACCGTTTTTGCCAAAACCCCCAGCAAAAACGAGTAAACGAGCCCCCAAAAAAAATTACCGCACTTGCTGGCTCGATGATGGTTATGGCAGGTAGGTAGAGAGCCACTGGTCGGCGGGGTAGGAGAGGACGCTGGCTTCGCCGAGGCGGCGGTAGCTTTCGAACTGCGACTCGGTGAACCATTGATCCGCGGTGGTGTCGTTGGGGAACGCGTGGTGTTGTTTGTGATAGTTGATGAGGTCGGGAGGAAGCCCGTTGGTAAAGGCGGATTTGATGTAGAGGATTCTGCCGATGGCTCCGCTGGGGTAACGGATCGTGCCCATGACGCTGTGGCAGGGGCTAACGGGCGGCTCGCCGGTGAGCTCGAGCTTTGAGATGTCGAGGTCGATCTCGGCGCCGCAGTCGATGCGGCATTTGCGGATGGCCATCCCGACGCCTTCAAAGCTGAGATCGCCGTCCTGCTCGGCGTCGCAGATGACGATAGTCATGCAGTGGCGGCGGACAAGCTCGTAGAGGCCCATGTTTTCGAAGTGGCCGCCGTCGGTGAGGTAGACGAAGGCAGCCGCGTCGGTGACCATGCCGAAGAGTTCGGCGAGCAGATAGAAGAGGCCGAAGGCCGGCGAGCAGGGGTTGCCGTTGAGGCGAGGCAGAAGAAAGGTTTTGCGCCGGGGGTTGCGGATCCAGAGGCCGAGGCGGACGTTGAAGATCGTCAGCAGAAAGGCCATGGTCGGACTGGAGTGATAGCCCCAGTTTGGACTGACCGCGGCTCCGGACGCTGCAACCGCAGCGGCCATGCGCGGACCACCATCGTAGAAGGCGTAGTTAAGCGTGGGGGCGTAGCCGTTGAACTGCACGCGCCTGCCGTCTGCCTCGGTCCAGCCGACATCGTAACCGCAGTAGAGCGGAGTGAAGACGAAAGAGGTGCCTTTGCGCTCCTGGTAGGCGAGGTCTTCTCCGAAGGAGAGGTTGAGGGTGGTGCAAAAAATGGGAAAAGGCCCCTGATAGGTGGGAAGCTTGGGATTTTTTTGACCGTCGTAGGGAAGGAGGTCTGCGGGGGCGTGGCTGAACGCTGCCGGTAGCAGATCGATGAGGCGGATTCGCTTGTCGGAGGCGGAAAAACCGGTGAAACGGTTGGGGCGGCGATCTGGGTCGCTGGCTCCGGCGTAGCAGCGGGCGAGGCGATCGCGATAAAAGCTGTGAAGGGAGAACTCGTTGATATCGATTCGCCAGCCGAAGAGAGCTGCGGTGCCGGCAAGGATCAGCAACATCCAGAAAAATTCAGCGTGCGGGATCGATTGCTGGCCGAGCGAGGTTTCAAGTGCCGTCAGCGACTTCTCGACGACGAACGACAGAATGAGAGTGAGACCCACGATGAAGATCGGCGGACCGATGAGCGCGAGGGCGTTGAGCGATCGGGACAGACCAGAATTGTTGTCGGCCGATGTTCCGCTGGTGAAGGAGCTCTTTCCTGCCAGAACGCTGAGCAGCGTCGTGCCCATCCAGCCGAGGACAAGAGGCTTGCCGAGGTAGGCCATGCTGAAGAGATCGTGGGCGAGTTGTGGACCGAGGAGAGAAGCGCCTACGATGCCGACCCACGCGAAGCCGAAGAGGAAGCTCCAGGCGCGAAGGCGGGCAAACCACTCGCGCACGGACTCGTCGACGAGATTGCCGACGAGGCCACCGCCGATCTCGACCGAGATGAAGATGATCGCAAGGGCCACCGGGGGCAGGAAGGCGATGCTGAAACGTGTGATCTTGTCGACGGGGAGGAAGAAGGACGAGGCGAAAAAAAAGATGCGCGAGAGACCAACGAGGACGTAGCCCGCTCCCACGGTTCCTGGAACGGCGATGAGAAGAATGAAGGCTCTCCAGTCGCGAGGCAGTGCCCGGCTTGCCGCGAGGATGAGCAGTCCGATGCCGGAAAGCAGTGCAACGAAGACCCAGGAAGTTGAGGGCTCTTCGTTGAACCGCTTTAGCGGCGACCACCAGTGGAAGGAGTAGGCCGACCACCATTGACGCAGATCGTTGATGCCGTTTGTACGGAGGATCCACGTGCCTTCGGAGTTTATTTCCGCCGGGCGTGTCGAGGGCCTACCGGCCTGCGGCGGCACAGGAACGCAGGACTGCGCGAGTGCGTGAAGCTGACGGATATATTCGACCGAGCTGGGTGCGGCCGGGCTGGTGCCGGCGGGAGATTTGAGAGATCGCACCGGACACGGAACTGAGTTGTCAGTCGCGCTCAGGATGTCGCCGTGCCAGAAGGCAGAACGAAACAGATATGGAGAGACGATAAACGAAGCAATCACCAGGGGAAGCAGCACAAGGCCCAATACCGCTCCCTGCTTGAGACCTCTGGGTCTCTTTTTTCCATCCTGGTTTCCGTTCTGAGACGTTGGGACGGGGCCGATCTGCGACCAGATGAAGAACGATGATATTGCGAAGCAGACGACGATGACGATTGCCGCGTTCCCGCCGTGGAGGATCAGTTCGGACGCAGTAGGTCCGGAGTGATTGATCCGCCAGTGAGGCAGTACAAGAACGAACAGGATTGTCGCGGCGAGCACGATTTGGTTAAGGAAGGTATTCCGCAGCCAGATAGCGAAGGCGACCCAGGTATCGGCAGTGAAGAGACCAACCTGCGGGGTGAGGTAATTGGAGTAACGGCGCAACCAGCGTAGCGGCTCGGGCCAGAGGGTGCGTTCGGCGTGTTTGCTGGGCAAAGGTTGAAGCAGACGCTCCACCTTGTCCAGGCTTTGGTGCGAGATCCACGAGGCGAGGAACTGATGGATGTATCCGCCGCCGGAGACAGTGGAGAGGTAGTCGAAGGAGCGGAGTTTGTCGAGTGCGGCGAGGCCCTGGAGCACGCCGAGATTGAAGGTGGCACTGCGGATGCCGCCGCCGGAGAAGCAGATGCCTTTGAGGTTGAGGCTTTCGGCCAGGAAGTAGACATCCTCGGCTGGGTGATCAGGGTCCCACTGTCCTCGTGCGATCAGTTCCTGTTCGAGGAGCCACTTGGAGGGTGGATATTCGATCAGGGTAGCCATGCTGGCCTGTACGCGTGGTTGCGCGTGAAGCCGCTCAGCAATCTCCTCCACCGTCGAGGCATCCACTCGTTTTGGATGATCGCCGTGACGAAAAGACTTGATCCACGAGTCTTCCAGCACGGCGTTCAGGACCTGAGTCTGCTCAACGACGACCTCCGCGCGAAATTCCGCGAGCCTGTGCTTTCTTGGAAACGCTTTCATCTCCTGTGCGAGACGGCGGCAATAGTCCCAGGGAGGCTGCTCGAACCGCTTCTGGTCACTGGCTTGTTCGGGGGAGATCGCCATCGAGGCTCCTCTTCAAGAATGCGTTCGAGGCTGGGCGGTCTTCGTCGCGACGCGCGCAGGATTTGCTCAGGGGGCCTAATTGACTAAGGAAAGATTAACAGCACAGAGGAAAGCTGAAACCACGGCTATGCCTCAGGGTGATGCGGTGGTTAACGTTTGAAGGTTGGCGGTGCCGGGGAGCGGGTCAGTGAATGTGAGGCGGGGGCCGAGGGCTTTGACTAAGTCCGGGATGTCGTAACGGAGAAGGACGCCGGGGAGGATGTCTTCGGAGGCGTCGATGGGCATGGGGGCCTGGAGGAGGCTCTTGTAGCTTTCAAGAGTGTGGTCGATGGTGACGTGCTTGATGCGGGGGTCGAGTGCTGCGGCGTGGAGGAGGACGAGGCCGAGGTGGCCGCTGGCCTTCGCGGTGATCTGGTTGGGGTCGCCGGTGGTACTGCCTTGCATGAAGTTGACCGCGGCGATGACATCGTCGACGCGGAGACCGAGGAGGGTTTTGCCAACGAGTTCGGCGCGGAGCTCGGTGAGGTAGAAGGGACCGAGGATGGAGGCTTTGGTCTCTTCGGCGCCCGGGGGGCTTGGGCGTGGGGCCACGACAAGGACACCGGTGCCGGCGTCAGCTAGGGCGCGGAATTTTTTGATCTCCTCGCCGCGTGCGGGTTCGAGGGAGGGTGCGAGGGAGTCTTTGAGGACGATGAGGACGGGATGTTTGCCGTCGGCAGGGCGGTACCACTCAGCCTGGATGTTGATGCCGGGTGCAGTGGCGAGGGTGAAACGGTGGCGCACGTGGACGTCTCCTTCGGGTGGGGAGGCGAGTGGTGGTGATTGCGTGTTGATAGGAGCGGGATCGGTGGATGTTACGGTGGCGTGGGTGACTTCGCGAATTGTCTGTTGGAGTTGCGGCGGGGTTAGCGGTTTGGGTTTGGGCAGAGTGGCGTAGCGCGTGAGGGCGAGGGTATGGACGGTTTCGCTGCCGGGGTAGCTGGTGGAGACTTGTCCAGTAGGTGTGACTTGTAGGGCGTCTTTGGGGAGAGTGGACGGCAGGGCGAAGGGGCTGGTACCGGGTGTTGGAGCCGGCGGAAGGATCGGTTGAGCGTCGGAGCGGGCGAGGTGAGTTAGGAAGAAGGAGACGATTTGGCCGGCGATGGGGCCGAGGTTGCCGTGGCGGCCTATGCCGGTGATCCATTGCAGCGCGGCTGTGGGAGGGATGGTGTTAGAAGTGTCGGGGTTGAGTGTGGGGCCTGTGGGAATGGCAGGGGGCGGGTTATTTGTGGGGGTACCGGCGCTCGATGGGTCGAAGAGTGCGTAGAACCGGCGGGCTTCGGTGGCGGTGGCGAGGGCTCCGGCGTAGGGGAACATGTCCTGGGCGGTAGAGATGATGGCATAGGGGCGCGGGGCGGCGATTTCGACCCAGTCGGGGAAGTCCAGACCAGAGGCGATGAAGTTGGGGATGGATTGCTCGGCGTCCTGCGGGCCGAGGGCCGGGAGTAGGGTGTCGAAGCTGGTTAGGTAGCAGGCTACCGCGATTGCGTGGACGTGGGGATCGAGCGCGCCGAGGAGCGCAGTCATAGTGCCACCACCGGAGCAGCCGAACGCTCCGATGCGGTTAGGGTCGATTTCGGGACGGGAGGTGAGGTAGTCGACGGCGCGGATGCTGTCCCACACGACGATGCGAGAGGGAGCGTCGCCGATGAGGGTGGGTTGAAGGCCGGCTTCGCCGTGCTCGCCAGTGGCGGCCTTCAGGAGGGTCTTGGAGGGGTCGGAGGGGTCAGGGTATTGGAGGCGCTCGCCCTGACCGATGGGATCGTAGGAGAGGACGGCGAAGCCGTTGCGGGCGAAGGTGCTGGCGAAGGTGTAGTCAGAGGCTTTGCCGGTGAAGCCGTGGCCGGGGGCGACGACGATGGCTGGGAGTTTTTGATGGGCGCTCGAATTTGCGCCGGGTTTGGGGTCGGGAAGATAAAGGAGCGCGGTTACGGGGAAGTTGGGTTGCGATTCGTAGAGGATCTTTTCGATGCGGAAGCCCTCGGCTTGTGTAGTACCGAGGACCTTTGCGTTGAGCGCAGTCTTTTCCGGAAGGCTGCCTATGAGGGTGAGGATCTTTTTTCGGACTTCGCGTTGGCGGGCTTCGGCCTGGGCTCGGGTGGTGATGGCGGCGATGGTAGCGCGGCGGGCGGCAGTTTTCTGGGCGGCGATGCCGTCGAGGTAGTTGGTGAGTTCTGTGCGGCCGATGTTGGCGGGGCTGCTGGGGTCGGGTCGGGCAGTGGCCGCCGGAGGTTGCGAAGGAGCGGAGGGCGCCGTTTGTGCGGAGACCAGTGCAGCGGCATAGAGAACGGCGACGGGAAGGAGATGGAAGGTTCGCATCGTGCTGCCTTGATACACCGCGGAGGGGGAGAGGTCAAGAGGTGGTCATACCAGTTTTATCCTCCAGAGAGAGATGCGGATTGAGTGGGGTGGTGCGGGAACTTGCGTGTAGTGTGATGCGTAGAGTTGCGAGATAACGACCGATCAGGTGGAGACGCGGATGGATGTGCTCAATCCACGAAGAGAGCTTCGTGCAGCGGGAGACTGGATCGCGGACCGATGTGTGGGTTCTGACGGGGATTGCTGTGGTGGTCGCGGTGATTCATCTGCTGACGAATGGACGGTATGGGTTTCATCGTGATGAGCTGCAGTTTTTGAGCGATGCGCGGCATCTGGACTGGGGATTTGTGGCGTATCCGCCGTTGACGCCTTTTGTGGAGCGCGTGGGGCTGGAGATTTTTGGCGTTTCGCTGGTGGGGCTGCGGTTGTTTTCGGTGATCGCGCAGGCGCTGGCGATTGTGGTGACGGGATTGATGGCGATGGAGCTTGGCGGGGGGCGGCTGGCGCAGATAACGGCTGCGTTGGCGGTGGCGACCTCGGGGTTGCCGGTGTTTGAGGGGACTGAGTTTCAGTACTCGACGTTCGATTATTTGTGGTGGGTGTTGATTGCTTACTTCGTGATCCGCTTGTTAAAGACCGAGGATGCGCGATGGTGGATGGCGATTGGCGGGGCGATCGGTGTAGGGCTTCAGACGAAGTACACGATCTGTTTTTTTGTCGCCGGGATCCTGGTGGGGATGTTGCTGACTGCCGCACGGCGGTACTTTTTGAGCGGGTGGTTCTGGGGTGGGGTTGGGGTGGCGCTCGTGATCTTTCTGCCGAACTTTGTGTGGCAGGTGCGGCATGGATTTGTCTCGGTGCATTTCTTGCAGCATATCCATGTGCGGGATGTGGGGGAGGGACGGGCGAATGGATTTCTGCGCGATCAGTTCATCATCTGCGCGAATCTGTTTGCGGCGCCTCTGTGGATTGCGGGGTTGATTTATTTTTTGCGGGACCGGCGGTACCGGATGCTGGGTTGGATGTACGTGGTCCCGCTTGCGCTGTTTGTGTTTGGGAAGGGGCGCGGGTACTACATGGCTGCGGCGTATCCGATGCTGATGGCGATGGGTGCGGTTGCGGGTGAGCGCTGGCTGGGTTCGCTGAAGCGGGGATGGCGCATGGCGGTGGAGGGTGTGTTTTTTCTTGGCCTGGGGGCATGGGGGGCGTTTGCTTTTGCGCTGCTGGTGCCGCTGGCATCGAGCGGGCCTTTGCGGCAATTTGCTTTGAGCAACAATGGCGATCTGCGGGAGGAGATTGGGTGGGATGAGTTGGTGAAGAATGTTGCGGCGATTCGCGATTCCCTTCCCCAGGAGCAGCGGGACAAGGTTGGAGTGATTGTAGGGAACTATGGCGAGGCTGGGGCGGTAGAGATTCTGGGGCCGGCGTACCATCTGCCAACACCGATCAGCATGACGAATTCGGCGTGGCTGCGTGGGTATCCGACGCCGCAGCCGACGACGCTGATTGTGGTTGGATTTTCGCGGGAATCTGCGGATAGGTTATTTACTGCTTGTACTCTGGCGGGACACAACGGCAATGCGGAGGGCGTGAAGAACGAGGAGAGCGAGTATCATCCGGATATTTTTGTTTGCGGGCCGCCGCGGATGCCATGGGCGGAGTTCTGGAGAACGCACCAGAGATATGGGTGAGTCGTGGACCTTGCGCCCAAGGGATTTGCGAGGATTTCATCGATCGGAACGCGTGGCCGATCAAGGGGATCTTTCCGGAGAAAGAAATGTCAATAGCGGAGGACTGACCACCTTCTTGTGGATAAAACGGTTCTTCGGTTTTTGTGGTGAGTTGTGGTGAGTTTTAGGTTTTTTGGGGGATCGCGTTTGGTTTTGTGGTGGAATTTTGGGTCGTAGCGCGGGGGAATTGTGCTTTTTCCAGCACGAAATATGTGGACAATTTGTGGTGAATGCATGGTTCTTGTGTGGATTTTTGCTGGTGGGAAACGACGCCGACGAGGACTGGGGTGAATCGACGGATCGCGGTGCCTTCCCGAAGGAATGTTGCTGTGAGACTGACTGATCGGATAGCTATACTTCATTATTTGTCAGATCCCTCTTTCTTTTTCATGGCAGCGAAGAGATTCTTCGATCCCGATCCCCACTGCGAGATGGTCCTAATCGCCTGAGTAAAAGGAACATCCAACGGGTGCACACGATCCGATGTAAGGATGTAAACCGCCCCGGCCAGGGGCGTCGGTATGGAAGGGACGAAAACGGTGAAGCTCCCGTTCTCCAGCTCTTCAATGATGAAGGCTGGGCAAAGGGCATCTTCAATCTCAGCCAGTGCCGGCTTCCATGTATTGTCTTGAGTTTTCCCGGATAGCTGCTGGGTGAGACTTCTAAAGAGAGCGTAACCCGGTAGTCTCTCGAATAGGGAATTTTCCATTCGCTCCCATGTTGCCCGTCCTTTTGGAGTCTTCATCCCGAGCCCGATCAAGAAACAAAAAAACAGGATGATCAGCAACGATATTAGTTCCTCCGCCGGCACCGATTCTGGAAGCAGCGCTGCGACAGGCTTCATGATACTCAGAAGTGATTGCGCCGCTTTAAGAAGTAGCAGCACAGTCAGATAAATCGGTGCGACTACGATCACCCCGGTAAGCAACCTGCTGACAACGAACCCAATGAAGTTTCTCATGGCAAGTCCTCTCATTGAAAGAAGATCGAGATCTTCTCGTTCATCAGAATTACGGCGAGGTTCCGTCGCCGCGTGCGATCAAACGTCGGAGCTGGACATAGTCCAAAATCTCTCCATTCCACTTAGGTGCCCTAAGTCGGCCTACTCGCCTTAATTGGCCATCGCAGATAAGCACACGAAGATCCGACACACTAATCGTCCAAGTGTGGCTCCACCAGGTCAACCAGCAAAACTACCAGCAGACGAAGAGTCTTCTTACCGGCTAAGTCATTCTGCGGGTCGATCTATCAATAGACAGCAGACGCCAGATAGCAGGCGCCGGGGCGGGTGGCCCTCTCATGAAATCTCATTTTGGGTGCCCCTTCCATGACAGCTCGATCCTCATGAGCGGGGTCCATATCGGCAGCCTCATCCTGTCGGCACCGAACTTTCCGAAGACGTGGGCGGGCTCAACCGGTCGATGCAACACTGGCTTGAAGTTTACTCGCCGGGGTTTCAAAGCCCAAGGACTTTCCGGGCAGTTCGGTTAGGTTCGCATCCGTTGCGCCTGTGAAGCTCACCCGGCTGTTGGTTGGAAACGACGCCGACAAGACCTGGGGTGAATGTGCGTAGTGGAGCAGTTTGGAGTGACTGAAGTTTCCGAAAACGCGACTTTTGGGGAGTTGGGTTCCACGAAACGTCCGTATTGCCGGTCAACCAACCAGAACTAGCCACGTTGCAGGGTACATGCGGGCTATTCTGATTCGCCACCCTCACGGGTACAGGATGTGAACGCCTTCGAAATTGCCCTAACGCGGCCGCCATCCAAGACGAAATACCGTTGCCGGCATTGGCTCTTTTCTTTTGTCGTGAGCGGATCGATTTCGTATTGAACGATTAGCAGCTTGCTGTCGGGCTTGAAGAAAAGAATGGACCCGTAGGTATGTCCATCTCTTGTCCGTGGAGGAGGATCACCTGTATCGAACATGCTGACCTGCCCGATTTCGCTGCCTGTACGAAGGTTGGTCAACTGATAGTAGCGGCACCCCGTTCCACAAGAATGCGCTGCAAGGTAATACTCCCCTGCGAAGTTCACGCCCGGAGGTTCCACCAACTTATTTAGTGCATCGTGCCAGACGCCATCTGAATCCTTGTGCAAGTCCTTGGGAGTCCTAACAGGTCCTTCATAGATCTTCACTGGGAATTGCCCGAACTGTATTGCATGAGCTTCCTCTTGTGCCACACATGGTCCGGCAAGGCAAAATAACATTGCAAGGTTCAGCAGAGCGCAATGGAAGGATTTCGATGTCATCGCTTGAGTATAGGGTGGCAAAGCAGCGGTCATTGGAGTTTTGCTTCGGTCCTGTCCGTATTGTTTGAATGTTAGTCATCGAGGAGCACGTGGTGTTGCATTAGCTGAACTCAGCGGTGACGCTGATTCAGAGAACAACCACGGAGGCTCCTCGATGACGACTATGAACTATATCGGATTGGACGTTCACAAGAAGACGATCAGCTACTGCGTGAAGGACGCGAGTGGCCGGATACAGCAAGAAGGCAAGGTCGGGTCAACCCGACGCGAGCTGGATTGTTGGATGAAGACTCTACCCCAGCCGTGGACCGTGGCGATGGAGGCGACGATCTTCAGCGGCTGGATCTACGATCACCTGCTGCCGCATGCCACCCAGATCCAGGTGGCACATCCATTGATGCTGCGCGCGATTGCTGCAGCCAAGAAGAAGAACGACCAGATCGATGCCAGCAAGCTCGCCGACTGCCTGAGATGCGACTTCCTCCCGGAGTGCCACATGATGCCCGCAGCGATACGGGATCGAAGGCGCACGCTGAGGTACCGGCATCTGCTGGTGCGGCAGATGGTGCAGATGAAGAACCGTGTCTCCGGACTGCTGATGGAGACGGGCGTGGAGTACAACAAGCAACGGCTGCACAAGGTGAGTTACTTCCGGGAACTGCTCTCCGCCAACGGGGAGGTTCCTCCGAGCATACGGCCGCTGTTGAAGCTCAGCCGGGAGACGATCGAGCGCTGCCAGAAGACCGAGTACGCTCTGGTTAGTTCTCTTCAGCGCGATCCGGTGTTGGCCGACCGGATCAAGAGGCTCAGAACCGTTCCTGGCGTGGGTCCGATCACAGCACTGACGTGGGCTCTGGAGATTGGGGATGTCTCACGCTTCCGCTCGATCAAGCAGGCCATCAGCTACTGCGGTTGCAGATGAACTAGCGCCGACAATGCGCCGTGTTAGTGAACAACCCGACCAAGGGCACCGAGACTTTAGGCCAGCGAACTTGCATCCCAGGACTCTCGATAATCCTGCCGAAATCAACAGGACTGAAATTCTAAAATGGCGAGACTGTCAGGCTTCCCGCTGTTGCCATGCGGAAGGACATCAGTCTGGATTACTGAGCGTATCTCGATTCTCGTAGGGCCCTGTTGAGAATCCTGACTGTTGATTTCGCTCGGACACCGTGCCTTACTCGGAACAGATCTACATTCAGCAATACGTTTGGCCGCCGTCGATTCTGCCTGAAAACGGGGTTTGCGGCAACTTCGACCTGTCGGCACCGAACTTTCCGAAAACATGTGAGTGTGCGGATCTTTCCCCCTTCGACAGGCTCAGGGCAGGCTCAGAGTCAGAGTTGACTGCGGATGGTTGCTCTCGCGGGCTTGGCTGAGACGTGTGCGGAGTTGGGCGGTGGCTTCGCGGTGGCAGAGGAGGCAGAGGGTGCGGAGGTTGTCGAGGTCGCACTGGCCGCCGCCTTCGGCTACGGGGCGGATGTGGTCGGCGTCCCAGAGGCTGCGGCGGGTGGTGATGGACTTCATGCCGTAGAGACGAAGGCCGGCGGCGCGGGCGGGGCCGCGGGCTCGTTTGAGCGCGTTGTAGGCGGCGATGGTGTCGATGTCGCAGACGGCGCAGATGCCGTGGTCGCGGGCGAAGACCTGATCGCGCAGGTAGCCGGGATCGGTGCGGAGACGCCATTGGTGGACGCAGTAGTCGCTGCAGAAGGTGCGGCGCCGTTTGGCGAGGATTTCGAGGTCGCACCAGCGGCAGAGGGGCAGGTTGTTGGGGCCTAGCGGTAGGGCTTGGCGCGTGGTGCGGCCGCCGGGCGAGGGTGCGGGTGGGGAGCATGCTTTTTCAGAATAGGATGCGCCGAGGGAGTTGGGGATGTTGAGGTGGGTTCCCTCTTCTCGGTGCGGGGGAGATAACGGCAATCTGCAACTGCGGATCGCTTTGCGCGATGGCCCACTCATGCAAAAAGCCGCATGAATGGGGCACCCCGCTGCATGACGTCCGGCGCCGACTGAATCAGAGTTCGAAGTCTAGCTCCATGGGATCGATGAGGGGCAGCAGCCAGGTGAGGAGTTGCTGGTGGACGGGATGGGCGTTGTAGGCATCGTATGCGGCGCGGTTGGAGAACTTCATGACGCCGCCGAACTCGTAGCCCTGGCCGCGGGGTGAGGTGTTGAAGCCGGCGGCGGAGTCGAGGATGCCAGGGATGTGATCCTTGAGAGCGTTGACCTCGTCGAAGATGCGTTGCTTCTGCTGCTCGGTGACGCCTGGCTTCCAGCGGAAGGAGAACATGTGGATGAACATGGGATTAGTGTAACGATCGGGCTTTAGAATGGGGATTGCGTGACCGGATGCAGAGGAGTTGATTCCGGCTGCGAGGAGATAAGAGAGATGTCGAAGACACAGTCGACGATGGTGGCGCTGGGGAGTGTGGCTCCGGCGTTTGAGTTGATGGATGTGGTGAGCGGCAAGGCCGTGGGGCGGGACGATGTATTTGCTGCGGTCTCGGAGGATGCACGGGCGGATGAGGCCAACTGCGCGGTGACTGGATGCCATGGGTTGCTGGTGATGTTTATTTGCGTGCATTGTCCGTATGTCGTGCATGTGGAGAAGGAGTTGGCGCGGATTGGGCGGGACTATGAGGGAAAGATCGGGATTGTGGCGATCTCGTCGAATGATGTGGAGGCTTATCCGCAGGATTCACCGGAGGAGATGAAGAAGCAGGCCGAGCGGCTGGGGTTCCGCTTCCCTTACCTGTATGACGAGACGCAGGAGGTGGCACGGGCGTATGAGGCTGCTTGTACGCCGGATATTTTTCTGTTCGATAGCGAGATGAAGCTGGTGTATCGCGGACAACTGGATGACAGCAGGCCGCGGCGCGGGGATTTTGGAAATGATATTCCGGTGACGGGCAAAGACCTGCGGGCGGCGATGGACGCCGTGATCGCGGGAAAGAGGCCGGACCCGAATCAGCGGTTTGCGGTGGGGTGCAATATCAAGTGGAAGGAATAAGGGCCGGCGAGATTTCTTGCAGCGAAATGACCTTAGGTAGACTCGGTTCAGGACGACGAACATAAAGGAGACAGTGTGGACACTGTACTGAAGGAGTTGAAGAGCGGGATTCGGCGGTTTCGGACGGAGATTTATCCGAAGAACGAAGCGACTTATCGACAGGCGGCGAGTGAGCCGCAGCGACCGCATTCCCTGATTGTGACGTGTGCGGATTCGCGGATCGATATTGAGACGATTACGCAATCCGGGCCTGGGGATATTTTTGTGACGCGCAATGTGGGAAACCTGGTGCCTGCGTATGGCGAGATGATGGGTGGCGTGAGCGCGGTGATCGAGTATGCGGTGACGGCGCTGAAGGTTCAGCATGTGGTGATCTGCGGGCACTCGGACTGCGGGGCAATGAAGGGGTTGCTGAACCCAGAGGCGCTGGAGAAGATGCCGACGGTGAGGAGTTGGCTGAAGAATGCGCATGCTGCGCTGAGTGTGGCGAGTTCTCTGGCGGAGCCCGATGAGACGCCAAGCGAGTTGATGCGGCGGCTGACGGAAGAGAATGTGCTGCTGCAGATGCAGCATCTGCGGACGCATCCTTCGGTGGCGGGGGCGATGGCCAGGGGGGAGCTGACGATCTCGGGTTGGGTGTATGACATTGGCAATGGGGAGGTAAGGATCTCGGAGGATGGCGGGCGCGTGTTTCAAACGGTGACGACCGAGGGTGATGCATGATCGTTCCGCGCGGGCGGCAGCTGTGGAGAATGCTGCTGTATGTGGGCAGGCCGCTGCTGATCCTGGTGCTGTATGACCTTGCGGTAGTAGTGGCGTACAAGGTGCTGCGTTGGGATTGGGTGGCGTTGCCACACATTCCATTGGCGCTGTATGGGTCAGCGATCGGAATTATTGTCGCGTTCCGGAACCAGTCGGCGTATGCGCGGTGGTGGGAGGCGCGGACGCTGTGGGGCGCATTGGTGAACAACTCCCGGAGCTGGGCGCGGCAGGTGACGACGGTGATGATGTCGTTGAACGATGTGGAAGCGGGGGAGTTGACGGCGATGCAGCGGCGGCTGGTGTATCACCAGATCGCGTATGTCATTGCGCTGCGGCAGCATCTGCGCGGACTGGAGCCTTGGGAAGAGCTGGTGCCACTGCTGAGTGAGCGGGAGTTGAGCGACTTGCGGGATGAGAAAAATATTCCGCTTGCGATACAGCAGCAGATGGGCGCGCTGCTGCGGGACTGCCAGCTGCGAGGGTGGATCGACATGATGCATTGGCGGGCGCTGGACAACAACCTGGATGATCTGGTGGATGCTCAGGGGGGCGCCGAACGCATCAAAAACACGCCGATGCCGAAGCAATACGATTATTTTCCGCAGCTTTTTGTGCAGATGTACTGCATCATGCTTCCGCTGGCGCTGGTGACGGCGATGGGTTGGTATACGCCACTCGGGTCGACGCTGGTGGGTTTCATGTTTCTGGCGCTGGATAAGATTGGGCGGGACCTGGAAGATCCGTTTGAGAACACGATCTATGATGTGCCGCTGACGGCGATTACGACGACGATTGAGATCAATCTGCGGCAGCTGCTGGGGGAGACTGTTCTGCGGCCGGCGGAGAAGCCGGTTCATGGGGTGCTTTGGTAGGCTCTCACATGCTGGTTGGGGCTTAATGATGTTTTGGGTGGCGGGCGAGACACATAAACAGCGGATCGCGCCTTGCGCAATGCCCCACTCCTGCGAAAACCGCATGAATGGGACACTCGGCTGGTTTTGGGGTTAGGTATTGGGGCGCCCGCTGGTTCCGTCGGAGCCGTGGATTTTTACGAGTTTGTTGTAGATGCCGAGGATGAGGAAGGGCGCGGCCCATTGGCCGACGAAGAGAGATTCGTGCTGTTTTTTCGCAGCCTGGAAGGCGAGCGACGCGGCCATGGAGCCAAGCGCGCAAGCGAGATAAACGCTGGAGGGAATCTGCGCAGTGAATTTTTCGATGGATGCGGTGATCTGGTCTTCCTGAGCTTCACCTTTTGCTACACGGTAGTCGGTCATGCAATGTCTCCTTGGCGGCGTTGCCGTCTCTTGTACGAGAGATGCAGGAGGACTTCGTGTGAGGGAGCGGAACTGTGTTTGAGTTTTGTTTGATCAACAGATGAGCGGAAGGGAATTGATCTGGTGGAGATAGCTAAAACCACTTCAATTTGCGGAGGATATACAGGAGGAGGAGGGTGGCGACGATGGTGATGCCGCCGACCCACTCGGCGCCGTAAGGGGATTCCTGGAAGGGCAGGCCTTTGAGGTTCATGCCGTAGATGCTGGAGATGGCGAGTGCTGGAAGGACGATGGTGCCGAGGACGGTGAGGACCTTCATGACTTCGTTGGTGCGGTTGGCGACGGAAGACAAGTAGATGTCGAGGGTGTTGTTGAGAAGGTCGCGCTGGGTTTCTACGGAGTCGAGCAGGCGTGCGATGTGGTCGTAGGTGTCGCGCACGTAGGGTTGGTGGTCGGCGTCGATGATGGTGTTGGGATCGCGCTGGAGGTGGAGCGACGCGTCGCGGGTGTTGACGAGGACGCGGCGCAGGTCGATGAGTTCGCGCTTGATGGCGAAGATGGATTGCAGGATTTCGGGTGTGGGGTTGTCGAAGACCCGGTCCTCGAGCTGGTCGATGCGGTCATCGAAGTGGTCGATGGCGGGAAAGTAGAGATCGACGATGGTGTCGAGGATGAGGTAGAGGAGCTTGCCGGGGTGCTCGTCGTCGCCGTCGCGGCGGGCTCGGTCGAGGGCTTGCTGGGTTGTGGGGCAGGCGGGATCGGAGATGGTGATGAGGAAGTCTTTGCCGGCGAAGATGTCGATAGGGGAGAAGGCGGGCATCTGTTCGCCGGGGTTGTCGGGGTCGGGCTCGAGGCGGACGGGTTTGAAGACGGCGAAGGTGTAGTGGGGTGCGGTGTCGACTTTGACGCTCTCGTCTGCGCTACGGGCGTCTTCGATGTGGAGGGGGTGGAGGTTGTATTGCTTGGCGAGTTCGTCGAGCTTGGGGTCGTTGGCGTTGTCGAGTTGGTACCAGGGCACGGTGGACTCCTAATAGGTTTCTCAAGGGGTGCGTCATCACGGACGCTGTGACTTGGCAGACTCCGTCGTCATCGATCCAGCGCAGATCGCAGCTGCTGCAGCGCCAGGACTCGGACCCGCGTGGCAGGGGAAGCGAGAACAGATAGAGGGAGGCTAGAGCGGCTTTGCGCCCCTGACGCTCCCAAAGATATCCGTCGAGTTGCAGCGGGGACAGCGCGGCTGCATGAAGCCGGGCTGATCGGGGATGTATTTCGTTTTCTCAAGGGTTTCTCAAGGGTTGTCTCAACTGGGTTGCCTGCGTGTAAATCATGTGGTTTATCAAGGGTTTAGCCGACTTGACTTGACTGCTGTAATCGTGCGGTTACAATGATTGTCGCAACAAGCGAAGCTGTCGCTGCGATTCGCAAAATAGTTGGCCAACATATGGAGCTTACTGGCTACTGGAAAGGCGAAACCCCGACCTTTGCCGGGGCTTTTTTCTTAACTCATATATTTAGTCTAGCAGGTTGAACCCAACTAAATTGCCAACTCTATTTCCTTTGGTTTGATAGAGTTAAGCGGTTTTTGGACTTGACATGCTGTTTTTGGGCGGAATTTTGAAGAAAAAATCTGTAAGGACAACAAACGAAAGCTGGATCGCTGCGGGATGACGACAAGAAAGCAGTGGCAAATCGAATGCGAGATACCCGGATCGATGGAAGAGGTTCGCCACGCTTGGCGATTACGGTCAAATTCAATATCGCCAATTTAAAACTCATCTCATGAATGTCTCTGGTCGGCGGAGCTTCGCGAGAATTACTCCAGAGCGCTTGTGGACCAAACGGTAGTTATGCTCTATGACGTGCGGCCCCACGCCTGCGCATCTATCTTCCACAGTTGGCCATGTTTTGAAAATGTATATGCGAGGGTGCCGGTTCGAACGACGTTTTGGCCCTTCATCGTTACGGTAAGAGTCCCCGCTATGACAGCGTAGGCATAGGAACCCTCGACGTTCCAGAACCCCATCTCGTACGACAGATGTTCGTACGAAACCCCAAACTTTTCACGCCACTTCGCTACGTCAGCAAGCCAATTGGCCGGAGCATCTGGGTTCATCCAACGATAGGGCGCGATGCCATCAATGATGATCGCGGTGTCCCCAAAAACACCAGAGAAAAGCCCTGTATTTTGGCTGTTGAAACCATTGATATGTTCATCGATAAGGGTCTGGATTTCACTCGGTGGTTTGTTTGTCACAGTCATCCTCCCGCACCTTTCGCGCCCGATCATCTGCAACTATCGCCCATCACGGCAGCATCAGCCACTGATAAAACTAATAGTTCGTAGGGGGCCGAGAGATTTCCGGACTTCGAAGTTCTGCGCGATTGACCGGCAATACGGAAGTTATGCCTTTGGGAAAAACCCTGCTTTGTCGATTTAGGAGATAGGTTCTAGTTTTTACTTTTCTTTTCTGCTTCGACGAAGGCCTTCGCTTCTTTGAAGAGAGCGAGGTCCTTTTTGTAGTCGGCGGGCTTGCTGCGTTCGATGACGATCCACTCCTTCATGGTTCGTTTGCCCATGGTGAGTGGGGTGATGTCGTCTCGCTGTAGCAAAGCCGCGATTCGTTCTTTGGGAAGCTTGAGGATGACGCGGTTGCTGGTGCGGCTGGTGAAGACGAAGATGTTTTTGCCGGTGAAGAAGCTGGTGTGGTTTGGGAACTGCTTTTCTTTGATGCCGGGCTGCGAACCAAGCAGAGATGAGAGGGTGGCGATCAGTTTTGCATCTGCCATGGTCAAAGCTCCTCTGCAGCAGTGGGTCCGGTGTGTTCGCTAACGCTGGCCGTCTTCGATGTGGGTGATCTCGCCGTCGCGCATGTGGAGGATGCGGTCGGCGATCTGGGCGGCCTCGGGGTTGTGGGTGATCATGAGGACGGTCTGGTTGAGCTCGCGGCTGGACTGGCGGAGCATCTTGAGGACGGCGTCGGAGTTTTTGGTGTCGAGGTTGCCGGTGGGTTCGTCGGCGAGGACGATGGCGGGGCGGTTGATGAGAGCGCGGGCGATGGCGACGCGCTGTTGCTCGCCACCGGAGAGCTCGTTGGGGCGGTGATCGAGGCGGCCCTTGATGCCGAGCATTTCGGTGAGGTGGTCGAGGAGGGGCTTGTCGAGTTCTCTCTTGGTAGGGGCTCCGAGGCTGGAGATGTCATGGGCGATTTCGATGTTGCCCATGGCGGAGAGCGTGGGGAGAAGGTTGAAGCGCTGGAAGATGAAGCCGATCTTGGCGCGGCGCATCTTGGTGCGCTCGGCGTCGGTGAGTTTGGCGAAGTCGGTGCCGTCGATGAGGACCGAGCCGGTGGTTGCGTTCGTGAGGCCGCCGAGGATGTAGAAGAGCGTGGATTTTCCGGAGCCGGAGGGGCCCACGATGGCGACGAACTCGCCGGGGGTGATGGCGAAGTTGACGCTGCTCAGGGCGGGGACTTCGAGTTTGCCGGAGCGGTAGGTCTTGCCGAGATTCCGGGCGAGGATGATGGGTGGGACCGGGTCTGGATTCGGAGAGGAGTCAACCAGCGGGGATACAGAGCGCGGATCAGGGGTGGAGGGCAACGTGGAAGAATGAGAACGCATTCGGTATCTCAAGTCTATCGTGAATGCGGGAATGGGGTGGGATGAAGGCGACGGAGCTATTGTTGCTGGGGCTGGTGGGGTGGACGGCGATCGGGGTGGTTGGAGTAGGGGTATCGGCGCGGCGCGGGGAGCGGGAGAGGGTGCGGCGCGGACTGGGGTGGCTATTCGGCGTTTGGGTGGTCTATCTGTCTGTGGTGATTGGGGTTTCGTTAGGGCAGGGGCAGAGAGTGGTGGCGATGGGGAAGCCGCAGTGCTTTGACGAGATGTGTTTTACGGTTACTCGGGTGGAGGAAGTTCCCGGGTTCCTGATTCGGGACGGACGGCGGCTGCTGCGGGTGTCGGTGCAGGTGACGAATCAGGGCCGGAAGGCGCAGAGGGAAGGGTTGATTCGGGCTTATCTGGTGGATGCGCAGGGCAGGCGGTGGGAGATGTCGCAGGGGGTGAATGGAGTGGAGTTGACGACGCGGGTTGCGGGGGGAGCTTCGGTGGTGAGTGAGCCGGTGTTTAAGGTGGCGGCGGATGCGTCGGGGCTGGGGTTGGTATTGACGCATGGGCGATGGCAGCCCGGGGTGCTGGTGATTGGGGACTCGGATAGCTTGTTGCATCGGAAGACTGTGGTGGAGTTGGGGCGGTAGGTTCTGGGCTAGAAGAGGGCGGCTGATCGGGACAGTGGATCGCGGTTTCGCGCGATGGCCCACTCATGCGATAGGACCGCATGAATGGGGCACCCGGCTTCTGTCGAAATGACCAAATATTGCTTGGGTGAAGGAGGGCGTCGTGGCGGGTGGAATGCCGAATTCGAGAAGCGGATTTCTCCACTGCCCGTTCGACTACGCACAGGGTTCGGTCGAAATGACGAGGTTTGGGTGCTGAGCAAGTTTGTTCAGGCAGGGGGTTTGGCGAAGACGGACTGGAGGGTTGCGTCTTCGAGAAAGCTGATCTCGATCCGGATGGTGACGAGCTGGCCGAGATCGATAGGAGCGGAGAGATTTTTGCGGCAGATACAGAGATGGGTGAGGCCGAGATGTCCGGAGCGAGTGAGCTCGAGGCCTGAGGCGATGATGGAGGCGTAGAGATCTATGACGGCGCGAAGCTGGATTTCGACGCGAAACTCCATGGTGGAGGGGGAGAGCGTCTTGCGGTCGGCGATCCAGCCGCCGCAGTCGGCGAAGGCCGAGGTGAGGATGGGAAGGAAGCCGTGGCGCTCTTCGTAACTGAAGCCCTGGATGTCGAGCGATTGCATTGGGATAAGGGCCTCTCTTGGCGAGGGTAGTTGCCGCTAGGATGTTCATCGGAGGATAGGCGCCAAGCGTGAGGGGTGGATGCGGGTACTGTGGTCATGTGACCGGCAGGGCATGATGCTGTAACTACTGGTTTTGCGGTTGTCGGCCTGTTGAATCCTGACTTTCGCAACCGATTATGCGCCCATTGGCAGGGCAGGTGTAGGAGGATGGATTTGCGAGGTTTTGGTATGGTGCTGGGATTAGGGACTGATTTGATGGAGACCAAACGGGTGGAGGAGAGTATCGACCGGTTTGGCGAGCGGTTTATGGAGCGCATCTTTACGGCGGGAGAGATTGCTTACTGCCAGCGTAAAAGGAAGAACGCGGCGGAGAGCTTTGCGGCGCGTTTTGCGGCGAAAGAAGCAGGGGCCAAGGCTCTGGGGACGGGGATCAGCCGCGGGGTGAGTTGGAAGGAGTTTGAAGTGAGGCGCGAGGAGGGCGGGCGGCCGACGCTGCATCTGAGCGGACGGGCGGCGGAGCTGGCAGCGGCGATGGGGGTGAAGAGGATTCAGTTGAGCCTGACCCATAGCCGGGAGCTGGCGCTGGCTGTAGTAGTGGTGGAAGACTGAGGCTTGGGACTAACGGCAAGAGCTTGAAACCAAAGGCGAGAGTTCCGCATCTATTGAGGGCAAAGCACTTTCAGAGCAAATCGATTCGTGACGTGGCGGAAGGGGTTGGGAGGTAATGTATTCTCTCAATTACTGGCACCCTGCTTGTGTTGGGCTCGTGGCGGCGGATGCGTCGCCATGCGGCTGGATTTTTGTGGAATGTGATCGGGAACAGGATTTAAAGGAGAGCGAATGCCCAGCCAGCAGGAGGTGCGATGGTCGCAGTTGAAGGTGGGCGTAATTGTACTGATTTCGACCGTCATCCTGGTGGCACTGCTGTTTTTGATGACGAGCTCGTCGGGGTTGGGGATTCTGACGCATAAGTTGACGATTGTGACCTACTTTGAGAACTCGGCGGGGCTGAAGACAGGCGCGGCGGTGAATCTGGAAGGCGTAACGATCGGCACAGTGAAGACAGTGACAATCGACAACTCGCCGGAGCGGAAGCTGACGCCGGTGAAGGTCGTGATGAAGATGGACGAGAAGTACGCAGCCGGCCTGAAGAAGGATTCGAAGGCTTCGCTGTCGACGGTGGGAGTGCTGGGCGATACCGTGATCGACATCAATAGCCAGTTTGCCGTGGGACCGCCGCTGCAGGATGGCGATGTGTTGAAGACGGTAGAAACGCCGAGTCTGACCGATGTGGTGAAGGCCAGCCAGGGGACGATCGAGAGCCTGAATGTGATTCTGGCGAAGATGAATGTGATCGTTGATAACATTCAGTCGGGCAAGGGGTCGATCGGGCAGTTGATCAATAATCCAGATCTCTATAACAAGGCAAACCGGACGGTCGATGAGCTGCTGACACTCGAAAAAAATCTGAATGCGGGCCGCGGTTCGATCGGCAAGCTGATGACGGACGATACGCTGTACAACCGACTGAATGACACGGTTGCGAAGCTGCAGGGCATTGCGGATACGGTGAGCTCGGGCAAGGGCACGGCGGGAATGCTGCTGAAGGACGATGCGCTCTATAAGAACCTGAACTCGACGGTGGCGCATGCGAACTCGCTGCTGGCGGATGCCGATGCGGGCAAAGGCGGGCTGGGGTTGATGCTGAAGGATCCGAAGTTTCGGCAGGACCTGAGCAATACGCTGACGCAGGTGAATTCACTGGTCTCGAACATCAATGACGGGAAAGGCACGCTGGGTAAGCTGGCGACCGACGATTCCATGTATACGAATGTCAACAAACTGCTAACGGCGAGTACGGATCTGGTGACGACGATCCGGAGCGATCCGAAGAAGTACCTTACGATCCATCTGAAGATTTTTTAGGGAGAAGGAAAAAAAGTTGAGCCAACAGCGGGTTTCGGGCTTCAGCCTGCGCCCGCTTTTTTGCATTGGCCGATGGTCGAAACTTTGTGATACGGTGTCTCGTCTTCGTAATATCTCAAATATCTCCGCGTTCAGTGTAAGCTCCATCGCTCTGTTTGAAAAGAAGATGTTCGACCAAGTTTCAACTTCGAGGAGGGCTGTGAATGTTTAAATGTCTCGCTAGTTTTGTGGTGCTGTCTACGGGGATGTGCCTGGGACAGTCGTTGGTTGGAACCGATATGGCACCCGGGCCTACATCGGAGCCGAAGAAGCCGATCATCTTCGATCTGTCGGCGATCGATAAGACTGCGGACCCTTGTGTCGACTTCTATCAGTACGCCTGCGGGAACTGGATCAAGAACAATCCGATTCCGGCGGACCAGTCGCGGTGGGGACGATTCAATGAGTTGGCAGAACGGAACAACTATCTGCTTTACGTGGAGCTCAAGGCTGCGGCCGATGCTCCGAAGACGCCGCTGCAGAAGAAATACGGCGACTACTTTGCCGCGTGCATGAACGAAGATCTGGCCGACAAATTGGGCGCGACGCCGGTGAATCCGGTGATGAAGACGATCGCTTCGCTGCAGGATAAAAAGCAGCTGTCTGCGATGGTGGCTGAGCTGCAGACCAAGTATGCGGTGGGCACCTTCTACCTGCTTGGCGTGCAGCAGGACCAGAAGGATTCGAGCAGCCAGATTGTAAACGCGGGGCAGGGCGGCCTTACGCTGCCAGATCGTTCGTACTATATCGATGACAGCCCGCGAAGCCAGAAGCTGCGTGAGCAGTATGTGGAACATGTAACGAAGATGTTTGTGCTACTGGGCGATTCGCCGGACAAGGCAGCGGAAGAGGCCAAGAGCGTGATGTCGATTGAGACGGCGCTGGCCAAGGGAGCGATTGACCGGGTGGAGCTTCGGGACCCGGCAAAGCGCTATCACATCATGACGCTGGCGGAGTTCCAGGCTCTCTCTCCGGCCTACGATTGGAATGCTTATGTGAAGGGGATCAAGATTGGCGCGTTCAAGACGCTGAATGTGTCGACGCCGACCTACTTTACGGCGATGAATGCGGAGATCGATTCGGCGAGTGTGGATTCGATCAAGAGCTATCTGCGGTGGCATGCATTGCGGTCTGCCGCGCCCGCGCTGTCCAAGCCGTTCGTCGATGAGAACTTCAACTTCTTTTCTGCGACGCTGCAGGGTCAGAAGGAGCAGACGCCGCGCTGGAAGCGTTGCACACGGGCAACCGACCAAGCGCTGGGTGAGGCTGTTGGTCAGGACTGGGTGAAACAAAACTTCCCGCCGGACGCGAAGGCCAATATGGACAAACTGGTTGCAGCGCTGGAGAAGGCGTTGGGCCAGGACATCGCGCAGCTGCCATGGATGAGCGATGCGACCAAGGCCGAGGCGAAGGTGAAGCTGGATGCGTACCGGAACAAGATCGGCTATCCGGAGAACTGGCGCGACTACAGCGCGCTGGTGGTGAAGCGTGACGATCCACTGGGCAACCTGGAGCGAAATGCAGAGTTCGAACGCCAGCGTAACTACAACAAGCTGGGCAAGCCGGTCGACGAGAAGGAGTGGACGATGACGCCGCCGACGGTGAACGCCTACTACTCTCCGCCAAACAACGACATCAACTTTCCTGCCGGCATTCTGCAGCCGCCATTCTTCGACAACAGCATGGATCCGGCGGTGAACTTCGGCGGCATCGGCGTGGTGATCGGCCACGAGATGACGCATGGGTTTGACGACCAGGGATCGAAGTACGATCCGAAGGGCAACGTGAAGCAGTGGTTCACTGCGGAGGATCTTGCGAAGTTCAAAGAGCGGACCGACTGCGAGGCGAAAGAGTATGACGGCTTCAAGGTCGCCGAAGGACAGAACCTGAACGGCAAGCTGACACTGGGCGAGAACACGGCCGACAACGGCGGCATCCGGATTGCGTTTCAGGCGTTGCAGGAGGTGCTTGCCAAGGGCGGACCAAATGCGGAGCCTGGCTATGTGAACGGAGAGAAAGACGGCTACACACCGGCGCAACGGTTCTTCATTACGTTTGGACAGGTGTGGTGTCAGAACCAGACGGAGCAGAATGCGCGCGTGCTGGCGAAGACGGATCCGCACAGCACAGGCGAGTGGCGCACAAAAGGCACGGTGCAGAACTTCGACGAGTTCGGCAAGGCGTTTGGCTGCAAGGTAGGCCAACCGATGATGCCGGTGAATTCGTGCCGTGTGTGGTAGAGCACAAGTGTTGACGAGAGGTCCAGGCTTCGGCCTGGGCCTTTTTGTTTGGGTGGGGTGCGGCAGTCGCAGGTAACCATCGTATAGTGACTGTGTCTAAGAACTTAAGGTCGGGAAGTTAGATTGGTCGGAATGCACGCGACAAGTGGCACAAAGTCGCGACAGCTTCTACAATTAGCAGAGGAATCGTACCCTACAGAATTGCTCGCGGCAGAAGGTAGGCGAAAAACGTCTACTGGCGAGGATTAAGGAAGCGCATGAAGTTGAGCAGGATTGGCCGTGTTTCAATGGCCTTGGTAGTGTCCGTAGCGATGGGTCTGGGCATGACGGCGTGCGGTGGAGGCACGATCGGGTTCATGTGGGTCTTGGGAACGCAGTACAACCAGATCGCCGCCTTCAAGATCGATGACTTCACGGGAAACCTGACGATCCCTCCGGGCTCGCCGTTTACCTCCGGGGGGGCGAATCCGGTTTCGCTGGTGTTGAAGCCCGGTGGACGCTTCCTGTATGTGATCAATAAGGGAGCGGCGACGGTGGCAAGCGGATCCGAAGCGCTGCCTTGCGGGACCAACGGCGGGATCGCCGAGTTCTCCGTTGGTGGACAGGGTGTATTGACCTTCCAGCAGTGCTTCCAGAGCCAGGGAAAGACTCCAGTGTGGGGAGCTCACGATTCCACAGGCAACTTCCTTTACGTTCTGGATCAGCAGGCCCCTACTGCAGTATGCGCACCTGATCCTAAAGCCACGGCCACTTCGTGCTTTGGCGACATCACTGTTTTCTCGGTCGACTCCAGCACGGGTCGGCTATCGCTGGTGCAGAACCAGCAGATCAAGGATCCGGTGACCGGGCTGCAGTTGACCTACTTCCCCGTCGGGCTGACTCCGAGGATGATGGCGCTATCCGGAAGTTGCGTGTTCACGCTGAATTCGGACACGAATCAGACGGTGTTTCCGTACATCGCGGGAAGCAATGGGCAGTTGACGCTGACGACAAACTCGGTAATCAACACGGGGGCGGTACGCGCGACCTCGATCATCGCGGGGGGCACGTCGATCTATATCACCGATGCGGGTCCGGTGAACTCAAACACTCCTGGGCAGATTCTGCCGTTTACGGTTGGGGGCACTGCGTGCTCGCTGAATACCATTACGGGCGGGCCTACCGCGAATCTGGCGCCGGCATCAAGCCCGGTGTACACGCTGGTCGACGCCAAAGGCCAATATCTGTATGTGGCGAACCAGTCCTCGACGAACTCGAACACACCGAACAGTTCGATCACTGCATTCAAGGTTCAGAGCAACGGCACGCTGCAGTTTATTCCAGACGCCCCGCTCAATCCTTATCCCATTGGAGGCGGGCCGGTGTGCATGGTGGAGGATCCCTCGAACCAGTACATCTACACGTCGAATGGCGATGGGACGGTTACGGGCAAGGTGCTGGATAACAACTCTGGCAAACTCTCAAACCTTTCTCGAGGGTCGACCTTTACGGCGGTAGGACAGGCGACATGCCTTGCAGTAAGCGGCAACGTAGACTAGCTGGCAGGACGGCAGCTGGAGAACCAGATGGGATGTCTTCACGAATCCCGAGTAGCGGCGCAGCAGAAGCGGGCGGAAACGATTTGCCCCGGAGTCAGGCAAGCATGATGTGGAATAAATTGGGCCGCGGAACATTGGCCTCGATATTGTCTTTGGCGTTGGTGAGCGTAACGGCGTGCAGCCGCGACTATGTACTGGCGTATGTGTACGTGACGACGGCGAAACCCATCTTAAGCTCGTCGCCGGCTGGCGGCATCAGCGCCTATGCGGTGGATTATCAGATCGGTTCGCTGACACCGCTGGCCGATTCTCCGATTCAGGCAGGACGAAATCCGATCACTCTGGTGGCTTCGCCGAGCGGGCTGAGCCTGTATGTCGTGAACCATGACGATTCGTCCGTGGGGCAGTATGCCATTGGAACGGATGGGAAGATCTTTCTGCAGAACACGTACAACGTGACCGGCAGCCTGCCCACGGCGATTGCGATCGATGCAGCGGGCAAATTTCTCTACGTTACCTTCACCTACCAGCTGGGTCCGAACGGACAGCAGTTGTACTCTCCTGCATCGCCTGGGCCAGGTGGGGTAACGATCTTCCCGATCAATTCGAATGGCAGCCTGGGCACGCCCTCCACTGTCAAGGTTGGAAATAATCCGGTTGGGGTTGTGGTGAGTCGTCCGCCAGCAGGCGGCACTGCAGTGTTTGCCTATGTGCTGGACCAGGAGGCACCGCCTAAGGCGACGGTGCTCGGGTTCTCGCAGAATACGACAACCGGTGCTTTGACACCGACTCCTGGTACGGTGATCACCACTGATGCTACCGGCAAGACGGTGGCGACCGGTTATGGAGCGGGAACAACACCGAGCGCGATTGCCGAGGATCCTTCGGCGCGGTTTGTCTACATCACGGACGAGGCAACCAATCAGCTGTACGGCAATCTCGTCAACAATAACGGCTCACTGGTGCCGATGGTCAATGGGCCATTTGCTACCGGAATCTTTCCGGTCGGCGTTACGATCGACCCGCGTGGCAAGTTCCTGTATGTGGCAAACTTCTCCTCCAGCACCATAGGAGCGTATGCGATCGATGTTGCGTCCGGCACCCCTGTTGGGTCAGTCGGGTCTGCCTCGACAAGCGTGGACACGGCGCCGACGTGTGTGACCATCGAGCCAGCACTCGGGATTTATGCATACAGCTCTAACAATCTTGCGAGTACTGTCTCCGCGCTGAAACTCGATCCACACAATGGTGGTTTGAGCCAGGTGCAGAATACTCCGTTCCCTTCCTCCGGATTGCCAACGTGCGCGGTGGCAGTGGCGAACGGATCGCACCCGACGCAAATTATCGTTGAGTAGTCGCTGAGGTTTTCTGCTTGAGCAAAGAGCCCCGCAATTGCGGGGCTCTTTTGTTGCGTGGAGTGCGATGTTTCTCCTGGTGAAGCAGTCCGGTTAGCAACCCGGGCGTTCTTGCGGATGCGGCGCGAGCAATCCCGCCAGAGCTATGCCGGGCATGAGCCGAAACAAACGATGCCAAGATCAGGACGCTGGGATGAGAGGGCGTGGCTTACGAGAGAAACGATCGAGGATGGCTTTGCGGGCCGGGACTTCGACGAAGTGAAAGACAGCTAAGGCGAGCAGGATCAGGATCACGTAGGAAAGCCAGGGTTCCAGGGCCGCGAGGTGGAGGTGCTCGGGGACATGATAGGTGTGGAGAAGTTGGAAGACGTTGAAGTGAAGGAGATAGAGGCAGTAGCTGCTCTCGCCGATCAGCAGGAGGGGGCGCCAGGAGAACAGGGCAGAGATGGGGTGGGGGCCGCTGAGGCCGAGAACCAGCGCGGCGAAGACGGGGGTCATAAGGCCGCCGTGGATGAGGAGGTAAGGCGTATGGCCGACGAGCGCGTAGAAGAAGAGTCCGACAGCGGCCAGGCTGCCAGCGGCGAGTGTGAAGCGCTGACGCTGCGTGAGAGTGAGAGCGTGTTGCAGTTTGCCGAGGGTGACTCCGGTAAGGAAGGTGCAGACATAGGGGAGCGGGGTGTACTTGAGGAACCGGATGAACTCACTGGAGCTGTAGCGGTCGATGGGGCCGACGATGTGGTCGGGGTTCAGGTAGAGATAGAGCGAATGGGGAATGAGGCCGACGATCCAGAGACCGATGAGGAGGGCGATCAGGCGCAGGGGCTGTTTGGGCCAGGGCAGGCGGATGAGCCAGGGGAAGGCGGCGTAGAGGACACATTCGCTGGTCAGGGTCCAGGCGACAGTGTTCCAGAAGGTGGCGACGGACGGGCTCCAACCCTGGAGGACGAACGGGGTGAGGATCATTCCCTGCCAGAACTCGGCGTGAGAGCGTGTGTGCCATTCGTCCTGCACCATGCTGAGGGAGATGAGCAGGACGAAAAGATAGACGGGATACAGGCGGGAGATGCGGGCGAGCCAGAACTCGCGCTTGGATAAGGATCTGCCGCGGTCGGCGTAGTTATAGGTCAGGACGTAGCCGGAGATGAGGAAGAAGACGCCGACGAAGACGTAGCCGTTGTCGATGAAGGGATAGAGAAGGCCGAGGTGCGGCGGCGTGAAGTGGAAGAGAATGATAAAGATGGCGAGCAGAGTGCGGATGCCGGTGAGTGCGGGCAGAGGGGGCTTGCGGGTGGTGGCGGGATGAGACGCAGGAGTCGCCAGCCGCTCCCTCTCAAAAAGTGGCTCAGGCTGCCGCTCGGGTTTGGTCTCCAGTTCGAGGATGCTGGTGTTCACCGATTCGTCCTGTTATTTGGATGCGGAAGCGACACTCTATCTAACGCAGCCTCAGTGGATTTGACGCGGGGATCGTGATGCAAGACGCAGATTTGTCCCATTTAGAGGGAGATGTAGCGGGACCCGGTGAGGCTAGGCAGTTACCAGAGAGCCGATTCTTTCGCCGCTGACGACGCGGACGATGTTGCCCGGCTCGCGCATGCTGAACACCATCATGGGCATGTTGTTGTCTTTACAGAGAGAGACGGCGGTGGTGTCCATCACGCGCAGGTTGAGGCGAAGGATGTCGTTGTAGGTGATCTGGTCGAACTTAGTAGCTTTATCGTCAACTTTAGGGTCGGCGGTGTAGATTCCGTCGACAGAGGTGGCTTTGAGGAGGATGTCGGCCTTGATCTCCATGGCGCGGAGGCTGGCGGCGGTGTCGGTTGAGAAAAAGGGGTTTCCGGTGCCGGCGGCGAAGATGACGATGCGGCCCTTCTCAAGGTGGCGCATGGCGCGGCGGCGGATGTAAGGCTCAGCGACCTCGTGCATCTCGATGGCGGACATGACGCGGCAGTAAAGGCCGAGCTTTTCGATGGCGTCCTGGAGGGCTATCGCGTTGATTACCGTGGAAAGCATGCCCATGTGGTCGGCGGCGACGCGATCCATGTCGATGGCCTGCTGGGCGACGCCGCGAAAGAAGTTGCCTCCTCCGACGACGATGCCAATCTCGCAACCGAGAGCGTGGACGGCGGCGATTTCTGCGGCAATTTTGTGGATGAAGACAGCGTCGATGCCGAAACCCTTGCCTGCGGCCAGGGCTTCTCCAGAGATCTTAAGGAGGACTCTTTTGTACATGTCAGAACTAAGTATCGCATGGGGACTGTAAAGCTTTTGTTCCTGCGAGATTCTGGGTTTCTCAGGTCGTATTTCGGCAGAAGTGCGTCCTTCTTTCCCAGGCGCACCCGTCCCTGGAATATTTCGGAAGTAAATTACTTTTTATCAATGAATTAGCCCCGGATTTTCTGTCCGGGGCTCGCTCACATTAGACTGCACAAATAAAAACAGCGGGAAGAACAACGGCAGTAGAATGAGCCGGCTCGCCCCTGAGGTTTCTCCGGATAGCACCGTCTATGACAGCTTTACTAGTCGACTGCTTTCGCAGTGGCTTTGCCGGCATCCTTGACTCCGGTAGCGGTCTTCTCACCAGCCTTCTCGGTGTAGTCCACCGTTACCTCAGCGCCTTTCTTTGCGCCAAGGTAGGTATCGACACTGCCCTTTTCGACGCCTTTGCCGGTATCTTTGGTTCCCTTGACCACCGTCTTGTCGGTCCACTTCACGGTGTGCTCGGTGCCATCCGCGGTCTTCACGACAAATGTCTTAGTGCCTTTGTCAACGCTCTTCACGACTCCGCTGAACACATGAGCGACATCTTGGGCGAATGCACTCTGGAAGCCGATCGCAATGACTAGGGCCATCAATCCTGCCAACAATCTGTTAACCCGTTTCGAACGAATGAGCGACATAGTTTTCCTTTTTGGGGGGTGTGAGGCAGGGAGGACAGATTGCCTCCTTGTCTCCACCATTAGTGTAATGCGCACTTGCATGTTTCGTGAACAGCCCCCCATTGCGGCAAAGTTGACGATTTCGGCAGAGACGAAAAACGACTGAATCAAATCTTTTGATTTTGACCAATCGGCGGGAGTTCATTAGAGTTTGGTCTCATGAAACGAATCGCGCTCTTGTTCGCCTGCCTGCTTTCACTTCCGGTCCTCGCCCAGCAGCAGCCCACGCGGCCTCCCATCACCGGAATCGCCTTCGCTCGCTTCTATACGACCGATCCCGCGGCGGCGCAGAAATTTTACGGCTCTACCCTTGGCTTCGAGCGCAAGGAAACCGACGACATGTGGCTCTATCCGGTTAATCACTCGCAGTGGATCGAGATCCTCACCGCACCGCCGCCGCCGCACCCCAACGTCCGCCTCGCGGCCGTGGCATTCACAACCGACAATGTGGTCCAGCTCCAGCAATACCTCGAAGCCCACGGGGTCAAGCCGGACGTTCCCCTCAAGGACGGCCAATTCGGCGTCCGCGACCCCGAGGGCAATCTTGTCTTTTTTGTTCAGCGAAACTCGGAGAAGCTTGTAGCGAGAGCGCTCGCGTCACCCTTTGCAACGAGCACCCGCATCATCCACGTGGGCTTCATCGTGACCGATCGAGCGAAAGAAGACGCCTTCTGGCAGCAGATTCTCGGCTTCAAGCCCTACTGGCACGGCGGCCCAAAAGATGATGGCGTCGACAACTGGGTCAGCATGCAGGTTCCCGACGGCAGCGACTGGCTCGAATACATGCTCAACAGCGGCCCCAACCCGAGTCTTCACCAGGCGGGCGTGATGGACCACTTCTCCCTCGGCGTCGCCCAAATGAACGACGCGGTCAAAGCACTGGCCAGCAACCATTGCGAAGGCCCCAACTGCACCAAAACCCAGATGGGACGGGACGGCAAGGTCCAGCTCAATCTCTTCGATCCCGACGAGACCCGTGTCGAGTTCATGGAGTTCGCAGCCGGCGCAGGAGCCCTGCTGCTCGCCCTTCACCGGAAAGCATCCCACTCCCGGCGACCAGAACAACTAACTCACGGTACGCGCTTCAGCGTTACATTCATCGTTGTGTCAATCGGTTTCAGATCGCGATCCAGTTGCTCCAGGGCCGCACCCTTGTCCTGAACCAGCAGAGCCTCGGAGTGCTGTTCAACATCCGGATTGAGCTGATAGACCGTCGCATCCGGATCGGTTGCATCCCCACGCAGAAGGGTCCACTCCCCTCGATCGGAGAACGTAACATCTCCATGCGGCGCACCGCGATAAGTCTGCGTGCGAACGTAAAATGCATAGGTCGTATCGAACTTGCTCTTCGCATACAACCGCAGCACCGTTTCGAGCCCGTCGCAATCGGCGCAGGGCATCGTTCCTTTGTATACGCCAAACAGGATCGCCGTTCCCGGGCGCGGAGCGCCTGCAGCGATATGCACTCGCGCCGAATAAGCGGACGTATCCTGCGGTGCAGCGCCCGGAGCCTTCTCCGCAGTCTCGAAGCCAAACACGAGCGCGAAATCTCCAACCTTCGCCGCGTTGAAACGGAAGCGCTTTATCTGCACCGGCACAGCGGCCTTCTTGTTGGCGGGCACCAGATCGTCGTTCAGGGCGGTTAATCCGGAATCTTTCGGCAGATGGGAAACCCAGCCGAAGCCGTTGACATCACCCGACGACAACTCCACTATCAGCGTGTCGCCCAGGTTCAGAGAGACATCCGTCCGATTGTCGGAAGAACCCAACGTCACCGTCTTGGCGCGCGCAACGCCACTGCAGGTCAAGATTGCGACAAGCCCCAGCACGGCTAAAACTCTTCTGAAGGTCATCGGCCCTCCTCATCAGATATCCACAACGTTAAATCAGGGCCCCACTTCGCTTCCGCCACACTGCTTTTACTTCCGACCGCCAGCGCTCATCGAGGGCAATTACTGTCCATTCCACTCGCGGAGACAGATGTCGCAGCACCACGTCGGTCGCAGGATGAATCCGCAACGCCGGGGCCGACCAGATAGAGCCTCGGAGCCTCCGGAGACAACCTTAGCCCGCCAAAGTATCCATGCCGTTGAAACTCGCCCAGTCCGGTGATGTTATCGGGATTCTGCAGATGATGCCACCGCACGCGCACCCAATAGTCGAGCCCCTGCAACGCGAGCTGCAGATCTTCGTCCGCCTTCAATTCAATCACCGCCAGCCGTCCATCATCGGTGACGCCCAGCAGGTCGAGCATACCCCGATCGGCCGCCGCAAACGCAGGCACCTGCGTATAAACGTGGGCGGAATCAAGATGAGCATCGAGCGGCTCAACGTCGCGCCGCAAAACGCTCTCGAGCCACCGCTCCGGCTGCATCCGGTAGAGCGGATCGCGTTTGTCGCCCCCGGCAATACGCCGCGCAAACAATCGCGAAACCAGCTCGCGCAGCTCGCTCGCATTCTCCTCCGTCAGCGGAGTCTCATTTGCGCCGGCACCAAACGTGATCTCCTGGGCACTGTTGAAAGAGTTGCCCGCGTAGCCCATGCGCACTCGGGCAAACTCAAGACCATGCAGAAGAAACGCCAACTCCGTTCCGCCGCGAAGACGCTGCTCCACGACCTCGCGCATCGTCTCCGGCACCAGCGCCATCACGCGCGACTTCGATCTCGGCAAATCGCTCCTCCGCGGTACGCTCGTTCGGCGCATGCATCAACCGAGTCGTCAGATTGCCGTGATCGGCCGCGTCGCGCTGCTCCAGCTCTTCGGTCTTCTGGTCCAGCTCCCACAGCTCCCACTGTGCGACGTTCGCGTTCAGCCACGCCATCCGCGACAAAGTCAGCATCGCCATTCCGCGCGGCACAACAGCTTCAATCCCTGGTAGAGCCTTCGCCCATCGCCCGATTCGCGGCAGTGCTGCAGCCACAAAATCCCCAGCGTTAGAATCCCGTCGACGGTCGCCTGCGTCTCCTCCTCATTCACAGCGATCACCGCCCACGCCTTCTGCCCTTGCACCAGCGAACCGCGCGCATACGCCGGCCCAAAACTTTTTTCCAGGTCCATCGCCGTACGAAACGCATCCGCCTTGAATCCGGGAAAGCTCCGCAACAATACTCGCTCCAGCACACGCAGATACTTCACCCGCGTCGCCTCGCGCGTCGACGGCGTGCGCCGGTCGCGGTCAGCGACCAGCTCCAGAGTCTGGGGCTTGGTCTGCCCGAAGCGATGCGTACTCAACCGCAGCACGCCGTTCCGCATCGTCGTCCCACTCACCCGCCGGACCAAATTGCGCTCTTCGCCCCACAGGTGCAGCGTGCAACGGCCATGCTCGGTCGCCAGCCTGTACTTCGCCTCGCGCATGTCGAAGAGCACCTTGCCATCTTCGAGCACAACGGCACGCGCATGCTCAGCGAGAAATTCCTCCAGCGCTGCTGCGATCTGTTCTACGGTCTGTGTGGGGGGCTGCGGTCTCCGCGGAAGCTGCTCGTGGCGGCATAGTCGAACCTTAATTACATCAAACAACGCCAGAGATGCGGCAGCGATTCACGACGAAGCGAAAAATGAAAGCTCGTGATCCGCAGCCGCTGACGCAGATAAAACGCATGGGCATCCTGCCGCTGCGTGCCCGAGTCGAGAGCTGAAGGTGTCGCAGCCGGCCTCCCTGGCCAATGCGATGAGCCACTGCAGCATCGCCTCGCCGTAGCCCTGCGAACGCGCCGCCGCATCGGTCACCAGATCGTCGACGTAGAGCGTCTTGCCGCTCGACAGCATGTTCTGCATGCGAAATCCTGCGACCGAGACAATCACGTTTCCGTCATTCTCAAGTGACGCGAGTTGATACCCCTCCGCCTGCTGGGCCTGGATGCGAGCGACAAACTCTTCCTGCAATCAGCAATGGTCGAAGCTGGCTCATCACCGAAAAGCAGCGATCGATCTCTTCGGGCGTCGTAGCAATCTGGATAGTCCGCATGCGTCTGTTCTACCAGTTTTCTCTGGCGCGCAGATGCGTGATATGCGCGACATGATGGCGCGAGTGCCACGCATAAACGAGCGTTAACAGCTCCACCGTCATCGGACCATTCTCCGGATGATTGCATCCGCGCTTCCACTGCTCGTCGTTGAGCGACTGCAGCAACATCACCCAGCGGGCGTGGAGGCTCTCCACCAGCTCCAGCGACCACTCGACCGGCGCCGTAACATCGTGCAGCTTCGCCCAGGCCGCCTCATCATAGGGTTTGACCGTCGGCCAGTCCTCGGTTAACGCAAGCTTGACGCGGATAACCGCGTTCATATGACTGTCCGCGACATGGTGCACCACCTGCCGCACCGTCCAGCCACCCTCGCGATACGGTGTGCCCAGCTGCGCATAGCTCAGCCCATCCACCGCATTGCGCAGCTGCTCAGGAAGCTCGGCCAGCGTGGCAATCGCGTCCGTGCGATCATCCGGCGAGATAGTCGCAGGCGGCGTAAAGCGGCCAACAGGATATCTCGGGTCCACATCGATCGGGGACATGTGCGACTCCTCTCACCTCTACTATGCAACGTAGCCCACGAAATTGTGTAACCTCTATCTAGATCCTCGACACTCGAAACTTTCCTATGCGACTCTCGCGACCCCCCTCCCCGCTCTTCTTCTCCTCGCAGTCACCGCCTGCGCACAGCAAACACTCGCCGGCGCCCGCAACCACACACCGGCAACGCACAAAACCCGATCGGCTTTGACAGCAACGACTATCCGGGCGACGACGCCTCCCAGCACTGCGACGGCACTTCGCCTTCGCCGGATACTGGCTCACCAACCCGCCCGGCGAGCGCCAGAACAACTGGCAAGGCAAGCGCGACGTTCTCCTGCGCAATGGCTTCGGCTTCCTCGTTCTGGCCAATGGTAAAACCGACGCCGAAATCGCCCGAGCCAAACGAGGCGGCACCGCTCCGCCGCCCTGGGAGAAAAGGACGCCGCAGCAGCGGTCGCCGCAGCGCAGCGCGAACACTTCCCGGCTCGCACCATCATCTTTCTCGACCAGGAGGAAGGCGGCCGCCTCAACGCAAACCAATCCGCCTACCTTCTCGCCTGGACCGAGGCCGTCGCGCACTCCGGTTATCTCCCCGGCGTCTATGCCAGCGGTCAGCCCGTCGACGACGCCCCCGGCAAGACCATCACCACCATCCAAGACGTCCGCGAACAGGTCGCCGCCCAGCATCTCACGAAATTGCGTTCTGGGTCTACCAGGACGCCTGCCCACCGGCCAACGGCTGCACGCTGCACCCTCCACCACTCACCGCCAGCGGAACGCCAGACGTCACAGCGTGGCAGTACGCACAATCTCCCCGCCGCAAAGAGATCACCGCCGCCTGCAGCAAGACCTACGCCGCCGACGGCAACTGCTACGCCCCCGGATCTGCCTAAGTTCACCCTCGATCTCAGCGTCGCAGGCTCCCCAGACCCCTCGCACGGACGCTAAATCGCCGGCGACCTAACGCCGTCAATCGCGTCATAAGAAGACGCTCCACGCCCCACTTTTCCAGTCACTCCGCGACAGCACCATTTGCCGCAGCCCTCCGCGAAGCCTAGAATCAAAGCAGATGACAATACCCCCTCCTGACCACAAGCGCTACTTCATCGAGAAATTGGGACTCTCCGAACGCCTGATGGAGCGCTGCCTTGGAGAGGCCCTCTCGGCGGGCGGCGAGTATGCGGACCTTTACTTTGAATCGGTTACCTCCACCGCGCTCGGCATCGACGAGTCGCTTGTCAAATCTGCAAGCCAGGGCATCAGCGTCGGTTGCGGCGTCCGTGTCGTCTCCGGCGAACGCACCGGCTACGCCTATACCGACGACCTCTCCAGTGAACGCTTGCTGCGCGCAGCGCGAACCGCAGCCCTGATCGCCAGCGGCCCTGCCAAAGAGCTGATGAGCGGCTTCCGCCACGTCGAAACACCCTCGCTTTACCCCGTCGCCGGCGCCACCGCGCGACGCCGAGATCGCCGCCAAGCTGGCTCTCATCCAGCGCGCCGACAAGGCCGCCCGCGCCTACGACTCCCGCATCACCCAGGTTCGCGCCGGCTTCAACGATGAACTTCGCCGCATCCTCGTCGCAGCCTCCGACGGCACCTTCGCCAGCGACACCCAGCCTCTCGCGCGCCTCAACGTCTTCGTCATCGCGAAGGACGGCGTGAACACGGCACGCGGCGCCAGCGGCGGCGGCGGTCGCGTCACCATGGACTTCTTCGAAGGCGACAAATCGCCGGAACACCACGCCCGCGAAGCTGCGCGCACCGCCATTCTGCAACTCGGAGCGGTCGAAGCTCCCGCCGGCGAGATGCCCGTCGTTCTCGGCCCCGGCTGGCCTGGCGTTCTGCTTCACGAAGCCGTCGGCCACGGACTCGAAGCCGACTTCAACCGCAAGAAGACCTCCGCCTTCGCCGGCCTCATCGGACAGCAAGTCGCAAGTCCCAAGGTCACGGTAGTCGACAACGGCCTGATGCCCGGCCGCCGCGGCAGCCTGAACGTCGACGACGAAGGAACGCCCACCCAGGAAACCGTCCTCATCGAAAACGGCATCCTGAAGGGCTTCCTCTCCGACAAGCTCAACGCGCGCCTGATGGGCATGCCGAACACCGGCAGCGGCCGCCGCGAGAGCTACCACCACATCCCCATGCCGCGCATGACCAACACCTACATGCTCAACGGCGACGACACGCCCGACGACATCATCAAGAGCGTCAAGCGCGGCCTCTACGCCGTCAACTTCGGCGGCGGCTCGGTCGACATCACCAACGGCAAGTTTGTCTTCTCCGCCAGCGAGGCCTACCTGATCGAAGACGGCATCGTCACGCGGCCTGTGAAGGGTGCAACGCTGATCGGCAACGGCCCCGAGGCATTGAAGTACGTGATCGCATGGTCGGCAACGACCTCGCCCTCGACGAGGGCATCGGCACCTGCGGCAAAGCCGGGCAGAGCGTGCCGGTTGGCGTCGGCATGCCGACAGTAAAGCTCGACCGCATGACGGTCGGCGGCACCGGGCGCTGAAGATGGTTTTTCAGTGCCATGCGTGCCCGGGCGTTTCAGAAGGAATCGCAGCGTATCCGCTTCCGCTCGTCAACACCTTTCCAAGAAATCGGCCCCATGGCAACCAAGACAACCGTCGCTGAAGAAAAGATTTATGAGTGCGAAGTAAACGCAAGCGCGTCCGCGCGGCCGGCGGCTATGAGCCGTTCTGGAAGATCAAGACCGTCGCCGAGGCGATTATCGATGGCGACATGAATTCCGCTGCAAACACTGCCACGGCGAAGTCAAGCTGCACAAACGCGCGGCGACCCAGGGCGGCGGATCTCACGTGACGCACAAATCCAAGAGCGACTCCGAGCACTGCTGCGACGCGGTGCGTCTGCTCTACCACCACCGCCGGCCATCGACCTTCGCGTGTCCAGTCGGCCGGTAAAGTAACGCCCCCGATCATGGCACGTCGCCGTCGAAAACACCGCCAGCCCCAACCTCCAAGCCGCACCCGCCGGAGAGATGTGGTCGCGAGGCCCTCGCGCGGGCGCCACCGACGCCGAAGCCGTCGTCTACGAGGGCGATGAGTTCTCGCGTCAACGTCCGCCTCGGCCAGGTCGAAACCCTCAAGAGTCCGGCTCCCCGCGCCTCGGCCTGCGCGTCTTCTTCGCCTCCGGCCGGCCAGCGCACCGCCAGCACCTCCTCCTCCGACTTCTCCGCCGAGAGCATCGACCGCCTCGTCTCCGGCGCCGTCACCCTCGCCCGCATCACCAGCGAGGATCCCTTCGCCGGCCTGCCCGAGCCCGCGAGTTCGGCCAGCACGACGTCGACGCTCAGCACCTCTACTTCGACGACGTCAACCAGCAGCCGCCCGCCGACCGCATCGAGATCGCACGTCGCAGCGAAGCCGCCGCCATGGCCTTCGACACCCGCATCCAGAACTCCGGCGGCGGCGACTTCGACGCCGCCACCTCGCACAAGATCATGATGAACTCGCGCGGCTTCACCGGCGAGTACCGCCGCTGCTACTGCGGCTTCTCCGCCCAGCCCATCGCGCACGACGACGACGGCAACATGCAGCGCAACTACTGGTACTCCGTCGCGCGCACCATCGCGCCTGCTCGAAGACCCCGTCGACATCGGCCACGAAGCCGCCCGCCGCACCCTGCGCCGTCTCGGCGCGCGCCGCGTGCCGACCCAGCAAGCCCCCGTCGTCTTCTCGCCGAGATCGCCCGCTCCATCATCGGCAACATCTTCGACGCCGCCAACGGCGACGCCATCTACCGCCACGCCTCCTTCTTCGCCGGCATGCTCGGCGAGCACGTCGCCGGCGAAAACATCACCGTCATCGACGACGGCACCCTCGTCTTCGACGACTGCAGACGGCAGCACCATCGGCGGCTTCGGCACCTCGCCCCTTCGACGGCGAAGGCCTGCCCACCCGCCGCACCGTCCTCGTCGAAAACGGCATCCTCAAGAACTACGTCATCAACACCTACACCGCGCGCAAGCTCGGCATGGACTCCACCGGCAACGCCTCGCGCGGGCTCGCGGCGAACCCCGGCATCGGCGCCGGCAACTTCTATCTCGCAGCCGGGCACTCTGACGCCCGAACAAATCATCGCCGACGTCCCGAACGGCCTCTACGTCACCGAGACCATGGGCTTCGGCGTCAACCTCGTCACCGGCGACTACTCGCAAGGCGCCAGCGGCCTCTGGATCGAAAACGGCGAACTCGCCTACCCCGTCGAAGAGATCACCATCGCCGGCAACCTCAAGGACATGTACCAGAACATCTCCGCCATCGGCAACGACCTCGATCTTCCGCAGCGCCTCCGCCGCCCCCACCCTCCGCATCGAAGGCATGACCATCGCCGGATGTTATCACTCTCCGCGTACGGGTACTGATGCCGTCATCTTACTCTGAGCGTCGTCGACGGAAGGATCCCGACGCCTAATTCTAGCAACGCAACTCGACCCGTTTCGATCCCTCGTTCCAAAGCAGTAACCGTTTCCTCTCCTCCTTCGCAACGATCCTCAACATTCGCAACAAGCGCGACTACAATTCTGCTGTGGCAGCGAGCTTCCAATTCGATCACGCCGTAGAGTTCCCCCCGGAACAGCGCCGACGAGATCCTCCGCTCCATCCCCGCCGCGCCCGGAGTCTTCGCCCTCCGCGGCCCCCGCGCCGAAGACGCGCCCTACCTCACCCGCACCACCGACCTCCGCCGTCGCATGCGTCGTCTGCTCGACCCGCCGAGTCGCCAGTCCAAGCGCCTCAACCTCCGCGAAAAAGTCGCACGCATCGAGTACTGCATCACCGGCTCCGACTTCGAATCCTCGCTCGTCCTCTACGACGCCACCGCCGCAGCCTTCGGCTTCGACGAAGCCCGCCGCCGCCTCAAGCTTGCACACGCCCTATCTTCCTGCGCATCACCATGGAGAACGCCTACCCGCGCGTCTACTCCACCAACAAGCTCTCCAAGCGCGGCCTCGCCAACATGTACGGCCCCTTCCCCTCGCGCCTCGCCGCCGAGCGCTACTGCGACGCCGTCCTCGACCTCTTCAAACTTCGCCGCTGCTACGAAGACCTCGCAGCCCTACCCCGAGCATCCCGGCTGCGTCTACGGGGAGATGAAGAAGTGCATCGCGCCCTGCAACCAAGCCTGCACCCCGAGGAGTACGCCGCCGAAGCCGCCGCCGTGAAAAAATTCTTCGACACCCGCGGCGAGAGCATGATCATCGACATCGGCCTCGAGCGCGAAGAGGCCTTCCGACGACATGCACTTCGAGAGGCCGCCGCCCTCCACGCCCAATGGCAGAAAGTCAAAGCCGTCAAGCCCTCGCCGACTGGCCTCGTCCGCCCCGTCCCAAACTCCGCGCCGTGCATCGTCCAGGCCGCCGCGCCCGACGAAGACCGCCCCGAAGAAGCCTAAGCCGCCGTCTTCCTCCTCGAAGGCGGCTGCATCGTCGGCCCTGAGCGCCTCTCCACCCTCGGCGTCCGCGCCGTCCGCGAGCAGACCAGCGTCGGCAGCTCTCTCTTCGCCCAACCTCTGATGCTGCAGGCCGTTCCCCTCGACATCGGCAACGCAGCACCCCCGCCGGCAGCGCTCTCAACTCACCCGAAGACCGCGCCGCCCACGCGCATATCCGCGCTCGAAATCAAAGTCGGCAAGCCGAACGACCTCGCCACTGCTGAGCGACCACCTCTCGCTCCTGCGCCGCTGGTACTACCGACCCGAAAAACAGCGCATCGGCGAAATCTTCTTCCCCAACGAAGACGGCACCTGGCCCATCCGCAAAATCCTCCGCGGCGCCGCCCGCATGGTCCTCGGCGACCCCAAACCCATGGCCGAAACCCACCGCGACGCCGCAAACGCCGCAAAAACCAAGATTCTCCACGAAGGCCGCCCCGACGTCGAAAGAGAAGTGCCAGTCGCGCCAAAGAATCGTTAGTAGGTCAATCAGAAAGGAATTCTAGTTGCCGAAACGCCGACTTTCGGAAGGATGCTGGCCAGAGGTTTACACTGACACGACAGATGAATTTCTCACTCGTGGTGTTGCCGTCGCTTCTGTGTCTAGTTCCGCTTATAGTCACGGCCATGGCATGGCAGCTAGAACGCCGCGCGCATCCCGCTTTGTCCAAGCTTCGTCTGGCTTCGTTCCGCGCCGGACTCCTTCTGAGCATTCTGGGTTTGCTCGTGACGGTGAGTTGCTACATGGACCCCTACCCTTTAGTACACGCGCCTGATGGAAGTTTATCTATTGCATGGTTTGACCGAGCGTGGACTGTTGCATTCGCCGCGCTCAGTATTAGCATGATCCTTGCGCTGTTTGGAAGAGGGTGGTCAAGAATCCTACTCGCTGTAAGTGGCGTTCTGTCCCTTGTTCTCGCATACGGATCGATACTTCAGAACGGGGTTTGAGGCAGCAATTTCGAAATTCCTGTAAACGGATTTTCACCAACTAGATCGGCGCTCAGACTCATCCACTCCAAATAGACAAGCAAACGAAACGACATAATCAAGGCAATTCACGTCGAAGCCAGCCACTACACACGTCCACCCCGCTGATAGACTTGCAATCAGGAGCGGACCTCAAGTGATCGAACTGGCATTCTCCATCCTCGCCTCCGACTTCGCCCATCTGGCCGACGAAGTCGCAGCAGCCGAGCGCGGCGGCGGCACCATCGTCCACGTCGATGTCATGGACGGCCACTTCGTCCCCAACATCACCTTCGGCCCGCCCATGGTCAAAGCCCTCCGCCCCATCACCAAGCTCCCCCTCGACTGCCACATGATGGTCGAAAATCCCGACGACTTCATCGAAGCCTTCGCCGAGGCCGGCGCCAACATGATGAGCGTCCACCAGGAGGTCTGCCGCCACCTCCACCGCACCCTCCAGCAGATCGGGCGCCACGGAATGCAGCCCGCCGTCGTCATCAACCCCGCCACGCCGGTCGAGACCCTCGTCGAAGTCCTTCCCATGGTGCATCATGTGCTCGTCATGAGCGTCAACCCGGGCTTCGGCGGCCAGGAGTTTCTCCCCCTCGCCCTCGACAAAATATCCCATCTCGCCGAACTCCGCGAGGAGATGGGACTCAACTTTCGCATCGAGGTCGACGGCGGCGTTGCTCACGATACCGTCGCTCTCGTGGTCGAAGCAGGAGCGGACATGTTAGTCGCCGGCTCGGCGATCTTCGCCCCCGGCAAAACCGAGCACAACGCCAGAGAATTCCTGAAGCTGGCCCGAGCGGCGGCCGCTCCGGCACAAATCTGACGGGAAGTTTAGAATGGAAGGCAGCCTGAGCGTCCTTGAAATGACCCGGACGCGAGGCGGATGGGATCTATAGCGGATGAACAAGCGTTCCTTTTTTCCAAGTGTTAGGGCCGGCTCGCTGGCTGGCCTCGCGATCGCAAGTCTCATGATCTCTTCCCTGGGTGCAATGGCCCAGGTGACCGGTTCGTCGCAGACCACAACCGACGCCAACGGAAAGCCGCAGGAGACCGTAACCCTCTCCGCCTCTCCGAATAACAAGAAGGGCGAGAAGGTCGTTCAGTCCAAAGACACCAAGAAGGAGATGGCCAAGGAGAAGAAGATCCAGCCGGTCGACGCCGGCCTCCCCGACAAGGTGCTCTACGACAAGGCCCTCGACGCCACCAAGCGCGGCCACTTCGACGTCGCCCGCCTCGACCTCCAGACGCTGCTCAACACCTATCCCGACTCGCAGTATCAGATGAAGGCCAAGCTCGCCATCGCCGACAGCTGGTACAAAGAAGGCGGCACCGCCGCACTCACCCAGGCCGAGCAGGAGTACAAGGACTTCATCACCTTCTTCCCCAACGCACCCGAGGCCGCCGAGGCTCAGATGCGTGTCGGCGACATCTACTTCCGGCAGATGGACAAGCCCGACCGCGACTACGCCAAGGCCACGCACGCCCAGGAAGAGTACCGCCTCATGCTGCAGCAGTTTCCCGAGTCGACCCTGGTGCCGCAGGCCAAGCAGCGGCTGCGCGAGGTGCAGGAGGTAATGGCTACGCGCGAATCGGCCATCGCTGCGTTTTACGCCGCGCACTCCAATAACTATCCCGCCGCGATCGCCCGCTATCAAACCGTCGTCGACACGTATCCCCAGTACAGCCATATGGACGACGTGCTGATCGGACTCGGCGACGCCTACGAGACCGAAGCAAAGTTCGTCCGGACCATGAAGCTTCCGGAGGCCGCCAAGGCCAAGCTGGAAAAAACCTATGACGACCAGGCGATTGCGGCATACAGCAAGGTCGTTCTCGAGCACTCCGCCGCTCCCCACGTCGAGGATGCGCGCGACCGGCTCGATGCCATGAATGTGCCGATCCCACAACCGACACCGGAACAGATCGCAGCGAGTGTCGCGCTCGAAAACAGCCGCAGGCAGTATCGCCTGCAGGATCGCGCAACCCTCCTGGTCATGCACAAGCCGGACGTCGTCCTGGCAGCCAGAGACGGTGACCCGACGCTGGTCGATCCCGCCCCCACCCTTGCGCCTCATGTCATTAACAAGATCACCGCCGACTTCAACGAGGCGTTGAACCCCGGCGCGGCCAAAGCCGGCGCGCCCGCGGCAACCGGCGCTGCAGCGGCGCACGGATGGCGCCGCCGCAACCCCGTCGACCGCCGCTGCTCCTGCGCCTCCGGCAGCGCCGCTCCAGCTGCAGGATGTTCCTGCGGCAGGCACAGAAGGAGCTGCTAACGGGACATCAGCCGTAACCAGTCAACCGGGCACCACATCCCCCGCCCCTGCGGCAACTGGAAACAGCATGGGCGTAGAGATTCTGACCCCTGGAGCCACGACGGGAACAACCGCAAAACCGGTCGACAACACCGGCGGCCTGAAGGCCGTGGGACCGGAGAACGCAACGCCATTGCCTGCGGCGGAAAAGCCTGCCGAGGCCCCAAACGCGGTCAACGACATCGAAGCCAAACCGCAGCCGGCGGCACAGGCTCCAAACGCCAACGGAAAGAAGAATCCGAAGCCGGAGTTCGACAAGAGCGACGAATCCTCCAGCAAGCACAAGAAGAAGAAGGGCCTCTCGAAACTGAACCCGTTCTAGCCTCGTGCCATCACCGAAAACCGAAAGGGGATGCAGCCTATGGTTGCATCCCCTTCTCATTTCTCATCAGATCTGCGTGATTCGTTTAGTCAGGTCGACTGCCCGACGGCCGTCCGGCGACGAACCCGGGGCAAAATCGCAACGGACAACAGAAGAAGCGCGACGACAGCCAGCAGCCCAAAAAACAGCGGGCTCACCGTGACGCGGTGTCCGCGTGGCTCCCCATTTGCCTTAGACACATGCGACAAATGTCCGCCCAGCACATACGCGCTCCCGGAGAGAGATTCGTCGGTCTCGTAAACTGCATTGCCCCCAAGAACCACAGTGTCGCCGCCGATTCTGGCCTGCGAATCGACCACCGCATTCCCCCAGATCACGGTAGCGTTCTGCCGCACCTGCCCGCTGACATTCAGACTCCCAAAGAGAACGAAGACGTGTCCCGTCAGATCTCCCTCTACCTGCACCGAGCAGAACAGGCAGGTTGCGTTATGCACCTGCTGGCCGGAGGCGACGAAGATGTCCTGCCCCACATAGGTGCGGTTCCCCGGGGTCTGGCCCAGTGCTCCGGCGGCGAGCAAAAGCAGCAGAACGAAACTACTCAGAACGCGTGTCCGCAAATGTCCCCCTAAGAAAACCCAAGAAAAGCGCCTTGCTTGTATTGGATACGTGGACTTCCCGATTGAGGTTCCGTAGCACTGTGCTGGTTTTTCGCCCTCACCGCCCTCAGGAATCTAATATCCCCGGCCATGGGGGTACGCAGGAAACTGATACCGGTTGCGCCGCACAAAATACACGATCAGCCAGATCAAACCGATCAGAATCAACAGCGGAGCAAACGGAAGCAGCAGCCACATTCGGTTGGAGAGCACCATGCGCGACCCGTGAATCATCGCGCCCGGCGCAAGATTCGCATCTCCGGCAGCGATCGCCACGTCGCCTCCAACTGTCGCCCCTTCGCCCAGATTCAGGTCGGCGCCCAACGCCGCCAGATCGCCTCCAATTTTGCGGCCCGGGTCGACCTCAATCTTCCCGAACATCACCGCAACGTCCCCTCTCACATCGCCATGAACGCGAACCGTGCAAAACAGGCACGCAACGTCACCCGCCGTCTCTCCTTCGGCGATGGTTATGTCACTACCAACACTGGCGCGGTCCTCCGTGCCTTTGGCGAGGGCGGGAAGAGCAGAGACAAGAAGAAGTCCAACGGCGAGGAGCAATTTACGCATAAAAGACCTCGTGGGCTAGTGTACGTACTTGAGTGGATTTGGTCGATTTGCAGGGGCGGCTCATTCGCACCAACCCCGTCAGGATACGGCGCGCAACGCCCTGTGGATGCTACCCTTAAAGCATCCATGAGCGAGAAACCCAGTAGCCCCGAACTCACCAAAGACCTGCCGAAAGCATACGATCCGTCTGTCATAGAAGAACGCTGGGCCGAGTACTGGGTCAGGGAGCGTCTGTTTGACGTCCCAACCCCCGAAAGTACGCAGGACGACACCCGAAAGTTCACCATCCTCCTCCCCCCGCCCAACGTCACCGGCCGCCTGCACATGGGCCACATGCTCAACCAGACCGAGATGGACATCCTCACCCGCTGGCACCGCATGCTCGGCGACCTCGCCCTCTGGATCCCCGGCACCGACCACGCCGGCATCGCCACCCAGATGATGGTCGAGCGCCAACTCGCCTCCGAAGGCACATCCCGCAAAGAGCTCGGCCGCGAAGCCTTCGTCCAGCGCGTCTGGTGCTGGCGCAAGCTCTACGGCGGCGCCATCCTCGACCAGATGAAGCGCCTCGGCGCCTCCGTCGACTGGCAGCGCGAGTACTTCACCATGGACGACCGCCTCTCCGTCGCCGTCAAGGAAGCCTTCATCCGCCTCTACGAGCAGGGCCTCATCTACCGCGGAGCCTACATCGTCAACTGGGACCCCAGCATCCAGACCGCCGTCTCCGACCTCGAAGTCGAGCACGAAGAACGCCTCGGCAAGCTCTACCACATCCGCTACCCCCTCGCCGACGGAACCGGCCACATCACCGTCGCCACCACCCGCCCCGAGACCATGCTCGGCGACACCGCCGTAGCCGTAAACCCCACCGACGAACGCTACACCGCGCTCATCGGCAAAAAAGTCCGCGTGCCGCTTACCGGAAGTAAACGGAGGTCCAGACCGAGAAGTCCCCATCCTCGCCGACGACTGGGCCAAGCCCGAGTTCGGCACCGGAGCCGTCAAAGTCACGCCCGCGCACGACCCCAACGACTTCGCCATCGGCCAGCGCCACAACCTCCCCAGCCCCAGCATCCTCGACGAGACCGCCCACGTCGCCCTCCCCGGCTCGCCCTACGACGGCCTCGACCGCTACGAAGCCCGCGACCGCATCGTCGCCGACCTCGAAGCCCAGGGCCTCCTCGAATCCATCAAAGACCACACCAACTCCATCGGCCTCAGCCAGCGCACCGGCGTCGTCATCGAGCCGCGCCTCTCCCTGCAGTGGTTCCTCGCCGTCAACAAAACCCCCAACACCGGCGGCAACACCATCGCGCAAAACGCCATCAACGCCGTCACCGAAAAACACATCAACTTCACCCCGGAGATGTACAAAAAGATCTACCTCGAGTGGATGACCAACATCTACGACTGGTGCATCTCCCGCCAACTCTGGTGGGGCCACCGCATCCCCGCCTGGCACTGCAAAACCTGCGGCGCCATCACCGTCTCCCGCGACACCCCCACGCACTGCGGCACCTGCAACTCGACCGACATCGTGCAGGAAACCGACGTCCTCGACACCTGGTTCTCCTCCGGCCTCCTCCCCTTCACCACCCTCGGCTGGCCCAACGCCGACGCGGACGGCAAACCGCAAATCACTCCGACCTCGCCAACTTCTACCCCACCACCCTCCTCGTCACCGGCTTCGACATCCTCTTCTTCTGGGTAGCCCGCATGATCATGCTCGGCTGCCACTTCATGCTCGACGTTCCCATGCCCGACGGCAGCGAGCGCGATCTCGCAAACGCAGTCCCCTTCAAAGAGGTCTACATCCACGGCCTCGTCCGCGACGCCAACCGCGAGAAGATGTCCAAGACCAAGGGCAACGTCATCAACCCCATCGACATCATCGAGCGCTTCGGCACCGACGCCGTCCGCTTCACCCTCGCCTCCATGGCCTCCCCCGGCACCGACATCGCCTTCTCCGAAGCCCGCACCGAAGGCTACCGCGCCTTCGCCAACAAGATCTGGAACGCCGCCCGCTTCGTGTTCATGAACATCGACCGCGCAACACAAAGCGGCTACCACATCAAGTTCACCGATTCGACGGCTCTGAAACCCGCCACCAAGCCGGGTGCCCCAGGCATCGCGTCTGATGCCTGGGTTGGAGCGCCGACACTCCCCGAGAACACACCCCTCGAAACCCGCTGGATCTTCGACCGTCTCCACGCCGTCACCGCCGAAGTCGACCGCGCCCTCACCAACTACCGCTTCGACGAAGCCGCCAACGCCATCTACCAGTTCTTCTGGGGCGAACTCTGCGACTGGTACCTCGAACTCGTCAAACTTCGCCTCGTCTTCGACGCGCCGCCAACCCTACCATCTACGCCACCAACCTCTGATGCTGTCATCCTGAGCGAAGGCCCTGAGCGAGCCGCAGGCGAGTCGAAGAGGACGGAGTCGAAGGACCCCGAAGCCGCAAGTCCCACCTCAACCGACAAAGAGTTTTCAGCTCCGCAGCGAGACACCACCGCCCTCACCCTCGCCTCCCTCACCGGAGTCTTCGAGTCCGCCCTGCGCCTGCTCAGCCCCTTCATGCCTTTCCTCACCGAAGAGATCTGGCACGCGCTCTATAACGACGCACCCCCGGCGAAGTCCATCGCCCTCACTCGCTACCCGCAGGCCGCAGACTTCCCCGCCGACCCCGTCGCAGCAAGCACTATGAAGACCATGCAGGACCTCATCGTCACCGTCCGCGCCCTGCGCAAAGAACTCGGCGTCCCCGAAAAAGAATCCACTCCCATCCACCTCCACGCGAACAACCGCATCGTCGCGCTAGCCGACGCAAATCAGAACATGCTCTCCCGCATGGCCCGCGTCGCCTCCATCGAGTTCGCTTCCACAGCACTCTCTGGAGCCAACGCACGCTCGACAGCAGACTTCGACGTAGCCGTCATCTACGAGCGCCAGATCGACATAGCCGCCGAACGCGAACGCCTCACCAAAGAACTCGCCAGGCTCGGGAAAATCCTCGCCTCAACCGAAAGCCAACTAAACAACCCTGCCTTCATCGCCAAGGCCCCCGGCCATATTGTCGACGGCCTCCGCAAGCAATACACCGAAACCAAAACGCTCTACGACAAAACCAAAAGCGACCTCGACGCCCTTGGCCTCTAACTCCCCTTTGATTTAACCGAACGTTAAACTCGGCCCCGTCACAAACCGGTCATCCGTCACTGCACTAAAGCCTCATAGGGGCCAATGGTCTAGAATCAACTCGTCCCACTCTTCGGAGCACATTATGAGCCGGGTTCTCATCATCGGAAGTCACGCCCCGGTAAGCCGCGAGATAGGCGAGTCTCTCTGCGCCGCCAGCTTGCCCGTCGAATATTCAGCCGGCAACGCCGACGCCCTGAAGCGGTTGCGCATCCGAGCCTTCGGCGTCGTCATCACCAGCGCCGACAGCGCCCTCGATGAAAACCTCGTACTGATTGAGGAGATGCGCTCCATCCGCCCCGCGCTCAAGTGCATCGTCCTCGCTGAGCACAGCACCCCCGACAAAGTCATCGCAGCCCTCCGCGCTCGCGTCTTCGCCTGCTTCACCCCGCCCTTCGACAGCCATGAGATCGCCAACCTCGCCAGGCAGGCAGCCTCCGACAGCAAGATCGGCGAAGACATCGAAATCCTCTCCGCCCGCCCCGGCTGGGTCTCTGTCCGCGTCAACTCCCGCCTGATCACCGCGGATCGTCTCCTCACCTTCGCGAAGGAGCTCAGCGCCCAACTCCCCGAAGACGCCAAACAGGATCTCCTGCAAGCCCTCCGCGAAATCCTCCTCAACGCAATGGAGCACGGCACCGCCTTCAACCCCGACCAGTCCATCGAGGTCACCGCCATCCGCACAGCACGGGCGATGGTCTTTCGCGTGCGCGACCCCGGCGCCGGTTTCCGCCAGGAATCTCTCAGTCACGCAGCCTCTGCAAATTCCTCTGACGATCCCACCGCCCACATCAGACAACGCCAGCAGGAAGGTATGCGCCCCGGAGGATATGGTCTCCTTCTCGCAAGCGGCACCGTCGACGAGTTGATCCGCAACGAAATCGGCAACGAAGCCATCCTAATCAAATACCTCGATCCAACCCCGCCAGCAAATTCAAATTAGGTTGAATCGCCGAGTTCGCCTGTCAACTTCATCAACGTTCTACAGGTAAGAAAGAATGGATCGTCATCCTGATAGTGAGAACGAATTGATCGTCATTCTGAAGATAGAAACAATGACTGCCATTCTGACGGGTAGAAGGAATGACCGCCATTCCGAAGCAAGAAAAACCCGATTGTCATTCTGAGCGAAGCGAAGAACCCCCGTATTTGCCGTTGTCTTTGTTGTTGCTTGTTTTCTCCGCCCTTCCTGACAACTACCAGTCCGGCGCACACCTCACCGACAACCTTATCGATCAACTGCAAAAAATGATCGTGTCGCTGTCTGATTTCAGGAGTTCGGCGATTAGGTCCAGAGCGCATCAAGCTGTTAGAAATCTTCTATGGACTCCAACGCACATCGGTCGCAATGGAAGACTCTGCTGGCCTTCGCGATCATCTATTTCGTGTGGGGATCCACGTTTCTGGCCATTCGCATCGGTGTCCATGAACTTCCGCCACTTCTCTTCGCGGCCATGCGTTTTCTCGTCGCAGGACTCGTTCTCTTCGGCTGGATGATCGCGCTTGGCGAGCCCTCACCAACCCGGCGTCAATGGATGTCCGTACTCCTACTCGCGTTCCTGATCTTCCTCATCGACTACGGCCTGTTGTTCTGGGCCGAGCAGCGTGTCCCATCGGGTGTCGCCGCAGTCATGATGGCAACGATCCCGGTCTTCATCGCGTTGTCGGAGATTCTCTTCCTGCGAACCCAGAGACTGACCGTTCGCCTGGCCTTCGCACTTTTGGTTGGTATTTGCGGCGTAGCCGTGCTTATGAGCCACTCGTTCAACCTCGGCGGAGCCCCTGTCGACAGGCCCGGCGCAGTGGCACTCATCATCGGATCGATCAGCTGGTCGGTCGCCACGGTGCTCGCGCGCAAGCTGCCGCTCCCGCCCTCTAAAGTCATGAGTTCCGGCGCACAGATGCTCGCCGGAGGCATCATGCTTGCCGTCACCGCAACCGCGCTCGGAGAGTTTCGTCGTTTTCATCCCTCGACGGTCTCGCCCGCAGCGTGGTTCTCACTCATCTATCTGATCATCGCGGGTTCCATCATCGGATTTACCGCCTACGTATGGCTGATTCATCACGAATCCCCAACGAAAGTCGGCACCTACGCCTACGTGAATCCGGTTGTGGCCGTCCTGATTGGATACTTCTTTGGTGGCGAATCCCTCGGCCTGCGAACCGTTCTCGGAACCCTGTTCGTCCTCGTCAGCGTGGTCGTCATCACGACGACGCGAGCGAAGAAACCAGCAGCCTCACTTGCAGTAAAAGACGCGGTGTAACGTGGTCCCCCTCGACTCGGTGCCGCGCGACAAGCTGACAGCCGCCGAATTTCCACAGAAATATTTCAAAACGGTGGCGTGTTTTTCAGCCTGCGAAATCGACCACTCAACGAGCCACGATTACCACGCAATTCACCACGACTTCACCACAAAAACACCACGCAAAAACACCCACTTTTCCGTCACCCCCCTCAAAAAGCGCCCATAAACCACCAAAAAACACCCTTTCCCGGCCGCTACAATTTTTTATGAAATAAAGAGGTTTAGGATGACTAAATGGACTGGAAGAGTAAACGGGTAGGCGCAATTCTTGAAGCGGCACTGGCCGAAGACAAAGTCGCCAACGACATCACCACAGCACTAACCATACCCCCCAACCTCCGCGCCTCCGGCACCATCATCGCCAAACAAGCCTGCGTCGTCTCCGGCCTCGGCTGTATCCCCGTGTTTCTAGACATCTTCGCCAAGATGTCCGCCGCGCCGGTAGGCCGTTTCGAAGTCGTCAGCCACCCGGAAATCTTCGACGGCGTAAAAGTGAAAAAGGGCCAGACCCTCGCCGTAATCCGCCACAACGCCGCCGCCCTTCTATCCTGCGAACGAGTGATTCTAAACCTCATGCAGCGAATGTGCGGCATCGCCACCCTCACCAACGAGTTCGTAAAGGCCGTAGCCAACACAAAAACCAAAGTCCTGGACACCCGCAAAACCATCCCCGGCCTGCGTGTCCTCGATAAATACGCTGTCTGCTGCGGCGGCGGCGTCAATCACCGTCTCGATCTCCAGGACGGCATCCTCATCAAAAATAACCACATCTCTCTCGGCGGCGGCCTTCCCGCGGTCCTCGAACGTGCGTTGAAAAACCGCAAGACCAATCAGTGGATCCAGGTCGAAGTCCGCTCCCAGGCAGAGTTGGATCAAGCGATCGCCGGCGGCGCAGAATCAATTCTGCTGGACAACATGACTCCATCCCAGGTAAAGAAAGCAGTTAAGCAGATCCGGGCCGCTCTTCCTACCGTTCCAATCGAGGCTTCCGGCAACATGAACCTCAAGACCGTGCGAAAGTACGCGCTGGCCGGTGTGGACTTCGTCTCCGTAGGCGCCTTGACACACTCCGCCGCCGCCGCTGATCTGAGCATGCGCATCACCGCAGATATTTATTGAGGGACAGCTTGTCCGATTCGTTCGATCCATCCAGCGTCTCAGCCGCTCTCGCGGGAACTGCGTTCGCAAACAACCTCCAACACTTTCCTTCCGTAGGATCGACCAATGCGTTGGCGTTGGAGGCAGCACAGTCGGGTGCAGCACATGGCAGCGTTTGGGTTGCCGACGAGCAGACCGCAGGCCGAGGACGCAGCGATCACAAGTGGCATTCCCCTGCAGGCGATGGGCTGTACGTCAGCGTGTTGATGCGCCCCCAGATGGCCCTGGTTGACGCGTTATGGCTATCACTTGCGACTGCACTGGCCGTACAGGCGGCCATCGCTACCGTGACAAGCCTCGCGCCAGATATCCGCTGGCCCAACGATCTTTTGATCGGCACGAGGAAGTGCGGCGGCATCCTGGTGGAAACCTCCGCCGTCGCGTCACAACCGGATACGCCGGCAATGCTGCGCTATGTCGTCGTCGGCGTTGGCATCAACGTGAATCACGAAGTCTTCCCTGCTGAGTTGGAGACTCTTGCCACTTCACTACGGCGCGAAAGCGGCAGAAAATGGAAGCGGGAGCTGCTCCTTATCGAATTTCTCCGGACTCTCGATAAGGAGATCGCCTTGCTTGAAGCAGAGTTGCGCGGGACCCCGATAGAAGGAGGTCTGTTGAAGCGCTTTGCGGCGTCCTCAAGCTGGGTTCGCGGCAAACGGGTCAGCGTGGATGAGGCCGGCGGATATACTGGCGTGACGGATGGGCTTGATGCGCGCGGCTTTTTGCGTGTCGCAGGAGACGATGGCATGCTGCACACCGTGCTCTCCGGTGGGGTACGCGCGCAGTAATCGATACGGGAGAGGCAGCGATGCTACTGGCACTCGATGTAGGCAATACCAACACTGTACTTGGGCTCTACCGCCTTGCACCCGAAGCATCAGCGCACGCTGCCGGGCCTGAGATGGTGGCGAACTGGCGCATTACGACCCCATCCTCGATGCAGACAAGCGACGAGTTCGGCGTGCTCCTGCGCAATCTCTTTGAACTCAAGGGGCTGGAGATTGGCGTCGTCGATGGCATCGCGATCTCGTCGGTGGTGCCTCCACTGGACTCGACCCTGCGGCAGGTATGTGAGCTCTATTTCAAAGTGAAGGCGATGTTCGTCGAACCTGGCATCAAGACCGGGATACCGGTCCTGACCGACAATCCAGCCGAGCTTGGTGCCGACCGGATCGTCAACTGTGTTGCGGCGTTCGAACGCTTTGGAGGCCCATGCATCGTGGTCGATATGGGCACCGCGACTACGTTCGATGCGCTCTCGAAGAAGGGCGAGTTTCTCGGCGGCGCGATCGCTCCCGGCCTTGGCATCTCCGCAGATGCGCTGTTCTCCCGAGCGGCTCGTCTTCCTCGCGTCGATATCAAAAAGCCGGCGAAGGTTATTGGAACAGGGACAGTCGATAACATCCAGATCGGCTTGTATTACGGCTATATCGGCCTGGTCGACGGCATCCTCGAACGCATGATCGCCGAGCTTGGCCCTGGAACCAAAACTGTAGCAACAGGCGGCCTAGCGAAGCTGATCGCCGGTGGATCCAAACACATCAACGAAGTGGACGAGATGCTGACCCTGACCGGGCTGCGCCTCATCTACGAACGCAACCTGGATCGGCACAGAAAGCGCGGAGCGTAATTTAGGCGTGCTCGACTGCATGGGATTAAGCTGTAAGAGCGCATGCAGAACTACTTCAACTACTTTACCGAGATCGAAGAGCGGTTCCAGCAGCGGCGCGGTTCCCTGCTGATGCTGTCCACCCTGGACTGGGCTCTGATCGAAACGTGGCGCGAGGCCGGTGTTCCGCTGGAGGCGGTGCTGCGCGGCATCGACAACGCTTTCGATAAGCATGACGCGAAGGCATTGCACGCCCCTCGTCGAACGCGCAAAGTGAATGGTCTGGCGTGGTGTGCCCAGAGCGTGATGGAGGCGGTTGAACAGGCGATGGAAGCGTCGATCGGCGCTACACCAACCGCTGGAACAGAGGCGGCGAAAAGCGGATTCGAAACCGAACGGGTGAGCCGGTATTTAGAACAGAGCGCTGGCGCCATCGAAGCGGCAACACTGAACCCCCCGGCCGACGTCGTGGCGATTGAAGTCACTGGCCGATTACGGGCCCTGGCGGTGGGCTTGCGCGCGGGACCGGTGCAATCTCTTGAGGAACTCGACCGAACGCTGAGTGTTCTCGAAGAAAGGCTGTTCGCGGCACTCCAGACATCAGCATCCGAAGAAGAACTTGTGGCATTGCGCGAGCAGGCTGCAAGGGAGTTGGCGCCGTATCGCGGCAAGATGCAAGCCGTGCAGATAAAGCAGGTACAGCAACAGTTTCTGCAGAAGAGAATGCTCGAGATGCGCAAGCTGCCCAGGCTCAGCCTCTTTTATATGAGCCACGAATGAAGTTACAAATTGAAAAGGCTGTCTATGGCGGTGCGGGATTGGCCCATCAGACTGAGGGCGAAGATGCAGGCAAGACTGTGTTTGTGCCCTTCACGCTGCCAGGAGAGATTGTCGAAGCTTCCCTTCTCGAACAAAAAAATGCCTTCGGAGAGGCCTCACTGCTTCAGATTCTGACTGCGTCCGAGGACCGCGTACCGCCGCAGTGTGCTCACTTCGGCCAGTGCGGCGGATGTCACTATCAACACGCCGAGTATCCCGCACAGGTGCAAATGAAAGTTGCAATCCTGAAGGAGACTCTGGAACGCGCTGGACTGATGGCGCTGCCCGCGATACAGGTGCACACCGCTGAGCCCTGGGCCTACAGGAATCGAATCCGCCTGCGAATTGCGGAGTTGGACGCAACTCTGAGAGTTGGCTACAACAGGAGAGGCTCCAATGAATTCCTCGCCATCCGCGAGTGCCCGATCTCGGCTCCTCTGGTGTGGCGCGCGGCAGAGGCGCTGCTGCAGGTTGCAACAGAGAATTCCACAACGACGCGCTTGCTTCGCAGTGCACTCGAGGTTGAGTTCTTTGCCACGGGCGATGAAAGGAAACTGCGGATGACGCTCTTTGTGCAGAAGGGCCAAGCCGGATTTGCGACACTTTGCGAACGACTGCAGGCGTTTGTGCCTGAGCTCGCGGGCGCGGACGTCTCCCTGCTTCCCACTTCGGATTCGCAGCAGCGAGCACGAAGCCCGCGCCTGCTGGAAAGCTGGGGCGCAGACGGATTGAACTATCCCGCCGCGGGCGAAGCCTATTGGGTCAGCCGCGGCGGGTTTTTCCAGATCAACCGCTTCCTGGTCGATGGGCTCGTCCGAATTGTTACTGCGAGGCGACGAGGCGCTGTGGTCTGGGACTTGTTCGCTGGCGTCGGATTGTTTTCACGAGCACTGGCGAGAGCATTTCAACAAGTAGTCGCAGTTGAAGCGAACGCAAACGATCTGTCCAGGTCCTTCAAGGGGCTCGGCAAGCGAGCTGTGGAATCTACAACCGTGGAGTTTTTGCGAAGCGCCGTGGTCCAGCGGGAGCGACCCGAACTCATCGTAATGGACCCGCCCAGAGCAGGCGTTGGAGCGGAGGTTTGTGCCTTGTTGGCGCGGATTTCGTCGCCAGAGCTCGTCTACGTCTCCTGCGATCCCGTGACTCTGGCCCGAGACCTGAAGTTGCTCGTCGCGGCTGGTTACAACATTGCGGAGATACATATGGTCGATATGTTTCCACAGACGTTTCATCTGGAGACGGTGATGATTTTGCGCATGTGATCATAGTCGCCTTGTGTTGAAATGGTGGTGAGTGCGGTCCGCAGGCAGAGCTTCGAAGACCGGAAGAGTGAACGCGCCGAATCCTGATCTTTGGCCGAAGGCGGCTGCACGCATAGCTGCCCTCGAGTTTCGGCGCGCTCCTCTGCTAGCGGCGGTCTGCTGGTTTGCGGTAGGCGAAGTGATGGCGCGGAATCGGCAGCCAGCCATTGTTCTGCTCATCGCGATTATCTTATTGTCGCTCCTGACAGTAGCCGCCCTCCGATTATCGCTGAGAACCGTCATCATACCGTTGGCAGCGGTCTGGATCGCGGTTGGTTGTTGGTGTGCCGAGATACAACCTGCTCCTTCAGCGCAACACGCCCTGGCGAATTATGCAGACGGCCTCAGCCGGGAAATTCGCGGGCGCGTTGTACGTGTGCGCGAGCTGCCTCCTCAACCCAACGACTCCGGTCGCGATCAAGAAGCCGGCTGGTGGCCGGAGAAAGAGGCTGACGAGGAAGCGGCGGCCGCGAGTGCGCTCTCGATCGATATCCACGTGGATTCCATCGAAGAGGTGACTCCTGACATCTCGCGGATGGTCCCCGTAACCGGGGGTGTGCGGCTAAATGTGATCGCAGACAAACTACCCAGCGACGGAACACGCACGACGGCCGTGCGGCAAACCTTCCCCACGCTGCGATGCGGCGATGTAGTGGAAGTTCCGGTGAGGATCAAATTGGCGGAACGATATCGCGACCCAGGAGCATGGCAATATGCGGACTACCTCCTTGCGCAGGGTATAGGCGCTCATGCAAGCGTGCGAGCGTCGAAAATCAGCCAGCTTGACCAATCCACAGCAAGCCTGACAACACGCGCTGATTGGGCTGCGCAACTGCAATGCCGCATCTATGCTGCACAGAGTTGGGCTTCTGGACGCGTGGTTAACTATGTCCACTCCAAGGCAAATCGTGGGCTTCCCGGAATCATGCGCCTTAGCCAGGATGACGCTGGTATGTTGAACGCGATGCTGTTTGGCGATCGAGCTGGATTAAATAAGGTGCAGCGCGTCGGCTTTGAACGTACAGGATCGTTTCACCTGTTCGTCGTGTCCGGGATGCACGTGGGCCTGCTCGCGGGTCTGGTGTTCTGGCTCGCGCGAAGATTGCAGCTGAATGAGTGGCTGGCGACGTCCGTTACCATCGCGCTCACCTTTGGATTCGCGTTGCTGACGGGCTTCGGCGCACCAGTGCAACGCGCACTTTTTATGACCGCAGTCTTTCTGTCGGCACGCTTGCTATCTCGGGATCGGAATGTATTGAATGCCCTTGGCGCGGCTGCTCTTGGCGTTTTGATCTGGTCGCCAGCGGCTTTGTTTGAAGCCAGCTTCCAGATGACATTCCTTGCAATTGTGGCAATCGGCGGCATCGCGGTTCCTCTAGCCGAACGCAGCTTTCTGCCCTATGCCCACGCGGCTGAGCATCTCTGGGATAAGTGGATAGACATCACATTGCCGCCACGCGTAGGGCAGTTCCGCGTGATGCTGCGTCTCTGGACGGAAGCAATCGCAGGTGTCGTAGGAGACTGGTCCCGCGGTCTGTTGTCACTTCTGGCGCGCTGGAGTTTCTGGGCACTGGAGCTGGCGCTGATCGGCGCAGTCGCGGAGATGGTGATGGTACTGCCCATGGCGGTTTACTTCCATCGCGCCACAATGTTCGCCGTACCCACTAATATGTTGAGCGTGCCGCTGGTCGCTGTGCTGGCTCCAATCGCTGTCGTCACGTTTTGCGCATCGCTCATCAATCCCTGGGTTGCGATGTTTCCGGGGGCGGCAACTGCATTGCCGCTGCACGGGATCACTGGCGTCATCGGCCGCGTGAGCGCAGTGCGTGCGGCAGATCTGCGAGTTCCCGCTCCAGCGTCGTGGATTGCGCTGCTGGCGATCGCGACCTGGGCCTTCTCATGCTGGGCAGCGCGTAGGTCGCGGGGCTGGGCATGGGCTGCCGTGGCTGTATTACCTCTTGTTCCCCTGATGGTGTTGTGGCCCGAGCCTGCCATCGTTTCGCCGGACGTGATGGAGGTGACGGCAATCGACGTCGGCCAGGGCGATGCGATCTTCATCGTCGGCCCAGATGGATCGACTATGCTTCTCGACGCAGGCGGCCCCGTCGGCGGGGTAACCGAGGCCGCTGAGGCGACCAGCCGTTTTGACATAGGCGAAGAGGTGGTTTCTCCGTACCTTTGGTCGCGCCGCTTTCGGCGGCTCGACGTGCTTGCATTGAGCCACGCGCACAGCGACCATATGGGCGGAATGCCTGCGGTGATGCGGAATTTCAGGCCGCGAGAGCTTTGGGTCAGCATCGATCCCAACTCCGACGCTTACCGAGCCCTGCTGTCAGAGGCAAACGACCTTGGAGTGCAAGTACGTCATTTCTACGCCGGAGATCAGCTTGTCTGGGGCGGGACACAAGTGACCATACTGGCGCCGGAGAGCGAGTATAACAACCCTCGAGAGCCGGTGAATAACGATTCGCTGGTGATGCGGATGCAATATGGCAAGTCTTCTGTGCTGCTCGAGGGCGACGCCGAAGCACCGAGCGAGCGCGAGATGCTGGCGCACGGCCGTGTCGCTGCGGTCACGCTGCTAAAGATCGGGCATCACGGAAGCCGCACCTCGACCACGCAGGAGTTTCTCGACGCCGCTGCGCCCAAGGATGCGGTGGTTTCGGTGGGACGGGGGAATACATTCGGGCACCCCCGTTATGAGGTGATCGAACGGATCGCTAACGCTCGGGTTAAGCTGTACCGAACGGATCAATTTGGCTTGACTACATTCTTACTTAGCCGGGACGGCGGAATCCTTGAGATTACCGGTGCGTCTAATTAGTGGAGTCGATTCGATCAGGGAGGTTGTCGATGGAGTTGAACCAAACGGGTGCGGACGTCATCGCGATCAGCGCGGAGGAGCGGGCGGAGGAGCAGAAGCTGATCCGCCGGCTGCAGATGATGATGAACATGGTCATGCAGGTGATAGCGCAGGATGGGTCGCTGACGGTCGATGATGCGGCGCAGATGATCGCCGATAGCAGAAAGGCGGCGCTGGCCATGTTTCCGGGTAAGGAACTCGCCTATGACCTCATCTGGCGGCCACGCTTCCAGCGCCTCATGCGCGAACGGTTTCGTATTATGTAATCTTCGCGCTATGTAACTAAGACCGTTGCTTCACGCGCGGTAGATTGTGTGAGTCGAAAATCATGCAAATACGGCTGGCCACTGGTGAGGATCTCCCAGCCCTGATGGGGCTGATGCGGCTGGTTGTTCCCCTCATGCGCGCGGCGGGCAATCTGCAGTGGGATGAAACCTATCCCAACGAAGCAGTTTTTCAGCGTGACATCGATCTTGGCCAGCTCTGGGTAGCCGAGGCAGACAACCGCATCGGCGGAGTGGCTGCGATCACCATGGACCAGGAGCCTGACTATGCGCAGGTGGGTTGGGACATCAACGAAGCTGCCGTGGTGGTCCACCGGCTCGCCGTCGACCCTGCATTTCGTGGCGCTGGGATCGCCGGTGCGCTGATGCAGAAGGCGGAGGAGGTCGCAGCCGAGCGCGGCATCGCCGTATTGCGCGTCGACACGAACACGCAAAATGCAGCCACACAGCGGCTCTTTCCGAAGCTGGGCTACCAGCTTGCCGGAGAGATCGGTCTCGAGTTCAGGCCTGGACTGCGCTTCTTCTGCTACGAAAAGCGTCTTTGATCGACTAGCTTCCAGAAAATCAAGGACGCTATGGCTTTACGCGCACCATCACCACGCCGTGGCTTGGGACCTCGGCGGAATAGCCACTTCTTACCGCGGAAGACTCCTTTTTTGTCCATAAATCCTGAACATTAGCCGAGACGGTGTCGGGGTAGCCGATGTCAGTCCAGGCTACCGAAATCTTCGCAGCCGCCGCTCCCCGGTTGAGCAGCGCAACCGCTCGGCCGCCATCCTGCAGTTGCTTAGACCAGATCTCCAGATCGCCGGTCTTCTTCACTCTTCGTCCCTGCTGCCCGAGCGGATCCTGATCGATGGCGATGACGTCTTTGTTGAGCAGGATTTCCTTGGTATCGGCGGTCATGTTGACGACGTCGTTGCCTGCGAGCAAAGGCGCGGCGAAGATGGCCCACATGCTGAAGTGTGTGCGGTACTCTTCCTTGGTCATTCCGCCGTTGCCGACCTCAAGCATGTCGGGATCGTTCCAGTGTCCGGGGCCGGCATAGGTCTCTAATCCGTTCATCAGTTCGAGAATCTGGACTACGCCGCCACCGCCCCAGGTTCTTTTGCAGTCCCAGCAGTCCTGAATGTCGGGTGTCGATCTCCAGAGATTGCCGACTGGCCCGGCCCAGAGCCATGGCTTGGTCGATCCCCATTCGCAGATGCTAAAGACGATAGGCCTGCCCGAGTCAGCGAGCGCATTGCGCATCAAGGTGTAGGAGGATTCACTGCTCTGTCCCGGTAGCGTGTTGCACCAATCCACTTTGAGATAGTCGACGCCCCAACTGGCGTATTGCTTTGCGTCCTGGTATTCATGCCCGATACTGCCGGGGCGCTTGGCGCAGGTCATGGTTCCGACATCAGTGTAGAGGCCGAGCTTCAGTCCTTTTCCGTGGATATAGTCGGCCAGCGCCTTGATGCCGGAGGGGAAGCGTTCGGGGTCGGCCAGAATGTTTCCGGCGGCGTCCCGCCCGATCTGCCAGCAGTCGTCGAGGTTGACGAAATTGTAGCCGGCATCCTTCATGCCGTTGCTGACCATCACGTCGGCGGTCTCGCGCACGACTTTCTCGTTAAGCCCTTTGCATGCGAACTTGTTCCAGCTGTTCCATCCCATGGGCGGCGTTTTGGCCAGGCCGTTATCGAGCGCCAACCCCACAGAAGGCGCCACCGCAAGAGACACCAACACGAACAACACTCGCACTGCAGAAGCCGCTAGACGCATCGCAATTTTCCCTCTTCAAATCGGTTCATGGACGGAATACCGTTCTCGGGCATTCTAACCCCGTGCCGCATCGGCACCCCCTCCCCGGGGTATCTTCGGCGTAACGTTCTTGCATTCAGTGGACCAGTGGCGCGACACGTTGGTCCGTTCGCGGAACGCGAATAGCCCATCCTTCGCGATGAAACTGCGAAGAATGGGCCATTCGATGAGCTACCAACCAGAAGGATCGGTACCGGTTGAGACGATGAGAACGGGGACCCGGTTTGTTAGAACTCGATTCGTCCTGAGAGCTGAACGGATCGCCGGTTGTAGCTCGGGTTGCTTGTGACCTGGCCAAAGTTGGGCGAGCCCCAGACGTTGCTGGCCACACCGAAGAGCGTGTGGTTGGTGACGTTGTACATCTCAGCCCGAAGGTTCAGACGGGAAGACTCGCCGAGGTGCAACGGGAAGCTGCGAAGGAGAGCAAAGTCCAGTTGGTAGTTGCCAGGGCCGTAGAGGTTGTAGGGAGCGGTGCGGGCCGTGTTCCCGAAGACGAAGTTCGGGGCTGTTTGAAAAGCCCGAACATCGATGAACTGGTTCGGCAAGGACTGAGTGAGAGAGCTGCCGGTAGTGTTGCTGAAGTTTGCCGCGGTGACACCCTGACCCCATTTTCCGTTGATATGAGCCTGGCCGGAGAAATTGGGATTATAGCTGGGCATGCAGGGCGACGCAGACGAGAATGCCGTCTGAGCAGGATTGGTCGAGCAGGAGGACGCTGTGATCGGAAGCGGCGAGCCGGAGTAGATCTGGAAGATCTCAGAGAACTTGAATCCGCCAAAGACTGCGCGCTCCCATCGATCGGTGAGAATGGTCTTGCCGAAAGGCATGTCCCAGACGCCGGTGATCACCGCGTGCTGCGGCTGATTAGAGGTCGAGACCGAACGTTCGATGGCGTCCTGCTTCCAGGCCTTTCCGGTGCCTGAGAACGCGGCGGGAATCGCATAACCGCTGCGGAAGGTGCCTCCGTCGTCGATGGTGCGAGACCAGGTGTAGTTGGCCATCAAAGTAATACCGTGGGTTGCGCGCATATTCGCAGTGACCTGCAACGCGTTGTAGTTGGAGTTGGAGGTGTTCGCAAAGAAGTCGGACATACCGCTGAAGGGGTACGGCTTCAGGGCTGCGCTGAGCTGCTGACTCGCGGTGAAGTTTTTTGGACAGGGCAGGTTGTTGGCCACGCAGAAGGCTGCTGCTGCATTGCCTGAGAGAGTGAGGTTGTTGCCGTAGACAAGGTACGCGGGATCGAGCTGGTTGGCATAGAAGCCGCGAGCGTTGCCGGCGTCGGCGATCAGGAAGTGGCCCTGCGATCCGACGTAGCTCATGCTGGTGGTGAAAGTATCGGTCCACTGATGCTGGAAGCCGAAGCTCCAGTTGAGGTACTGCGGAGCGCGTCCGCCGAGGTAGGGATCATAGTAGCTGACGCCGGAAGGCGTCGCTGTATAGCCGGTGGTGGTTGTAAATCCCGTACCGAAGGCCGGTCCGGAAGCGCGCCCTGCACCCTGAGTATAGGCGGGAAAAGCGGCGTTGTTGCCGCCCCAGTTGAGGCCGCCGAGCAACTGAGCGTTGGCGCTGAAGCTGGGGCTGGCCGAGAAGCCGAGCGTATTGCCGGTGCCTCCCGCTGTGCCGCTGCCGCCGCCGACTCCGTTGCCGTGGGTGTACATAACGCCGTAGCTGGCGCGGATCACAGTCTTCGGATCGACCTGATAGGCGAGGCCGAGGCGCGGACCCAGGTTCTGGTAGTAGTTGTTGACCGGGGTGCGGCAGTTGCAGGTATTGGCTCCGGTGCCGGTAAATTGCAGCGCACCGTTGGTGCCAGTGACTGGGTTCGCCAGATTGGGGTTGAAGAAGCTCATATTGTCATGCACTTCGGTGAGGGTCGGGAAGAAGTCGTAACGGAAGCCAAGATCGAGCGTGAGCTTCGGGCTGACCTTCCAGTTGTCTTGGATGTAGGGAGAGATAGCGCGGTAACGCGAGCCGTACTCCTGCACCACGTTCTGGGTAAGGCTGCCTTTATCGATCTGACCGACAAGGAAGCTGGCGTAGGAAAGGCCGGTGTTCGGGATGGCGGCAAAGGTGCCGTTCAAACCCGCCGTCTCGGTCACAGCGGTGGCTGCAGTCAAGAAGCTGGAGCCACCCGTAAGGGGTGTGACGTTATAGAGCATCCAGGCGATCTGGCCCCCGATGGTGAGCGAGTGCTTGCCGATGTTCCACTGCACGTTGTCGAGCAGAGTGTAGTTTTCGGCGATGGTGATGTTGGCTTGTGCGCCGCCCCAGTTAGTGGGGGCTGCCGTACCCGCAAACGTAACGACCGGGAAGCCGGCGGCTGCCTGTCCTGCTGGAAGACCAGTGATGCCCAAGGCGGACGAGGCATACGCGGGCGTGATGTTGGGATTGATCGTGGGGCCGTTGTACCGTGCGTAACCCCACTTGAACTGGTTGACGATGTTTGGCGAGAAGATGTGCGTCTCTTCAATAACACCCACGGCGGTTTTTGGAGTGAAGGCCTGACCGTAGTTGTACGGAACGGGACCGATGTTGCGACCCGCAGTGGTCTGGCCCTGCGGAACGGCGCTGGCCTGCCGTCCAATCGCCGCCAACACACTCAGAGTGTCCTTCGAGGATAGGGCGTAATCGATACGATCCGTCGTGGACCAGTTGGTAAGAGCGGTGAAGTTGGGAGAGATGAAGTTGTTGGTCGTTGAAGTACCGATTCCCGAGGGAAGAAAACTCTGAAGCTTGAGAGCGATGGCGGAAAACTGGCTGGCTGGAATGACGTCTACCCCGGCTGGGCCGCCCGGCCCCACGACTGCACCACCATTCGCGCCTGGAGTTCCACCGTAGACGAAGCCATATCGGTAGCGGCAGGGCGCCCCGCCGGTATTGTGCGATGCACAGGCTGCCTCTGTGGAAGGATCAAAGATCCCGAGCACGGGACTGGTCAAATTGTTCGTCAGCACTCCCTGAAAGTTACCTTTCTGCTCTGCCGCCGTGGGAAAGGTCATCGGCGTTGGGGTCTGGCTGGAGTACCGAAAACCATTGTAGTTGCCGAAGAAGAAGAGCTTCTCCTTCCACGAGCCTACGGGAATGAGGGGACCGCTGAGATTGATGCCGTACTCGTTGCTGTGCTCGACCGGCTTGCTGGGCTTGCCAGTGGAAGGATTGATATTAGCGGGGCCGAAGAATCCCCAGGTATCAAGGGCGGTGTTGCGGAAAAATTCGTAGACAGATCCGTGATATTTGGTGCCACCTTGCTTGATGTTGTAGTTCTGAATACCCTGGCCTTCGTAAATCGCGGAGTAGCCGTTGGTCTGTACCTGGAACTGATCGACAGCGTCGACTGAAATGGCGGTCCATACATAGCGCGGGTCGCCGTTGCCGCCGGCGCGTACAAAAGGAATGCCGTCGATGTAAATTGCCGTGACGGCGCCGCGGCTGCCGGATCCGTTCACAATGCCGGCGTTGGTGGTGGCGTTGCCGTTGGTATTGTTGGACTGTACGCCGGGCATGAGGAAGGCGAAGTCAGTGGCGCGCCGCTGGTCAGGCTGGCCGTAGGCTCCCATCTCGATAGGCAGCGCAGAGTACACATCGTTTTCCATGGTCGCGCCAAGGGTTGCGTTGCTGGTCTCGAGTTGTGGCGGCGCGGCGGAGACTTCGATGCTCTGGCTCTCCGCGCCTACTGTGAGGCTGATTTTGATGTCGGCAACCTCAAGCGCGTTGACGTGCACATTCTCCTGGTTCTGGGTCTGAAATCCCTTGGCAGTGACCGTGATTCGATAGACATCAGGGTTGAGGGGCGTCAGATCGAAGTCGCCCGAACTGGACGTGGTGCGGCTGATCTTGGTGCCTTGTGTGGTTGACGTCGCCGTGACCGTAGCGTCGGGAACTACGGCGCCGCTGGAATCAGTAACTGTTCCTTTGATCTCGCCTTTGCCGGAGAGCTGAGCGCTCGCCGAGGAACTCAACAGGAGAACGGTGGCGGTGAGGAGTACAAACAATCCGGAGAATGCACGGATGTTGGAAGTTCCACGGCACACTGTGGAGTGGCTTTGAATCTTGTTGAACGTCATAATCTAACCTCGCAATAGATAGTTCGGGGAAAGTTGTTTTAGCGTGTATGTGAAGAGGCCCGCTTTTAGTTTGGAGGTCTAAGGTCCGACCACCTTGCATGCGCTACAAAGCTTCTTCCCTTCCCACAAGAGCTGTCAAGTGCTAAATCGAAATTTTTTCACCGGTGAATCGCGCCTGGGGATAGGCAGTGAAACCAGCGGGAGGCGGGAGATCTGGAGTTTGCCTCCAGAACCCGGATCGGCCGAGAGATGAGGATTTGGTGATGTCGAGGTGGTTGTACCTCACCGCACGATTCAGACGGTAGGAATTGACTGTTTTCCGAGCCACAGAGTTCCGGCGCGACCCTAAGGCGATTGCACCGGACCTACCTGAGGCGTCTTCACGGGGGTCGCCAATCCGACGATTTCGGTCAGGGTGCTCTTGTCGTTGCTCACGACCCACAGGTTGCCGCTGGCGTCGATTGCAATCGCCCATCCAGTGGTCAAACCGGCGTCATGCACCCAGCCTGCAGTGGGCGACAGGATCTGTCCGGGTGAAGTGGCGGCCGATCCGGCAAGCTCTGTGATCGACGACCCGAGGATGTTCGTGATCCAGACGTGCCCGGCCCCATCAATAGCGATGCCCTGCGGATGCCAGATGCTCGCCTTTCCGTCGCTATAGCCGCTGGAAATTATGGTGCCGTCGGCGGCGAGTTGGCTGATGCTGTCGCCCATGTAATTGGCGACCCAAACGTAACCGCGCTGATCGATCGCGATGCCACCGGCCCAGTTGCAGCACGAATAGCTGGTGAACTGGCTGCCGTCGGGAGAGACCTTGGTGACAGTGTTGCCGTAACTGTTTCCCACCCAGGCATTGTTATTCGCGTCTATGGCGAGCGAGATCGGAAATTGGAGTTCAGGCGACGTATATCCTGCCGCGCCCGACAGCGGCTGACCTGTGCTGGAGAGAAGAGTGAGGTGCTGATTGAGGTAGTCGATCACCCAGGTCCGGGCGTTAGTATCGATGGCCACAGCAAGCGGGTAGGCAATGCCTCCGTCGATATAGCCAGTGGGGAGGGAGGTTATCTGGCCGCCTGAATCGAGAACAGTCACACTACCCAGATTGCCGTTGACGACCCCGCATTGGGTGCTGTCTTCGTTGGGAATCCATACGCTGTTCTGTGCGTCGATAGCGAGACCGTAGGAGTGACACAGGCCACCGCCCGTGATCCCATTGGGAAAGACCGGAGCACCAGTAGGAGAAAACTCCGATACGACGCTGTGGTAGCTTGCGACCCAGACGTTGCCGTTGGCGTCGATGCCGACAGCGGTTGGCGTGTTCATCCCTCCGCCGGTGTAGCTGATGAACATGGTCCAGTCTGCGGGCGCGGCGGTCAGGGCTGGAGTGAAGGCCTTGCTGGCAGTCGACTGAGTATAGAGAGTGGCGACGTTGCTTCCTGGATTGCGAACAAGATTCAACGCGGCGTCCAGGCTATTGTTAGGAGCAGTCCCGCCCCCAAGCGTGGTTGCGGAGAAGAGTGCGGTGCAGCCTGAGGCCGAGGTTGCCGAGGTGCAGGTGTTCAACAGGTTGGCAATCGAGTTGATTTTGGCGGCAGGCGATGAGCCGTTTGCGGGGAAGGACGCTCCGGGAGATGTGCCTGTTGTCAGGTTGGCGAGGCTGGCTACGGTTGCCACCGCGTTGCTGAGGCCCTTGCCGTTGGTTGCCGATGCTCCGATGTTTCCGCCGGGGCTGAGAAACTGAGCGAGCCCGTATGCCGTTGCGGCGGTGGTGACCTCATTAATAACGAATTGTGAGCTGGTTGCGAGCTGGTTGCAGGCGCCGACAGCCGTGGCGAGGACGATTCCCGTGTTCGCGGCGCCGGATCCTAGATATCCTCCACGGACGACGACATAAAGCTGCGAAGAAACTGCCGGACAGGCGTATCCAGCCGGAACAGAGAAGGCTCCCGCTCCATCGGTAGTCAAACTATTGGTGAGGAGAGCGGTTCCGGCGGAGCCATTTCCGGAGGTGCCCGCAGCGTAGAGCTGAACGATGGCTCCGACGACTGGTTGCGTGCCTGCCATCGCCCTGCCGGTGAAGCCGACTCCAGGATTTGCGGCGCCTGGAGTGATGGTGAGGGTGCCGGTCCCGAAGGTGAAGCTGTAATTGACAGCAGCGAGAGTTCCAACCGTAGCCGTAATCGGGTAAGCGCCGGCGGGCGATGAGGAGGTTGCGGTGGTCGTCAGAGCTGGGGATCCGGTGACGACACGTCTGCGCATCTCCATTAACAAAGCCTGTGATCGTTGCAGCGAGCAGGGGAAGCACAGATCCTGCGACGATGCTCTGGTTGTTGGGCGTGACCGTGAGGGTGGCTTTGTCCACGGTCAGGGTGCCGTTGACGTAGACGACGTTGTAGTTGGCCAGATTGGCGCCTGTGGCGGTGGGAACGATCGAGTACGTGCCGGCAGGAGACGAAGACGTCGCAGTAGTCGACGCAGTCAAGGTGAAGGTGTCGCCGGCATTCGCCCCACTGGCCGAAGCGGTGAAGGCTGGGTTAGCAGCTCCGTAGACTCGGCTTGCACTGGCAGCAGTGACGGTGAGGGTAGGACGCGTGGTGACTGGAGCACTGGAGTTGCCGCAGCCCGCAAGAGAGACGGAAAGGACACCGCCCAACACCACGGCGAAAGAAACCTGAACGCTGCGAAAAAATGAGCTCACGGGAATTTAGGATACCAAGGGCCGCGATTACTGGTGACGATACGGTTGGGTCAGACCGTCGAGATCGACCGACGATAGAAAGGTACGCATGGTCGTCATCAGTTGCTGTCGCGCCAACTCCGCCGGCATGGTCGTATCGATCGTCTCAGCCCGCAACAGAATCGGAATGGGACGCTGCGGCTCCTGCGTAAACAGCGAGTGAGTGTCCGGCTTGCTGTAGAGAAAGCCGATGTGATTGCCGTCGCTGGAGTGTTCGCCGCAGAACCCGCCGCTGCATACCGTAGTCGCCTCCAGATACTGGGTTGCGCCGTCGTTGAAGAACGATCCCGAGAAGTCGACTGGGACATTGCTCGCGGTCGCCAGAGTCAGTTGATCGCGCCAGAGTGGGTCTTCGCCGCGCGCCGTATGGCAAATCAGCGTGTCGTGCGAACCGAGAACAGGCGATATCCCGATCGAGACCGACGACGTTCCACCTTCCTCCACGTACTGCGCCCAGTGATAGATGAGTGGACCGGTGAAGAAGTTTTCGTTCCACGTCCTCGACAGAGCATATCGACCGATGCGTGCAGGAAACTGCCCGGGTGCGTCCTGCTCTGCCTTCATCTGTGCTGCGAAAGGGCCGCTGTGCGCATACGCATAAGAACGCGCGACGCCGTAGCTGCTGAACAGCACCAGCAGGAGCAGCGACGCAAAGCGTGGATAGAAAGAAGGCGCCGGGGCGACTGTTCCCGTGAAGGTCATCGCGGGAGGCTTTATCTGTCCCCGCGACTCGCTCAGCCGCTGCACCACGTAAAAGAGCAGGAACGTGCCCACCAGAAACAGGCACGCGCCGATGATGTAGTCGCCCATCTCCGCACGGTTCTGCAGCCAGGTGATACGCAGCGCAACGATGTAATAGAGCACCAGGATGCACAGCCGGGCAAAGTTGAACACATAACCCAGCAGCACCGCCCCCGCCACCACGGCGGCATGGGCGTACCAGCGGAATCTATATATATGTCCCGCGACCAGCGCGATAAAGCCCATCGTGATCGCGCCCCGAATGCCGTTGCAACCGGGAGCGATAAACATGCCGAAGTCCGGCGTAAACATCAGCCGAAGCTGGTCCGGACTCAGCGGCTGGCCGAGCGCGATCGCAAACGACCGCGCCACATGCGCCGAGGCGCGCTGCAGCGGCAGGTCTATGACCGTGTTGAAGATATGGGGAACCGGATTGACGAAGAAGAGAAGAATCAGGGGAAACAACGCCGCCCGGAAGAGTCGCGTTCCTCCAAACAGCAGAACCACTCCCGCGCCATAGGCGAAGACCACCAGCGGAGGCGGTGGAAGAGAGATTTGCCACTGCGGCGACAGAACCAGGATCAGGATCGATCGGTCCCGCATCTGGACGACGACCGCCGTCGCCACCAGGATGGCGAACCCCCACCAGCTGCCGTCCATCTCCCAGCCGAGCGAACGCCACACCCGCAGAATCAGCACCAGGCTGACCAGCGGAACGAACATCCCGATGGACTTCAGCGCATCGCTCGTCCACATGGCCCACAGACTGTGCATCGAGGACCAGATCGTGGACAGACCAAGGACCGCGAGGAGCACCGCCAGGGCTGCGGAGCGAGGCACGTTGAGTCCGGCCACTCCAGCGCCACGGAGCGGGCTGACTTCAGCGGCAGCCGGAAAAGTTGACATACAAATTTAGCTTCAGGTGACCTACCAGGGGAGTGATGGCAGTCAGCCTCTGTGGGAGTTTCTACTTTGGATGAAACTACTTAGACGAACTGCGACGAGCCTTGATACGAGTGCGAACGGATACGAAAAATGCACCTGCGGAGCCGACGACAGCAAGAATGGCTGTTGGATTTTCTGGGGAGTTCACGCAACCGCCTTGTCCATAAAGCGGGAGGGCGACGGAAGAGAGGAGGGCGATGCCGGCTAGTACTAGACAAGTTTTCTTCATTTGTGTCCTCAATTGGGAAGGTACCGTCACGAAAGTTGAATGTCAACGCAGAATGACCCTCACTGCATAACACTTTTGTGTATGAATTAAGATTTTAATGCTGCTCTCTTGAAGAGTGGCCCTTTGCTTTATTCAGTGTGCCTTCCCTGATACCTCACGCCACTGAACTACGTCGCCTGCTTGACGAAGAGCAAACAGCTGAAGCCCCTCGCACAGCCGCAAGTTTCCATCCCCAGGCGGAGCAGTCGCATAAGTGTTTAGTCTGTTCTAACTTACGTGAGGGCGACTACTTCGGCTGAGCCTGCAGCCACATGTGGAAATCAGGCTCCTGGCTGGAACGCAGCTGAATGCAGTCGTTGATGCTGTCGACGGCTTTCGCAAGTGTGCGTTCCGAGGCTTCGATCTTATGTGTCGCGAAAAAGTTAACCACCTCATCTCGTCGCTGCGCCGAACAAAAATTGCCCGTTGCCCTGACTACCTCCGCGCCTGACGAAACGGTTAATTGTGCGTGAACTTTATCCCAGTTTTTCTGCATGTAGTCCCAGGTCTGGTCGCGCGTGGCGCGATCCCGCAGCAGCGCAACCAGCACGATCCAGGTGTCCTGATTCCGCACCTCGCCTGAGACAAGGTGATCGAGTGTGCGCTGGACCAACGCGGGATCGTGGAATCGCCCCAGCGTGCGTAGAGCATCTGTCTTTTCGCCTGGGTCGCCGGAGTTTCTGCTGACGGCAAGCAGCTTGTCATATAACACAGCATCTCCGTTGCTGGCGCTCACCAGCACGGCCGAGTCCGAGAGCGCCGCATCCAGCGTCTTGTCCTTCTTGTTGTCAACGGCAAAGACCCGCGTCGTCAGCTGCTGCGCCTGCGTCGAGCACCGCAGGATCTCGCGCGGCTCCGAGCATCTCGAACAACGTGCCCCGAAGCTGCTGCCGGTCATACGGCTCTCCCTTCACCGGGCTCCCCAGCGCCGCATACACGGGACCGAATTGACGCCGCACCACACCCGCGAACTCGATGCGATCCTCGTCGCTGGCGATTTGCGAATCAACCTTCTCAAGCTGTTGATGGACCAAATCGAGCACGGCCGCGTTGGGGTCCTGCTTCAATGCGAGAACCAGATCGAGATATCCACCGACCGTTTCCTGCCCGGAGCGAACCAGAGCCCAGCGATCTCCAAGCAGGTCGATCCTCTCGGGCGGCGTCAGCGCAGTTTCGGCCTTCGCGACGATGGCGCTGTACTGCTGCGGCGTGTAGAGCGTCCGGTAGTACCCCTTGCCGCCGGCGTTGGCGTAGAGCATCGGCAGGCCGATATCCATCGGTAGTGGAATACTCGAGTCCTCCGGCGTAAGCACGCGGCAGATCGGCTTGTCGCCGGTCTTCAGGCACACGGGCAGAGTCCAGTGCTGGTCTTGCTGGGCTTTGCCATCGGTCGCCGCTGATCGCCGCGGTAGCCGGCGAGGAGAGGAAGAAACGGCTTTGGGAGACCGGCACGCCGCTCGCCTGGCGCTCCGAAAGCGTAAGCAGAGGCACTCCGGGATGCGTCACAAAACTCGACATGATCTTGTCGACCGGCAGGTGCGAGTTCGCTGTCTGCGCATTCCAGAAGTCCTCCGCCGTCGCATTCGCATACAGGTGCGCCTGCAGGTAGTTGTGCACGCCCTGCCGGAAGGCCTCTTTGCCGATGTAGTGTTCGACCATGCCGATCACGGCGCCCGCCTTGCCGTACGCAATGCCGTCGAACATCTCGTTGATCTCGTCTGGTGTATTCGCGGTAGCGCGAATCGTTCGCGTCGTCTTCTGCGCATCGAGGTTCAGCGTCTGATCGAGATCCTGCGCATCATCCTGCGGGTAGTTCCACTCCGGCTTCCACTCGGCGAGCGGCTTGGTCTCCATCCATGTTGCAAAGCCCTCGTTCAGCCAGAGATTGTCCCACCACTGCATGGTCACCATGTCGCCAAACCACTGATGCGCCATCTCATGCGCAACCACCACCGCTACGCGCTTCTTCTCGGGTATATTCCCTGTCTTGGAATCGACCAGAAAGTCGGTCTCACGGTAGGTGATGCAGCCGAAGTTCTCCATTGCTCCTGCTTCGAAGTCCGGCAGCGCCACCATGTCGAGTTTCGGCATTGGATATTTAATTCCGAAGTAATCGTTGTAGTAGTGCAGCACATACTTGGCTGACTCCAGGGCGAACTTCGTCAACTCCACCTTGTCCGGCGTGGAGCAGGCGCGGATCGGCACACCATCGGACTTGCCTTCGGTGCACTTGAAGTCGCCAACAAGAAACGCAACCAAGTAGGTCGACATCTTCGGCGTCGTTGCGAAACGCAGGGTGTGTTTGCCGGCAACAGGACCAGGCTGATCCGAGATGATGTTCGTGTTGGAGATGGCGGTGTCGGCTGCATCCACGACGAGGGTGACGTCGTAGGTCGCCTTCAGCGCCGGCTCATCGAAGCTCGGGTAGGCGCGGCGCGCGTCCGTCGGTTCGAACTGCGTCACCGCATAGTTGCGCGTCTTCGTCTTCGAAAGATAGAACCCGCGCAATTTGTCGTTGAGGACGCCAGTGTACTTGATCCTAAGTGCAACCCTGCCTTTCGGCAGTTCCTTGGCGAAGGTAAAGGTGGCCTGCTCTTTCTTCGGATCAAGCGAGACCTTTGCCGTGTCGAGAATAATCGGAGTTGTCTCGCTGCGCTGGCCATCGATCAACTCCACGGAGACGAAACTTATCTCAGCCGCATTCAGGGTGACGCTCCTGCTCGGCGCATCGAGGATCACGTCGATCGTCTCGTCGCCGCTGAACGTAGCAGCCTGAAGATCGGGAGTCAGACTGAGCCGGTAGTGCTCCGGGCGAACTCCCGCGGGAAGCCGTTGCGCCTGCGCTACAAAGTTTGTGGTGAAGAGAAGGGCAGAGAGAACAAGAACGGTGCTGCGAGAAGACATGAATAGGCCTCTGGTTAACAATAGTGAGCTTTACGAGCGCAAGCGAATCGTTTGTGACGAGTTGCTCATTTGATCCGTCCAACGCACAGGCGCGCGGGACGATACTCCTTGATTGAGACGGTCTTCGCATCGAGTTCGGCAGCTGCGCACAGGCGCTTCCAGTCCTCGGCGACGAAGCTGCGCCGGATCGACACTGCCCCATCATTCTTGACGAACGGATGCCAGTTCGTGAACCGCACCCACAGGCGAAAGAGGTGATATGGCACCGGCTTGCGATGGAGATCGTTGACGAACCAGCCACGTCGCGTCGCCCGCTCCGTCCACTGAAGAAACTGCACGATCTGTGAATCCGTCAGATGATGAGTCAACAGCGAAGAGATGACCACGTCGATATCTCCCATCGCGGCGTTGGCGAGTGCATCGCCAACGATCCATTCGATCTGCTGCGTTGGCGGCGTCGCTTCTCTCGCAGCGCGAATGGCGTCCGGGTTCAGGTCGATGCCGGTCAGCGCAACGGGAACTCCGCGCTTCGCCGCCCAGGTGTCGATCCGCCGCAGCATATCGCCATCGCCACAGCCTACATCCACCACGCGCAACGGCTCCGACGGCGGATGAGCTGCGATCAACCCTGCCATCCACGAAAATGTCGGCCAATAGGCGAACGTAAGCCGGTTGACTCGCGCAATGTCATGCAAGCACCCGCGCAGCTCTTCATAACTGCACGGCTGATCCATCATCTCGACTAGGTCCGCGCGGCGCGACAGATCAAGTTTGGCGGACAGCGGCGGGGCCGCTCTCCCGGAAGAAAGGGCGCCAGCATTTTCCTGAGATGGCACTGGAGGAGACGAGATGGATTTCGAAGGCACGTGAACTCGCGATCAGTATAGCGGCTTCAAACCAGGCCGTTCCATCAAGCCATGGCCTTCGATCATTTGCACGCGCTTGAAACGTTCAGCCCTGGATCGACTTTGCGCGTTCGGAATAGCCCTCGATCTCCGATGCCCTCGCCTCGGCATAGGCAGCCGCCCCCAGCAGCGCGCAGGTGTCGTCGAGGATCACGCGAACAGGAATCGACTCCAGCAGCGGCGACAGACGTCCTTTGTCGAGAAACGCCTGAAGAAACGTGCCGTTCTTCAACGTCTTCAAAATCTTTGGAGCGATTCCGCCGCCGAGGTACATGCCGCCGGTGGCTATCACCTTCAAGGCGATGTTTCCCGCCTCCGCCCCATAAGCCCCGCAGAACATCTTCATCGTTTCAAAGCAGAGCGAGCTGGAACCATCTTCGGCGCACTGACCGATGACTGCGTTGGGATCCTCGGTCTGCATGCGGTCATGCAGCCACCCCGGCTCGTTGATCTTTTCGACATCGCGAAGAAAAGCGTAGATGTTCTTGATCCCGATGCCGGAGACGACGCGCTCCCAGCTCACGCGTCCCTTAAGCGTGGCGCGCAGATACTCGAGCAGGGCGATCTCGCGATTGCTCCGCGCAGAAAAGTCACAATGGCCGCCCTCGGACGCAATTGGCCGGTGATGGTCGCCGTCCCAGATCAGCAGCGCCTCCCCGAGCCCTGTGCCCGCCGCGATCAACCCGGCATGTCCACTCGCTTCCGGGTCGCCAGCGTGCAGCGAAAAGATGCTCTCGGGCGCAAGCTCCGGGATACCGTATCCATTGGCTTCCAGGTCGTTGATCAAAAAAATATGCGGAATTCCAAGCGATCTCTCCAGGTCGCGCTCATCCAACGTCCAGGGAAGGTTCGTCAGCTTCAACCGCCCATCGCGAACCGGGCCCGGACAGCCGAAGCACGCCGCGACAATCTGATCCTTCTGCTCGTCGCCGGCGGCAAGGAACTTGTTCACCACATCGTCTAGGCTGGCAAATTCGTGCGCTGGAAACTTCTGGTCGCGGACTGGCTGTAACCGGCCATTGGCAAAGTTGTACAGCTCAAGGTGGACCTTGGTGCCACCTACATCACCGGCAAGGATCATTGAAGCTCCAGGATACCGGTGGAATCGGAATTCGCCGGTGCTGGCAGCTTAGCGGCTGCCGCCCGATCGAGCAAGAGCATAAGCCGTCCACTCGCAGGACGAATGAGCTGCGAAGGATAGGTGTCCGGCTGATAGGGACCGAGGAAGACGTCGTGCAGCACCTGCGCCTTCTCCTCGCCCTCGATCAGGAACGCCACCTCCCTGCCCTGATTGATCACCGGCCAGGTCAGCGTGATACGCCACGTATCCTTCTGCGGAACATGGTTCGGCACAGCGATGTGACTCATCTCGTTGAGCGCCTCGGTATGCGGAAACAACGACGCCGTATGACCGTCCTCGCCCATGCCAAGAAGAACCAGGTCGAAGGTCGGGGTCTCGGCGCCTTCGAGCCGAAAGGTGTTGCGAATCACCGACTCATACCGTGCCGCCGCGATCTCCGGGTCAAGCTCACCCTCCATCCGGTGCACCCGCTCCGCAGGCAGCGGAACCTTCGAGAGCAGCGCCTCCTTGGTCATGCGGTAGTTTGACTCGGGATGGTCCGGTGGCACGCAGCGCTCGTCGACCCAATAGAGCTCGATCCGATCCCACGGGACCTGTTTCAAAAAAGGCTCCGCAGGATCGGCAAGCAGCTGAAACATCGACTTGGGCGTTGTCCCACCCGAGATCGCAACACGGGCAACGCGATCCGCAGCCGCCTTCGACACCACGTCGAAGAAGAGCTGCGCAGCCGCCCGAGCCGTGGCTGCAGGTGTCGGAAGTACGCGATAGATGGCGGTGACTGGCCGAGGCATAGTGTCCTGTCTATATGAGAATTAAAGTTTCCGCCACTTGCGTCCGTCGCTCTTCATCATCGCGTCGGCCGTCGCGGGTCCCCAGGTTCCCGCGGCGTAGTTGGGAAAATCGCGAATCGGATCGTGCGCCCAGGCGTTCAGGATCGGCGTCATCAGCGACCAGGTCGCTTCGACTCCATCACGATGGGCGAACAAAGTCGCATCGCCGAGCATCGCATCGAGCAGCAGGCGCTCATATCCATTCGCCGACGACTTCCCGAAGGCCTGAGCATAGCTGAAATCCATATTCACCTTGCTGATGGTCATCGTCGGCCCTGGAACCTTGGCTCCAAACTGCAAGGTAATTCCCTCGTCCGGCTGAATGCGCATGGATAGAATGTTCGGCCTGATGCCTTCGCCACCCTTACCCTGAGCATCTTTGAATAGCAGCAGCGGCGGCAGCTTAAACTGGATGCTGATCTCGGTGACGCGTCTGGCCAGCCGTTTGCCCGCGCGAATGTAGAACGGAACTCCCGCCCAGCGCCAGTTCTCGATCTCAAGCCGCAGCGCAGCATAGGTTTCGGTCTGTGACCGGGGATGGACGCGGTCCTCCTGCCGATATCCGACAACCGGCTTGCCGTCGACCGTCCCGGGCCCATATTGCCCGCGCACCGTGTCGGCGGGGTGGATCGGCTGAATCGCCTTCCATACCTTTACCTTTTCGGCGCGCACGGCATCAGCTTGAAAGGAAACCGGGGGCTCCATTGCAACGAAGCTCAACAACTCCATCACGTGGTTCTGCACCACGTCGCGAAGAGCGCCGGCCGTCTCATAGAACGGCCCGCGGCCTTCGATGCCGATGCTCTCTGCCGCGGTAATTTCAACGTGATCGATGTAGTTTCGATTCCACACATTCTCGAAGATACCGTTGGCGAAGCGGAATACCAGGATGTTCTGCACAGTCTCTTTGCCGAGATAATGATCGATGCGGAATATCTGGTTTTCGTCGAACACCTGATTAACTTCATCGTTCAGCTTCCTCGCGGACTCCAGATCGTGGCCGAACGGTTTTTCGATAATGATGCGAACCCAGTTCTTGCCGTCGCCGCAGTCCCGCGGCCTGGCCATGCAATGATCGCCCAGATACCGAATGATGTCAGAGAAGTACTCCGGCGCCGTTGCCAGATAGAAGAGACGATTCCCCATCGTGCCGTACTTCTTATCGATCTCGGCAAGCGTCTCCTTCAGCGAGTCGTATCCGGTGGGATCATCGAAGTTCATCGCGTGGTAGTGGATGCGGCTCACGAACTCATCGAGCTTAGGGTCGTCCGGGGCGACATCGCTGCCGCTGAGGATGCCCTCTTTCATGTCCGCGGCGAAGCTCTGCTCCAGCGGCCGCCGGGCGACGCCGACAACCGCGAAGTTCTTTGGCAGCAGGCCGGACTGCTCCAGATGATAGAGCGCCGGCAGCAACTTGCGTTTGGTCAGATCGCCCGATGCCCCGAAGATCACAACAATGCATGGATCGGGTATGCGTTCCGGCTGCACAGAGGCAGGCGTGGGTACGGTAGCGGTGATTTCTGTGGTTGCCATGTTCTTACCCCTCTCGTGCTCGTTAGCGTTTCGCTATCACTAACAGTGGTTAGTCCGTCGACTTCTTCACGTCGTGACCGCCAAATGCGCCACGCATAATCGAAATCATGCGATCGGTAAAATTGTTCTCCTCACGCGAACGCAGCCGGCGGATCAGCGACTCGGTAATCACCGGTGCGGAGATATTCAGGTCGATTGCCTCGGTCACCGTCCATCGGCCCTCGCCGGAGTCGGGAACGAATGCCTCCAGTCCATCCAGCTTAGGATTCTTCGCCAGCGCATCCGCAGTCAAGTCCAGCAGCCAGGAACGAACAACCGAACCCCTCTGCCATATCTTCGAGACCTGCGGCAGGTCGAGGTTTAGCGGCGTCTTCGCGTGCATGATCGAGAAGCCTTCCGCATACGCCTGCATCATGCCATACTCAATTCCGTTGTGCACCATCTTGACGAAGTGCCCGGCGCCCGAAGGTCCTACACGCCCCCATCCCTGATCCTTCGCGGGAGCAAGCGTTTCAAAGATCGGCGTCAGCCGTTCAACCGGTTCCTTGTCGCCGCCGATCATCAAGCTGTATCCCTCTTTCAGGCCCCATACGCCGCCCGATGTGCCGCAGTCCACAAAATGGAAACCCTTGTTCGTCAACTCGGCATGGCGGCGCTGCGTGTCCTTGTAGTTGGAGTTGCCTCCGTCGATGAAGGTGTCTCCCTTCTCCATCAGGGGCTCGAGCCGCGCGATCGTCTGGTCGACGGGATCGCCCGAGGGAACCATGATCCAGACAGCACGTGGAGCAGCAAGATTCTTCACCAGGTCCACAAGCGAGTTGACGCCCAGCGATCCCGCCGCAGTCAGCTTTGCGGTTGCGTCTTTATTGAAATCGAAGCCGACAACCTTGTGTCCTGCAAGACGCAGCCGTTCCGCCATGTTGAAGCCCATCTTGCCGAGTCCAATAATTCCCAATTCCATGCGGTGTTTCCTTCCTTGTTTAGCTGTGTGAGTGATTCAAATCTGTCCGCCCTCGCGAATCAAGCGGATGTGGTCTCTGTTTTCAAACTTTTCATACAACACAGGAGTTCATTCACTCTCCGGAAAATCCGCCCCGACAGTGACTTTCTCCCATACAGCAATCTCTTTCTCCCAATTCGCAAGTTTGCCGCGAAGCCGTTGCAGCGCACTTGCGCCAAGCAGCAGACGCAGCGGAGGAGTTGGCGACTCGACCACCTGCATCATCGCGTGCACTGCGCGCAGCGGATCGCCCTTCTGCTTCCCATCGTTTTCGGCGAAGTACTTGCGCATGTTGCCCGCCGTCGCGTCATAGTCCGCGATGCGGGTCTTCGCAACCACGCCCGAACGGCCTAGAAAGTCGGTGCGAAACGGCCCTGGCTCAATAATCGTGACACGAATACCCAGCGGCGCGACCTCGGCAGCCAGGGCTTCGGATAACCCTTCAACAGCAAACTTCGTTGCATTGTAATAACCCATGCCAGGGCTGGCGACCAGGCCGCCGATCGAAGACAGATTGAGAATGTGCCCGCTGCGTTGCTTGCGAAGATACGGAAGAAAAGCGCGCGTCACCCGAAGCAGGCCGAAGACGTTGGTCTCGAACATCGGCATGTACTCCGCCTCGGAGACCTCTTCGATCGCGCCTGCAAGGCCATAGCCTGCATTGTTCACCAGAACGTCCACCCGCCCAAACTGTGCGAACGCCTGTGCCACCGCGGAATCTACCTGCCCGGCGTCAGTTACGTCGAGTGCAAACGCCTTGGCCATCTGCGGATACTTCGCTTCAAGATCCGCAACCTTGTCGCGATTGCGTGCTGTCGCAACAACCTTGCCGCCAGCCTTCAAGACTTCTTCAGCGAGCAACCGGCCGAAACCGGTAGAGGCTCCGGTAATGAACCAGATGCGGTCCATACCGGCGGAAACGTGAGCGGGAGTGGAAGAAGTTGCCATATCTATATAGGACGCGCAGGTTTCGGTTACGATGCAAGCCTTGAGATTGCCTTCTTGTAACGGTCGCCGTACAACTTCGTGACTTTGATAACGCCTTGATCACCCGCAATCAGAGCAAGCGACGCCATTCCGAGGAACAGGCCATGCTCCACAACACCCGGAATGCCTCGGATCTCCGCCGCCGTCTTCGCAGGATCAGTAATTTCACCGCACGAGCAGTCAACGATGAAATTGCCTTCGTCCGTGATGAACTTGGTGCCGTCCGGACGATAGCGGAGCTTTGGTTTAATTCCGAACGCCTCAAGCTTTCGAGCAACGATAGGCAAAGCCATCTGAATCACTTCAACCGGGAGCGGAAAACGGCCAAGATGATAGACCAGCTTGCTTGAGTCGGCGATGACGATAAATTTTCGCGCAGCGCTTGCGACGATCTTCTCGCGCAGCAACGCGCCTCCTCCGCCTTTAATGAGCGCCAGGCCCGGGCCTACTTCATCGGCGCCATCGACCGCTAAATCAAGTACGGGAAACTCTTCAAAAGTGATGATGGGAATGGAAAGCGACTCGGCGAGTTGACGGCTCGTGGTCGAGGTCGCGATGCCGCGCACGCGCAGGCCCTGCTTTACGCGCTCGCCGAGTTCCTCGATGAACATTCTCGAGGTACTCCCGCTGCCAAGTCCCAGCAGCATCCCGTCCTCGACAAACTCCAGGGCCTGCCGAGCCGCCATCCGCTTTGCTTCGTCCTGTGTCATGGGCTTCCTGTCACGTTCCAAAAAGCCATCTACTTCTTGACCAGCTTCTTCGCCTCTTCGACCACGTGCGCCACATTGATGCCCAGCTTGTCGAGCGCGATGGCGCCCGGAGCGGACGCGCCAAAGCGGTCCAGTCCGATGACACCGCCGTTGTGACCGATGTACTTGTACCAGCCCAAAGTCGCGCCCGCCTCGAGCGCCAGCTTCGGCGTGTCTTCGGGCATCAGGCTGGTCTTATATTTGTCGCTCTGTTCGTCGTAAATCTTGAAGCTCGGCATCGAGACCACGGTCGCATTGATGCCCGCAGCCTTCAACTCTTCCGCGGCCTTCACAATCACCGAAACCTCAGAGCCGGTTGCGATCAGAATGATGTCCTTGCCGTTCGACGAGAGCTCGTACGCCCCCTTGCGAGCGCCAGCCTGAGCAATCTTGGCATCCAGCACCGGCAGGTCCTGTCGCGAAAGCGCCATGAAGCTCGGGCTCTTCCGTTCGAGCGCCAACTGCCAGCACGCGGCGGTCTCGTTCGCGTCGGCCGGACGGAAATCGGTGAAATGCGGAATCATGCGCAGACTCATCAGGTGTTCGATCGGTTGATGCGTCGGTCCATCCTCACCCAGTCCAACCGAGTCATGCGTAAAGACGAACAGGGAATGAACACCCATCAAAGCAGCCAGACGCAGGGCAGGGCGGCAGTAATCCGAGAACACGAAAAACGTCGAACCGAAGGGAATCAGCCCGCCATGCGCGGCCATTCCGTTCACCATCGCCATCATGCCGAACTCGCGCACGCCGAAGAAGACGTTGCGGCCCTTCGGGTCAACATGAAAACTCGGAGAGTCTTTGAAGATCGTCTTGGTCGAGGTGGTCAGGTCAGCAGCACCGCCGAACAATTCGGGGACGACATTCTCGATCGCCTGCATCACCGCCTGCCCGGCATTGCGTGTCGCCATTGGCTTGTCGGTCGGAAACGTCGGAATCTTCTTCTCCCAACCGTCGGTCATCTTTGTCTTAACGGTGCGTTCAAACTCAACCGCCGGCTCAGGATATGCCTTTTTATACTCGGCAAACTCGTCGTCCCATGACGCATGGGCATCCTTGCCGCGCAGCTTGATCGTGTCCCAGTTGGCGCGTGCCTCGTCTGGGACATAGAAGCTCTTGTCCTCCGGCCACCCAAGATTCTTCTTGGTCGCCTTCACGTTCTCCGCACCAAGCGCCTCGCCATGAACCTTGTTCGTGCCGGCCTTGGGGCTGCCATAGCCGATCACCGTACGAACCCGAATCAGCGAAGGCTTCTCCGTCTCCGCTTTGGCTGCAAGAATCGCCTTCTCGATCGCCACCAGATCGTTGCCGTCGGCAACGTGCTGCACATGCCAGTGATACGCCTCAAACCGCTTCGTCACATCTTCGGTGAAGGAAAGCTCCGTAGGCCCATCGAGCGAGATCAGATTGTCGTCATAGAACACAATCAGCTTGCCCAGGCCCAGCGTACCGGCCAGCGAAGCCGTCTCATGCGAGATGCCTTCCATCAGGTCGCCGTCACCGCACAGCACGTACGTGTGGTGATCGACGATGTTGTAGGTGTCGCGGTTATACACCGCCGCCAGATGCTTCTCCGCAGTCGCAATCCCCACCGCCATGCCGAATCCCTGACCCAGCGGACCCGTCGTCACCTCAACCCCTGGCGCCTCGCCATACTCGGGATGGCCGGGAGTATGCGATCCCCACTGCCGGAACTGCTCCAACTGCGACATCGGCAGATCGTATCCCGAAAGATGCAGCGCACCATACAGCAGGGCCGACGCGTGGCCGTTCGACAGCACAAAGCGATCGCGGTCGATCCACTTCGGATCCGACGGATCGTGCTTCATGATTTTGTGATACAGCAGGTAGGCGATCGGCGCGCAACCAAGCGGGGCGCCGGGATGACCCGACTTAGCCTTTTCAACGGCGTCAACAGCAAGAAAGCGGAGTGCGTTGATGGAAAGCTGATCTATTTCGTTCTGCTTCAAATCCTGCTGTTCGCTCATTCTTTTCCTTTGCTCCGTCAAGAGAGGCGACGCGCTTCGCGACGCTGAATCTCGATAATTTGGTCGATCAGTGACAGTGTACTAGCCCAGCGCGGGTCCCTGCATCTGTGCACCAAGCCCGTTGCATCGCCATCCTGCAAGCCAGATAACTCTATTTGGTAGATTCTGACGGACGGATAACGGACACATCAATATTTCTGCCCAGCCAGCGTTCCTGCTCGCCTTGCCCGGGCCACGCCAGGGTAAATAGGATATGCCCTGTCTGCTCCGGGGCCGTGGAGATATCCACAAATGAGCCAGGATACCCCACCGAATGTGCCTGCACCGAGTTGGTCGTCGCCCAGTTGTCAAACGTATAGACAACGCGAAAATGCTCGCGGTCGACGATGCGCAGCGTATATCCGGAAAAAATCGTGGACACGGGCCGGGTCACCTCGAAGATCTCGATGTGGTTGGTAAAGCTCCGCTTCTCCGCCGCAACGCCATACCGAGCCTCCACCGCGGAGATGCGGTCAACTACACGCCCATCCGCAGCCGATCGCAGCAGCTTCAGATACTCCGCATGCGCCCACACCAGAGGTTGCGCCGAACCCGCCGGACGCCCCAGGTACATCCCCTTTGACGGAATATCGGAGTAATCCCAAATCTGTTCGGGCAGCATTCCGCCCGTCGAACTGAACTGCTCGATCGCCTTAATAAAGGAGCTGTAATCGTGGCCGGCGCACAGTTCGTAGTGCCCACGTTCGCCTGTCAGAATCGGCCACGCGCGCCCCTGACCTGAGCCGTCATAAGGGTCGCCATTTTTCTTCTGACCATACCCATCGTGGTTGTAGCGCCGCCAGCGAGTCGCCGAACGGCGTCTCGATCTTCAGAACATGATCGACCACCTTCAGCGAATCGACGATCAGCGGATCATCGGCCCGGCGAATCCCGTACCGTACCAGTTCCAGGAAACCCGCATCGATCACCTCACGCGCCTCAAAGTCAGTCCTCTCTCCCGGCTCGCGATTGTTGATGTGAATCCACCCCGCAGGAAGCTGTGGATTGTAAAACGGCTCGCCCTCGGCCGGAGGACGTATCCGCATATAGTGATATTTGACCTCGGGAAGCAGCACGCCTTCCGTTGTCGTGGTCCACTCATCGAGGTGCGATTCGATCCAGTCCGCATACGATTCCAGAAAGCCGGCGAGTTCACTCGCCTGGCGAGCGCGGGCAATATCCGCCGCACACACCAGCGCCGAGATCACCGCGGCCAGCGTCGATGGCGAATATCCCGCCGCCTCCTCCCATCGCTCCTGCTGGGTCACCGGAGCATAGCGAACCAGAAACGCCGCAGCACGTTCGACGAAGGGAAAGATGTCGAATTCACCCAGCCCATTCATCTTCCACAGGCGCCATGCCAGGATGATCGGAAACGCAACCTCATCCAGCTGAATCCCTGTCCAGTACGGTGTGCCATCGATCCAGAAATTCTGTGCAAAGCTGCCGTCGACCCGCTGCGTACACGCCAAATAGACCAACGCGCGCATCGCCGTGTCCGTCCGTCCGCCCGCCAGCATGGCCGTAGCCGTCTGCACCATATCGCGCGTCCACACCAGGTGGTATCCGCCAAGATCGGTGTCCCCCTTCGAATTCCCCCACGGAATCGACGCCGACGCAATAAACGCGCCAGAGTACGTCTTGTCCTCATGCGTCAGCAGCACGTTATGGCTGATCCGCATCAGCTTGCCGCCATCCTTCGCCGCCGAAGCCAGCTTTGGCGGCGAAATCGACCGCCCCCATTGCAGCAGAAAGCGCCTCTGATGCTCGGCATATGGTGTCGCCAGCGTCTGCATCATCTGCGCAATCGCCGCATGGTTCCCATCGCCAAACGAGATCGCGATGGTGAACTCGCGGTTTGCTGCGACATCGATCTCCCCCATCACGGCGATGTTGCCGTCCAGCGCCTGTCCAAAATCCCAGGTCATCTTCATATCGGTGCACAGATCCTGGTAGCCGTCGCTCGTCCCGACATATCCGCACGACGACCGGCTGAATCCGCAATCCGCTCCCATCGCCAGCATGGTGTCGCCCTTCCACGCCAGCAGGCAGCGTTTTCCCGCCACATCAATCGATCGCGCCGAGTTCCCCGCCCCGCCGCCATTCAAATGCGGCGCCAGCAGCGCATAACACTTCAGCCGCGACAGAATCTCCTCATCCCCGCTAATCTTCACGTTCATCAACACCACCGGATGGTGCGGGTCGCTGATGAACTCCTTCGTCACCGTGTATCGCCCTTTCAGATCGCTCGCGGTGACCCGTACCGCAGGAGCGCTGCTATCGATGTAATGAAAGTCATATGACAGATCGCGCTTCTCTTCATGAAAGAAAGTCTCGCCGTCGGAGAACAGCAGCTCCATGTCGCGCGTCTGCGGACGATCGATCGTCGGATAGTAAATCTCATTCAACGTGCCGTGCGAGATCGTAAACCAGACTCGGCTCGAGGCCGCATACGCCGTCGACACCGCGTCCTTCTCGCTCGAAGTCCAGCGAGGTTCGAGACCAGGGGCCCCAAATGCGGGTCCATCATCTTCCAGCCAGCGGTACGCAGCACTCAAATCGCTCATTTTCTCCATTAGAGCGCAGATTTTTGCTGTTGGTTACATTTCCGTCATAAATGAATGATGAATGCCCGCCTTTGGCGACGATCCAGATGCGCTATGATTTTCGAGGTTGCGATATCCGCTCTCAATGCATCGCGCAAACCCGGCTCCGCATCGAAACAAAGACGAAGAATCACCGGTCAGGACACCTCTGGCTGCATAAACGAACGACGACAGGAGAATTACCGTGGCCTACGAACTACCCCCCTTGCCCTACGATTACGCGGCGCTTGAGCCCCACATCGACGAAGCGACGATGAAGCTTCACCACGACAAGCACCACCAGGCCTACGTTACCAATCTCAACGGAGCAGTCGAAAAACACCCCGACCTCGGCAAGAAATCCCCCGAGGAACTCCTCAAGGACCTCAACGCCATCCCCGAAGACGTCCGCAAGGTCGTCCAGAACAACGGCGGCGGCCACGTCAACCACACCATGTTCTGGCAGATCATGAAGCCCAAGGGCGGCGGCGACCCCTCAGGCGACATCGCCGCGCAGATCAAGGCCGACTTCGGCGACTTCGAGTCCTTCAAGAAGCTGTTCAACGAGACCACCGCCAAGCAGTTCGGCTCCGGCTGGGGCTGGCTCATCTTCAAAGGCGGCAAGCTGGCCATCGTCACCAGCGCAAACCAGGACAACCCCATCTCGCAGGGCAGCTACCCCATCCTCGGCAACGACGTCTGGGAGCACGCCTACTACCTCAAGTACCAGAACAAGCGCCCCGACTACCTCGCCGCCTGGTGGAACACCGTCAACTGGGACGAAGTCAACAAGCGCTTCGCCACCGCCAAGAGCTACAAGTAATCAAGCAGCTCCCGAACCAAAAACGTTGGCAAAGTTTTCGAGTCTTACTTTTAAGCAGAATTCCGGTGTGACGTCTTTCGCGTTGCACCGGAATCCTGTGTCATCTTCAGCAGATCATTGCGGCAACCATGACGGTCTACCCCTTTGGCCCCACTGGAGCCGTCGATTGGCCGCATTGTGGGAAGGCGCTCAGCGTACCGCTCCACGAGCCCGTCCAGTTTGATCCGCCACCACCTGTCGCCCCGCCAATAACAAACTGCTTCCAGAGCTGGTTCATATCGTTGGCCCCCTCAGGGGTGCCGGCATGGTCGCCGTTATTAACTCTGCAGGCAGTTTGGTGTCCCGGCTTGATGGCAAGGGCGTTGAAGTCGTCGCCCATGCTCGAGTAGACGGCAGCTCCCCACTTCCAATCGATTGAAATACCGTCGACGCCGCCAGTGTCGAAGGTGCCGGTCCAGTTCACATTGATTCCACCCGGCAGACCGCCGGCAGGCACTGGGATGGCGACACCAGTGAGAAAGATTTCGTCGTCCGCGCGCATCGGAACAATCGTGAACCACGTGTTCGTCATTGCGTTGAAGGTGGTAGTAGTGCAGGGTGCGGACGGAGAAAACGTGATTCGGGCATTCGGAGCCGAATTAGTGATGGCCGTCCCATTCCCTGCGTTCAGAATCTTGGAATTGCTGAACGTAATAACCGCGCCAGTGCTGGGGATGCCTTTGGCTGTGAAGTTGGCATTGAACCAGATCCATTGGCCCGAGTCGAGGGACGTTCCGTTGAAGTTCGCTGCGTTGCCGGACATCGACGAACAGACCGGCGGAGGCGGTGTTGCTCCGCAAGTTAGGGTGGTCGGCGACGTATCGATGTGGATTGTGTTCCACCCCGCCAGGGAGGCCTGGCCGGAGAAACTGAAACTTCCGTTCAAGGGCGGAAACGAGCCCCACACGGTGGTTTCAAAAGTGCTGGAAACTGCGGTGAAAGGAACGAAGCCGGTGATTGGAAAACCGCCCGCGGATGGAAGACTATCAATCGTGTAGTTGATTTGATACGTCTTTCCCGGGTCGAGCGCCGATGCCCTGACCGAAAGGCTGTAGGAGCTACAGGTGAACGTGACGTTGGCCGTATCGACATGATTTGCCAGAGCAGGAGTCGCGCACAACAAAAGCAAACCGAAAATTGCTCTACACATAGTTCGATAAGTTTGAGACATCGTTACCTCTTCTGAGTACGCTCTGCTCAACGTTTGCTTGGCAATGCCAAGGCGTTCTTCAGTACAGGACCGACCGCCATCTTCTTCTCGCGTTCCTCGGTTGCGCGGCGCGAACGCAAGACAAGTCAACTATTGGGTGTCTCATCCTCAACTGCACTACCACCTTATGGTGATTGCCAAAACAGCTTCGCAACCTCGCCGACATCGATTCTGGTCTCAAAGCCACCGCAAAAAGTTACAAGTAAACTCTCCAATTTAATTTGGAACAGAAGGAGGCTGTCAATTAGGTAGCCTCTGTTCTTGCGCTAAACTCTTCGTCGCGAACAACATCCCCGATGCTACAATTCCCGCACTGGAGAACCCCATGCAGAGATCACTCGCCGTACGTCTGCGGGCCGCTCGCAGCATCAGTCTCTCAATCCTTCTTCTTTCCTCTCCTCAAATCTTCGCAGCCACATGCGAGAGCCTCAGCACTCTCAAGCTCCCCAACACCACCATCACCCTCGCGCGCACCGAGCAGGGCGACCTCTCTTCCCTCGACAACAAAACCCCCGGCCCCCCGCTCAAGGGGCTCCCGCCCTTCTGCCGCGTCGCCGGAACCATCTCGCCCGTCCCCGACTCCGTCATCGGCTTCGAGGTCTGGATGCCCACCTCCAACTGGAACCACAGGTTTCTTGAGGTCGGCAACGGAGGCTTCTCCGGAGCACCCTCGATTCATTTCATGGGAGCCGCCGTCCGCAACGGATACGCCACCGCCTCCACCGACACCGGTCACCATGGCGACGGCTCCGACGCCAGCTTCGCCCTCGGCCATCCCGAAAAGGTCATCGACTTCGGCTATCGCTCCGAGCACGAGACGGCCGTAAAAGCCAAAGCGATCATCGCCGCCTTCTACGGCGAGCCGCAAAAGCGCGCCTACTGGGATGGCTGCTCCTCCGGAGGCAAGCAGGGCCTCATGGAAGCCCAGCGCTACCCCGACGACTTCGACGGCATCATCGCCGGAGCTCCCGCCAACAACTGGGAACGCCTCACCGCCAGCGCCATCTGGATCGAACAGGCCACCCACCTCACGCCCGCCAGCTCTCTGCCGAACGAGAAGCTCGCCATCCTGCATCAAGCCGCCCTCGATGCCTGCGACGCATCCGACGGCGTCAAGGATGGCGTCATCCGAGACTCCCTCTCCTGCCACTTCGATCCCGCAATCACCCAATGCAAAGGCACCGACGCCTCCGCCTGTCTCTCCCCCGAGCAGGTCGACGCCGCACGCAAGATCTACGCCGGGCCCCGTCAACCCCCGCACCCACGAAAAGATCTTCCCCGGCCTCGAGCCCGGCAGTGAGATCACGTGGTACGCCTTCGCCACGCCAGCGTTTCCCATCGCCGCCTCCCACTTCAAATACGTCATCTTCAAAGACCCCAAATGGGACCCCAGCACCCTCAACTTCGACACCGACATAGCCATCGCCGAGAAGGTCGACAACGGAACTCTCACCGCAACCAACCCCAACCTCAAGCCCTTCTTCGCCCACGGCGGCAAGCTCATCCTCTACCACGGTCTCTCCGACGGCCTCATCGCACCGCAGAACACCATCAACCACTACAACGCCGTCCTCAAGGCCACTGGTCCGGCGGCAGCCGCCTCCATGCGCCTCTACCTGGCCCCCGGTGTGGGGCACTGCTACGGCGGTGACGGCCCGGACACATTCGATCTCGACGCACCCCTCGCCGCCTGGGTCGAAGACAACAAGGCTCCCGGCCCGATCCTCGCCCTCCACTTCCCCGCAAACGCTCCACCCACCAAGCCCGACCGCACCCGTCCCCTCTGCCCCTACCCCCAGGTCGCAAAGTACAAAGGCACAGGAAGCACCGACGACGCAGCCAGCTTTGCCTGCGCAAAACCCTGAGCCTCCATCGCCCTGCGTACCCATCCCTTCGGCGGTTTAATCGCGAACGGAAGAAAATCCGCTCACCAAAAAATAATTTCTTCAAATTCCGCCCAAAAATCGCATGTCAAGCCCCGAAACAGCCTAAACCTATGAAACAAACCAAGATCAAGTTGGCATGTTAGTTACCTTCAACTCGCTATAATTAGAAATAGTGGGAAAAAAGGAAAGCCCCGGCACAAAGACCGGGGCTAAGTCGTTGATTCTGGCTAATTTGGACGATAACCCGTTTGTTATGAAGATTTTGCGAGCACTGTATTTACGTAAGTCATTGAAACAAAGGATTTTATCGTCTGGATATGGGGGGGGGGTACCCCGACCCTGTGAAACACTAATCGCTGCCGGAACCCTTCCTGGGACGCCGGTTCGCCTGTAGTACCCGCTTGCGAAGACGTAAGGACTTGGGTGTGACCTCGACCAGCTCATCGTCAGCGATGAACTCGATGCACTGCTCGAGCGTCTGCTGCTTATAAGGCACCAGGCGGACAGCATCGTCCGAACCAGAAGCGCGCATGTTCGAGAGCTTCTTCTCGCGAACACAGTTGACGTCAAGGTCATTGTCGCGGCTGTGTTCGCCAACGACCATGCCCTCATACACCTCAACACCGTCGGCAACGAAGAGGATGCCGCGGTCCTGCAGCCCTTCGAGCGCGTAGGCAGTAGTGGTCCCCTGTCGGTCGGAGATAAGAGCACCTGAGGCACGCTGCGGAATCTCGCCCTGGTAGTCAATGTAGCCGTCCAGGATCGAGTTCATGATGATGGTGCCACGGGTCTCGGTCAGCATTTCAGATCGAAGACCGATCAGTCCGCGGCTGGGAATCCGAAACTCCATCCGCACACGGCCAGAGCCGTGATTCACCATCTTCGTCATCTCGCCTTTTCTCGGCCCGAGACGCTCGATAACCGTTCCGACAAAGCTCTCAGGAACGTCGATGGAGAGATGTTCAACCGGCTCCATTACCTGATCGCCGATCTTCTTGGTGACGATCTCCGGACGGCTGACCATCATCTCGAAGCCCTCGCGGCGCATCATCTCGATGAGAATGCCAAGTTGTAGTTCGCCGCGGCCCAGCACCTTGAACGAGTCCGGCGAGCCCGTCTCCTGCATCTTGAGCGAGACGTTGGTGAGAAGCTCCTTGTCGAGACGGTCGCGCAGATTACGCGAAGTAACGTACTTGCCTTCGCGGCCGGCAAAAGGTCCGTTGTTGACGTTGAACTGGATGGCAATCGTCGGCTCATCGATGGTGATCGGAGGAAGCGGCTGCGGATTCTCAACGTCGCAGAAGCTCTCGCCGATCGTGATGCCCGGAATTCCGGCGATAGCAACGATGTCGCCGACTTGTGTCTCCTCGATGTCGGTGCGCTTCAGGCCGGAGAAGCTGAACAGCTTGGTGATCTTGTGCTTGGTAAAGGTGCCGTCAAGCTTGGCGACCGAGTACTCCTGGCCGGTTCGCATGGTGCCGTTGAAGACGCGGCCAATGGCAAGACGCCCGAGATAGTCGGAATAATCGAGGTTGGTCACGAGGATCTGTACGGCGCCCTCGGGCTCGCCCTTGGCGACAGGAATCGTGGTGATGATCTGCTCGAAGAGCGGCTGAAGATCGGTGCCCGGAATGGCCGGATCGGTTGTCGCAGTCCCAAGCTTGCCGTTGGTATAGAGCACAGGAAAGTCGAGCACGGACTCATCCGCATCAAGGTCGATGAACAGGTCATAGACCTCGTTGAGGACCTCCTGCGGACGTGCGTCCGGGCGGTCGATCTTGTTGATCACGACCATCGGGGTAAGTCCCGCTTCAAGCGCCTTGGAGAGAACGTAACGAGTCTGTGGCAGCGGGCCTTCCGAGGCGTCGACGAGGAGTACGACACCGTCGACCATCTTGAGAGCCCGCTCAACCTCCCCGCCGAAGTCGGCGTGGCCGGGCGTGTCGACGATATTGATCTTGTTGTCGTGATAGTAGAGGGCGGTATTCTTCGCGAGAATCGTGATGCCGCGCTCTTTTTCAAGGTCGTTCGAGTCCATGACGCGCTCAACGACGGCCTCGTTGGAGCGGAAGGTACCGCTCTGGCGCAGCATGGCGTCGACAAGGGTGGTCTTGCCATGATCGACGTGGGCGATGATAGCGATGTTGAAGATAGGCTTTATGGCGACTGCGGTTGAGTTGCTCACTGCGTTGAATGTCCTGTCTGTGCGCTTAGGTGTGCTGTTTTGGGGAAAGTGCGCGTCTCTTCTAGTTTAGCCTAGTTAGCTTCGTGCTGGCTGGCGAAGTGGGCGGGAATAGAAGAAGATACGGTTAATGCGGCTGTAACGCGTTGAAAACCAGTGTTGCGACATAATAAGGTTGCAAATTGCGTTTGGTGAGCCTCGATCGTGCCGCTATACTCAAAGCTCCCAATGCTGCCAATCCAGTCCTCCCAGTTCGAGCATGCGGCACTGAAAAACTATCTGCTGGACCATGCCTACGACGAGATGTTTTCCGGTCCAGGCAATCTGCACCGTCACTGCGAGCCGCTGCTGGAACACTTCACCTCCCTGCCGGTGGAGGAGTTGCAACGTCGGAAACAGGCAGCCGACCTCAGCTTCCTGAATCAGGGCATCACCTTCACCGTCTATGGACGGGAGGAGGGTACGGAGAAGATTTTTCCGTATGACCTGGTCCCACGCATCATCACGGCAGCCGAATGGGCAACCGTCGAGCTCGGATTGACCCAGCGAATCACCGCGCTGAATCTCTTCCTCAAGGACATTTATAACGAGGGACGAATTCTTGAAGATGGGATTGTTCCGCGAGAGATGGTCTACAGCTGCAAGCACTATCGCAGGCAGATGGCTGGACTGCAGGTTCCGCGGAACGTCTACATCGCCGTCTGCGGAACCGACCTGATCCGTCTGGAGAACGGCGAGTTTGTGGTGCTCGAGGACAATCTCCGCGTACCAAGCGGCGTAAGTTATATGCTGACCAACCGCAGGGTGATGAAGCGGATCTTCCCGGAGCTTTTTCGCACCTACAACGTGCGCCCAATCGAGCAGTACACGCAACTGCTGCTGGGCACGCTACGGTCATTGGCACCAGAAGGCCGGCCGGAGCCGAACATCGTGCTGCTTTCGCCGGGCGTCTTCAACTCCGCTTACTTCGAACACGCCTATCTCGCCCGGCAGATGGGGATCGAGCTTGTCGAGGGCCGCGATTTGGTGACTCACGACAACATCGCCTACATGAGGACGACCAATGGCCTGCGTCGCGTGGATGTAATCTACCGACGTGTCGATGATGACTTCATCGATCCGCTGGCCTTCCGCGGAGATTCAATCCTTGGTGTTGCCGGGCTGTTTAACGCCTATCGCGCTGGGAATGTGACGCTGGCAAATGCCTTCGGCACAGGTGTGGCCGACGACAAGGCGCTGTATGCGTATGTTCCGGACATCATTAAGTACTACCTGACAGAGGAGCCGGTACTGAAGAACGTGGAGACGTATCTGCCAACCCGTCCGAAGGAGCGGCAGCATGTGCTCGATAACCTGGACAAGCTGGTGGTGAAGGCGGTCGGAGAGAGCGGCGGCTATGGGATGTTGATCGGGCCGCAGTCGACCAAGGCGCAGCAGGAGGAGTTTGCACGGAAGATCGAAGCCGATCCGCGGAACTACATCGCTCAGCCGACGATCTCGTTCTCGAGGGCTCCATGTCTGATTGGCGACGAGTTGGAGCCGCGACATGTGGATCTGCGGCCGTACGTTCTCTACGGCGACAAGGTAACGATTGTGCCGGGCGGGTTGACGCGAGTGGCGTTGAACCGCGGTTCGCTGGTCGTGAATTCGTCGCAAGGTGGCGGCAGTAAAGACACCTGGGTGCTGAGTCAGTAAAGGAGATGCCGATGCTCTCACGTGTTGCCGATAGTTTGTATTGGATGAGCCGGTATCTCGAGCGCGCAGAGCATACGACGCGGCTGCTCGATGTGAACCTGAATCTAATGTTGGACGAGAGCGCTGCGAGCGCGGAGCGTCGCTGGCAACGAGTGTTGCAAGCGCTGGGCCAGCCGAAGGACGTCGAGTGGATGGGCGAGCCATATGCCCTAACGCAGGCGTTGACCTTCGACACCGCGAACAAGGCTTCAATTCTCTCTTGCATCATTGCTGCACGCGAGAACTCTCGGCACGTGAGAGAACAGATTTCGACGGAGCAGTGGCACCGGCTGAACAGTCTGTACCTGCAGGTGACACGGCCGGAGATGCAGATCGATCAGCAGGGGGGGATGACACGGCCCAGCGAATTCCTCCAGTCGGTGATGGAGGCGGTGCATCAGTTTCAGGGCGTTACCGATTCGACCATGAACCACGGTGAAGGCTGGCAGTTCATCCAGGTGGGACGATACATCGAGAGAGCGTCAGCAACGGCGTTGCTGTTGGAGGCTTACCACGGAGATCTGTGGGAGCATCCGGAACGAGTGAGCGAAGGGAACGAGTACCTGGACTGGATGGGACTGCTGCGCTCGGCGACGGCGTTCGAGGCGTACTGCAAGGTTTATACGGCGGACCTGACGCCGGACCGGATCTTTGAGTTCCTTCTGCTGGATGAAGAGTTTCCTCATTCCGTGCGGTTCTCGATCGACAGCGTGCAGTGTGCGCTCGAGAAGATACAGGGAGACAGCGGCAAGAGCCGGGCGGAGGGTTTGCAGCGGCTCAGCGGAAGGCTGAAGGCGTCATTGAGTTACAGCAGCGTCGATGAGATTCTGAGCGAGGACGTGGTGAGGTATCTGCGAGGCATTCAGGCGCAGTGCCGGGCGATTCACGAGACGATCTACGAGTTGTATGTTGACTATTCCATTCAGGCTGCATTGGCGGGGTAAGACTCAAGGGGACGAACTATGTATTACTCGATTCGCCATCTGACGAAGTTTTTGTACAGCAACCAGGTCAGCGAGAGCATGATGGAGACGCGGATGCATCCGCGCAGCGATCAGAACCAGCGGTGTCTGACTTTTCATCTTTCGGTGAGCCCCCGGTGCCGGGTCTTCAGCTATCGAGACCACCTTGCGAACAATGTGCATCATTTCGATATTCCGGGGATGCATGGACAGTTGGTGATTGTTGCGGAGTCGCTGGTCGAGGTGCAGCCGGCGCCACAGGTTCCGGCGTTTCTGGCGCCGGATGCGTGGGGGGATGTGGACGCGATGGTCGAGCGGGGGGACTATTGGGAGATGCTGCTGCCGAGCGAGTTCACGGAGCCGACGCCGGCGCTCGACGATCTGGCTCGGCAGCTCGACGTGCGTCGCAGAGATGATCCATTGATGGTGCTTCACGCGCTGAATCAGCAGATGTATGAGTATTTCGATTACAAGCCGAAGTCGACCAAGGTGGATTCGCCGATCGATCTCGCGCTTGGCACCAAGGCCGGGGTGTGTCAGGATTTTGCCCACATCATGATCGCGCTGGTGCGGTCGAAGCTGCGGATCCCCTGCCGGTATGTGAGCGGCTACCTGTTTCACGGCGAGAGCGACATGGATCGGTCGATCAGTTCGGCGACGCATGCGTGGATCGAGGCGTTGATTCCTCCGCTGGGGTGGGTGGGGTTCGATCCGACGAACTGGCTGGTCGCAGGCGACCGGCACATACGTACTGCTATCGGCCGGGACTATGCCGACGTTCCGCCGACCCACGGCATCTTTCGTGGCCGTGCGGCAAGCGAGTTGACGGTGGCAGTGCGGGTGACGCCCAGCCTGGGAACTCCTTCGTTCGACCAGGAGCTGCCCGTCCCTGAGGACTGGTCGATTCTGGTGGAGAAGGCGACACGCTTACCGGAGCAGCCACCGCCCCCGACCCGGCAACAGCAGATGGCACAACAACAGCAGGATGGTGACAGTATTAAGGCGGTGTAGGGCGGGGGGTACCCCCTATATCCCGTCGATAAATTACTTTGTTTCAATGACTTGCTGGGTGGCGAGGCGCGCAAAATAGTCATAACAAAAGGGTTACTTGCTTAAATAGCCAGAATCAATAACTTAGCCCCGGCCTTATGCCGGGGCTTCGCTTTTTCTCCACTGTTTTAAGTATACCGGATTGAGTGAAACTAACATGCCAACTATATCTCGTTTGGTTTGAGTCTGTTAGGTGGTTTGGGGGCTTGACATGCGTTTTTTGGGCAGAAAACGACAAAAAAAATACGCCGGAGCCCAAGCATGGGATCCGGCGTCGCAGAGGAACAAAGGGTTAGAAGATGATCTTCGCGCCGAGTTGGACGTTGCGGGTTCCCTTGCCGAAGGGTGCCGTGACCAGGGTTCCTGGGTTTGCCTTGAAGTTGAGGAAAGAAGAGTATCCTCCCGCAACCTGTGTGTGGACCGCCGGATTGGCGTTGTTCAATGCTGCATCCGGCGCGCCATAGTAAGCGCGATTTGGCAGGTTGAATACGTTCAAACGGAGTTGGCCGGAGAAGCGTTCGTTGATTCGGACCGTCTTGAAGATTCCGGCGTCGAGTTGATTGATGGTGTTTCCACGAAGAATGTTGCGGCCAGAGCCAGGGTACGGGGTACCTCGCGCCTCCGCCTCATACTCGTTGTTGACCAGCCAATGAACGGCATCCGGGGTGATCGATGCGCCGGTACCGAAGTCGAGGTAACCAACTCCGGGGCCGCCGTTGATGCCGACCGAACCGATGGGCGCTGACGGATTCGAAAGGATGGGGCGGCAGCTGTCCTGTCCCACGACGTTGGTGTTGTAGTTGAAATCGCAGAAGCTGAAGAGGGCCTGGCCCTGGTTGGCGGTCGGGATCTTGGCAGTCACCGCCGCATTTGGGGCTGCCTTCGATCCTTGAAACGCGGTGAAGGGCTGGCCACTGTTGTAGGTCCAGATGGTATTGACGGAGTAGCCGCCGAGGAGACGTCCTACGATACCCTTCTGTTCGGAGAAGGCTGGGACCTTGTAGACCATGCCGAGCGTAAAGACACTCGGGTACGAGTTTCCGGCCACGCCCCGCTCGGCCTGGTTGGTATTGAAGGGACTTTGTGAGGTTGCGATGTTACCGCCGCCGCTGGTGGTGCTAAAGATCTCGTCGGCGTTGTTGAGCGCGCGGCTATAGGTGTATGCCGCGTCCGCGGTAATCCCGTGGAAGTTCTGTATCCGCAATTGGGTCTGTAAGGCGTTGTAGTTGTTGAACGAGGTGTTGGCGCGAATACTCTGCGTCGTAAGATTGCAGTTCTGGGTGCCGAAGCCGACGGCTCCAACGGTGGTGCAGTAGGTGGTTGCAGGAAACAGATTGGGAAAACCCTGGGCGAGCGTCTTGTAGTTCTGCGCGGCAGTGACCGTCGACGTGGGCGGGGTGGCGTTGATGAATGCGTTGCCGTTCAGATTCTGGAACAGGTCATAGGAGTGGTTTCCGGCATAGCGAATCTCCATGACGGCGAATCGGCCGAGCTGCTGCTGGATGCCAAGGGTGTAGTTGTTGGCCCGGGGATTTTTAAATGGGAGATTAACGGTGCTTTGCGTTTTGAGCCCAGGATTCACACCCGTGGGATTGTACGGGTCGTTCTGTGTGTGAATTAGAGCATTGCTCGTGCCGCCTGCAGGCAGGCAGTTGAACGTTGTCCCATTGCAACTGATTACGCCCGTATTGACGATGGGAGCAGAGGTATAGGCGTTGAGGAAGATGTTGTAGAACGCCGGATCGTAGTTGATGGCGAAGCCGCCGCGGATGACCATTCCCTGGATGAAGGGCGGATTATAGGCAAAGCCGACGCGCGGTTGGAAGTTCTTGTAGTTTGGCGGAACATAAGGAAAAGTGGTCAGGCTGAGCGGTAGAGTGGTGAGCCAGATCGGGTTGGGGCCGGTCTGACGGGCGACGCTGGAGTCATGCAGAAGATTGATGCTCTGCGAGAAATACTCCCAACGTAGACCGAGGTTAAGCGTGAGCGCCGCACTTACCTTCCAGTCGTCCTGGTAGTAAAGGGCCCAGTCCGGCTCTTTGAAGGGGATGTTCGGATTTCCGTTGGCCAGGCTGAGGGACCCGCTGCCAGCGAGGGCGTTGTTGATGCTGGTAAAGGTAAAGGTTCCGCTGGTGTTTGGAAGGAAGACGTTGGGAGAATTTTGGTAGTCGAACTCGCCGCCGAAGGTCATCTGGTGAGCGTGGAAAGACCAGTTGGCGTTGTCCTGGGCCTGGGTCGCCTTAACGATGCGTCCCTGGGGGATATTGTTTGGCTGGCCGTATCCCGCATAACTGGTGATACTGATGCTGGACGGGCACTGGGTCAGGTTCGAGTCGTTGCAACCCGGATAGCCGCCGTCACCGAAGGTGATGGTCGATTGCTGAAAGCCGTAGCGAAGCTGATTGACCCAGACGGGCGAGAAGGTGCGAGTGTAGTCTGCGCCGATGGAGTGGATCTTGTCGGTGGTGTCGTAGTAGTTACCGGTCGAGACCGTGCCGCCGGATACGTGGGTTGGGGCGTTCTGGTAAAGGTATCGCAGGTAGAAGCGGTCTCTCGTGGTCGCCTGATAGTCGCCGCGCGCCAGTTGCTCGTTATCGCTTGAGGTGCTGGGCAGAAAGCGCTGGATGGAGCTGAACGGGATGGAAGCCGTAACGGACCCGGCAGGACACTGGTCGTTCGCAGCCACCACGGCGCAGACGGTCTTGTTGGTGACGGCTCCAGCTGAGACTGGGTTTCCGCTCTTCACCGAGTAGGGGCCCTGTTTCTGAAGGGAGACGACAAACGGATTATTGGGGAATGCGGTCGCCAGCGCTGTAAGACCGGCAGGGGTCGGGGTCGAAGTGGTGGAGATGGACGGAGAGGCACCATTCGTAATGCGGCGGAAGAGCGCGCTGTAGAAGAAGAAGAGTCTGTCTTTGAGGACCGGACCGCCGACGGAGCCGCCGAACTCGTTTGCCGTGACGCGGGGGACGACTACCGTGGTGCACGGGACGGCCGTAGTGGTGACCTGGCCGGGAGCGCAGAAGCCGAGCAACGCGCTCTTCTGGCCTTGGGTGAGAGAACTGCCCCACGAGCCAACATAGTTTTCAAAGGCGGTGCCGTGGAAGGCGTTGGTGCCGCTCTTGGTGATGTAGTTGACGATCGAGCCCTGGTTGCGGCCGTACTGCGCGCCGAAGTTGTTGGTAAGGACTTGAAGCTCCTGGAGGGAGTCTTCGTTGCGGAAGAAGTATTGCGGGCCGGCGACGGAGTTGTCGTTGTTGGACTGACCGTCGATCTCGAAGTTGTTGGAGCGGCCGCGCTGTCCATTGGAGGAAAAGCCGACGCCGTTGGTGTTGGAGAAGTTGTCGGCGAGCGTACGGACGACGCCAGGAACGAGCAGGGTGAGGCGATCGAGGCCGCCGCCGGTGGGCAGATCGGTGATGGACGTCGAGTCGAAGGTGGAGGTGATCTGGGCCTGAGTGGTCTCAAGCAGGTTCTGCGCAGTGCTGACGCTGATCTCCTGGGCGCTGCTGCTGACCGAGAGGTGCTGCGTGCCGACGCTCGACGTACCACCCGAGCTCACCTGGAGATTGTCGATCTTCAAAGGGGAGAAGCTGGGCGCAGTGACGAGGACGGTGTAAGTGCCAAGCGGCACATCTTTCAGATTAATTCCGCCGGAACTGTCGGTTTTTCCCGAGATTTTGACGCCGGTCGCCGTGTTGGTGGCGACGACGGGAGCATCGCGTACAACGGCTCCGGAGGCGTCCGTGATGGTTCCAGTAATGGTTCCGGTAACGATGCCCTGGGCTGAGGCGGTTTCAGGTCGCGTGAGGAGAAAGCATGCGATTAGGAGCAAGAGGAGAGAAGTCTTGCGAGGTAGCATTTTCATGGAATTGCCTCATTCTCGGAGATGTGGAACAGGGGACCAATAAAAGTCAGACGTAAAACTCATTCACTTCATTTGCTGCACTGCTACCGCATATCAAAATCAGAGACGAAGATACGTATGGGACATCCTGTCTGTTGGGAATCCAGACGGTGTCTCTTACAAGTTGGTATTTGAGATATCAGAATGCAATTGATGGGCCAATTGAAATCGACCCATAATTTGCAGTTTCGCCCTAGGCAGCAAACCAAAATTCATAGAAATTTGATTGGTGGCTCCCGATTTTACAGATTCAGCTTTTTGAAGAAGCGCTCGGGAATGCAGCGGATGATGAACATGATGGGTTGCCACTGGAAGGGGACGTAGAGGACGTCTTTGCGCTTGTCTATTGCGCTGACGATGGATTCGGCGACGGAATCGACATCGGCAAACTTCTCGCTTTTGGGCATGGCGGCGGTCATGGCGGTGCGGGTGGGGCCGGGCTTGATGGTGAGGACAGTGACGCCCTCGCGGTCGACACGGTTGCGCAGGCCGCCGAGGAAGGCGGAGAGGCCGGCCTTCGAGGAACCGTAGAGGTAGTTGGATTTGCGGCCTCGGTCGCCGGCTACGGAGGAGATGACGGCGAGTGTGCCGGCGTGGCGCTGGACGCAGAAGTTGGCGAGCCAGGTGAGAAGCGAGACCGGAGCCATGTAGTTGGTGTAGATGATCTGGGCGGCGGCGTTGAAGTCCTGCTCGGCTTCGGCCTGATCGCCGAGAATGCCGTGGGCCAGGTAGGCGATGTCCATTCCAGTGAGGGAGTTGACGGCGTGAGCGAGGAGTTCGGGGTGATTGTCTGTGTCGTCTAGGTCGGCGACGGCAGTGTCGACGTAGCTCGCGCCGCGGGTGCGGAGGTCGGCGGCGACTGCTGCGAGTTTTTCGGCGTTGCGGGCGACGAGGAAGAGGCTCGCGCCTTGCGTGGCCCAGATGCGGCAGGTCGCTTCGGCGATGCCGGAGGTCGCGCCGAGAACTAGGATCTTGCGGGGAGGCTGGTTTGGGGTGCGGCTGTGCGGGGTTGGGCTGGCTTGGCTCATAGGGTTGGTCGGTCTCCTGTGACCCGCTCCCAGAAGCTGGAGGTGAGCATGGGATCGCGGAAGCGGGCGAACTGCTCCCACTGCGGGTAGAAGGATTGGAACTGCGGGGCGGTCATCGCGGCGTCTTTGGCGGGGTAGAGGCGGCCGCCGAACTCGAGGGTCATGTCGGCGAGGCGAGCGAAGAGGGGGAAGCTTTTGTCGGGCTTGATGGGGAAGTCGAGGGCGAGGGTGATGCCGGGTTTGGGGAAGCTCATCATGCCGGGCGAAGGGACGTCGCCGAAGACTTTGAGGACGACGAGGAAGCTGGCGAGTCCGGATTTGGCGATCTCGTGGAGGATGGCGATGGTTCCCTCTTTGGCGTGCTCCCACGGGATGACGTACTGGAACTGAAGGAACCCGCGCTTGCCGTACATGCGATTCCAGTGGAGGATCTTGTCGAGTGGATAGAAGAAGGGCTCGTAGTCCTGCAGGGAGACGACGCGTTTGTGGATCTGCTTGTGGAAGAAGGCGGTGTTGAAGAGGCTGACGCTGAGGTGGTTGAGGGCGAAGGCGGGGGCGTCGAAGGGGAAGACTAGCTTTGGTTTGGCTGAGGGTTTAAGTTCGGCGCGCCTGGTGGAGTGGTCGCCCTGCATGAAGACGCCGCGGGCGAAGTTGCGGCCGTTGGAGGCGCAGTCGATCCAGCTGACGGTGTACTCGATGTCCTTGCTCTGGTTGGTGAGGTCGAGGAACTCGTCGATGCCGTGGAACTGGATTCCTTCGTAGTCGATCATGCGGGAGACGATGGGCTTGAGGCGGAGCGTCGCCCAGCTGATGAGGCCGGTGAGCCCGAGGCCGCCGATGGTGGCGGCGAAGTAGTCGGGGTTTTCGGTGGGGGAACAGAGCAGGCGGGAGCCGTCGGAGCGGAGTAGCTCGAACTGGGTGATGTGGCGGCCGAAGGTTCCGGCGGTGTGATGGTTTTTGCCGTGGATGTCGTTGGCAATTGCTCCACCCAGGGTTACATATTTTGTGCCGGGGGAGACGGGGAGAAAGAAGCCACGGGGAACGGCGAAGTCGAGGATCTGCGCGAGGGTGACGCCGGCCTCGGCGGTGAGGAGACCGGTCTCGGGATCGAAGTCGATCAGGCGATCCATCCCGGTGGTGAGCAGGAGGTTGCCGTCTTTGAGGAGGCAGACGTCGCCGTAGCTGCGGCCCATGCCTACGGGAAGAGCGCCGTTGTGCAGGCCGGCTGTGACGGCGGGAAAATCGCTCTGCCAGTGGAGGGGGACGATCTTTGCGTTGTAGTTGGGGTAGCGGCCCCAGGACTCGAAGGGGGCCTTGCCCGTCAGCTGCTCCTCTGCGGCTGGAAGTTGGAGCTGCGGGTCTGTGGGTGAAGCGGTCGGCATGATTTCAGAATAGACGATGGCAGCGTCCTGGCTGTTAACTTGCGGGGATTCGATTTCACGCTTGCGCTCGCGGTCTGCACGCAGCAATAGGAGGGGCAGAAAGATGAGGCGCGGCCGAAGCCGCGCCTGCTGTCTCGTACGGCTTTACTCTATGCTGCGGTCTTGGCGCGGTTCTTCGCGTGCTGGTCGGCGGCAGTCTTGAGAGCTGCCTTGGCCTGGACGGTTAGGGCGGCGAAGCCCGCGGCGTCGTTGGCGGCGATGTCGGCGAGGACCTTGCGGTCGAGGCCGTTGCCGGCGAGTTTGAGGCCGTTGATGAAGGTGGAGTAGCTCATGCCGTTGTTGCGGCAAGCTGCGTTGATGCGGACGATCCAGAGGGCGCGGTACTGGCGCTTCTTCTGTTTGCGGCCGGTGTAGGCGAACTTGAGCGAGCGCTCGACGGCCTCTTGCGCGGCCTGGTAGAGCTTGGATTTGGTGAGGAAGTAACCACTCGCGCGCTTGAGGATCTTTTTGCGGCGGTCGTTGCGTTTTGTACTCCGTTTTACACGGGGCATCGTGCTTCTCCTTTTGCGTACTTCGTTTGAGCGGCTGGAGGTAAGGGTCGCATTCTCGTCTCAATCAGAACTAGTGGTGTCCTGAAAGGGACTCGTGAGAACGACGATGTGGCCTCTTCACTCGCTATGCAACTTCAAGTCTCGGTGGAATCTCTATCGTGATTCCAGGGGCCGTGAACGCTTTGACTGGCCCTTTGCTCCGTCTTGCTTTTCAGCTCGCGCGGAGCGGCTCGACTTGAAAACTTCGGTTGATTCCCTGCCTAAAAAACCAACGATCTTGTGTCTGGTTTTTTATGCGTAAGGAAGCATCCGTGCGACCTTGGGCCGATCCGCCTCAGAGACCAGAACCGAACCGCCGAGGTGGCGCTTGGTTTTTGTGGCCTTTGAGGTGAGGATGTGGCGCATCTTGGACTGGCCGCGCTTGAACTTGCCCGTGCCTGTCTTATGGAAGCGCTTGGCCGCGCCGCTGTGTGTTTTCAACTTTGGCATTTGTGTTCCTGACTGTTTCTGGACAACTTATTGAGTATATACGAAATAGGCTCGAGAACCAGGCAATATCGCACTTTGAGTCAGGGAACCGCTAAGGCATTTCATTTCAAAAACATGAAAATGACCCTCCGAAGAGGGTCATTGGCTTGCTCTGACGAGCATTTCTTTTCCAAGGTGTCGTGTCCTGGATTTTTCAAGCGACGTCGTACGGTTAGCCCTTTGGACCGACCGGAGGTGTGGTCGTGCCGCCGCCACCGGTAGAGGTTCCGCCGCCACCGCCGGTGGAGTGTCCGGTGCTACCGCTGGAGCTGCCGCCACCGTTGCAATCGTGGCCTCCGTTGTGGTCGCGGTCATGATCGCGATCCTTGTCGTTATCCTTGTCCTTGTCGCTGTGGTTGCACCAGCCGAACCAGGACCACGAATGGCTTTCGTGCTCGCAGGCAAAGGCTGAGGTTGAGGTCGTGAGCAGTGAAACTCCAACGACAGTTACGGCAATCAGGCGATTCAATTTCATTAGGTCACCTCGTGACTAAGTTTTCTGATATATGGGCTTGGCTCTGGCGAGCATTCTTTTTCCAAGATGTCTTTCCTGGTTTTTCCAGGTTTGGGAGGGCAGCCGGATGTCGTTTAGCCTTTGGGGCCTACGGTGCCGCCACCGCTGGTTGAGCCGCCGCCGCTGGAGGTCCCGCCACCGCTGGAGGTGCCCCCACCGGTGCCACAGTAGCCACCGCCGTTGCCTTTGCCGCGATCGCAGTTGTTGCCCCGGCCGCTGTCCTGGCCATTCTGATCGCACTCGCGGTGAGATTCCGCGACAAGGTTATGGCACCAATCAAGGAAAGACCAGTGGCTCTCGTGGCCGTTGCTGTTGTTGCTGTTGCTGCTGTGTTCACACGCGAAAGCCGAAGTAGTTAACAGCGAGAATCCAAGGAGGGAAGTGCTCAACAGTTTATTTAGTTTCATAGTTTTACCTCGTGCTGCAGAGGTAGAATAACAATATGCAAAATATTGCGTATAGCACTTAAGGGTTACTTTCGTTTATCGAAGTTACTGATACTGCCGGAAGTCACTGATTACGAAAGTTCGACTAGAGTCAGAGGAGGGAAAAGAATCGTACGGATGGGTTTCGAAACGGACATACAAGAGGCAAAATTAGGTCCCAGGAGGCCGCGTGAGGGGGTGCAGGCGGGGTGTCGCGAGGACTCTTCTAAAAGGAGCTCTATACGGCTCCGCTGGCACTTAGGAGGTGAACAAAAAGGCCAGCGTTGATTTGCCGGTATCACGCTATATGCGTATGGCTTCGGAGCGGCCAGGCGGGGGCCTTAAACGTGGTATACTTATGACACTGAGACTCAAGCCGGGACGTGTGTAAAACGCTGGAACGACGCGGGTTTTCGCGGATCGAGCAGATACGGACCAGGCGAGAAACTCTCAATATTCAGCAACCGCTGAACGGAGATACATGGCATCGACTGCAATCCCTACCGAAGGCGCTCTTTTGGAGCTTGAAGCAGGCAAAATCAAGGACGTCCCTACCCGGAAAAAGGAGGGTGGCGGCTATTCGGCGGAGAATATTACCGTTCTTGAGGGTCTGACGGCAGTTCGGCTGCGCCCGGCCATGTATATCGGCTCGACCGGCGAGATGGGTCTGCACCACCTGGTCTATGAGGTGGTCGACAACTCGGTCGACGAGGCACTGGGCGGCCACGCGACGCGGATTGATGTGACGATCCATGTCGACAACTCGATTACGGTGGTCGACGACGGCCGAGGCATTCCGGTCGACGACAAGGTGATCAACGGAGTCAAGATGCCGGCCGTGCAGGTTGTGCTGACGATGCTCCATGCCGGGGGCAAGTTCGATGCGTCGAACTATAAGGTCTCCGGTGGGTTGCACGGCGTCGGCGTGAGTTGCGTGAATGCGCTGAGCGAGGAGTTCGACGTCGAAATCTGGCGCGATGAGTTCGCGTGGGAGCAGGACTACAGCAAGGGTATTCCGACCAGCAAGCTGCGCAAGATGGGGCCGAGCAAGCGTCGTGGCACCAAGGTTCATTTTCTGCCCGACAAGTCGATCTTTACGGTGACGGAGTTCAACTACGACACGCTGGCGCAGCGGCTGCGCGAACTCGCCTTCCTGAACAAGGGGCTTGAGATTCACCTGACCGACGAGCGCACTACCGATACGAAGACCGGTGAGAGCAAGCACCAGGAGTTCAAGTACATTGGCGGGATCGCTGAGTTCATCAAACATTTGAACAAGGGCAAGCAGGTGCTGCACGACAAGCCGATCTACATGGAGGCCGAGCGCGATGGCGTGGCCATGGAGATTGCGCTGCAGTATAACGACGCTTATTCCGAGACGGTGTTTACGTTTGCGAACAACATCAACACGGTGGATGGCGGAACTCATCTGTCGGGCTTCAAAACGGCGTTGACGAGGACAATCAACGCGGCGGGCCAGTCGCTTGGACTGTTCAAAGACGTGAAGGAGAACCTGAGCGGCGACGACGTGCGCGAAGGTCTGGTCGTCGTCATCAGCGTGAAGCTGTCGCAGCCGCAGTTTGAAGGACAGACCAAGGGCAAGCTGAACTCCGACATCGCGGGAACGGTGCAGGCGTTTGTGAATGAGCGGCTGGGTGGGTTCCTGGAGCAGAATCCTTCGGTCGCGAAGAAGATCATCAATAAGGCGATCGATGCGGCACGTGCGCGTGAGGCGGCGCGCAAGGCTCGCGACCTCACTCGGCGCAAAGGTGCGCTTGATGGCGGTGGCCTGCCGGGCAAGCTTGCCGATTGCTCGGAGCGGGAGCCGGATCGTTGCGAACTGTATCTGGTCGAGGGTGAGAGCGCCGGCGGAACGGCCAAACAGGGTCGCGACCGCAAGTTCCAGGCGATTCTTCCGCTGAAGGGAAAGATTCTCAACGTTGAAAAGGCCCGGTACGACAAGATGCTGGGGCACGAAGAGATTCGCGCTATGATCACGGCGCTGGGATGCGGCATCGGCAAGGATGACTTCGATGCGAGCAAGCTGCGCTACGGCAAGCTGATCCTGATGACCGATGCCGACGTCGACGGATCGCACATCCGCACGCTGCTGCTGACGTTCTTCTTCCGCCACATGACGGAGCTGATCAAACGCGGGCACGTGTATATCGCACAGCCGCCGCTGTATCGCATCAAGAAGGGCAAGTTCGAGCAGTACATCAAGGACGACCGCGAGTATGTCAGCGTGATGGTGAAGCGTGCCTCCGACGGCATGGTCATCCGTTATGGCGACGGCGGCGCGAAGCTTGAAGGTGCGGCGCTGACGAAGTACATGGGGCAGTTGAACGACTACCTCGGCTTCTTCGACAAGGTGCAGAAGCGGCTGCGCAACGAGGAGGTGACGCAGGCGTTCGCGGAGCTGTTCGCCCAGGAAGGCAAGGACTCGGCGCGGCGTGTGGACTTCGAGTCGCCGGCCAAGCTGGAGAAGATGCGCCAGCGGCTGGTGGGGATGCAGAAGACCTACCAGTTCAAGAACGTCGGCGACGTGGTGCTGGACGAGGAGCACAAGAAGCTACTCGGTCAGCTACACCGACGCGCAGGGTGCGGTGCGGACGATCGACTGGGCGCTGGCTTCGGCGCCGGAGAGCCGGCAGATGCTGGCCAAGCATGCGCAGATCAAGGAGCAGCTGGTCGCTCCGTTTCTGATCGAGTATGCCCCCAAGACCAAGGCGGAAGCGGCCGCAGAGGCAGCGGACGAAGCCGAGGAGATCGCGTCAGCAGAGGGCGTCGCCGATATCGCTGCGGCTCCTGGGACGGTAGCTGAGACCAAGGCGGCGAAGCGCTCCAGCAAGGCTTCGCAAGACCCGGTCGAGAAGAAGACGGCGCGCGAGGTCTTCGAATACGTCATTGAGCAGGGCCGCAAGGAGTATCAGGTGCAGCGCTACAAGGGCCTGGGCGAGATGACGGCGCCGCAGCTGTGGGAGACGACGATGGACCCGGAGCGGCGCACGCTGCTGCAGGTGAAGCTCGAAGACATCGCGGCCTGCGAGGAGATCTTTACGACGCTGATGGGCGAGGACGTCGAGAGCCGCCGGAAGTTCATCGAAGAGAATGCGCTCGATGTAAAGAATCTGGATATCTAGTCCAGGTTTCCAACAAGTTCTTATAGGCTCGGCCTTTTTGGCCGGGCTTTCTTTTTGGCATGGGATTCGTGCACACTCAGAAGATGGTGCGTGTCGGTGTGGATGAGAATCTTGCTCAGGAGCTGCTGGTCGATTTTCCGCGCGAGGCGGAGATTGTGCGGATTCCCCGGCATTCGCAGGGAGTTCAGGACGTCGACTTCTGGATCATTCCTTTCGCTCTGAAGGCTGCGCAGAAGACGTTTCAGCGTCTGTGCGGCGTGAAGGTCGTGCAATCGATGATGGCGGGCGTGGACTGGATTACGCCGTGGTTGCCGAGGGATGTGGTGTTGTGCGATGGCCGAGGGCTTCACGACATCTCGGCGTCGGAGTGGGTTATGACGGCGATTATGAGCTCGCTGAAAAGATTTCCCTACTATCGCGATATGCAGCTGCGTCAGGAGTGGAAGGGACAGGCGTCCATTGCGAATGGATATCTGGATGTGGGTGGAGCGCAGGTGGGGCAGTACGCAGTTCTGGGGGATGATCTGGCAGGAAAGACGGTGCTGATCGTGGGATATGGTTCGATCGGTGCGGCGATCGAAGCTCGCCTGAGGCCATTCGAGGTGAAGAAGATTCTGCGGGTGGCGCGCAGTGCGCGGAAGGATCCTGAGGTCTTCGCTGTCGGCGAGTTGAAGAGGCTGTTGCCGGAGGCCGACATCGTCGTGGCGATTGTGCCGTTGACGGCTGAGACGCAAGGGCTGATAGGAGCGGCAGAGATTGGGCTGATGAAGCCGGGAGCACTGCTGGTGAATGCCGCGCGAGGGCCGGTGGTAGTGACCGATGCCCTGGTGGAAGCGTTGCAGCAGAACCGTCTGCACGCCGTGCTCGATGTCACTGACCCGGAACCGTTGCCTGCGGGGCATCCTCTGTGGTCCGCGCCCAACTGTATGATCACACCGCATGTGGGAGGGTCAACGCCCGAGTTTATTCATCGGGCATTTCGGTTTGGTGCGGATCAGGTACGCCGCTTTATCGCTGGAGAAAAGCTGGAAAACGTGGTCACGGACGCCGGCTACTGATTGGCCCAGGCTAACAGTCGCGTTTTTCAGAGGTCTCGAAGGGCTCAAATGAGCTTGATGTCGTCCTCGTCTTCATCGTCGTGATCCTCCTCATCATCATCAAACTCGTCGTCTAAATCCTCGTCGTCCTCCTCATCATCTTCGTCGTCGAATTCCTCTTCGTCGTCTTCTTCATCATCCTCATTGAGGTCGTCTTCGTCCTCTTCTTCGTCCACGTCTTCGTCCTCTTCATCCTCGTCATCATCCAGGTCGACACGTTTGATGGCGGCGCTGAGGGTTTCGCGGTCGGCATCTTCGGGGTCGTCGATAGGGTTGTCGAACGGGTGCGAGAGAGCCAGACCCAAAGTGAGGAAGGTTTTATTGGGGTCGATGGATTGGGTGTCGGGCGCCATGAAAAATGTCTCCTGTTCAAAATATGTACTGGGATAGATGCAACTGGAAGAAAAAGGTGAGTGTGAAAATTTGTTTTCGTGTGATTTAGAAGCTGAACGGAATCTGACGCTTCTGCTCATACATGCGCTGATCGGCCAGCCGGCGAAGGAGCACTTCGTCGGTGGTGTCGTCGGGGTAGACGGCTACGCCGATGCTTCCGGTAACGTTGAGAGCATTGCCGTTGATGCTGACCGCCTTGCGCAGGGCGTGGGAGATACGGGTCGCGCTGGTCCTGGCGATGAGGTCAGCCGGCTGGTCGCTGGGCAGGTCCGTGGCAATGATGACGAACTCGTCCCCACCCAGACGGGCCAGGGTGTCGGGGATGCGGATCGCGCCACGGAGATTGTGGGCGATGTGCCGAAGCAGCTCGTCGCCGACGTCGTGGCCGTGGGTGTCGTTAATGATCTTGAATCCGTCGAGATCGACCATGAGGAGGGCGGTGCGGGTGTTTTTGACCTGGGACTGTTGAATGGCGGCGGAGAGACGATCCTCAAAAAGACGCTGGTTGGGCAGGCCCGTGAGGTGGTCGTGGAAGGCGTACCATTCGTTGGTCGCGACCTGCTGTTCCAGCAGGACGAGGAGCATGCCGATGGTGACAAGAAACTTTTGCAGGTTCCAAACCTCATCGGCTATGGCATCGTATCCCGCATGATTCGTGGCCCAGGAGTGGGAGAGGAAGACGAAGGACCAGATGACAAAGCCGGCGACAATGGCGACCTTGCCAAGGCTGCGACGGGGCAGGCTGATTTGAAATACGACGGCGGTTGAGAAATAGAGGACGAAGAGAAGGAAGTAAGCTGCGTCGCGAAACAAACTCGCGGAGGCGAAGGTCCAGATAGGAATCCAGGTGCTGCACTGGACGAAGAGAATCCACCAGCCTCGGCCGAGTTTCCATGTCCGTGCGATGGCGAAGGCGCTGGCGATGCCCAGGCAGAGACCGCACCCGGCGACGGCGTGATAGGCGCGCGGGTCACGAATTGCGAGACCGTAGACCGTAAGAAGGGCCGAAACAGGCAGAGAGTTTACGAGCAGATAGGCAAGAGTGGCCTTGCGGGGAAAGATGTCTCTGCAAGAGGCCCAAAGAAAGATCGCTCCGGCTATGAAGAAAAAATTCAATGCAACGACATGCGCCACGATACGCCAGGGGCCCGGCCCTGGGTAGGCGGCATGAACGATGGCTTCGAAAAAGATGAACAGCAACCCAATAAGCCAAAGATCAACTGCCTCGCGCGGATGCCGCATCCTGAGAAAGAACAGGATGCTGAGCAGCATGGCCATCGCAGCGAGGTCGGGTAACAGTAGAAAGTTCATTAGTCCTTCGTATGGCTTTAGCCGACGTGCTGATGCAATAGATCAATCGTTTCCTGGGAGGAGCTGTTAATGATTGAACACTAACGTTAAAGGAATGCGAACGGGCATTGCCGGATTAGATGCGTCAGGCTTCGGAGAAGGGCTGAAGCTGCTTTTCCGTGGGTGGGGTGGTAACCAGGCTGACGGTGACCAGGCAAAGGAGCGATGCCAGGAGGGCGGGGAGAATGGCGTCGCGGGAGGCGATGGATTCGGGGAGATGGGCGTGGATAAACTGAGTGTCCCAGAAGACGGTGACAAAGGTACCGGCGAAGATGCTTGCGACGGCGGCAGCCGCGGTGGCGCGCCTCCAGAAGAAGGCCGCAAGGATGACCGGGGTGAGCGCGGCGGAGTAGATGGTGTAGGCGTAGAGCGCCTTTTGCAGCACTGAGTGGGTGCCAAGGGACTGGAACAGCGACCAACATCCGAGGAGGACGACCACCATGCGGCTGACGAAAAGGATATTGCGGTTCGTGGCTTCCGGTTTCACATAACGGACGTAGACGTCGTTGATGAGGTTGGTGGCCGGAGAGAAGAGATAGTTGTTAGCGGTGGAGATGACTTTGGCGAAGATAGCGCCCACCATGATTGCCCCAAGCAGATGCGGAAGAGCGTGAAGAGCGGTGTAGGCGAGGATTTCGCGCGGATTTTCGCTGACCTCGCCTGCGGGGTAGAGAGAAGAACCGACGACAGCGAGAGCCACGATGACCGTCTCCAGGACAACGATACCGATGAACCAGCCCACAACGGCGCGCGTCGCGTCCTTCTCGGTTTTAGCTGAGAAGAATTTCTGGTACATCGACTGGTTGCCGAGCATCAGGAGACAGGTTGGGAGGAAGAGCTCGAGTGCGCGGATAGGGGTGAAGTCGCCGAAGATCTGAAAGTGCGTGGCCGGCAAGGTGGCGGCAATGCTGGACCAGCCTCCCGCAATGTGGGCAAGAATGGGAAGCGCGACTAGTAGCGTAACGGTTGCCAGCAGGCCGATGGCGAGATCCATGTAGGCGACCGAGCTCATCCCGGCGATAGCGGTGAAGACGATGACAAAGGTGGCGATGATCTCCTGACCGTGGCGCGCGGTGACGGACGGGAAGATGAGGTGCAGGATGTCGCCTCCACCTATGAACTGGTAGCTGGTGATGGCGGTATAGGCGAAGAGGACGGCGATGACACCGAGGACGCGAGCCGTCTGGTTGTAGCGGGCCTCAAGCAGATCGGGGATAGTGAACTGGGCGAACTTGCGGGCGCGGGGAGCGATGAAGTAGATGAGCAGAAGGCCGGCCCAACCGCCGGCGGCTTGCCAAAGCGCAGGAAATCCATGCTTGTACGCGTTCTCCGCACCGGCGAGAAGCGAACCTGAACCAATCCAGGAGCTGAGAAGGGTAAAGATGAGGACGATAGCAGGGAGCGATCGACCAGCGACCAGGTAGTCGGCCTTCGTCTTCACTTTGGAGACGCGGGCCAGGGAGACGACAAGAAGGGTGATGACGATGAGGCCAAGTACGATCGCGTAAAGATTCATGGGTTGGGGACAAGTGTACTGTACGCCTCTGCAGCGGCGGTCGAACTACGATTGATGCCCGGTTGCGATGAGGCGATCCAGAGACGGCCAGCCAAAGGCCAGCTCCTGAAGATCGGCCCCGCCAATATTGATGACCTTTCGTGCAATCTGCACCGCTCCGAGGCGCTGGTAAAACGATACGGATGGGTTTTGCTCGAGCACCCAGACAAGCATGCTCGTGAATCCCTTCGTCGTTAGAGCAGAGGCTAATGTAAGGGCTAGTGTCCTGCCTACACCTTGCCTTTGTCGCTCCAGCGGCAGATAGATCGCATAAAGCTCCGCATCATAGTGATCGAGCTTTTCCCGAACCTCTCCTCCAGCCGCGAAGCCGAATACGCTTATTTCATCTTCAGCGACAAAGATAGTGATATTGCTTGCCAGAATCTGTTCCCGCCAGCTTCGCATCCTGTCCTCTTGGTTCAGGGAGGCGAGGAAGGCCTCGGAGACGATGCCAGCGTACGTCGTCTTCCAGCTCTCAACTTGTACGCGTGCAATCGCGGCTGCGTCCTCGATGTCAGCTTCTCTGATCGTGAGATTCATAGACCTTCCGGACCGGCGGTTGCGCGATGACTGCGAAACCGCCGATGCCTGCGTAAACGATAAGATCTACCAGACCTTGCAGGCTGGTGCGTGCACCATCGGCTGGCCTTCTTTGCAACTGAAGGCGTGCTGGAACTCTGGCATGTTCGATACAACGCCGTTGATGCGAGCGAAGCCGGGAGAGTGGGGGTTCGTGACCGCGCTCACTCGCAGGTTCTCGGGCCGGTCGTTCTCGCAGGCCCACTGCGCCATGCCAACGAAGAAGCGTTGGTCTGGCGCGAAGCCGTCGGCGTTCGGGAGCTTCTGCCCCTCGGTCTGCTTCTTCCATGCGATGTAAGCGAGGAGGGTTCCGCCCAGGTCGGCCACATCTTCGCCGCTGGTCAGCTTGGAGTTGATGTGGATGTCGTCGACGATGATGTACTCGGCATATTGGTCGCGAATGCAGTTGATGCGATCTTCGAAGCCCTTGGCGTCGGCCGGCGTCCACCAGTCGCGGAGGTTGCCCTTGGAGTCGAACTGCCGCCCCTCGTCGTCGAAGGCGTGGGTGAGTTCGTGACCGATGGTTGCGCCGGTGTTGCCGTAGTTCGGCGCGTCGTCCAGCTTCGGATCGTACAGCGGCGGTTGCAGAACACCTGCGGGGAAGTTGATGTCGTTCATCTGCGGATTGAAGTAGGCGTTGACCGTCGGGGGAGTCATGCCCCACTCTGTCAGATCGACCGGTTTGCCGAGTTTGTTCCAGCGGCGGGCATCTTCGAATCGGTAGGCGCGCGAGACATTGCCGATGAAGTCGTCCGGTTTGACTTCGAGCTTCGTATAGTCGCGCCAGTGGTCGGGGTAGCCAATCTTGTTGCGGATGACGTGCAGCTTGCGAAGCGCCTCCTGCTTCGTCTCGGGGCTCATCCAGTCGAGGTTTTCGATCTCGTGTTGCATCGCGGTCTCGATCTGCTCGGTCATCAGCTGCGTCTTCTCCTTGGTGTCAGCGGTGAAAGTACGTTTGACGAACTCCTGCCCCAGGGCTTCTCCAAGACTGCGATCGACCGCACGGGTGCAGGTCTTCCAGCGAGGCGGCATGTCGGGAACTCCTCGCAGGGTCTTCGAGTAGAAGTCGAAGTCCGCCTGTTCGAATGGATGGGCGAGGAAGGGAGCCATGGCTGTAAGAAAATGGAAGCGGACATAGGCGCGCAGAGCCTCGATCGGGCTCCCTCGTGAGCTGCGCCTGCACGGCCTTGATGAACTCAGGCTGCGAGACGTTCAGTTTGGCGACGCCGGGTGCGCCTTGCAGCGCGAAGTAGTGCGGCCAGTCGAACGCAGGGGCAATCTGGCCGAGTTCGCTGATCGTCATCATGTGATACGTGTTGTGCGGATCGCGCCGCTGCACGCGGGTGAGCGATGCCTTGGCGAGCTCGGTTTCGATGCGCAGGATTGCATCTGCATCGGCTTTTGCCTGGTCGGCGGACTCGCCGCTGAGCGTCAACAATTGCTGGACATAGGCGACGTATTGCTCGCGCAGTTTTACGCTCTTTGGATCGGTCTTCAGATAGTAGTCGCGGTCCGGGAGTCCGAGGCCGCCCGCGCGGAGTTCCACGATGACCAGCGACGAGTCCATCGCATCCTGGCCTGTACTGGAGCCGAAGAAAAAGCTGCCGGGATAGCTGTGGTGCAGCTCGCTGATCGCTGCGACCAGTCCAGGCCGCGTCTTCAGCGCATCGATACGTGCAAGCTCGGGCTGCACCGGCTTCAGGCCAAGGGCGTCGATGGCGGCGGTATTCATGCAGGCAGCGAAGTAGTCGCCTACCTTTTGTTGCACGGGGGTGCGGTTCTTTGCCTTGGCGTCGGCCTCGAGGATGCCCCATAGGAACTGCTGGTTTTCGTTGCCTAGCTTGGCGTAGACACTCCAGCCGGACTGGTCGGCCGGGATGGGATTGTTCTTTTGCCAGCCTCCGCAGGAGAACTTGTAGAAGTCTACGCATGGGTCTACGGAGCGGTCGAGGCTGGTCACGTCAAGCGACGGCGAGTAGGGCATCGCCTGGATCGGCCGGGGGGCGGGCTGTTGTGCGGGGAGCAAGACGGCAGGCAGGCAAAGGGCGGTGGACGCTAGCGCGGCCAGAAGCTTCGAAGACATGAGTTCTCCTGTGTGCTTCATCCTACCCGTAAGGGCACCAGCAAAGCCACGAGAAATCCAATCGGGTTGCCGCCAGCGGGGTAGACTGTTTGCGGTGAATAAAAACAAGTAGTGGAGAAAGCGGAACGATGAGCAGTCTTTGGAAAAAGTGTGCCGGTACGGCCCTGGTTGTAGCGGTCGGAGTTTCAATAGCTGGTGCGCAGACCGTGCCGATTACATTGAGCGTGGATTTGACCGACGCTCCACGCAAGATTCTTCACGCGACCGAGGTGATGCCGGTGACGGCGGGGCCGCTTACCGTTGTTTATCCGAAGTGGATTCCGGGGGAACATAGCCCGACCGGGCCGATCGAAAACATGGCGGGATTTTTCATCTCCGCGAATGGGCAGCCGGTGAAGTGGGAGCGCGACAAAGTCGATATGTTCGCCTACCACCTGACGGTCCCGCAGGGCGTGACAAAACTCGAGATGAAGATTGATTTTCTGGCGTCGTCGGCGCTGTCCGGATTTTCCTCGGGCGGTTCGACGAGCGAGAACCTCGCTCTGCTGAGCTGGAATACGCTGCTGGTCTACCCTGACGGGACGAATGCGAGCGAGGTGATGTTCACGCCATCGATCACTCTGCCTTCGGGTTGGAAGTTCGGCACCGCACTCGACCGAGACAGTGGCTCGGGTCAATCGACGATCTTCAAGACGGTAAGCCTGGAGCAGTTGGTCGATTCGCCGGTGCTGACGGGCCGCTACTTCCGCGAGGTTCCTCTAGCACCTGAGATCTCGCCGAAGCACTATCTCGACATGGCCGCGGACGGGCCGGAGGAGGTCGAGCTTTCGAAGGAACATATCGCCCAATTCGACCGCCTGGTGAGGGAGACAGGCGCTCTCTACAAAGGCAGGCACTATGGGTCGTATCACTTCCTCGTGACGCTGAGCAACGAGGTCGCGCACTTCGGCCTGGAGCATCATCAATCGAGCGACGACCGCGTAACGGCAACTACGTTTACCGACGACCGCGAGTTTGTGCTGAACGGTCTGCTGCTGCCGCATGAGTTTACCCATAGCTGGAATGGAAAGTATCGGCGGCCAGCGGGTTTGGTAACGAGCAACTACCAGAAGCCGATGGAAGGCGATCTGCTCTGGGTGTATGAGGGATTGACCGAGTACCTGGGCGATGTGCTGGCGGCACGCTGCGGGATATGGACTCAGGAACAATATAAACAGCGGCTTTCGACGATCGCCGCGGAGTATGACAACCGTCCCGGCCGCACCTGGCGCGATATTCAGGACACCGCAACCGCAGCGCAGATTCTGTATGCTGCCGGTGGCGGATGGGACAACTGGCGGCTCAGCGTGGACTACTACGACGAAGGGGAGCTGATCTGGCTCGATGTCGACACGACGATTCGCAAGCTGACCAACGGGAAGAAGTCGCTGGACGATTTTGTGGCGAAGTTCCATGGGATGGGCGGCGATACCGAGCCGAAGGTGGTCCCGTACACATTCGAAGACGTAGTTGCGGGCTTGAATGGCGTGGTGGTGAACGACTGGGCAACGTTTCTGAGCTCTCGGGTGACTTCGAATGCGTACCAGGCCCCGCTGGGCGGGTTGGAGAATGGCGGCTACAAGCTGACGTACTCCGACAAACCGAATGCCTGGAGCGCGATGGAAGATGCTCAGCGCGGGAGCTTCGACTTCTGGTACTCGCTTGGGCTGCACGTGGGCAAGTCAGGCACGGTGTCCGACGTGCTGAAGGGCGGAGTGGCGGACAAGGGCGGCTTTGGCCCGGGGATGAAGATCGTTGCGGTTAATGGACGAGCGTATACGCCCGATGTGCTGAAGGCGGCGGTGCATGATGGCAAGGATTCGGGACCGGCGGTCGAGTTGATCGTCGAAAACACCGGTTTCTACAAAGTGATCCGTCTGGACTATCACGGAGGCGAGAGATATCCGCAACTGGAACGGGTATCAGGCGTGCCGGACAGACTGGACGACATCCTGAAGCCGGCGGCGAAATAAAGGTCAGCCTGAAGCTGTAGGAGGACCAGAGGCCATCGCTTTGGCGAGGCTGTCTCGCTCAGTCACGAGCAGACGCTTCGCTGCAGCGACGGCTTCTATTTCGCTGTTGATCTCGGCGCCGAGCAGAAGCATTAACCCAGTCAGATAGAACCACGTCAGCAGCACGATGACGGCCCCCAGTCCTCCGTAGGTGACTGTGTAGTTGTTGAAGAAATGCACATAGGCGCGGAGGCCGATGGAGGCCAGAATCCATCCGATGATGCCGATGGCAGAGCCCGGAGTGAGCCAGTGCCAGTGACTTGCCTTCACGTCCGGCGCGAAGTAGTAGATAACCGCGAAGAAGAGGGAGAGCAGGATAATCGCGAAGACCCAACCGACGCCTCTGATGAGAATCGCGACGGCGGTGGCGAGAAAGTGATGGTAGATGCGAACCGAGGCCATGCGGACGAAAAAATCTGCGACGAGCAGCGAAGCCAGCATAAGAGTGACCAGCGCCATGAGGATGATGGTGACGCCGATCGCGGACAGCCGGGCGGCAACATAGGAGCGGGTCTCTTTGACGTTGTAGACAACGTTTAGGCTGTCCTGAATCGCGGAGAAACCGACCGACGCTGACCAGACCGCTGCGACCAGGCCGAAGGTCAGTTTGCCACTGGTGGCGGCGACGGTAGTCTGGGTGAAGGTTTCGAGCACGGTGCCCAGTGCATCGTGCGGGATGACGATGGCGAGATAGCCCAGCAGCGTGTAGTAGATCCGCGACGCAGAACGCGCAGCGAGACCAAGCAGCGAGGTCGCGGTAAACAGGCTGGGAAAGAGAGCAAAAATGAAAAAGAAACCCAGTTCGGCAGCACGCCCGACTAGATTGTCATCGAGCAGCGCCCGCCAGGTGTGTTTTACGATGACACGAACAGGGATGCCTTCGAGGTTCCAAAGGGAGCGCAGTGGAAAACGTGAGACGAAATCCCAGATGCGCCGCTGCAGCTGCGGAGTAGGATGGTCGAGGATAGGATCGTCGGGGGCTACAGAGCACTCCTCTCGGACTGCATCGCCTGAAATCTGAAAATGGCCTCAGGTGTTTATTGGCTAGATAGATGCCGCCTGCAAGAAGATTGGTAGCTGAATCAACCTGTAATCTCCGTATGTTTTAGTGCGTCAGAGCCATGTGGAGCATCTATTTATTGGTGAGATGAAATGCGCAGAGTGTGGAGAAGCAGGCCGGTTCCGATGAGGAAGATTGAGCAGCTCTTGCGGCTGGTGCGAGAGAGCCATGAGCGTCCAATGACGGGGGTGTCCCGACCCGTGGAGTTGGTTGATCGCGAGGAGATGGGCATCACTTTTATTGGGCACTCCTCTTTTCTGCTTCAGGTAGACGGGCGAAAGGTGCTGATCGATCCGGTTTTCTCGAAGCGGCTGATTCTACTGCGCAGGCAGCGACGTCCCGGTGTATTGGTAGAAGATCTGCCGCCGATCGATCTCGTCCTACTGACCCATGCCCACATGGACCACCTGGATATGGCGTCGCTCCGCCGAGTGGTCAGGGCGACCCGAAGGCTGACCGGGCGGGGTCCCGATGTAGTCGTGCCGCGTGGCGTGGAAGATCTTGTTGAAAGCATAGGATTTTCGCGCGTGCACCGCCTGGAGTGGTGGGAGCAGATCGAGGTGCAGGGGTTGAAGGTGACGATGACTCCGTGCCGGCACTGGGGCGCGAGAATGTTTCGCGACGTGCACCGGGGCTACGGCGGCTATGTCGTTGAAGGGGGTGACCAATCGGTGTATCACTCCGGCGACACGGCGTACTTCGAAGGATTTCGCGAGATTGGGAGACGGTTGAAGCCGGAGGTTGCACTGCTGCCGATTGGAGCTTATTTTCCGGACACTTACCGTACCGTGCACACGAGTCCTGAAGAGGCAGTGCGAGGTTTTGTCGAGTTAGGCGCCGAGCAGATGGTGCCTATGCACTACGGAACGTTTCGGCTGGGACGCGAGCCGATGGACGAACCTCTAAAGCGGCTGGAGGCCGAGACCGCGCGCCTGGGCATTAAAGATCAGATAAAAGTTTTGGAAGAAGGCGAGACGATGCAGCTTTCTCCGGTAGCTCGCATCCGATGATGTATGGCTACTATGACAGCAGTAAACGCAAGTGCGAGTGGGACGTTTGCGATTGGCGGTGATTTAACCGTCAACCGGTTGGGCTACGGGGCGATGCGGATTACCGGCGACGGAATCTGGGGTGAGCCCAAGGATCGCGAGACCGCGAAAAAGGTCCTGCGTCGCGCGGTCGAGCTAGGCGTGAACTTTATCGACACTGCCGACTCCTACGGCCCGGACGTCAGCGAGCAGTTGATCGGTGAAGCGCTGGCACCCTACCCCAAGGATGTGGTGATTGCGACCAAGGCCGGACTGACGCGGCAAGGGCCAAACCAGTGGCTGCCCGTGGGCCGTCCGGAATATCTCATCCAGCAGGTAGAGATGAGCCTGCGCCGGCTGAAGCTGGAACGGCTCGACCTCTGGCAGTTGCATCGGATCGATCCCAAGGTGCCGGTTGAAGAATCGCTTGGAGCGATTAAGAAACTGCAGGAGCAGGGAAAGATACGGCACATTGGCCTGAGCGAAGTAAAACCACATGAAATCGATAAGGCGCGAAAGATAGTCGAAATCGTCAGCGTGCAGAACCAGTACAACCTCACAGACCGGCAGCATGAGGATGTCGTAGAGTACTGCACAAAACACAAGCTGGCCTTCATCCCTTGGTTTCCGGTGGCGGCTGGCAAACTGGCAAGGCCGGGCGGCAAGCTGGATACGGTGGCCAAGGCGCACGGCGCCACGGTCTCGCAACTCTCGCTCGCCTGGTTGCTTCACCATTCGCCAGTAATGTTGCCGATCCCGGGAACCTCGTCGGTGGCCCATCTTGAAGAGAATGTTGCAGCGGCGGGAGTAAAACTCTCCGATGCGGAGTGGAAAGAGATTGAGGACGCTGCGAAATAGTTGATCCTGTGTCTTGGAAGCGAGGGCCGCATTGTTGCGGCCCTTTTTCTTGGCAGTCGATTTCTTGACAGTCGTAGCGACGGCAGATCCTTCGCAAAGTGCCCGAAGGGCTTGCTAGACTCTGACCATCATGAATCGACGGGACATGCTGAAAATCACCTCTGCGAGCGCTCTGGGCGTTCTCGCTTCAGGGAAGGCCGTAACCGAGATCGTCTCCCCCTCCATCTGTCAGTACGACATCTTTGAGGTTTCGCTGAAGGGGCCTTCCAATGGAAATCCCTTTCTCGATGTTCAATTGAAAGCTGTTTTTTCCTTAGAACATCGCACGGTAGTCGTAGATGGCTTCTACGATGGCGACGGCAACTACAAGATTCGCTTTATGCCGGACAGCCTGGGAGAGTGGCGATACACCACCACCAGCAATGCGTCGGCATTGAATCAGCAGAGCGGAGGATTTCTCTGTACCGCGGCGAAAACGGGGAATCACGGCCCGGTGTCGGTACGGTTTGGACATCACTTCGGTTACGCAGACGGGACGCCGTACTTCCCGTTCGGTACCACCTGCTATGCGTGGGTTCATCAGGGTAAGCCGTACGAGGAACAGACGCTCGCCACGCTGCGTCAGGGGCCGTTCAACAAGATTCGTATGTGCGTGTTTCCGAAGTCGTACGAGTACAACCACAACGAACCTGAGTTCTATCTGTTTCCGCGGACCGCGCAGGCCACCTCGAGCAACCCGATGGGTACGAACGACTATTCACAATTCAATCCCGCATTCTTCGCTCATTTCGAAAAGAGGCTTGAAGAGCTTCGCGAGTTGAATATCGAGGCGGACCTGATCCTGTTTCACCCCTATGACCGTTGGGGTTATGCCGCCATGGGGCCCGACGTTGATGACCGCTACGTTCGATACGTCGTCGCGCGATTCAGCGCCTATCGGAATGTATGGTGGTCCCTTGCAAATGAATTCGACCTGATGAAGGCCAAGACTACGCAGGACTTCGACCGGCTACTTCACCTGGTACAGCAGTGCGATCCTTATCAGCATCTGCGATCGATCCACTACTCGAAGGTGATGTACGACTATGCGATTCCGGCAGTGACGCATGCAAGCCTGCAGAGTTACGACTTTGCTTCGGGAGCGGCGTGGCTGAAGGTCTGGAATAAGCCGATCGTCTACGACGAGGTGATGTATGAGGGCGATCTGCCGCGACGATGGGGAAATCTTTCGGGCGAAGAGATGACCAGAAGATTCTGGCTTGGGGTCATCGCCGGCTGCTATGTGACGCACGGAGAGACATATCTCAACGCCCGCGGCGGCGAGGACGAAAACGACAAGATCTGGTGGTCGAATGGCGGCAAACTCTCCGGCAGCAGCCCGGCGCGAATCGGCTTTTTACGCAAACTGCTTGAGGAGATGACGGCCATCGGGCTTGAGGCATCACCGGAGCCATACTATCTGAACGCTATCTCATTCGCGCACGACCAGCAAGGAGTCGAAGCGAAGGCGGTTCCAGCGGCGATACTCTACTATTTCGACTTTCACCAGCCGATCCTGTACACGTTTCCGCTCGGCGCTGGCACGTATCGCGCAGAGCTCATCGATCCATGGCAGATGACCATCACGCCGATTGCAGGAAGCTTCTCGGGAAAAACTACCATGAAACTTCCCGGCAAACCCTATCAGGCAATTCGTTTTCGGAGCGCGTGATCGCAAACGCGTTGATTCTTCCTTGCGTTCATGATTCGATCCGGAACTGCGTGGGTTACGTCTTTGGTGAAGCCATGTCCAGAGGTTTGGCTGTGAGACTGCCGCTGGCCTCTTCCGTCGCGTTCCATCCTGGCAACTCCTGCGAGCCCGTAATGAGGCGTACTCCATCGCTGAAGGTGAGGTAGGTCCAGGCCCACTGACGAAAGACGGAGAGGCGATGGCGGAAACCGATAAGAAAAAAGATGTGGACAACGAGCCAGGTTATCCATGCGGGAAAGCCGCTCCAATGGCCTTTGAAGGGCCATTGGATGTTAGCGACGGCAGCCTTGCGGCCGATCGTGGCCATGTCACCCTTGTCGAAGTAGTGGAACGGCTCATCCTTGCCCGTGCCATCGCTGCCGAAGCTCACGGCAATGAGGCGGCTGATGCGCTTCGCAGCGTAGCGGCCCATCTGCATGGCGGGCTGGGCGACGCCGGGAATCTGTCTACCGTTCTCTTCGACGTGCGCAAGATCGCCACAGATAAATATCTCCAGGTGACCGGGAGGGTTCAGGTGGCTGTCTACGAAGACACACCCTCGCCGGTCTGTTTCGACCCCGAGTAGTTTGCCCAGAGGCGAAGCCTGAACGCCGGCCGCCCACAGCGAAACGACAGCATCGATACGTTCGTCGCCGACCATGACGTAGCCCGGCTGCACATCACTGACGTGAGCGTTGGTGCGGAATTTCACGCCGAGCGCATTAAGCTGTTCGCCCGCCTTGAGCTGCAGGTCCGGAGGATAGGCGGCGAGGATATTGGGCGAGCCTTCGAGAATAAGGACCTGCGCCATCGACGGGTCGATGTGGCGAAAATCCTTGGACATGTACAGCTTTGCAATGTCGCTGATGGCACCGGCGAGTTCAACACCGGTGGGACCTCCACCTATGATGACGAAGTTAAGCGGAGGATGCGTGCCGGATTCCATCATCTGGCGTTCGGCCAGTTCGAAAGCAAGTAGAACACGGCGGCGGATCTCGGTCGCATCCTCGATGGTCTTGAGGCCGGGAGCAAGCTTGGCCCACTCATCCCTACCAAAGTAAGAGTGAGTCGAGCCGGTGGCGACGATGAGGTAGTCGTATTCCAATTCGACACCGGTTTTGAGGAGAACTCGCTGCTCTGAAAGATCGAAGCCTACCGCCTCATCCATGAGTACATCAATGTTAGGATGGTCGCGCATCAGCGAGCGTATCGGCTGCGCAATGTCAGCCGGAGAGAGCACCGCGAGCGCAACCTGGTAAAGCAAAGGCTGGAAGAGATGGTAATTTTTACGGTCCACGATCGTGATATCAACCGGCAGCTTCGCCAGTTCCGTGGCTGCGTTAATTCCGGCAAAGCCGCCGCCCAGGATGACCACCCGATTGCGTCTTGCACCGTTTCGAATTGCCGTCGCTTCTGCCATCGTTCAGGTTCCCCCTTCAATCCTGCCGACGTTTAGTCCCTCAATGGAAGAACACCGCAGGACAAGTTCAGCTTATTCCTTTTGCACTTTTCCTTCTCTATTCGATGCTCCAATTTTGCCTGGGTTACGCCACAGAAGCTCAGTCGCCTAGGGCTGCTTTTGGAGCGTCAGAGATAGGAAACCCTTGGTGCCTGTCGCCGCGGCAAGATTCGTCGTCTCGGCAACACCCACCAGCTGCTGCGGCGTTATCGTCAACAGTCCGTTCACATCGGAGATCAGAGAGTACTGCAAAGACGCCAGAACAGGCGGGATCGGGCAACGGCCTCGATCCGGACAGGAAAGCTGCCACGCGTCCACCGTCTGATAGATCTGAACGATGGCGCCGGCTACAGGGTGGGACGCTGCATCGGTGGCCAGCAAGACGACCGGGGTGAGGGCGCCGCTCGCAGAGACAATCTGGCCGGCGCCACTCACCGCAACCAGACGAAGCTCAGACGGATCAACGCCCTGCGTGGTGAATGTCGCACATAGGTTGGTCCAGGCACATCCGGATAGAAGAGCCTGCGCGCCGGGTCCAAGGGGGCCCACGGTCGCAAGCGTCGACGCGACTCCCTGGGAGTTGACCGGAGACTGACCAGGCGAAGCCGAAATAGCGCCGGAGATTTTCCGCCAATCGACGATCACGCCTGCGGTCGACGCGGTATTGTCGCCAACGTTGAGCTGCGGTGTCCAAGCGACAGTCGCACCGGCTGCGACGTACTCCACCGGCTGCACTGCAGTCGCGGTTCTGACCTGAGTGATCGCAGTGAAGGAGGCGACCGCAGTGCCATCTACCCCCGTGGCCTGAAGGGTGATGGCGCCCGAGGTCGCCGGAGTGACCAGAGTCGATGCAATGCCGATTGCATCAGTGTGCAGGGTGCAGGTCGCCACTCCACAGGCAGCGAACTGGACAGCGCCGGCAGTAGCGGTAAACGTCACGGCTTCGCCAACCACCGGAGTAACGCCATCGGCCTGCAAAACCTGAACCGCGAACGGCACCGTCGCCTGTTGCCCGACGATCACCGTCCCCCCCGGTGCAGTCAGCAGACTCAGGGTGGTCACCGGCGCTGCATAACTCAAGGCCTGAGTCATCACGGTGGTGCCGCCGGTGGAGTGGTCTTCGACGGCAACATCGGCCACGAGAGCGGTGCTGACACCCAGCGTATGAAGTGACGGCACTGTCGCCACGATCGTGTTTGCCGTCCAGCTGGAAACCGTCGCGGCGACGCCGTTGACGAGAACGGCATTCCCTATGCGAAACCCCATGCCAGTAATCGTAATGGTGCCGCCCGCGCCGCTGACCGTCGACGGGCTCAGCGAATCGGCATACAAAAACCGCGCCTTGTAGTTGTAGTCTGGACGTCCGTCGCCGCGCTTATCGGCGATTGCTATTCGTAACTGCTTCGGTTGCGTAATCGATGTCGTCAGCGTGGTCATCCCAGTGGCCGCTCCATTGAAGGCTTGGCCCGCACTGGCAATTCCAGGCAGAGAGCCTCGCGCATCTGTCGCATTCCAAACGCCCACGACCGGCATCGCCTTAACCGTCGTAGCAAATCCCTGTTCATCCTCCGCCGTCACCTCCAGCGTGAGCGAGCGGTTGCCTTTGACGGCAAGCGAAGACCAGGCCGTGTGGCCATACCCGCAGAGAAGTCCCGTCCACCAGCCTGTCGCCGCGACCGTGGCCGGTGCGGCTTCGGTTCCATCCGACCCAGGATTGCAGGTGCCTGCCGAATCAGAGACATGAAAATCGATGAACGCCTGTTGATAGCTGGAGAAAAGTCCCTCGACCAGCGACAGATCGGTCCCCGACGGCTCGACAGTCGCTGTGTATGGCCCCACAGCATACTGCCCGGTATACAGCGGATTGATAGGCTCGGTTTCCAAAATGATCAGTTGCCATGAGCCGGGCAACATCGGCACGCGAGCAAGATCGAAGTAGCCTTCATAGAAATTGTTCGACGAACCCTGGCTCCCTGCCATCGTGGTGTCAGGTCCGGTGACCGGATTGCCGTTCGACTGCCGGTAGTACGTACCAGAGATGGAGGAAACCGTGTCCCACGTTTCGGCTTGATCGGGATCCGTAAACTGCGCCCACCTGCGTCCGAGAATGTTCACCCCCTGCATCCCTTGTCCGCTGCTGAAAAACAGCCGTCCCGTAAACTGACTGGCATTGAGCAGTGTGTCTGTCTTGCCCGGCGGCGCCTGGCCTTGACCGAGGTAGTAGAGCTGCGCCAGAGCCGAAAGATCGTCGGGACGCAGCGTGAACGGCTGGGGCATGCACTGGTAGGTGTACGGTCCGCAGATAATATCGATGGGATGCATCACCGGCCAGTGCATCGCCTGATTGAAGGTCGCCTGCGGGCTGCCGGTAAAGACGTTGTCGTTGGTCTGCGACCAACCCAGTCCGAGCACGCGGCCGAAGGCTCGCATCAACTGGTATTGCAGCTGCATCTGCTGTGCAGGCGCGGGCCCAGTGCAACGCCCGTTAAGTACCAGGATGGCGTGTTGGATGAGGCCCGCCGGAACAATAGAATCAACGCTTTCGGTGACGCCGTTCTGCAGACAGCTGGTAGGATCGCTCGCACCGTTGCCTAGCAGCAAATCGGTGACAGAGCCATCGCTGTCATAAATGACGGCGATCTGCTTGGCGGCGTAGTTGCTGCTCTGAACGTCAGTCGGAAAGATAAGCCCCGAAGGGCCGAGAAACGTATCCGCTCCACTAACGTGCTCATCGAGTGCTCCGCCACGCGAAAGCACCAGGCTCGCCGTCGGCACGTTCCACACGCTTGCCGCCGCCGCGACAAGAGCATCGGCAGCGGCATGGTTTACGCTGGAACTCAAATTTCCAGGGTCAGTAAAATAGAGCGGCTGATTGGTGTACCAGACCACAGGAACTCCCGAAGTGGTGAAGTATGGCGGCCCGGTAACCCACCTCGGCCCTCCCGCCCACAGCGGCGCTGCAGCCGCAAACCAGCACAGAACAACCGTTGGAACCATTCGCAAGCGGCAGGTAAATCGCACGCATAACCGGAGATCAGGGAACAACATTCTGCCCCTTCTGCGAATTCTGCCAGGAACTCAGCATCCCCATCACCGCAGTTACCGAAGCCTGCTGCGCCGGGACCGAAGCACTGCTCGCACCGATCTTGTCGAACACCGGCTTGATCGTAACCAGGCCATTGATCGAATTGGATGCGATCCCTCGCACCGCCAGCTGACCGTAGAACTGCGGCTGCGAATCAGACGGCTTTGCTCGGCGCGCAGGCTCGCTCTGGTACGACACGGCGTGCGGCAGCATCGCGCCCAGCCACCGGAGATCCACATACGGCGGCTGCGGTGGAGTCGCAATATCGTCCCCCGGTGCCGTTGCCGCGCCGCCCTGACGAATCGGGATCGCTCCATCAAGTCCGCCGACGGGCGAGCTCATCCCGGCTGCGCTCGGCGCATGCAACAGCATCAACAAACGCTGGCCGACGCGGTAGCGTTGATTGTCCCCCGCCCAGAGCCCGGCCCACTCGCGCAGGACGTAAGGTGTCCCAGCCGTACATCCACGGATCGCCTGGTCCACCCGGAACTCGACCTCGACCACACCATCATTGGGGCGGCGGATCGCCAGAACCTGCCCGGCAAAAACGACCTCGGCTCTATCCGACAGCTGATGAAGGATGTCGACAACCGTCTGCGGCTGCACAACCGGCCCAGCCTGGCCATGGGTCAACTGGGCCGTCAGAAGCGCAGCTATCGCAAGTGCGCGCAGCAAGAAAGATGTTCGCAGAAACCAGCCCATGACGCCCTCCGTCCTCTCCTTGTCTTTCGTCAGGAGAAGGGCGGCAGCGAGCAGTGTCCGAATCTGGCACACTTAGCCGCCGCCGGGCTGGCGCTAGATCTCCGGGTAAAAGTCGAAGAACGCATCGAGGCTCATCTTGAGCTGCGCCTCGATCTGCTCGCGACTGCCTTCTAGGACATGCATCGTCACGTGAGCCTCGTTGCCATTCTTCAAAGTGATGGGGGCGTCGCCTACCGAGGCGATCTCGTCGGCGGGTAACAGCCTCATTCCATAGACCAATGTCAGATTTGCCATAATCCCGATTCTTTCACCAAAGATGGCCTTGCATCTTTTTCCTCCGCCGCGCATTTACACTATTAGGGTCCATATGCCTGAAAACACGACGCGCGACACCGTTATCCTCGGCTCCGGGTGCTCCGGACTTACCGCTGCCATCTACGCTGCACGCTCCAACCTCAAGCCGCTGGTCTTCGAAGGCCACGAGCCCGGCGGGCAGCTCTCCATCACCACGCTGGTCGAGAACTTTCCCGGCTGGCCCGAAGGCATCCAGGGTCCCGAGCTCATCGAGAACATGAAAAAACAGGCGGTCCGCTTCGGTGCCGAGCTGCGCATGGCTCATCTAAGTTCCATCGACCTCACCAAGCATCCGTTCGCACTCAACGTCGGCAAAGAAACGATCCACACGCGGACACTCATCATCGCTTCAGGCGCCAGCGCGCGCTGGCTTAATCTGCCGTCGGAACAGGCCCTCATCGGCCACGGCGTCAGTTCCTGCGCCACCTGCGACGGATTTTTCTTCTCCGGTAAAGAGATCGCCGTGATCGGCGGAGGCGACTCCGCGATGGAAGAAGCCCTCTTCCTCACGCGCTTCGCCTCCAAAGTCACTCTCATCAACCGCACCGAGCGGTTCCGCGCTTCGAAGATCATGCTCGAGCGCGCCATGGCCCACCCCAATATCGAGTTCCTCTCCAGCACCACGGTCGAAGAGGTTCTCGGCGTGGAAGAAAAGGACGTCAAAGGTCTGCGGCTCAAAAACCGCATTTCCAACGACGAGTATGTTCTTCCAGTCTCGGCGATGTTCCTTGGCATCGGCCACATCCCCAACGCCACCGCGTTCAAGGGCATGATGGACCTCGATCCCGACGGCTACATTCTGACCAAGAACAACGTCTTCCCTACCCTGAACGGCGAGATCATCCCCGGCGTCTTCGCCTGCGGAGACATCCAGGACCGCCGCTACCGCCAGGCCATCACCGCCGCTGGATCAGGCTGCATGGCCGCGCTCGAAGTAGAAAAATACCTCGAAGAACACGGTCGGTAATCGCTCGCGCCTTGGTATTCTCGGCCAGCCGATCGTCACGGCTGGCCATTCTCTTTTAGTCCTCTAATTCTCAAGGAAGACCACCTCTATAGGCGGCTTTCGGGCGTCTGTTCGTTCCACCTTAGTGATGTTTTCATGCAGGATGGTCGGTCAGTGCTTGGGGGCTTCAACCACCAAAATCAACATTTGGAACGAGAAATCTATCGACTCACGAATTCGCTTGCTTTTATTGCAAATTGTGATATCGTTATTGCGATCTGCAATATGAAACTGAGCGACAAAATTCGCTACCTTCGCGAGGTCGAAGGCAATCTCCGCGGACTCGGCCGCGCCATGACCCAGCAAGAGTTGGTCCGGGCCATCCAGGAATCCAACAAATCCGGCAACCGCAAAAATGGAGCGACCATCAGCCAGTCTTACCTCTCCCAGATCGAGAGCGGTGCCCGGCCACATCTCACCAACACCACACGCCTGCTTCTCGCGAAATTTTTCAAGGTTCACCCTGGCTATCTCGTCGACGATCCCGAGGGCTACAACGCCCAACTGATGGCCGACATCCATAACCTCGAAGACAAGCTCGATCTCTGGCTCGTCAGCGGAGCGGAACGCTTTCGCCGCGACCCGGAGCTATGTCAGGCGCTCCTGACGCTGGCGCAGAACAAAGACTCTCGCCGCTGCCTGCTGCTCCTGGAAGAGGTGCTCAAAACACCCTCTCTGGCCGATCGTCTGCTGGAGGTCCTCCGTCCCGAAACCGCTAAAGCCCAACCGTCTACTCAGCCTCAACCCATCTCCACGAACCACCGCACGAAACGTGGCACCCAATGACCATGGACACCTTCTATCTCGTCTGCTTCGGCGTCGGTCTCGTCCTCAGCGTGGTCTCTGTACTTGGAGGCTTCGCGCATCTCCACCTGGGACACCTGCACGTCGGCCACTCTGGGCTGGCCCACCACGGCATGGGCGCGCATGGCAGCGGGGCGCATGGCAGCGGGGCGCATGGCAGTGGTTCCAAGGGCCTCTCCGCTGTGAACGGCTTCACCTTCACCGCATTTCTTTGCTGGTTCGGCGGAGCCGGATACTTGTTGCATCGCTACAGTATCTTCGTCGCACCGTTGGTTCTTCTCCTGTCGGTCGTGAGTGGACTCTTCGGTGCGGCGCTGCTGTGGGCGATTCTCTTCAAGCTGCTGATCCCGCGGGAACGCGTCCTGAACTCCGAAGACACCGAGATGACGGGCGTGCTTGCCAAGGTCAGCGACAGCATCCGCAGTAACGACGGCATCGGTGAGATTCTCTTCCTGCAAACCGGAGCGCGGCGCTGCTCTGCCGCTCGCAGTGACGATGGCCGCACCATAGAACGCGGCACCGAAGTCGTTGTGATTCGTTATGAACGCGGCATCGCTTATGTCCGGCCGTGGGAGGAGTTGGAGTCCGAGCCACTCACCGGCTTGCCCGACCGGCCCTGACGAGTTGATTGCACTATCGCTTCAAGGCGGCCTCACTTGCCGAGGCACTCTCCCGCCACCTATCCATTGCGGCAAGCACCTCACACGCCCTCCGGTCCGTCATTGGACAAAGGAACGATATGCCGAACTCGGTCATCATCATTGTTGGTCTGGTAGTTCTCGCCACCCTCTTTCTCGCCAGCCTCCTGGCCAAGATGTTTCGCAAAGCCGGCCCCAATGAAGCCATCATCGTCTACGGTTTCCGTGGCCCTCGCGTTATCAAGGGTGGTGGCGCCGTTATCTTCCCCGTCGTTGAAAACTCCCGCCAGCTCTCGCTCGAACTCATGAGCTTCGACGTCGCCCCCCAGCAGGATCTCTACACCAAACAGGGCGTCGCCGTGACCGTCGAAGCCGTAGCCCAAATCAAAGTCCGCTCGGACAAGGAGTCTATCCTCACCGCAGCCGAACAGTTCCTCACAAAATCACCTGACCAGCGCGAAGGCCTCATCCGCCTCGTCATGGAAGGCCATCTGCGCGGCATCATCGGCCAGCTTACCGTCGAGCAGATCGTCAAAGAGCCCGAGATGGTTGCCGAGCGCATGCGTTCCACCTGCATGGACGACATGAGCAAGATGGGCCTTGAAGTCATCAGCTTCACCATCCGCGAGGTCCGTGACAAGAACGAGTACATCACTAACATGGGCCGCCCCGATGTGGCCCGCATCAAGCGCGACGCCGAGATCGCCGCCGCCGAAGCCGAGCGTGACACCGCGATCCGTCGCGCAATTGCTCTAAGAGAGGCTGCCGTCGCCAAGGCCTCCGCCGACCAGGAGCGCGTCCTCGCCGAGACGCTCTCGCTCGCCAAACAAGCCGAGGCCCAGCGCGACCTCGACATCCAGAAGGCACAGTTCACTGAATCCGCACGTCGTCAGGAGGCCCAGGCCGACAAAGCCTACGAGCTCCAGACCAATGTGATGCAGCAGAAGGTTGTCGCCGAACAGGTCAAGGTGCAGCAGATCGAGAAGCAGGAGCAGATCAAAGTGCAGGAGTCCGAAATCCTCCGCCACGAGAAGGAGCTCATCGCCACGGTTCTCAAAGGCGCAGAGATCGAGCGTCAGCGCATCGAAAACATCGCCAACGCAGAGAAGGCCCGCATCACGATGGAAGCCGAAGGACGCGCCGCAGCAACCAAGCTGCAGGGCGAAGCGGAAGCCAACATCATCTTCCAGAAGGGCGAAGCCGAGGCCAAGGCGATGAACGTCAAGGCAGAGGCTTATCAGGAATGGACCCAAGCCGCAGTCGTCGACAAGCTCATCACCAACATGGCCGACGTTGTCCGCGCCATGGCCGAGCCGCTGAGCAAGGTCGACAAGATCACCATCGTCTCCACCGGCAACGACGGAGCGACAGGAGCTAGCAAGATCACCGGCGAGATGACCAGGATCGCCGCCCAGGTCCCGGCGCTCTTCGAAGCCCTGTCCGGCATGAACCTTCACGACCTCATGACCAACGTGAAAGCAATGAAGCCTCGCGAAAACGGCGAAGCCCACTCTGCCTGACCCTCCTTCCCGGCCCACCGGAGATCTCCCATTCGGTGAGCCGGGTCTCTCTCAACGCAGTTTCAACCGAGAAAATACAATGCTCACCCTTATCGTTGTCCCAACTGTACTCATCCTCGTCGCAATCTCGCTGGTTCTCCGCCTTATCTTCCGGCCGCTCTGGAACCCCTATCGCCTCCATCGTCCTTATTTCGGTCCTTACGGGTACTACGGATACGGGCGCGGCTACAGACGGCATCGCTTCCCCGGCGGAGGATTTCTCACCATCGCACTGCTCGTCTTGCTTGGCCGCATCTTCGGACGCCGTTGGTAACTCCCGTGCTAACTCGTCCATCCGATTCGCCACTCTCTTGAAAGGAGATTCACCATGGCACTCCTCGAACGTGTAGGAACCCTCCTACGAGCCAATATCAACGACCTCATCTCGAAGGCGGAAGATCCTGAAAAGCTGGCGAAGCAGCTCGTTCTCGACATGGAGAACCAGCTGCTTCAGGTCAAAACCCAGGTCGCTATCGCCATCGCCGACCAGCATCTTCTGCAGAAGAAGAAGAAAGAACATGAGGACGCCATGCAAGAGTGGCATCGTAAAGCCGAACTCGCCGTCAACCGTCAGCAGGATGATCTTGCCCGCGCCGCGCTTGGGCGCAGCCTGAGCCATCAGAACCTGGCCAACAGCTTCACGCAACAGCTCGAAGATCAGACCACCGAAGCCGAAACCCTTCGCAGCGCATTTGCGAAGCTACAGCAGAAATTGCAGGAGACTCAATCCATTTGCGAGATGCTCATAGCGCAGCATCGCCGCGCACGCGTCGCGGGGAAAGCCAACACTGCCAGAGTCATTGCAAATGCACAACACAAAGCCAGCACGCTGAACCGTCTTCGCTCCAGTATTCTTCAGAACGAGGCTGACAATGCGGCCGCCCATAGCCTTCTCGAAGACGAGAATCTTGAGGACAGATTCGCAGCAATCGATCGGGAGGAACGAGTGGAACGGCTGCTTGAAGACCTGAAGAGCCGGCAGCCACGCCTGGCCTGACGGCACGGCGCTGTCGCCGACGAGATCAATGGTTGAGTTTTAGCTGCTCTCGCAACAGGTCGTCGACATCGCCGATCTTTTCGTTGAGCAGATTCAGCTTGTTCGACAATCGCTGAATCTCGGACTCCGCGCGAAGGTTCACGTCGTAGTCCAGTTCGCCGCGCACGCGATCCTTCGTGTCCTGGCGATTTTGACTCATCATGATCACCGGAGCCTGGATAGCGGCGAGCATCGACAGAAAGAGATTCAACAGAATAAACGGGTAAGGATCCCATGCCCTGCCCTTGAGCACTGTGTTCGTGGTCGCGTAGAGAAGGAGCACCACGCCAAACAGAATGATGAACGTCCAGGAGCCTCCGAACCGCGCGACGGAATCAGCGACACGGTCGCCAAAGCTCATCTCCTCTTCGATAACATCGTTCGAATTGCGGCTGGCCCGAAGCCGTACCAACTGTTGCGAGGCGTGAAACTGCCGGCTCACAACGGTCAGCATATCCATTCCCGCCATCGGCTTCCGCTGCAGCAGAACGGCAATATCGTCGCGGCTTACTTCGAGGCAAACCGTCTCTTCCATCGCGAGCGCAGTGGTCTGATGGGGGGTATCATCAAGCATCGAGGCAAAGCCAAAGAAGTCGCCCTGGCTGGGCGAATCCACCAGCACCTCCTGATGGTCCTCGTCCACGGTCGTCACCCGCACCACGCCAGACATCATCACGTAGGCGTGTTTACCAGGTTCCCCGATCTTGTAAATGCGCTGACGCGGGGCAAACTTTTTGATCTCGACCTGTGCCGCCAGCACCGCCATTTCATCGTCATCGAGCAAGGCAAACAGGGGAATCTGTCGCAGGTCTTCCGCTTTACAAGTCATTGCTCACCTCCATTTTGATCTGTGAGCTATTGTGCATGGTGCACCCGCATTTTGGCACACCTTGTTTTTCCCGCAGTATTAAAAGGAGAAGATAGGCGGGGTTCACTGAAGGGCGCGGCCGTCAGCCTCGTCTATCCCGCCAGGGGCAATCTCAGATCGGCTTTGCATCCAGTATGCCCGTCACGCCGATTCGCCAACTGCACCGACCCTCGATGCGCCTGCGCGATCTGCTGTGCCAAGACGAGACCGATCCCGGTACCACCCGGTTTCGTTGTGTAAAACGGGACGAACAGGTTACTGGCATTGGTTAATCCAGGCCCATTATCGAGGACCGCGATGACGACTTCCGCGCCGCTCGTCTGCCATGAGATATCAACGTGTGCTTCATCTCCACCGATCGCATCTGGACTCAAAGCCGCGTCGGCCGCATTGCGCACCAGATTGATCAGCGCCTGTTCGATATGGTCCCTGTCGATCTGCAATACGACATCCGCAGCCGGTGTTACGGTAACAGGAACGCGCCTCTCCAAAAGCGCAACGCGTTCCACCAATGCCGCCAGAGACACTTCCCCCAGCTTTGGCGCGGGCAGTCCCATCAATTGTCGATAAGCCTGAAGGAAACGATTCAGGGACTCCGACCGATTCTCTATCACTTCAAGTCCGCGTTCAAAGTCGCCCTTCTCGCCCGGTACATCATTCAGCGCTGCAAGCCGCCCCCGCAGGCTGCCCGCGATCGACTTAATTGGCGTCAACGAATTGTTGATCTCATGCCCGAGCACACGAATCAATCTCTCCCACGCAAGCCTCTCCTCCTCCCGTAGGGCCGCGCTCACATCCGAAAGAACGAGCAGCGTATGCGGAATGCCACGCAAACGGAAGCTCGTCCGCTTCACCACCCATCGCACCGACTGCTGGCCCCTCTTCAGCGAGATAACATCATCATCTGCCACAAGTAGCAGCTCTTCCATCTTCAACTGGGTCGCAGAGTAGCCCAGTGCAGTCTGTACCCGCAGCCCGAACGCCCGCTCGCCAGCAGCATTCAACATCCTCAACCGCCTTCAGGGTCGAATGCCAGCACCGGCGATTCCATAGATCGCATCACCCGCTCGACCAGGGCCATAGCTTCCAGGGCACCCGCTCGCCGTCCCTGCAGGATGGCCGCCAGTCGATTTACCTCCAGCGCCAGATCGCCGAGTGCGTCGCTCCTTTGTCCCCCGCGAGCGCGAAAGGAGTAGTCATCTTCACGTAGCGCAGCGACCACATTCGCCAGCGTCTGCAGTGGGCGAACGATCTGCTCCATCAGAATAGACACAGCAAACGCCCATCCCAGCACCAATGCCAGCAGAACAAAGCTCTGTTCCAGCGGATCAACCGAATACCGCAGCAACAATAGCCAGCATAGGATCGCCATCGGCAGGCCAAGCACATACAGCCACAGTCGCAGCCGCCTCTCAAAGCTCAGCCGACGTCCGGATCTCCCCAGCGGCACGCGGGTAAGCCTCTGGCCGCCACCTTGTATCGTTCCGTCCGGTTCTTCAGAGCCCATATTTTTCGATGCGACGATACAGCGCTCCGCGACTCAATCCAAGCGCATCGGCCGCATGACTCACATTACCATTCGCACGCGCCAACGCCTTGCGAATCAGAATTGCCTCCACCGCCTCCAGGCTCATGTCGTCCATGCTCTGCGCCGTCCCCCGCTGCGCATTCAATCCCAGATTTGCCGCTTCGATTCTCTCCCCTCGCGCCATCAGAACCGCACGCTCGATCGTGTGGTCCAGTTCGCGCACGTTGCCCGGCCATCCATAGTGCAGCATCATCTGCAGTGCCGCGGGTTCCAGCCCCTGTATCGTCCTGCGATAGCGCGCGGCATATCGTGCCAGAAAATGTGCCGCCAACGCCGGAATATCTTCACGACGTTCGCGCAACGGAGGCAGACTGATCTCGACCGTGTTCAGTCGGAACAACAGATCTTCGCGAAAGCGTCCCGCAGCACACTCAGCCCGCAAATCCGCATTGGTCGCCGAAAGCATTCGCACATTCACCTTCTGCGTCTTCGAAGAGCCCACACGCTCCAGTTCGCCCGTCTCCAGAACGCGCAGCAACTTCGCCTGCTGCCGGACTGGAATATTCGCAATCTCATCCAGAAACAACGTTCCTCCATTGGCCAATTCAAAGCGTCCGATGCGGTCCGTACGAGCATCCGTAAAAGCCCCTTTGACGTGTCCGAACAATTCGCTCTCAAAGGTCCCTTCAGGCAGTGCGCCTGTATTCACAGTCACCAGTGTTCGCTCCATTCGCGTCGATAAGCGATGCAGTGTCTGCGCCACAACCTCTTTTCCTGTCCCATGCTCTCCCGTGATCAAGACATTTGCATCCGATGGCCCCACCCTCGCCATCGTCTCGAGCACCGGTCGCATCGATGGAGCAGAAGCGATAAAGTCGGGTGCACCCGGCGCACGCAGAATGCGATTCTCCGCCTCCAGCCACTGCGTTCTTTTCTGGCTGCGGTGCAGCTCCATCTGCGTTCGCAGAATGCTCAGCAGCCGCGCGTTCTCCCACGGCTTCTGGATAAAATCACCCGCACCGCGCCGCATAGCCTCCACCGCCAGATCGATATTGCCCCACGCCGTCATCACCACTATGGGCAGTTGAGCATCAATCTCCTTGACGCGTGTTACCAGGTCCAACCCCTCCTGGCCCGAGGTCGTATCGCGCGTGTAATTGAGATCGATCAGCAGGCCATCGAAGCTCTCATGCGCCAATGCCTCCAATACCAGGGCCGGCATTCGCACCATCTCCAGCTGATAGCCCTCGGGCTTCAACAGCAAACGCAGCGCCTCGAGAATATGCGGCTGATCATCCGCAATCAGCAGTCTGCACGGCGTCTCCGCATCTGTCAGCAGCGAATGCGTCTTTGTCGATCCTCTCCGTCAACATGTTGCCTTCTTCCCGCACTACTTTTCACTGGGTGCATTGCCGTCTTCGCCGATTCTATCGAAATCTGGTTTGCCTCCAGAGTAGATCCAACTGACCGATCCAACTCAATCTTTGCCTTCTGATACGCGGTCATCGCTGCAACCAGCATAGACTCTGCCACAGCCAGGTCGCGTCGCGCAGTCAACGTCTGATAATTCGATCCCGCACCGAGCTCCTGCTCCTTGGTCATAATGTCAAACGTCTTCTGCGCCAGGTCACGCGCCTTTCGAGCCGATATGACTCGCGCTTCGCTCTGCTCAGAGCATACTGAGCATTCCGCACCTCAATCCGGATCTGCTTCTTCAGTTGTTGCAGACGCAGCTCCGACTGCCTGGTCTCCAACTCCGCACGATACTGGTCAGACTTCGCAATTCGATTTCGTATCGGAACATTGACCGACATACCGAAGTAGTAGTCTGGGGCGCTGGCGTTAAACGCATTCTTGACCGCTCCGCCCCAGTCAGTCGGCGCCGTCGACACAACGCCCGATGCCGGATTCTGCAACCCTGCCAGCCCCGTACCCCCATAGAACGCCGTGAGCGACACAGAGGGTAGCACGGCATTACGAGCCGCAATTTGGCTGATGCGCCGGTTATCAATATCGAGGTCGGACTCGCTCAACTCAATTCGGTCCCGCAGCGCTCGCGCAATCATATCTTCCGTCTGTCCCTGTGTGACCTCCAGCGTCCCGGTATGGTCGGTCGGTCGTACCGGCATCGCCTCAAGAATCGGGTCATCGAGGTTCTTCGTCAGCGCGTTCTTAATCAGCAGCTCCTGAAACTGAAGCGTCGTCTTCGCAACCGTCAAATCCTGCTCACGAGTCGCAACCTCACCTTCGGCCTTCATCACATCCATCGCAGGAATCGCCTGCAATGACAGCTGTTTCCGATCGCTCTCCAGCGTCTGGTTGGCAAAATCCAGCGACCGGCTCTTCACCTGTTCGTCTTCATAAGCTGCCACGAGGTCCCAGTACATATTCGCAATCTGCGTAATGGTTGAAATTACCTGAAGCTTGAATGCCTCATCCGAGATCTTCTGATTGTTCTTTGCAATCCTGAAATAGCGCAGGTTCGGTCCAAAACCGAATCCAGCCAGCACTTGCTGTTGCAGCAAAACGTGATAATAAGAGTTCAGCGTTGGATTCAGAAAGCTATTTGGACTGTTCGTCGCACCACGGCTGTTATCAAATACCGCCGAAAACGACGTTCCAGTTGGAAAATTCTGTACATAATTGATATTTCCGTTTGTCGTATTTTGCTGCAGCGTAGGAACTCCATAGATGGTGATGTTCGACAGTGGCTGCGTGTAGTGCTCGTTATTCAACTGTCCCGAGATCGAGGGGTCGAATGTCGAAACATTTGTTCCAGTGCCCAGTGTCGACTGCACCAGCCCGGACGCGCCCGAACCGGCGCCGCCCGCCCCGCCTGACGTTCCACCCGCGCCTGCACCACTCGAGCCGCACCAAAACCGCCCACGCCTCCGCCCGGCGTATTCTGCACTACGCCGGTATTGACTCCGCGAAACGTTCCGCCCGCCTGCGTGCGGAGAACGTCGGCCGCCGCAATCGGAATATTGTAGCGAGCGATCGCGATGTCCAGATTGTTCTCCAGCGAGAGCGCAATCGCATCCTTCAAGCTGAGTTCGAGAACGCCGTCCTTCACCAACGTATCGATTCGCGGCGAGTTCGCCAGGTTCGGCTGCGGAACCAGCGTAGGACGATAGGCGTTAAATGGATTGTTCGAGTGCGGAATGTCGAGCCGCAACGCTGGCTGGGGCGCGGCAGGGGGTGCCTGGATGACAGCCGTCTGCGGCGTTTGGGCCACGAGAAAAGCCTCCATAAGCATCACCACACCCAGGGGACGAAGCAAGGGAAAACTCATTCTCACGCGCCTACCCCCGCTTCCATCGCGGGCAGGCCCGCCGTGTCACGTGACAGCCAGCCGTCGCGCAGTTCGATCGTCCGCGTGCCATACGCCGCGTTTGTCTCCGAGTGGGTCACCTGCACTACCGTCGTTCCCTGTTCGTTCAACGTTCGAAACATCTGCATAATCTCCTTCGCCTGCTCTGAATGCAGATTTCCCGTCGGCTCATCGGCCAATAAAAGGTCAGGCTTATGAATCACTGCCCGAGCGATCCCCACCAACTGCTGTTGGCCGCCCGAGAGCTGATTGGGAAATAGATCCTTCTTGCCTACGATGTTGAAGCGGTCGAGCGTGTCCGCAACCAGAGCTTGCCTCTCCGGCTTCGGAATGTCCTTGTACGACAGAGGCAGATCGATATTCTCCGCCACCGTCAGATCATCCAGCAGATGATAGCTCTGGAACACCATCCCAATCCGCCGTCGCGCAAGCTCCGCCCTCTGCTTGCGATTCATTGCATGGACAGCATGGTCGGCAAAATAAAACTCACCCTTCCACTGGTCGTCCAGCATCGCCAACACATTCAACAGCGAAGATTTGCCCGCTCCCGACGGCCCCATCACGGTCACAAACTCTCCTTCACGAATCGTCAGGTTGATTCGGCGCAACACCCAGGTCTCGGTGTGTCCCGTTTTGTAGCTCCGCTCCAAATTCTTCAGCTCGATCATCGTGTCTCTCCGCTTGTCTCTACTGCTCACGCCGCCATCTGAGCACCTTCAATATCATCCGTCGCCGCTAGCAACCCTCTGGCAGCCAGAGCGCATATTGGACATCCCGCGCCAACCGGTTCGTCACGCTCTCCTCACTCAGTGCGCAGCGCCTTCGTTGGTTCCACGGAGGCTGCACGCCGCGCCGGCAGCGCCGCAGCCAGAAGTACCATCGCCACTGTCAGCGCAATGCAGCCTGCCATCGTCACCGGATCGAACGGCTGCACGCCGAATAGCTGACTGCGCATCCATCGCGCTAACATGACTGCCAGTGGAATCGCCACGATTGTTCCAGCAAGCGCAACCTTCGCCATATCTGTCAGCACCAGCCTCACCACCGCGAACCGCTGCGCGCCAAGGGCCATGCGAATCCCAATCTCTTTGGTCCGCTGCACCGTCGCATAAGCAAGCACGCCGTACAGCCCCACCCCCGTCATCAGCAACGCGATCAGGGCGAAGTTCGTTGCCAACAGCGCGATCATCCGCTCGTTGGAAACGTTATTGTCGATCTGCTCATCCATCGTCATCATCGAATCGATCACAAGCTTTGAATCGAGCCCACGCAATCCTGTCCGAACCGTATTCTCCGCAAGCTCTGGGCTCTGCGCCGTTCGCACATAAAACTGCATGCCCGTGGCGCCCGGCTCCTGGGCAAACGCCGTGTACACCATCGGAATCACGCCGGCCCGCACGCCGCGATGCTTGGAATCGGCTGCCACCCCGACAATCTGTATATCCATCTTCGAATGCTTTCCAACATAGTGACCTAGCGCCTTCTGCGTGGAACCGAAGTACTTCAATGCAAAGCTCTGATTGACCACCGCCACCTTTTGCGCCGTTGCGGTGTCGGCTTCTGTCACATCCCGCCCCGCGACCAGAGAAATCCCCATGGTTCTGAAATAGCCTGGAGTGATGGCCGGCGACTCCACACTCTCCGACTCGTCGGCAGGGGTCGGATACCCCTCCACTTGCAATCCGCTGATCGACTGATTGCCCATCAACACCGGATCGGTGGTGCCGCCTACGGTACGCACACCTGGCAAACCCGCGAGAGCGCTCCGCACGTGCTCCTGTACTGCCAACGAATCCTTGGGGGCATAGCCAGCAAGCGTTGGATCGATCGCGAATCCCAGAAGGTGATCCGTCGCGATACCCATCTGCTGCGTCTTAAGGTTGTGCAGCGTACGCAGAAACAGTCCCGCCCCGCTCAAGAGCAGAACGCTTAGTCCGATCTGCATCGCGATTGCAGTCCTGCGAAATCGTTGCGCTCCACCCAGCGTGCTGCCTGACTGCTGTCGCAATGTATCACCCATGCGAGGCTTCATCATCTGCCAGGCCGGCGCCAAACTGAACAGGAGGCTAATCCCCACCGACAACACAACGTTGAACCATAAGACTGCACCGCCCGGAGCTGCCGAAATTAGCGGCTCACCGTTGCTTGCCGTAACCTGCTTCACCAGTAACGATGCCGCCATCGGCGCAAGCACGAGACCCAAACCGCCGCCCAACGTCCCCAACAACAGCCCCTCAATCAACACCTGGCGAAGAACACGTCCACGCGCCGCGCCCAGTGCATAGCGAACCGAAAACTCCCGGCTGCGCGCGGCAGCCCGCACCAGCAGCAGGCCGGCCAGATTCACGCACGTCATCGCCGCCAACAGCAGAACCATTCCCATCAGGATCATCAGGGGCGTCTGCAAATCGTCTCGCAACGGCGAAAAGCCCTTCGCATCGTCTATCAGAACAATGCTCGACTTCGCCACAAACCCTTCACGAAACGACGCCGAACCCGCGGTGATCTTCTGCAACTCCTCGGCCCGTAGGCTCTTCCATAGCGGCGTCAAGGCCGCCTGAGCAGCGATGGCTGTCATCCCCGGCTTCAGGCGTCCAACTATGTTCAGCCACGTCGATCGCGGATCGGCAATGTCATCTACCCCAGGTGTTACCTGCGATCGCATCGTCATGGGCAGAAAGACCCTCGGCTTATACCCACCGATCGCACTACTGAAACCCTGCGCCGCCACCCCGACAATCACAAATGGATGCCCGTTGATCAACAACGTTTGATTCACCGCGTCGCTCGAAGACCCAAACCTTGTCTTCCAATAGTCGTAGCTCAACACCACAACCGGGCTGCCTTCCTTAACCCGGTCATCGCTCTGCAGCAACGTTCGACCAACTGCTGCACTCACACCAAGCACATCAAAGTAGTTCCCGCTAACCAGCTCCGCATTCACCAGCTCCGGCTGATTTTTCCACACCGCTCCCACCTGAGCCTCGCTGTTTGCCAGCAACCCGCTGAACACAGAGTTCCGGTCACTCAGCTCGCGATACATCGGATAGGAAAAGTAGTCGTGTATATCCCCACCGAAAATGTTCAGCCGGCCCTTGTATGTGCCCGTATAGCTCAGCCGAACCAACTCAGCAGGCTTTTCCACCGGAAGCATGCGCAACATTACCTGGTGGAACACAGTAAAGATCGCAGTATTGGCGCCGATCCCCAGGGCGAGCGTCACAATCGCCGTTAACGCAAACGTCGGCGTCTTCCGCAACTGCCGCAGCGCGTACCGTAGATCCGGCATGATCGAATTCATTCCCTGCTCTCCTGTTTCTTTTCACTTGCAAGAATGGAACATCCAGCGCGCGTCTATGTCGGCACATTTTCGTCGCCGCCTCTACTCCTGCGCGTAGATTGTCAGCCGGTTCATTGAAGGTTGACGCGTCACCAGTGGGCCACTAGAAAAATCAGCACTGCACGCGCACAATAGTCATCTTTCGGCTGGATCTGCTCACAACCGCCACGTCGCAGCCTCCTCCACTTGTGGGAGGGGCGGGGGAGGAGCCGACCTCGTAGTGGTGTCGCGTGCCCTCTATCTGGTCACCTATCATCCATTGCTGAGCCAGGCACAATCTCCGTCCCGTGTCACCGATCTTCTTCAGTGTCGACACCATCACGGTCCGCATCACCTTCAACTCGGTCTGAGTCGCGCTCTGCAGTGCGGTTCGGTCATGACATGCGTGTCCTCCAATCCCTACGAACTCCACCGCACGCAATGCGACGAGATTCAACGCAACTCCCAGCACAATCAGCGAAACCACGGTCGCCGCATTTCCCTGCAATCCTATCGCTTGGCAGATCTGCCGCAGCGCCAGTCTCAGGTCTTCCAGCATCATCATGCCTCTACCTCCGCCAACAGCTTGTTGAGTTCACCCTCCGCTACGACCTTGCCATCGAACAGATGGATCTGCCGCTCCGCATGTGCTGCAAATCGCGGATCGTGCGTCACCATGCAGATCGTCGCGCCTTCTTGATGGAGCTCCTGAAGCAGCTTCATCACCGCTTCGCCGTTCTTCGAATCCAGATTTCCCGTCGGTTCGTCCGCCAGCAGAATCGACGGAGAGCCCGCCAACGCCCGCGCCACAGCCACCCTCTGCTGCTGACCGCCCGAAAGTTGTGCCGGATAGTGACGCATCCGGTGCGCCATATTCACTCGCTCCAGCGACTCCTGTACTCTCCGCTTCCGTTCTGCTGATGGCATCCCCGCGCGATAGGTCAGCGGAAGCTCCACGTTCTCCGCAACCGTCAGGTCTCCAATTAGATTGAAACTCTGAAAGATAAACCCGATCTCCTGATTGCGAATCCGCGAGCGGTCGGCGAAGTTAAGGTTCGCGACCTCCTTGCCATTCAACGTGTAGCGTCCGGCCGTGGGAGTATCCAACAACCCGATGATCGACAGCAGCGTCGACTTTCCGCATCCCGAAGGACCCGACATCGCCACATACTCGCCGCGGTTGATGTTCAGGTGCACGCCCGACAGCGCATGAGTCTCAATCTCGTCCGTGTAGAAAATCTTTGTCAGGTCCTCGATCTGAATAATCGTCTCCGTCGTCATCGTCACTCTCCCTTTCTCATTTGCTAATTCAAGCGAATCCGGTCCGTGTTATCCCATCGGCTCATGTCAGACAGGATGACGGTATCGCCGTCCTGCAATCCTTCAATCACCTGAATGCTGTTCACCGATGCGCGTCCTACTTTCACCGGAACCCGTACCGCCGTCTTGCTGTCCGCACCCAGCTTGAACAGGCTGATCGTGCTGTTTTCATTCCCAAATGCCGGCCGCCCGACAAAAAGCACGTCCGCCATCCGGTCCAGATCGATCGTCCCATCAACACTGAGGTCGGGTCTCGCGCCAAGAGGCAGAGCTCCAGCAAGTTCTACGTCAACCGTGACCGTTCCGTTCAATACTCCGGGATCAATTCGCATCACCTTACCGTCGATCACGCCGTTATGCGTATCGATCTCAGCCGGCTGCCCGATCTGAATATCCCGCGCCTGCGTCTCCGCAATCTTCAGGCTGGCCTTCAACTGGTCCGGCTGCACCACCTTCGCCAACGTTGTTCCCACGTCGACATGCTCCCCAACCTGGTGATCGAGTTCGACCAGCACACCACTGATTCCCGCCCGTACACTCAACGCATCCTGTTCCCTCTGTTTCAAAGCCAGCAGAGCCTTGGCCTGCTCCACCTTCGTCTGCTGTACCGCAAGCTGTGTCTCGATCGCCTTCTCGTTTAGCGTCAGCCTCTGCTTTTCAAGGTCGTTCCGCGTCGTCAGCTCATCTGCTTTGCCTTTGGAAGCGCTATACGTCAATCCGCTGATCACACCCAGATCAAACAGTGCCTTATCCGTCTTCGCCTGCAACTGCGCCTGGCTGTAATCTGCCCCTACCGTCGCCCCAGCCGCCTTCTGGTCCATCAGGTCGCTCTGTACCTTGGCCCGGGTATTGATGTAGTCCGCCTCCGCGCCCTTCAACTGTAGTTGCGCGTCCAACAACTCCTGCTGCAGTTGCGGATCCACCAGATCCATCAGAATCGTGCTTGGCTCAACCTTCGCTCCCGGCAGCACCCGAATGCGGACCACAGTCGCCGCAGTCTCAGCGGGAATCAGCCGGATCTTATCCTCGCGTGGAACCAGCGTACCCGGCCCGCGCACCTGCCGCAGTAATGGTCCCCGCTTCACCGTGTCAGTCCAAACCGTCGCCCGGTCCACCTCGGGAGCGGCAGGCTTCAATCGCGTCACAAAAAACGCCACAACCGCCAGTGCCACAACTCCGCAGCCGGCGAGAACGATCTGCCGCCGCATCTTTTTCTTCTTGATATCTGGTCTTGAGATGTCCATTGCGCCGACTCTAAGTGCAACCGCAAGACCAATCTCAAGCACCCATTTTCAAGCACTTAGTAGGCACTGGCTGGACCGAATCGTCCACAATCGAAAAGAACTGTCCATTCCCGAACACTTCATTTCAACGGAGAATTACTTCGATGGAGAGATCCTGAAGAGGTCCAACATCTTCGACGTGATTCGCTGCGGCGACTTAAGAAGCTGCTTCCAGGGATCGTGGCTCAACAGCCCTTTCCACACCTCAAAATCAGCAACATGGGCAACAGGACGCTCCGCTGACTTCAGATCACTCCAGTTCAAAGGAAGCGATACCGGAGCGCCCACCCGCGCCCGCGGAGAGAAGGCAGCCACTGCAGTCGCGCCGCGCTCGTTCCGCAGATAGTCGAGAAATATCCGGTCTTTGCGTGCAGCCTTGCTCATCTTCGTCAGATACAAACCAGGCTGTTCTTTCTCCATCTGCAACACAAAGGCATGGGCAAGCTGCTTAATCGCCGCCCAGTCGTACTCCGGAACGATGGGCACGACGACATGTAGCCCCTTGCCGCCAGTGCTCTTCAGAAAGCTCTCCAGCCCAAGCTTCTTGAGCTGCTTCCGAACCTCCGCGGCACTCTCTGCCAGTCGCGTCCACGAGATCGACGCATCCGGATCGAGGTCAATGATGATGCGGTCCGGATGTTCCAGGTCATCGTTGCGTGACCCCCAGGGATGCACCTCAAGCACCCCCATCTGCGCCAAACCCGCCAGCGCTTCCGCAGTCGACAACGTAATGTACGGCTCAATCTTGCCCGTCTTCTTATCCGGCACGTCAACCGCCCCAATGCCAGGCGGAAGCGTATGGTTCACGTGCTTCTGAAAAAAACACGGCTTGCCGCTGCCCTCCGGACACCGCACCAGCGACAGCGGCCTCCCTTCGATATGCGGCAACATATGCGGCGCGACCGCCCAGTAATAGTCAGCAAGCTGCTGCTTTGTGAGCTGCGACTGCTCATCGAAAATCTTCTTCGGATGAGTCAGCCGCACCGGCGCACTCGCGGTAGCTAATTTCGACGGAGTCATCACCTTCTCACTCGCAACCTTAGCCGCCACTCCCGCAGCGGTTGCATGCGATGCCCGCTGCTGCCTGCCCCCTCTCGGCCCGACCTTAGGCTCCTCGCGCCGAACCTCAGACGCAGGCTTGTCTTCCCGAAGACCCTTGAACGAAGCCTGACGCACAAGATTATCTGCAGTCCAGGTCGCGAAGTTTACCTGAGCCACTAACTTGGGCTGCACCCAGATAGCCCCGCGCCGCGCCTCTGCCGGCACGCTCTCAAAAGCGATCGTCTTTTGACGAAGCGCATCAAGCTGATCGCGCAGAATTCGATGAGTCTTTTGCGTGAAGCCCGTCCCCGTTCGTCCTGCATAGATCAATTTCCCCCCGTCGTCGTAGTACCCAAGCAGCAACGCACCCACTCCGTGGCTCCCGTTCGACGGCAGCGTAAAGCCCCCGATGACGAACTCCTGCTCATGAACACACTTCAACTTCAACCAGTCACCGCTGCGGCCGCTCGAATACTTGCTCGCAGCCCGTTTGGAGACGATGCCCTCCGCGTGCAGCTCACATGCCCTCTTGAATACCTCACCGCCACCGCCCACAATATGTTCGCTGAACCGTAAAAACTCGTCCGAACCATCCACAACCTTGGCAAGCACGTCCTTCCGTTTACTCAGAGGAAAATCCCGCATCGAATGCCCATTCAGATGCAGCAGATCGAAAACGAAGTAAGTAAGCGGCTTCTTCACGCCCTCTTGAAACGCCGCCTGCAGATCTGCAAAGCTGGTCGAGCCATTTTCCGCCAGCACAACCACCTCGCCATCAAGAATCGCCTTCTCCGCCGGCAGCCCTGCGACCAGAGCAGCAATCGTCTTCATCCGGTGAGTCCAGTCGAGCCCTGTACGCGTCAGCAACTGAACCGTCTTGCCATCTTTGCGAGCCTGGATGCGATAACCATCGAGCTTGAGTTCATGCAGCCACCCGTCCCCCGCGGGCGGCGTCTCCGACTGCAACGCAAGCTCAGGAGCGATAAACTCCGGCAGCTTTTCCTTCGGCGCCTTCTTTAAAGCAGAAGCGAAGTCTGCCACCCTGACTTTTGCTCCCTGTGCAGAACGCTTCGCTGAATCGGGACGATCCTTGCGATACCACGCATTCCCCGTCGTAGTATCTTTCGAGTTCCACACATGGTCTTCACTCTTCGCAATCTCCTCCAGGCTGCGCCCCGTAACGACACTGTTCGGCTCCTCATCCGTAACGCTCGGATCGTTCTCGCCCCGCTCGAACTCGTCATGCTCCTTGATCAGCAGCCAGTTCGGCTTGCGCTCATTCGCCGCCTTGCCACCCATGCGAATCAGCGCCCACTTCCCCTTCAACTTCGTGCCATGCAGGATGAACTTCAGCGAACCCGTGCGCAGCCCCGCGTCTACATCCGTATGACCGGGCTGCGGCTCCCACGTTCCCTGGTCCCAGACCATCACTGTCCCGCCGCCGTACTGACCCTTCGGAATGATTCCTTCAAAACCACCGTAGTCGATCGGATGATCCTCTACTTGCACCGCGAGTCGCTTGTCCCGCGTAAGATAACTCGGCCCCTTCGCAACGGCCCAGCTCTTCAGCACACCATTCCACCCAAGCCGAAAATCGTAGTGCAGATGCGAAGCCGCGTGCTTCTGAACGACAAACGGCAAGTCCTGCTTGTCGAGAGATTTTGCCCCCCCACCACCGCTCGGCTCACTCGTAACCTTGAAGTCCCGCATCGAGCGGTACCGTTCAAGCTGCTCAGCAACCGCATCCGCCGCGTTCGACGTCGACTTCGCTTTAGACGTCTTCTTCGTGGCCATATTCTTCGAGGGCATAGCTCTACGCCGACTTCCGTGACTTACTTGCCTTCGCCGCCGGCTTCACCAGTGCAATACCTTTCCTTGCTCCCGACGCCGCAGGTTTGGCGCCCTTCCTCTTCGCTGCCGGTGCTTCGTCCCCCCGCACGCTCTTCCGCAACGCATCCATCAGATTGATCACCTTCGCCGTCTTCGGCGCAGGCTCCTCGCGCGGAATCGGAGCATGTTTCACCTTCGCCTCAACCATCTCGCGCAGTGCAACCTCATAATCATCCTTGAACTTCTCCGGCACAAACTTTCCAGACTTGCGTTTGATCAACTCCTTCGCCAGCGACAGCTGATCTTCGTCAACGGAAACCTTCTTGATCTCACGGAAGTACTCCGCAGGATCGCGCAACTCCTCCGCATATCGCATGGTGTAAGCCATCATGCCCGCCAGCTTGTCATCCTTCGGCGCCGCGAGGGCGACCAGGTGTTCGCGCCCTCCAAAAGCGATCTTGCCCAACCCGACCTTCTTCGTCTCTTGCAATGCCTTGCGAACGACCGCAAAAGCCTCCGCCTGAACGTCATTTTCCGGCACGACAAAGTACGGCTTCTCGAAGAACTCCGGATCCGGCTCATCCTGATCGATAAACTGGGCTACCTCTAGAGTGTGTCGCGAAGGAATGCGCAAATGCTCGATCTCCTCCGGCTCGATCGTCACATACTCGCCCTTGCGATACTCATAGCCCTTCACGATGTCCGATTTCTCTACCGGCTCCTCGTCTCCGGAAACTTTCTGGTGCTTGATTCGTTCCCCGCTCTTGCGGCTTAGCTGGTGAAAGCGAATCTCGCTCTTCGTCTCGGTCGCAGGAAAAAGCTTGATACCAATAGAAACAAGTGAGATTTGAACCTGACCTGACCAGAAGGGACGTGGCATACAGAGATCTCCGTTGAGAATATGAAGCAGAATCGGCCTGGGAAGATGCTTTTCCCATCCCCAGTGCCATCCGGTGCAACCTACTCTTCCAACTCGTCCTGATTCGGTCGTTTCGCGTTCGCCAGAACTTTTTCGGCAAGCACCGGAGGCACCACCTCATAGTGGCCCATCTCCATCCGGAAGCTGCCTCGTCCCTGCGTAATCGACGTCAGCGTCGTTCCATAACTCAGCATCTCCGCCAGCGGAACCTCCGCTCGGACCGTAGTTCCCGCACCCGCACTCTCCATTCCCTGCACACGTCCCCGGCGCGAGTTCAAATCGCCCAGTAGCGCCCCGGCAAAGTCATCCGGCGTCTCAATCTCCACCTTCATCACAGGCTCCAGCAGAACAGGCTTGGCCTGCTCCATGCACTTGCGGAAGGCAAGCCGCGCTGCCATTTTGAACGACATCTCGCTGGAGTCCACATCGTGGTAGCTGCCATCGAAAACCGTAACCTTGATGTCGACCACCGGATACCCAGCCAGAAACCCACGAGCAGCCGACTCGCGAATCCCCTTCTCCACCGCAGGAACATACTGCCGCGGAATCGCGCCGCCAAAGATGTCGTTCTCAAACACCACTCCGCCTCCGCGCGGCAGAGCCTCCATGCGAATCTTGCAGTCGCCATACTGACCATGCCCGCCGGTCTGCTTCTTATATCGTCCTTGAGCCTCAGCGCGCCCACGAACCGTCTCGAGGTAAGGAATCTTCGGCGCCTTCAAAGTGACATCCGTGTGATATCGCCGCTTCAGCTTCGAGACTACCGCCTCAATGTGCTGCTGCCCCGCACCCGCAACAAGAAATTCATTCGTCTGCGGATCTCGGAAGAACCGCACCATCGAATCCTCTTCCATCACCTTATGCAGAGCCGGCGCCAGCTTATCCTCGTCCGCGCGCGACTTCGGTTCGATCGCATAGGTCATCGCCGGCTCTGGCATCGCCACCGGTTCCAGAAAAATCTCATGCGACTTGTCACCCAGGGTGTCGCCAGTCAGCGTCACCCGCAGCTTGGCCACAGCTCCAAGGTCGCCCGCATGCAGTTCCTGCACCTCCACCGCCTTGCGCCCCTGCATGATCGACAGATGGCAAAGCCGCTCCGGCTCCTGGCGCGTGAAATTCACCACAGACTTGTCCGTCTTCATCATGCCGCTAACGACCTTGAAGAAAGAAATCCTCCCCGCAAAAGGATCCGTCATCGTTTTGTACACATAGAGTGCGAGCGGCTCCTCATCGCCCACTTTGCGCATAACGATCTCGTCCTGAACATCCACGGCTCCGCTTCCGTTGACGCGCGTACTGCGCATCGAATGCAGGATCCCATGCGCCGCCACCGGCTCGCGCTCCGTCGGCGCAGGCGCATACACCTTCAGAAAATCCAACAGGTGGTCGGTCCCCACGTTTCTCAATCCGCTCATATAGAGCACCGGAAAGATCCGGTCCTCGCGAATCGCCTCATGCAGCGCACCGATCAGATGTTCCTCCGGGATGGTTCCCTCGCTGAAGAACTCCTCCATCAGCTCATCTTTCCCCTCGGCCACCAGTTCCACCAGCGCCTCATGTGCAACCTTGGCATCGGCCTTGATGGCTTCAGGAATGGCCCCAACTTCGCCTCGTCCATCACCGTCAGGCTTGTACAAATAAGCCTTCATCGTCACCAGGTCCACCACCCCATGAAAGCCGTGCTGATCGACGATTGGCAGTTGCACCGGCACAATCTGCCGCCCCCACTTCTCCTGCAGCAATTCGATCATCCGTTGACGGCCAATCCTGCTATCCGCCTTCGGATGATCCACCTGATTGATCACGATCACCCGTGGCAGATTAACCTCTGCCGCATACTTCCACACTCGATCGGTCACCGGCTCAATGCCGGTCTGCGCGTTGACAACCACCGCAGCCACCTCTGCGGGCAACATCGCCGCGCGCGTCTCATGCACAAACATATGAAAGCCCGGCGTGTCGATCAAATTGATCTTGATGCCATCCCACTCGGCGAACGCTACAGCATTCGACATCGTCGTCCGGCGCGCGACCTCTTCTTCGTCATAGGCAGTAACGGCCGACCCGTCTTCTACGCGGCCTCGCGTCGTTGTCATCTTGGCGGCATGCAGCAGAGCGGAGATCAAAGTGGTCTTTCCGCAATGCGCATGCCCCACCACAGCCACGTTACGAATATCACTCCCAAAGTAGACCTTCATATCAGACTCCCTCTTTCATAAATCTGAACTGACAAATCTTCATCGGTATCAAATGACGACTGACTCCCTCTGCGGGTTACAGCCGGGCACGATTCTTCGCCCAGCCAGCCCGTCGTGACCATCAGTTTCAGCCCCTTCCGAGGCCCGCACTTCGAGGAGCAGGGATGCTATCACAAATTGGAGCGGCCTTCGTACCGCAATCGCTACAGAGATTTGAGGCCAGGAGTCCCACGCCTGGCACGATTCCACCTCCGGCGGTCATCCCTTCTTTCGGCCCCTCGAGCGGTAGCCGCAACGCGGGAAATTGCCGCAACGGGCAACCCTAGATGTTCGGGCGGCACCTTAGGTATTCGAGGCACCCTTACAGGCTGTCACAGAAGAACATACCGCAAGAATAGTTCGACCCTGAAGCTTCTTTTGCGAAAGAGGCAGAACTCCCCTATTTCCTTGGTGACTAGATTAGCCACGGCTTCCAAGCAATCCGCGGCGCTTTTTTGGAGGCGGTTTATGAAGAAGAGAATTTCCAGCGTCCTCGCGACTTGCGCGGTGGCGGTTATGTTGTTGTGCCTGAACGCGCCTGCGTTCGCACAATTTCGCACTTCAATCCAGGGCGTCGTGACCGATCCGCAGGGAGCAGTCGTCCCGGGAGCTACCCTTACGCTCAAAAACCTGCAGACTAACGAGACTGCGATCAGAACAAGCAATGCAACCGGCGTCTTCAACTTCAACGCTCTTCCTCCGGACCACTTTACCTTGACCGCTGAGATGGCAGGTTTCAAGAAAAAGGTTCTCGATAATCTGCAATTGATCCCTGAACAGTCAAACGCACTCGATGTCGAGTTGGAGGTCGGCGAGGTTTCGATGACAACTTCAGTCGACGCTTCTCTGGCGCCGGCCTTGGATACCGAGACCGCAAATATCGGCGGAACAATCAGCAGCAACGATATCCAGCACATGCCTTCGTTCAACCGTGATGTCTTCCAACTGACACAGTTGATACCGGGCGTTACAGCTGACGCGTCGCAGGCCTCCAGTGGCGGCACCTACAATACGCCGGGCAATCAAGGCCCCGGCGGCTCAGGCTCGTCCGGCGTCCCAACCGAAAACGGCGTTCAGGCGAATGCAAATGGCGGCCAGTACCAGACGAACGGCATCTCGATCGACGGAATCAGTACAGTCAGCGCGGTGTGGGGCGGGGCCACCATCATCACTCCAACAGAGGATTCGATCGGCAACGTCAGAATCGTAACCAACGCCTACGACGCTGAAAACGGCCGCTTCAGTGGCGCCCAAACTATGGTCACGTCGAAGAGCGGAACAAATAGTTTTCACGGCAGCCTCTTCTTTGCGTTTCACCGCCCGGGCCTGAACGCTTACCAGCGTTACAACGGGCCTGGCTCGGTGACAAGTTCAAAAAATAATCAAAGGGATAACCAGCGTTTTAACCAGCTTGGCGGCAGTATCGGTGGTCCTATTTGGAAGAACAGAGTCTTTGCCTTCTTCGCAATCGAGGCACAAAGGAATAGTTCCACCAGCACCGGAACCGGTTGGTACGATACGTCGGCGTTCGATGGGTTGGCGCCTGCCAACAGCATTGCATCGACCTATCTGAAATTTCCGGGGTCCGCTGTAAGCGCTTCGGGAATTGTTCCACAGACCTGCGCAAACGTTGGTCTTACGGAAAATGTCACTTGCAGAACGATCGCCGGTCAGGGATTGAACATCGGGTCGCCGGTTACGACAGGTTTGGGAAAGCAGGATTTAACGTTCGTGAGCAGCGGTTCTCCAGGAGTCGGTAGCGGCCTATCAAATGTTGCGGATATCGCACTCTTCGCCACGAGTAGTCCATCCAGTTCTTCCTACACCCAGTACAACGGACGTCTTGACGCAAATGTTACCCAAAAAGATCACGCGGCCTTCGCCATCTATTGGGTTCCACAAACTTCAACCTTCTACAACGGCACACAACGCGCATATAACCTCTTCCACCACGATCAGATCAACGACGCATTTTCTGTTATCTGGAACCACACCTTCTCGGCTACTTTTCTCAATGAGGCTCGAGCGAACGCCGCAGGATGGCGCTGGAATGAAATCGCCTCGAACCCCCAGCAGCCAGTCGGATTACCGCAGGCCAATATAAGTACCCAGGTCGGGAGTGCCCAGGTGCAATTTTTTGGCGCCGGCTTAGGGAGCAATTTGAATCAGTGGACCTACACCTACAAAGATGTAGCGACCAAAGTCTTAGGGCCGCATTCGATTAAGTTCGGTGGTGAATATACCAACCTGCACTACCTCAACAACCCGGTCGGAATCCCCCAGTACAGTTTCTTCAATATCTGGGACTTCCTCAACGATGCTCCAAAACAAGAGTCCGGTAACTTCAATTCTGTGACGGGAATTCCGGGTGGGATTCGACAAGACGACCGCGAAAGTTTGTGGGGATTTTTTGCCCAGGACGATTGGAAGCTCAGGCATAATCTGACCGTCAATATCGGATTGCGCTACTCCTACTTCGGCGCACTTCATGCCAAGCAAAACAACTTGAATGCCGTTCAGTTCGGTTCGGCAGCAGGCTTATTTACTGGAATCAAAGTCAAGCAAGGCGGCGATCTCTGGTCGCCTCAAAAAGGCAACTTTGGCCCTGTTATTGGATTTGCCTGGAGCCCTGACCGGGATAACGGAAGGTTCGTGCTTCGTGGCGGATTTGGCCTGACCTTCAACCAGGAAGAGATTGCGCTCCCGGCGAATGCAGGTAATAACCCGAAGACGGCAAACTTCTACAACTTCGACAGCAACAATCCGACCAGTATCAATTCGAAGATTCTGTACGGCATTTCGAGTAGCCCCACCGCATTGTACGGCTATGCTGCGAACCCGAATGCCGTCACAACCTATAACGCAAATAACATTCCGACCAACGGGAGTGCCACCATCTTTGCATTCGGCAACACCTCTACAACACTTCCCACACCCTATGCCTATCACTACTCACTGGATACTCAATACGACCTCGGTCACCAGTTTGTTGCCACGCTGGGGTATCAGGGGAGTTCGTCGCGCCACCTCATTACGCAATCCAACGCAAATGCGATAGGTGCTGCGAATGGGTTTGCATTGAATCCGCTCGTCACCAACGTGAACTTTTATGAAAATGTAGCTAGCTCCAATAACAATGCGATGCTCGCCGGGTTGAAACACGATTTCGCCAATCACTTCTCGGTAAACGCGCAGTTTGCCTGGGCGAAGAGCATGGATAACGGCTCAGGACCATTTGAAGAAGATCCTTATCCGTTCAATCACAGATACGCTTATGGACGCTCCGATTATTACGTTGGCAAGTCCTTCAAGGTCTTTGGCCTCTGGCAGCCGGTCTTCTTCCACGGCGGTCATAGCTGGGTTGAAAAAGTAGCGGGCGGCTGGTCACTGAGTGGAATCCTGACACTTCATACCGGATTTCCGTGGACGCCCATCTTCAATACCGGTCAAAGCCTCTATTGCAATGGGTGCAGCTATTCCAATTTGCGGCCTCTCTATACTGGAGTTGCGGGGCAGTCCGCCAGCAATGATGCCTTCAAATCTGGCCCTGGCGTGGGAAGTGGCGTCAATCAGAATTTTCCACTTCAAGCCAAGTCGACTACGCTCACACCTGTATCCGGTTCGACATCCTATTCCGGAAGCCCCTACTTCGCAGTACCGAACTATGGTGCAGCCATATCTGGCAATACATTTCCAGGCGTAGCTCCTGGTCTGCCTCCGCCGCCGGGCATCGCGCGTAACTCGTTCAACGGTCCAGGCTACAGAGATATCGATGCATCGTTGGCCAAGGCCTTCGGTCTGCCTAAGATGCCGGTTTTGGGCGAAGACGCGAAGCTTGAAATTCGCGGAGATTTCTTCAATCTGTTCAACCTCCTCAACTTCGACGTAACCAAGATTTCGAACAACGTAACCTCCGCAAACTTTGGGCAGGCGCAGGCGGCCCTTGGTGGGCGAACTATCAGCATCCAGGCACGATTCAGCTTCTGACAACTACAGGGGGTGCGCCGATCTTCCGCACCCCTCTTTTTTCCCGCGGTCGCATCGATGAAAATGCATGAACTCTTCACGCTCTATAGAACTGCCAGGAGCATTTCATGTCGCGAGCTAGTCCAATACTCTCTTTGTCTTTGGGATTAGCGGCAATATTTTCGACTAACCTAACCTTGAGTCGCCAGTTAGTAGCACAGGAAAGGGTAGAAATTAGTGCTGGTGCGCAGACGACAGCTTTCCCGCATTTTTGGGAGCTGATGTTCGGATCTGGTCGCGCAATCTTATCGCTGCGAGAAAGCTACCGTAATGACCTGCGCGCAGTAAAGGAAGTAGCTGATTTTCGCTATGTGCGCTTTCACGCGATTCTGGATGATCAGGTCGGCGTGTACAACGAAGATGAGCATGGCAATCCTGTTTACAACTTCGCCTACGTCGATGAAATATACGACGGGCTTCTAAAGAATGGCGTACGCCCTGTCGTAGAAATTAGCTTCATGCCCAAAAAACTCGCATTCAATCCAGATGCGTTGCATCCGTTCTGGTACAAGCCAAATGTCTCTCCGCCCAAAAGCATGGAGAAGTGGGATGGCTTGATGACCCACTTCGCTCAACACCTTGTCGATCGATACGGCGTCGATGAAGTTTCACAGTGGTACTTTGAAGTCTGGAACGAACCAAATATTGATTTTTGGGGAGGCATCCCACGACAGAAAAGTTACTTCGAACTGTACGATCACACCGCCCGCGATTTGAAGGCTGTTAGTCCAAGGCTTCGCGTTGGCGGCCCCGCAACCGCCGCCGCATCCTGGGTGGGTTCCTTCTTGAAACACACATCCGAACTTCATGTCCCCGTGGATTTTGTGTCAACGCACGGATACGCGGACGATACCGTCGAAAACCTTTTCGGAACGAACGAAGATATACCAATGGACGACAGAATGGGCCGCGCGGTTGCAAAAGTTAGAGCTGAAATCAAATCCTCCGCCGACCCCAATTTGCCGTTGCTGTGGACCGAGTGGAACGTCCAGGGAATGAATGAATCCCGCGACACCATTTTTGTCGGCCCGGCGCTGGCGAACACGATTCGCGAATGCGATGGATTGGTCGATATGCTGTCATTCTGGATCTTCTCCGATGTATTTGAAGAAGGCGGTCCCATCCCTAAACCATTCATCGGTGAGTTTGGACTACGTGCCAAAGGTGGAATTAATAAGCCGAGCTACTACAGCTTTGGCTTGCTGCACCAGCTTGGCAACCTGCGCATAGCCAACGGATCGAAGAACATCATTGCGACGAAGACCGCAGATGGAGACATTGCTCTCGTTGCCTGGAACTTGGTCGACCCGGATCAACATGGAACTACCCGCACGATGGAACTGATATTTCGTGACGTCCCACCGAATGCGAAGGTCTCTCTCCAAACCGTCGACAGCGATCACGGAAATGTATTGAAACAATATGCGGCAATGGGCAAGCCAATCTATCCCACCCCCGATCAAGTCGCACAACTCAATCGCGAAACCTCCCTCCCGGCACCGAAACAATCTACGTTGAAAAACGGTGTGCTTGAATTGCAACTTACTCCGAATGCACTAGTTCTAGTGAAGATAGAAGCGAAAACCAAGTAGGTAACGATGCCGATAATTAAATTTCCGTTTGCGATTTGTTATTTTTTCAACCATAAGTAATTGATAGAGGAAACAAGTATGTGTGTTCTGCGTAATTCGATTTGGTCGGCAGTGATTGCTGCAAGCCTTGCATTGACAGCCACGGGTTCAGCGCAGACGTCAGCGCCGGTCAACGTGACAGTTGACGCCAAGGCCGCGACCACTCCCTTTCCTCATTTCTGGGAACAGATATTCGGCTCGGGTCGAGCAGCCCTCTCCTTGCGTCAGAGCTATCGCGATGACCTCCACACGGTGAAGACCGTTACAGACTTCGACGCCGTGCGCTTTCACGGCATCTTCATGGACGACGTCGGCCTCTACGATCCCAATGCCACCACGCAAAACCCGGGTCAGGCCGTGCAGAAGGCTCAAGCCGGACAATCCCCCTACAACTTCTCCTACATCGACCAGATCTACGATGGCCTCCTCGCCAATCACATCCGCCCCTTCGTCGAGCTGAGCTTCATGCCGAAGAAGATGGCCTCCGACCCCGCCGCGCTGCACGCCTTCTGGTACAAGCCGAACGTCTCCCCGCCCAGCGACTACGCGTTGTGGGATGCCATGATCACCACCTTCACCCAGCATCTCGTCGACCGCTACGGCATCGACGAAGTATCCAAATGGCGCTTCGAAGTATGGAACGAGCCCAACCTCGACTTTTGGATGGGCAACCCGAAGCAGCCAACTTACTTCGAACTCTACGACCACACCGCCCTCGCCATCAAAAAAGTTAGCAATCGCCTCCTCATCGGTGGCCCCTCCACCGCACAAGCCGCGTGGGTCGCGGCCTTTCTCGCAGCATTGCAAGCAAAACAAAATCCCCGTCGACTTCGCCTCCACCCACGTCTACGCCAACGACACCGCCAAAGACGTCTTCGGCACCGACGAACAAATTCCGCGCGACAAAATGGTCTGCCGCGCCGTCCGCAAAGTGCATGACGAGATCGCCGCATCTCCACTTCCTAACACCCCGCTCATCTTTAGCGAATACAACGCCAGCTATGCCAACGAACCAGACGTCACCGACAGCGTCTACATGGGGCCGTGGCTCGCAGGAACAATCAGCCAATGCGACGGGCTCACCGAGGCAATGGCGTACTGGAGCTTCTCCGACGTCTTCGAAGAGCAGGGCGTCATCAAGACTCCGTTCTATGGCGGCTTCGGACTCGTCGCCGAAGACGGCATCCCCAAGCCCGCCCTCAACGCATTCGCCATGCTGCATCAACTGGGCAATCGCCGCATCAAAGTCGATTCCGACTCCGCCCTCGCGACACGACGCAGCGACGGCGCCATTGCCATCGCGCTCTGGAACTACGCCCCACCAGCCGGCACAGGAGCCACCTACACTCCGCCCCCTGCAAACCCTGGCCCATCAAAAACATTCACCGTAAAACTGAGCGGCGTGTCTCCCAACGCGCCGGTCCAGCTCTGGCGTTTAGACGCTGATCACGGAAACGTCGTGAAAACGTACGATGCGATGGGTCGTCCCGCGTTCCCAACGCGCGATCAGATCACTCAACTCCGCGCAGCCGGCAAAGCCTTTCCCTCCGCAGAACCTTACACTTACGAACGGCGCGCTCACCATCACCGTTCCTCCCCAGGGTCTCGTCCTCATCAAGCTGTCGGCCCGCACTGCCGCTCATTGAAACTTTCCTACATCCAATGAGTAAGATGAATTTGGAGTCCCGAAAAGTACGATATAGCTAATGAGTGTCAGTTCCTCGACTCCATCTCACATCACGCGACGTAGCGCAACCAAGCTGCTGGGCGGAACGCTTCTTTCCGGCCTTGCAACTTCGCCTTTCGCATGGACACAAGAACCCGCCGCGGCAAGTCCCACCTACACCAGGCTGCTCAACGATGAGGACCTCGACTTCCTCGAGGAGATGGAACACGCCGCCTGTCTCTATTTTTCCGAACAGGTCGATCCATCCAACGGCCAGGTGCTCGACCGCGCCATCAACAAAACCAGCACCGGGCAACTGGATTCAGCCTTCGTCTCCAGCATTGCCGCCACCGGCTTTGGACTCACCGCCCTATGCATCTCCGACAGGCGAAGCTACTACCCCACCGATCGTTTGAAAAATCAGGTCATCACCACTCTCGAATTCCATCTCAACGACATGCCGAACGAGCACGGCTTCTTCTACCACTTCAACGACGTCAAAACCGGCAAGCCGCTCATCAACAGCGAAGTCTCCTCCATCGACACCGCCATCCTGCTATGCGGCATCCTCACCGCGCGCGCCTACTTCAATGATCCCAAAATCACAGAACTCGCCACGCAGCTCTACAGCCGAGTCGACTGGCCCTGGATGCTCAACGGCGGCAAAACCTTCTCCATGGGCTGGCGACCCGAAACCGGCTTCATCTCTACCCGCTGGGACCACTACTCCGAACTCATGATGCTCTATCTCCTGGCCATCGGTTCGCCAACCAACCCGATCTCGCCGGAGTCCTGGAGTGCCTTCACGCGCCCCCCGATGACCTTTGGGCCCTACTCCTTCATCAGTGGAAAAGATCCCCTCTTCGTCCATCAGTTTTCCCACGCCTGGTTCGACTTCGCCCGCCAGCGCGACGCCTACGCCGACTACTTCGTCAACTCCATCGCCGCCACCCGCGCCCACAAAGCATTCTGCCTTGGCCTCAACCGCGGCTACACCGACGACTACTGGGGCGTCAGCGCCTCCGACTGGGCGCACGGCTACACCGCCTGGGGCGGCCCTCCGCTCATGGGTCCCGTCGACGGATCGGTCGTCCCCTGTGCCACCGCCGGGTCGCTTCCCTTCCTTCCCCGCGAGTGTGTCCGCGTTCTCCGCGCCCTCCGAGACAACTTCGGTAGAGATGCCTGGGGCCGCTACGGATTTTGCGACGCATTCCACCCCGAGCTCCACTGGTACGACCCCGAGGTCATCGGCATCGATCTCGGCATCAGTCTCCTCATGGCCGAAAATCTCCGCACCGCCTTCGTCTGGGACACCTTCATGCAAAACCCCGAGCCCGTCCGCGCCATGAGAGCCTGCGGCTTCAAAAGCGAGCAGAAGAATCGCTCCTACCGAACCCAGCCCCGACTCCCCTAAGGCGTAACCGGGCCGCGCTCCAAAAGCTCCACCAACCCAGCCTCATCCACCACCGCCACACCCAGCGACGTCGCCTTGTCCAGCTTCGACCCCGCCTCCTCCCCCGCCACAACGTAGCTCGTCTTCTTGCTCACACTCCCCGAAACCCGCCCGCCCGCCGACTCAATCTTCTCCTTCGCCAACTCCCGTGTAAGCGTTCGGCAGCGTCCCCGTCAGCACAAACGTAAGCCCCTCCAGTGTCGAAGTCGTCATCCGCTTCTCCGCCGTCATCACCACATCCACGCTCGCGAAGCGCATCGATGAGCTCCTGATTCTTCTTCACGGCGAAAAACTCCACAATCGCCTGCGCCACTCGTGGCCCCACCTCATTCACCGCCTCAAGCTCATCCGCAGTCGCCTTCCGCAACTCCTCCATCGATCCAAAGTGCGCCGCCAGCAGCTGCGCCGTCCTCTCCCCCACAAATCGAATTCCCAACCCCAGCAACACTCGCGCCAGGCCGGCACTCCTTCGAGCGTTCGATCTGCGCCAGCAGCGCATCCGCAGTCTTCTCGCCAACACGCTCCAGGCCAAGCAACTGCTCGCTGCTTCAACCGATAAAGATCCGCAATCGTATAGATCAGCGGCTTGCGTACAGTGACTGGCGCTCCCTCCTCGTTCACCGTCTCTCCAGCTCAACGACGCACTCTGCCCCAGCAACTGCGCCACCATCGCATCGCCAAGCCCCTCGATATTCATCACCCCGCGCGCAGCCCAATGCAGCAGCTCCTCGCGTACCCGTGCCGGACAGGAATTGTTCACGCAGCGCCAATCCACCTCGCCCTCAATGCGCTGCAGCTCACTCGCGCAAACCGGACAGTTCTTCGGAAACACAATCGTCGTCTTACCCCGAGGATGCGTCTTGTCCTCCACCACCTCAACGATCTTCGGAATCACATCGCCGCCACGCTCCACCGAAACAAAGTCGCCAATCCGAACACCCAGCCGCTCAATCTCATCCGCATTGTGCAGCGTAGCCCGCGTGACTGTAGTCCCGCCAATCGACACCGGCGCAAGCGCAGCCACCGGAGTAAGCTTCCCCGTCCTCCCCACCTGAAACAACACATCCTCCAGCTTCGTAATCCCCGCACGAGCAGCAAACTTGTAAGCAATCGCCCACCGCGGAGCCTTCCCCGTAAAACCCAGCCGCCGCTGTTGCGACGTCGCATCCACCTTAACCACGACACCATCGATCTCATACCCCAGCGTGTCGCGCAGCGGCTCCGCATCGGCAATAAACGCGATCACCTCCTCAATATTCTTCACCGGCCGAACATGTTGATTCACCCGAAACCCCGCCTTCCGCAAAGCCTCCAGCGTCTCCGACTGTGCTCGGCAGCAGCGTCTCTCCATCCTGCAGCAGAAAGTACGCATAAAGATCCAGCCGCCGCTGCGCCACAATATTCGGCTCCAGCGTCCGAATCGTCCCCGCCGCCGCACTCCTCGGATTCGCCGCCGGCGTCATCCCCGCCGCCTCGCGCTCTTCATTCATCTTCGCGAACGCCGCTCTGCGGAAGCACCACCTCGCCCCGCACCTCAAAGCTCTGCGGCAACCCCGCCGCCTTCAGCTTCGCTGCCGAAACACTCAGCGGCACCGACCGGATCGTCCGCACATTCGCTCGTCACATCCTCGCCGATCGAGCCATCCCCACGCGTCAACCCGCGCTCCAGATGCGCCGACCCATTAGCACCCGGCCCATAATGCAGCGCCAGCGACAACCCATCCAGCTTCAACTCGCACACATACCGCACCTTCTCCGTACTAGGCAGAGCATCCCGCACCCGCTGCTCCCACGCCCGCAGCTCCGCTTCGTTGTAAGCGTTGTCCAGCGACAGCATAGGCCGCGAGTGCGGCATCTTCGCGAATCCCTCCTTCGGCTTGCCGCCCACCCGCTGCGAAGGAGAGTCCGGCGTCACCAGTTCCGGATGCTCTGCCTCCAGCTTCTTCAGCGTGTTCATCAGCGCGTCGTACTGCGCATCCGTAATCTCAGGAGAGTCCTCAACGTAATAAAGATGTTCATGATGGCGCAACGTATCGCGCAACTCCTGCAGCTCTTGTTCCGGCGTAAGTTTCCGCGTCATAGGCAGGATTATAAAGAGATCCCCAATCGAAAATCGACCTCCTTGCCTGCCAACATCGCTCCCGCCGATCCACGTTTCTGCATCTCACACTGGCATGCCCTATCGCCTCCGCCGCTACCCCGAGCAAGCCCCCGCCACGCAAGAAGCGCAAAAGCACCTCGAGCGCCCCAGCGCCCAGGACATCTACGAACAGGTCGCCAACAACGCCCGCCAGGAACTCGGCCGCTCCAGCGTCTCCCTCGCCATCTCCGGCCTCGCCGGCGGCATATTCATGGGCCTCTCCGCACTAGGCAATGCCATCGCCATCGCGCTCCTCACTCCCCCCGGCACTACTCCCACCAACACCACTCTCTTTATCGCAAAGATGTTTTACCCACTCGGCTTCATCGTGGTCATCCTCGGCCGCTCGCAGCTCTTCACCGAAAACACCCTCTACCCCGTCGCCCTCGTCCTCGCCGAAAAGAAACACTTCTGGAAGACCCTCCGTCTCTGGGCCACCGTCCTCCCCGCCAACATCCTCGGAGCCCTCGCCTTCGCCGCCATCGCCACACTCACAGGCGCCCTTCGTCCAGACATGGTGCAATCCCTCTCCCAACTAGGCCTCGACGCCACTCACAACCCCTCCGCCACCATCTTCTGGAGCGCCGTCATGGGTGGCTGGATCATCGCCACCGTAGCCTGGCTCGTCTCCGGCTCTCATTCCATCACCGGCTCCGTCATGATCATCTGGATGCTGACGTTCGTCGTCGGCCTCGGCAACTTCGCCCACTGCATCGCCACCAGCGGCGAAATCCTCGCCGCCGTCTTAACCGGCCAAGCCCCATTGAGTAGCTACGCGCGCTGGATCTTCTTCGCCGTAACCGGCAACATCTGCGGCGGCGTCGGCATGGTCACCCTGCTCGAATACGGCCAGGTCATCTACGGCAAAGACGCCGAAGCCGAAGCTATCGCTCCACTGCCTAAAGAAGAATCCAAACCCGAAGAGCTCGCAAAATCCTAAGGCGTAATCAAAGAAAAGAGGACAGCGCAACAGCGCCATCCCCTCTCTGGATTCCCCTGCGCTCAACTACTTCGTCCCAGCCGCAACCACAGGCTGCTCCGGCTTCACATACGTATCCAGCCAGCGATCGATCTCCCACAGCACATGCTGCTTGGTCTCAAGCGCTCCATAAGCATGCGGTTCCAGCGGCAGAAACACCAGCCGGACCGTCGCTCCCTGACCCTTCAGCGCCGCATAAAAGCGCTCGCTCTGGACCGGATACGTGCCCGTATTGTCGTCCGCCTCGCCATGAATCAGCAGGATCGGCGTCTTGATCTTGTCCGCATAGCTGAACGGCGACATATCGAAGTACAGCTTCGGATCCTGCCAGTAAGTCCGCTCCTCATTCTGGAATCCATAAGGAGTCAGCGAGCGGTTATACGCGCCGCTCTCCGCAATGCCCGCACGGAAGATATCCGTATGCGCCAGCAGATTCGCCGTCATGAACGCACCATAGCTGTGCCCCATCACCGCAACCCGCTTGGGATCGACCACGCCCAGCGACGCACCCTTGTCGATCGCAGCCTTTGCCGCAGCGACCAGTTGCTCGACGTACGTATCGTTCGGCTCCTGCTTGCCCTCGCCGATGATCGGGATCGTCGCGTTGTCGAGAATCGCATACCCCGCCTGGACCAGGTAAAGATGCGACCCGCCGCCAAACACCGGATAACGATTCGGCGATCCGCTCACCTGGCTGGCCGAATCCCGCGTCTTGAACTCCGCCGGATACGCCTCCATCAGCGTCGGCAGCGGACCCTGGCTCTTGTCATAGCCCGCCGGCAGCCACAGCGTCGCGGTCAGGTCGACCCCATCCGCGCGTTTGTACTTGAGGAACTGCCGTGTCGGCATCTTGATGTTGTCGTAGCGCCCTGGAAAGTGCGTCAACTGCACCGGCTCTCCACCAGTTAGCGGAGCCGAGAAGTAGTTCGGCGACATCGTCTGGCTCTCGCGGCGAATCAACGCCGTCGAATCCGACAGCAGCGCCGTCGGCTCATCGTAGTAAGGATCGCTCGAGCGATAGAGAATCTTCTCCTCTCCTCCGCCCACCGGCATCACCGCCACAAACGGCTGGTCCCCCTTCGGCGAAGCGCCCGGCGAGATGAAGTACACACCAGTCCCGTCAGCCGTCAGCTTCAACACCATCTGCCCCGTCGCATTCATCGCCGTCATCGGCCGCCCAGGATTGTGATATCGATCCTGCGAAGAGCCCGAGTAGATCGTCGTGGTCTTCCCCGTCGACGGATCGAACGCCAGCATCATCGACTTGCGATCCGAGAACCGCGCCACCGACACAATCGCCAGGTGGTCATTGCCCCACTCGATCCCACGCGCCGCATTCGGCCCAAAGCCCCGCGCCAGACGCATCGGAAGCTCCAGGATCATCTTCGCCGATCCGCTGAACGGAGCCGGCAGCGCCATCACCTTATCGACGATCGCGGCATGCTTCTTCGGGTCGCCGCCATCCGCAGCCTCAACCCAAACCACCGTCGCCGGAACATCCGCGCGCCACTGGTAGTCCCTCGGCCCCGGCTCCACCGCATCCCGCGAGATCGGCAGATTATCCACTGCGCCGCGGTCCGACAGCACCTTCACCGCGCCCGCGCCCTTCACCGGCACCACCTCCGTCTTCAACGGAAAGCGCTCATACGGAAACGTATAGCTGAACGGCCGATGCACGATCGCCACCAGCGCATACTGGCCATCGGGCGATGGCGCCGCGCGCTCGATCAAACCCTTCGCCGGCAGAGGCTTCACCACCCCGCTCAGCGAAACCACAGCCAGCTCCGACGACGCGTAATACTCGAAGATGTTCTCGTCGGTCGTCGTCTTCAGCATGTCTTCATAGGTTGGCGCAGGACTCACCTTGCCCAGGCTCTCCTCCACGTCCGGCCCCGTCGGGATGTCGCTCACCTTCGGCGCAGCTCCGCGGTTCGCCGGCACCGTCTTGCACAGCAGCGACGCACTGTCCGGCATCCACTGGCACGGAGAACCCAGCACCGCATTCAGCTTCACCGTCCCCACCCGATGCGCATGCGAAGTCGCCACATCAATCACCCAAAGCTCCAGCCCAGTAGCCGGAGCAGTCGCGTGCGCCACAAACGCCACATGCTTCGAATCCGGCGACCACATCACGTCCACTGCCTTCAACTTCGCTGGCAGACCCGTAATCGCCTTGGGCGCACTCGCGTCAACAGCCTGCAGTCGCAGCGCAACGTCGTACCGCTCCACGCTCGGTCCATTCGACGAAGGATTGAACCGGATCCCCGCCAGCCGGTACCGCGGCTGCGCCACATCGGCAATCGTCGGGAACGTCGCCGGCTGTTCCACCAGCATCATCTTGCGGTCCGGCGAGAGCCGCACTACCGGCGTCGGAGGCGCCTCCAGCAGCTGCTCGATCGACGCCGGCGGCTTCTGATACGTCAACGCTGTCTGCGCCATCGCCGCCTGTACGCCTACACACCCAATCGTCGTCACCCCAAAAAACACGCCAAGAACAAGCTTCCGCACTCGACACCTCGTATTTAATTTTTTGCTGATGTTGTCTGAGACGAGAGTCTCCCGCGCAAAGACGCACAAAGCAAGCTGTTGGCCGAGGACCACCAGCCGCCGAGCAACGCGAGGCCCAGTGCCGCCCATTACACGAAGTGGGCCGCGCGAATCGGGATCCACGCAAACAGGTCTTCGTTTGCGGGGTGACGGAGAGCAGCGAGCCGGTCCGGCTGCACATCTCAAGTTCCAGAGTCCTACTGATTCCCTCTTTGTTTCCTCAGAAGAGGATCCAGATTTGTCTTATCAATCAGCGCGACCCCCGTATCGATAAAGGCCGGGAACGGAGAGTTCGGATCCAGCCCGTAGTCTCCGGCCAGAGGTTTCACCGGGTAATGATGGATATCGTCCAGCGCCTTCAACCCCAGAAAAGCCATCGTGTACGGCTTTTGAGAGATGGTCGAATCAATCGTTCCATCCCCCACCAACTGCAGCGTATCGGTGTCCACATCCATCGCGATCAGTACCCGGTCAGTGATGTTCCTCCGCTTCAAGGCCTCCGCAACGTTTGAGCCCGACCTGGAGTCCAGACAAATGAACCCGTCAATCTTGGCTGGCCCAGTCCGTGCAAGGTAAACGCCCGCCTGATCCAGCGCCGTACCCGGGTCCGCCTTGATATCGAACACCTCCACCACCTTGATCCCCGGATAACTCGCGAAGATGTCCTGATATCCCTTCAACCGCTCATCCAGGTTCGGCTGCCCCGGGTTGGTGAAGAACACCACATTTCCCTTGCCATTCAGCCGCGCCGCCACACGCCTCCCGCCAAGCCGCCCAGCCTCGAGATTATTCGTTCCGATAAAGTACAGCCGCTTGCTCTCCGGCGAGTCCGAGTCAATCGTAATCACAGGGATGCCCGCAGCAATCGCAGCATCAATCTCCGGCGCCATCAGCTTCGAGTTCGCCACCGAAACCAGGATCCCCGCCGGCTTCCTCGCCACCATCGCCTTGAACTCATCCACCTCCGCCTGAGGATTCAACCCCGCCGGTCCGCGCGTGTCCACCGTGACCGCATATTCAGCGCCCGCCGCCGCAAATCCAGCCGCAGCCGACTTCCAGTACGGCACCGCCGTGTTCGTTGCGATCAGATAATACTGTCTCGCTCTTACTGTGCCGCGTGCATCCCGCGAGCAAGGGAAGCACCGCGGCCAAAAGCGCTAAGGAAATCCGTTTGCTTAACGTCTCATCGTCAACCTCCGGAACTTCTCTTGTGAACCGTCGCGAGCCCTGCACTGGGCGCATCCCCGAGTCATCTTTCCCACGGGAGCCAGATATTACTCCAATTGCTAAGATGCTGAAAACCGTACTTCAACTAAAATCAATTAAGCATGGTCCTTCCCTTCGTCCGCGAGCTCCTGGCGGACCTGGAGCACTCCGAAGCCTTTGAGCGTGTACGCCGCCATTTAAGCGGAGGCACGGGGCGCAGACGTGTCTCTGGTCTAACCTTCACCGCCCGCGCCCTCTATCTTCCCTTCTTCGTTCGCGCCGCCAACGCCCCCTGCGTCATCATCGTCGCCGACAACAAAGCCGCCGAAGCCCTCCACGCCGCCGTCCTCAGCGCCTGCGAGCTCACCGGTGCCATCCCCCCCGAATCCGTCCTCCGCCTCCCCGCCCACGACGTCCTTCCCTTCGAAAACCTTTCGCCCCACCCCGAGATCCAGGAGACCCGCGCCGCCACCCTCTGGAAGATCGCCACCAACCAGGCCCGCCTCGTCATCGCCCCCGTCGAAGCCGCCTGCATGCGCCTCTTCCCCCGCGACTACTACCGCGCCCTCACCCTCCATCTCAAGGTCGGCGAAGAGTACATGCCCGACATGCTCGTCGAGCACCTCCTCTCCGTCGGCTACACGCAAAGTCGATGTAGTCGAGATGCCCGGCCAGGTCACCCTCCGCGGCGGCATCCTCGACGTCTACTCCCCCGAGATGGACCGCCCCGTCCGCATCGACTTCTTCGGCGACGAGATCGAATCCATCCGCAAATTCGACCCCGAAACCCAGCGCAGCAGCTCACCCCTCGATGACGCCCTGCTCCTCCCACTTACCGAGACTCCGGTCACAGAAAAGCTCCTCACCGCCATCAACGCCCGCCTCACCCGAGCAGGCACCGCCGGCGCAGCCCTCGAAGGCGGCGAAGAACCCACCGAACTCCTCACCCACGTCAGTACAAGAACCGGAGAAGCCACCATCTTCCCCGGCTGGGAGTTCTTCGCCCCCGTAGCCGGAGCCAACCTTACCCTCCTCGACCTCCTCAGCGCCTCCAGCCCCGCCGCTCCCCGCGTCTTCATCGAAGAACCCGCCATGGTCAAAAATCAGGGCGAGCGCTGGTGGAACAAGGTCGAGCAGCGCCACGACCGCTCCGGCATCGGCAATCTCGTCCGCCCCGAAGACATCTACCTCTCCCCCTGGGACCTCGACGACCGCCTTCACAAATACCCCGGCATCGAACTCGACCAGCTAGGCGCCGTCGACATCCTCGACGCCGACCGCAGCGACCTCTCCGAAGTCGACTTCGCCACCCGCCCCACCATGCGCTTCCACGGCTCCATCCCTGCGCTCATCGACGCACTCAACGCGCTCATCAAACAGGAAGCCCGCATCCTCCTCACCGCACCCAACCAGGGCGAAGTCGAACGCCTCGCCGGCCTCCTCCAGGAATACAAGGTCCCCTACCGCCTCGGCTCCCGCAGCGAAGCCCACGGCAGCGCCAACGTCTACAGCGAATCCAGCTACCTCGCCGGAGACCTCCGCACCCCCGTCATCGTCAAAACCACCATCGCCGCCGGCGTCCAGATCCTCGACCTCGACAAAACCACCGCCAGCCAAATCGTCATCTTCGGCGCGCAGGATCTCACCGACGACGCCGACGTCACCGCCCGCCCCGTCCGCCGCGGCAAATCCAAAGCCGCCGCCTTCATCTCCGACTTCCGCGACCTCGCCGTAGGCGACTACGTCGTTCACGTCGAACACGGCATCGCCCGCTACTGCGGCCTGCGCGTCATCGAAGAAGACTCCGGCATCCCCCTCGAGCTCATGATCCTCGAGTTCGCCGACGAAGCCAAACTCTACGTCCCCCTCACTCGCCTCGACCTCATCCAGAAATACCGCTCGTCAGAAACCGGCCCACCGCCCGAACTCAACAAACTAGGCACCCAGGGCTGGCAAAAAACCAAAGCCCGCGTAAAAAAGGCGATGGCCGACATGACGGCCGAGCTCCTCAAGCTCTACGCCCAGCGCAAAGCCGCGCAAGGCACGCCCTTCTCCCCCGACACCAACATGCAGCACGAGTTCGAAGACGCCTTCGACTTCAACGAAACCGACGACCAGCTCACCGCCATCGCCGACATCAAGCGCGACATGGAGTCCACCCAGCCCATGGACCGCCTCCTCTGCGGCGACGTCGGCTACGGCAAAACCGAAGTAGCCATGCGCGCTGCCTTCAAAGCCGTGCAGGACGGAAAGCAAGTAGCAGTCCTAACTCCGACAACCGTACTCAGCTTCCAGCACTACGAATCCTTCAAGCGCCGCTTCGCCAACTTCCCCGTCAACGTCGAGATGATCTCCCGCTTCCGCACCCCCAAGGAACAGAAAGTCATCCTCGAAAAAGCCGAACAGGGAAAAGTCGACATCCTCATCGGCACTCACCGCATCCTCTCCAAAGACTTAAAGTTCCAGGACCTCGGCCTCCTCGTCGTCGACGAAGAACAACGCTTCGGCGTCCGCCACAAAGAACGCCTCAAGCAGATGCGCGCGCAGATCGACGTCCTCTCCATGTCCGCCACACCGATCCCCCGCACCCTTCACATGTCGCTCATCGGTCTCCGCGACATGTCTGTCATCGAAACCCCGCCCAAAGACCGCATGGCCATCCAGACCATCGTCGCCAAGTTCGACGAAAAACTGGTCCGCACCGCCATCGAGATGGAGCTCGAACGCGGAGGCCAAACCTACTTCGTCCACAACCGCGTCGAAACCATCTACGACATCGCCTCCAAAATCCGCGAGCTAGTCCCCCAAGCCCGCATCGTCATAGGCCACGGCCAGCTCCCCGAGGCCGAGCTCGAACGCGTCATGCTCGCCTTCATGAACCACGAGTACGACGTCCTCGTCGCCACCAGCATCATCGAAAACGGCCTCGACATCCCCCTCGCCAACACCATCCTCATCAACCGCGCCGACCGCCACGGCCTCAGCGAGCTCTACCAGCTCCGCGGCCGCGTAGGCCGCAGCAACCGTCGCGCCTATTCCTACTTACTCATCCCACCCGAAACCGAACTAACCGAAATCGCCCGCCGCCGCCTCGCCGCACTCAAAGAATTCTCCGACCTCGGCGCCGGCTTCAAGATCGCCGCCCTCGACCTCGAACTCCGCGGCGCCGGCAACATGCTCGGCGGCGAACAATCCGGCCACATCGAAGCCATCGGCTTCGAGCTCTACACCACCATGCTCGAAGAAGCCGTCCGCAAGATGAAGGGCGAAGAAGAGGCCCCAGCCCACGCCACCACGACCATCAACCTCGGCATCTCCGTCCGCATCGACTCCGACTACATCCCCGAAGAAAACCAGCGCCTCCGCATGTACAAACGCATCGCCGGCGCCCAAACGCAAACCGACCTCGCCGACGTCCGCGCCGAACTGCAAGACCGCTACGGCACCCCACCCGAAGCCGTCCTGAATCTTTTAGCCGCCGGAGAAATCCGCCTCCGCTGCGAACAACTCGGCATCTCCCAGCTCGATCGCAAACGCACCCAGATCGAACTCCCCAACCCAAACGGCAACAGAAAACAACCCATCAAGTCCTTCCTCGAGATGCTCCACATCAAATTCGCCGCCGTCAACGCGGGCCCCGACGAACTCGCCAAAGCAGCCATCGACCCCGCCACGTTGATGAAACTAGTCAGCCGCAACGCCAAACGCGGAGCCCCAGTTCACTCCCCAGGGCACTCTCCGCTGGCCCCTCCCCTCCGCCAAAGCCGAAGACGTCCTCGCCGAAACCCGCGCCCTCCTCGACGCCCTCGACACAGCAAAATAGCCTCGTTATCAACAGCAAAAAAGCCTGTTTTCAACAGCAAAATAACCCATCCCGCAGATATCTGAAGTATCATGCTCCTACCCGGAGGTGCGAATGTACGAAACGATCCGCGTCGGCGAGATGAGCGTCACCTTCCTTAAGACCCGCCACGAAACCGGCGGCGTCTTCGATCTTTTCGAACTCATCATGCCCTCCTTTCCATCGCGTCCCGCTTCCCCACATCCATCGCAAATACGACGAGACCATCTTCGGCGTCGATGGCTCATGACCTGGACGCTCGACGGCAAGCCCACCGAAGTCCGCCGCGGCGTCACCCTCTTCATCCCCCGCGGCACGCCACACTCCTACGCCAACCACACCCACACCCCCGGCCGCGTCCTCTGCCTCCAGACCCCCGGCGTCATGGGTCCCGAGTACTACCTCGAAATCGCCGCCCTCTACCTCAAGAACCGTCATCCCGACCTCGCCGGCATCGGGGCCATCATGAGCCGTTACGGCGTAGTCCCCGTCCACCAAAAGGAAGATCTCATCCCTCTCATCCAACCTGAACGATGAAGCATCGCGCCTGCTTCCACCCGAGCCCGTGCCTCTCTGCGCTCCCGCCTTGCCGCCGCCTGCCTCGCGCCACTCCTGCTCGCACACCTCTCAACCCACGCCCAAACCAACGCCCAGACAATCCAACTCCGCACCCCAAAGAAGGCAGTCATGTCTCTCCACGCCACCGGCCCCTTCGAAGTCAAAATCGATCCGCAGCCCGCCGACGAAAAAGCCGGAGCCCCAGCCATCGGCCGCATGCTCCTCGACAAGCAGTTCCACGGCGACCTCGAAGCCACCAGCAAAGGCACCATGCTCGCCGCAGGAACCGGCGCCAAAAACTCCTCCGGCGGCTACGTCGCCCTCGAAATCGTCACCGGCACTCTCAAGGGCCGCACCGGCACCTTCGTCCTGCAACACAGCGCCACCATGAACCGCGGCGTCCCGCAACTCAGCATCACCGTAGTCCCCGACTCCGCCACCGGCCAACTCACCGGCCTCGCCGGCAAAATGAACATCATCATCGCCGACGGCAAACACACCTACGACTTCGAATACACCCTGCCCGAAACCCCATAGCAGAACCGCGCATCTTTCCCCTCCTCCTCCTCGCGGCATACACTGCATGCAGGTCACATGCGCTTCTCCAACCTCGCCGCCGTTGCCCTCCTCGGAACACTCATGCTCACCCCCGCCGCCACCGCCCAGCACCTCTCCGCCGACGGCGCCCTCCAGACCTTCAACTTCCTCGCCGACCAGTACTTCTCCGACGTCTACTTCCACTACGCCCCCACCGCCGGCACCCAGAACGGCCTCCACCAGTACGACCCCCAGCTCGAAGACTACTCCGCCGCAAACATCCAGAAAGAAATCGCCGCCCTCCACACCTACGAGAAAAAAGTCGAAGCCATCGACCCCTCAGCCCTCGACGCCTCCGTCGCCGCCGACCGCACACATCCTCCTCAACAACATCCGCAGCCAGCTCCTCACCCTCGAAGTCATCCGCCCCTGGGAGAAAAATCCCGACATCTACTCCTCCGGCATCACCAACTCCGCCTTCGTCATCATGGAGCGCCCCTACGCCTCCACCAACATCCGCCTGCGCTCCCTCGTAGCCCGCGAAAAGCTGATGCCCGCAGTCCTCCTCGAAGCCCGCAAGAACCTCAAGAACCCGCCAAAGATCTACACCGAAATCGCTCTCGAACAAATCGACGGCAACATCAGCTTCTTCCAGACCGACGTCCCCTCCGCCTTCCTCTCCGGCACCGACGCCGCCACCGACGCCGAAGCCAAAGCCGCCTTCGCCAAAACCAACGCCGCCGTCATCGAAGCCCTCAAGTCCTACGCCGCCTGGCTCAAGTCCGACCTCCTCCCCCGCTCCAATGGCGACTACAAATTCGGCGCCGCCACCTTCGCCAAAAAACTCAGCTACGACGAGATGGTCGACATCCCCCTCGACCGCCTCCTCCAGATCGCCTTCGACGACCTCCACAAAAATCAAGCCGAGTTCGCCCGCATCGCCAAAGAGATCGACCCAACAAAAACCCCGCAGGAAGTCCTCGCCGAACTAGCCGCAATCCACCCCGCGCCCGACAAACTCCTCAACGCATTTCAGGACACCTTCGCCAGCCTCATCACCTTCATCGACACCCACCACATCATCACCATCCCCTCCAAGGTCGAACCCACCCTCGAAGAGACCCCGCCCTTCATGCGCGCCACCACCTTCGCCTCCATGGATCCTCCCGGCCCCTTCGAAACCCACTCCACCAAGGCCTACTTCAACGTCACCCTGCCCGAAAAAAGCTGGGCACCCGAACACATCGCCGAGCACATGGCCGCCTTCAACGTCGGCACCATCATCTCCACCAGCGTCCACGAGGCCTACCCCGGCCACTACGTCCAGTTCCTCTGGACGCCCCAGTTCCCCTCCACCATCCGCAAGGTCCTCGGAGCCAACACCAACATCGAAGGCTGGGCCCACTACACCGAGCAGATGATGCTCGACCAGGGCTACGCCGCCGCCCCACCCAACGCCACCCCCGCGCAAATCCGCGAAGCAAAACTCATCCGCCTCGGCCAACTCCAGGACGCCCTCCTCCGCGACGCCCGCTTCGTCAACGCCATCAAGCTCCACACCGGCCAGGGCACGCCCGGAGGCCAGTGGACAATCGACCAGGCCGTCGACTTCTTCGTCACCGAAGGCTACCAGTCCCGTGCCGCCGGCCTCGTCGAAACCAAGCGCGGCACCGCCGACGCCACCTACCTCTACTACACCCTCGGCAAACTCGAAATCATGAAGCTCCGCGCCGACCTGATGAAGAAACAAGGCGCCGCCTTCAACCTCGAAGACTTTCACAACAACTTCATGCGCCAGGGACTAGCCCCCATCAAAATCATCCGCAAAGCCATGCTCCACGACGACTCCCCCGTCCTCTAACCTGCATCTATTCCATCAGAGTAGGACATCTTTCCTTCGGTTATTGCAGCTTCGCGTATTCCGCCTTTGCAGCAATGAAGATGGGGATGTCGGGGTCGGCGTCTTTCCAGAGCGTGAAGAAATGCTGATAGGAAGCACGCGCCTTGACATTGTCGCCCGATAGGGCATGCGCCCTGCCCAGTTCAAGATGCGCCAGTGACCCAATCGGCTGATTCGTGACAATGCCCGGATGATCGATCAACTTCTGAAACTCCGCGGCAGCCGCTACCCCGTTCTGTGCCGCCATATAGGCATGCCCCCTCACCCACACCGGGTAGAGATAGGGAAACCCAAGTGGTCCACCCAGCTCATACGGGGCCGCTGCTTCAAGAGCCAGAATTCCCTGCGAGGGATTGTTCTTGCTGATTTCGATGGCACCATGAATGGTTGGCAGGCAGTAGAGTTTTAGCATCGTATCCGTGGAGGCGGCCCTCTCCCTCTCCAGTTGCTCGAAAAGCCTCCTTGCTTTGGCCGTGTCCCCCAAGCGTGCAAGCGTCAGCGCTGCCAGCAATTTGACGTCGCTCCCCGCCTGCATTGACAGCGCCGCATCTGTGTTTTCCCTCGCTGCGGCTGCGTTCCCGAACTCGGCTTCACGCAACCCTGCGGACGCCCGCCATAGCGCCGCCGTCTCCTTCGAGCCGGCGCGCACCGCGGAGTCCACCGCCCGTCGCGAATCATCTCGCGCCCGCACCAGCCTCCCGTAATAGGCGTCTGTGTCTGCCTGGCCGGAGAGCATCGCATCTTCATCTCCCGCTCGCCCCGCCGCCCAGGTAAGCTGTTGCTCCATCCCCTTACTGTCAACCCGGCGGAAGGCCAGGAGATAGAGATTTCCCCGAATGTCGAGTCCGTCAAAACCCTTCGCCTGGGCCTCCCGCAATATCTTCTCCGCATCGTCCAACCTGTCCAGCGCAATGTACTCAAAGGCAAGGTTGCCGTATGCCGTAGTCGTTGGCACAAGTCGCAACGCCTCTTTCGTCTCGGCCACTGACTTATCGTATCGCCCTAGCTGTTGATAGATGACGCCGAGATTTAAGTGCGGTGTGTTATCACGGGGATAGCTTTTGGACCACAGTTCGTACTCTTCAATCGCCTTCTCCAACTCTCCTGTGACAGCGTGATAATACGTCGTCGAGATCCGGTATCTCTCGCGCTCGCTCACCCGGTCCCGCAGCTCATACGCCCTGGTCGCATTCTCCGCCGCCAGATCTCCCTGATTGAGATTGAAGTACGAGGTGCCCAGTGCCGCGTACGCCAGCGCAAAATTCGGATCCAATTCACTCGCACGCTTATAGAACGGAATCGCTTCCGTGTCGCCCGTTCTGCGTGCCGTTCTCTGCCCCATCGCTGAACGCTTTCAATGCCTCCAGCGAAGGCGTGGTTGCCTCCACCGGCACATCGAACTTCTCCACAGTGGCCAGCGATTCGCCGAGTTTGCCCCGTAACTTCCCTGCTGCTTTTCTCAACGCCTTCAATACGCCTCGTTTGTCTGCGGCGGTCCCTTGTTCGCTGGCCAGCGTATCCCCTTCAGCTTCAGCGCAACTGATCGCGTTAAGCCCAATCACGTACTGCCCGCCGAGATTCGAGATCGATCCGAGCACCGTCGCCTTGCTGCCCGTCCGAATGCAGACTTCCTTTGCAAGCTCCGGCGTGATGGGTTGTGCCGCTGGCTGGCCCATCAATTTCAGCGTCTCTTCGATCTTGCGGTCGGAGACAATATTCAGGAATGGAGACTGATTCAGTTGAATCGTGAGAGCCTGCTTGAGCGCATCGTCGAAGACCGGATCGCCGGTCTTGTTGACGAAGTCCGCCAACAGCACACTGTCTTTCTCAGTCAGCGGCACCGTCTTCGCCGAATGAGCTGCCAGGCGCGATCGCAGATAGAGTCCTCCGGTTCCCACGGCAATCAGCGCCAGAATCGTCACAGCGAGAGGCCTCCAGACGGACACGATCCGCGAGCGCAGCCTCGAACCGGAACGCGGTCCAGGTTCCGCAGCGCCCACGGGACCAAGCTTGCCGCTGCGATGCGCTCCGTGTCCATGTCACGCTTCAGCCGCTGCAGATCCGCCCGCATCTCCGCCGCGCTCTGATAACGCAGTGCCCGATCCTTCTCGAGCGCCTTGTTGACGATCCTCTCCAATTCCACGGGCAGATCGGGATTCAACCGGACCGGAGCCACTGGAGCGCGATTAAGTATGGCGTCGAAAACTTCCGCGGCGCTATCTCCTCGAAATGGCAACTGTCCCGTCGCCATCTCATAGAGAACCCCTCCAAAGGAAAACAAATCGCTCCGTGCATCCAGTTCCCTGGCTCGTGCCTGTTCCGGCGACATGTAAGCAAGGGTTCCCACGACGCTGCCGGGACTTGTTAGATCGTCGAAGGCGCGGATCTTTGCTTGCCGTGGTTTCCGTGGTGCCATCGGTTGCTTTCAGCGCTGGGGCAAGCTTAGCGAGACTGAAATCGAGAACCTTGGCGTGGCCTCGCTCCGTCACGAAGATGTTCGCAGGCTTGATGTCCCGGTGAAGGACGCCTGCGCCGTGAGCTGCGTCCAGAGCATCGGCGATTTCTATCGCGAAGAGATAGCACGGGCTCGGTACCAAGTGGCCGTCTCGTGATCAGAGACTTTAGCGTCGTTCCCTCCAGGTACTCCATGGCGATGAAGGATTGGCCTTCATGTTTGCCGACCTCATAGATCGTGCAGATGTTGGCATGATTCAGCGCGGACGCAGCACGGGCTTCACGATTGAAGCGGTTCAGTGCTTGTGGGTCTGAGGCGAACTCATCAGGAAGGAACTTCAACGCGACGAAGCGGCGGAGCGTAGTGTCCTCCGCTTTATAGACGACACCCATACCACCGCTGCCAAGTTTATCAACGATGTGGTATTGAGAAATGGTCTGGCCGATAAGAGAGGACGAGTCTGCCATTTGGTGGTCATCTTAGGTTGGGCTAAGAAGCAAGTCAACGAAGCGAGATGGGCCGCGGGCTAAGTCCTCATGAGCGCTAACCGGACCAGCGACTCCGGCACGGCGGGCGATATAGAAACCCCTTTCGGTCGAACTGCGCGGACTAGCAGTCAAATCGAACCGATGAGGTGCGTTCACCAGTTCGTTGCTCCTGGATCACAGGCAAATCGGTATTAATCCCGCACTGCCCGCAAAGTCCAATTTTTCGGAAACTTCAGCCTTTCACTTCAAATTTACCCACTGCCAACTCTGCGACCTCATTTAGAAAACACCCAGCTGAAGGTATGATGACCAAATGGGTGGTATCACGTACAACTACAGCGCCGCCAACGCCGAATACAGCCACCGCTATCTCTATCCCTCGATCTCGCGTCTTCTCCAAAACGTCCCTCCCGGCGCCATCGTCATGGATGCTGGCTGCGGCAACGGCTCCTTCCTCTCCCTCTTCCAGGATAGAAACTGGCAGCTCCACGGCTCCGACCTCTCGCCCACCGGAATCGAGATCGCCCGCAAAACTTTCCCCAATATCAATTTCTTCCTCGCCGACGGCCAGACCCTCTACGCCGACTTCCTCAAAACCGTAGGCCCCGTCGACGTCGTCCTCTCCACCGAAGTCATCGAACACATCTACGACCCCCGCGGTTTCCTCCGCAACTGCTACGAGCTGCTAAAACCCGGCGGCATCATCATTCTCACCACCCCCTATCACGGCTACCTCAAAAATCTTCTCCTTGCCCTCACCGGCAAGATGGACCGCCACTTCACCGTCCTCTGGGATCACGGCCACATCAAATTCTGGTCGCGCAAAACGCTGACCCAGGCCCTTCAGGAAACCGGCTTCACCAACATCGAATTCGCAGGCTCAGGCCGCATACCGTACGTCTGGAACAGCATGGTCCTCAAAGCTGTAAAACCCATCTGATCTCGTTGGCATCCTTACCTAGTGACCAGCTACGTTCAAGTCACCCTGCTACGATTGATCCTGCACGCCAAAGAAAGCTCTCGCTGAACAATGACTCTTCAAAAAATCCGCAAAGCAGTCTTTCCCGCCGCAGGCCTGGGCACGCGCTTCCTCCCCGCCACCAAGGCCATGCCCAAAGAGATGCTCTGCCTCGTCGACAAGCCCCTCATCCAGTACGGCGTCGAAGAGGCCGTAGCCGCCGGCTGCAACGAGATCATCCTCATCACCGGCCGCGGCAAATCCACCATGGAAGACCACTTCGACGGCAGCCCCGAACTCGAAGCCAACCTCGCCGCGAAAAATAAAACGGCCCTCCTCGAAATCGTTCGCTCCGTCTCCAAACTCGCCCGCGTCACCTACACCCGCCAGGCCGAACCCCTCGGCCTCGGCCACGCCGTCCTCCAGGCCAAAGAACTCATCGGCGACGAGCCCTTCGCCGTCCTCCTCCCCGACGACATCGTCGACGCCGCCGTCCCCTGCATGAAGCAGATGGTCGAAGCCTTCAACGAAACCCAATCCACCATCCTCGCCTCCGAGACCATCGAAGGCCCCGCCATCTCCGCCTACGGCGTCCTCGACTGCATCCCCGACCCAAAAAACCCGCGCCTCCTCGAAGTCAAAAACATGGTCGAAAAACCAAAGTTCGAAGACGCGCCCTCGAAGAACGCCATCATCGGCCGCTACATCCTCACCCCGCGCATCTTCGACATGCTCGAAACCATCACCCCCGGCGCAGGCGGCGAACTCCAGCTCACCGACGGCATCAAAGCCCTGCTCCAGTACGAAAAGGTCTACGGCTTCCACTACGAAGGCAAGCGTCACGACGCCGGCGACAAACTCGGCTTCCTCAAAGCCACCGTAGAGTTCGCCCTCAAACGCGACGACCTCGGCCCCCCCTTCCGCGAGTGGCTCAAGTCCTTCCCCCTTTGAAGCCTCTCCCGTGAAACAATTCGATTTCAAGGCCCGTCTATCGGCTTGCCGCACTTCACATCCTCATAGAAAAGGTATGGCCAGAATGAATCGATTCCGATTCCGACGATGTCTCTCTCGTCGTAGTGTGCGTATCTGCTTTATCGGCCCCTATTGCCTTCGCTCAGGAATCTCCCGCCCCTGCTCCCGCAGCGCAGACCGCGCGACCACCCCGGGGTCCGCGTCCCAATCCAACCAACATCAAGGCTCTTCCCAGCAACATCACCGGCGACGAAGTCATCAAGGTCATGCATCAGTACGAGGGCGACCTCGGCGTCGACTGTGGATTCTGCCACGCCCGAAACCCAGAGACCAGGCGCAACGACTTTCCCTCCGACGCCAACCCGGTCAAGGACAAGGCGCGCCATGATGATCAAAATGACCGACGACCTCAACACCAAATACCTCGCACAGCTAAGCGACCGCAAGTCCACCGACCCCATCACCTGCGGCACCTGCCATCGCGGCATGGAGCACCCCGAAGTGTTTGTCCCGAAGCCTCAGGAGCATGGAAATCCCGCACCGGCAGCCGCTCCGTCGCCCTCCACACACCCGCAATAGAACGAGTCTCTCCGGACTTGTGCAACGATAGGGGAGCGCCCGGTTGCGTCCCGCCGGGCAATCCCTATCATTCAGGAGCCTCCATGAGGCCAGGCAAGGCAGTCAGTCTTCTCGCGGCAGTACTCTTCACATCACATCTTCAAGCCCAATCGACCGCGATGGACCCCGCGACGCGCCAGCTCGCCCACGATGTCTTCAAGCAGCTCATCGAGATCAACTCCACCGACTCTATCGGCAGCACCACCGCAGTCGCCGAAGCCATGCGCCAGCGCCTCCTCGACGCAGGCTTCCCCGCAGAGGACCTTGTCATCCTCGGACCGAATCCGCGCAAAGGAAACCTCGTAGCGCGCCTTCGCGGCCGTCCCGGAAGCACCCTCAAACCCGTGCTCCTCATCTGCCACACCGACGTCGTCGAGGCAAAGCGCGAAGACTGGACCACCGATCCCTTCGTCTTCACCGAAAAGGACGGCTTCTTCTACGGCCGCGGCACTCAGGATATGAAAGACTCCGACGCCGCCATGGTCGTGGCCTTCATCCGCATGAAGCGCGAAAACTACGTGCCCGATCGCGACCTCATCCTCGCCCTCACCGCCGACGAGGAAGGCGGAAAATCCAACGGAGTCGACTGGCTCCTCAAAAACCACCCCGACCTCATCCAGGCCGAGTTCGTCATCAACCCGGACGCCGGCGGCCTCACCACAAAAAACGGCAAGCCCATCCTCCTCGGCGTCGAAGCCACCGAGAAGCTCTACGCCGACTACCACGTCACAGCCACCAACCCCGGCGGCCACAGCTCGCTGCCCACTCCGGACAACGCCATCTACCGCGTAGCCGATGCCCTCTCGCGCCTCGAAAAATCACCCTTCCCCTTCGAACTCAACGAAGTCACCCGCGCCGAGCTCGCCACCCGCGCCACGCTCGTCGAGCCGCAACAGGCAGACGGACATCCGCGCCATCCTCAAAACCCCTCCCGATCCCGCAGCCATGCAGCGTCTCTCCGCCAACCCCGTCTACAACGCAACCATGCGCACCACCTGCGTCGCCACCATGATGTCCGCCGGTCACGCACCCAACGCCCTGCCCGGCCGCGCTCAAGCCAACGTCAACTGCCGCATCCTCCCCGGCCACTCCCAGGAAGAGGTTCGCCAGGATCTCATCCGCATCTTCGCCGACCCCACCCTCAACGTGGACTACGTCGACCACCTGGCGGAGAGGTCCTCGGCAAAGGATCCGACCGCGCCGCCGCGCCTCCGCCACCGCTCAACGAAGCCGTCTTCAAGCCCCTCCGCGAAACCGTCCACACCATGTGGCCCGGCCTCACCATCCTCCCCGAGATGGAGACCGGCGCCTCCGACAGCATCTACACCATAGCCGCCGGCATGCCCAGCTACGGCTTCAACGGCATGGCGATCGAAGAAGGCGACGAACGCGCCCACGGCAGAGACGAACGCCTCGGCGTCGAATCCTATCTACGCCGGCGTCGAGTTCCAATACCTCTACCTGAAAGCCATGACCAGGCCGACGATGACAGCAGCTCGATAGGAAGAACTGGCTCACTTGCGCTACACCCCAGGTGTATGCCGTCGCCGAACCCTTCCCGTCCTCCCAACATCCAACTGCATAGCCGCTCTAGCCTTCTTAGCCCGCCTTGCTTCGTTTTTCGCTTGTTTCGTCTTTTTTGTCGTCATCCTGACGCAGGAAACCCCTGTATTTGCCTGTCCTTGCTTTGCTTGTTCAATCCGTTTCCGATGTAATCCGTGTTAGCCGTCATTTTAACGACCCTATTCTAGGAGCCAGTATGCCCTCCCTCTTCGACCCCATCCAACTCGGTGATCTCCACCTCCCCAACCGAATCTTCATGGCCCCTCTCACCCGCCTGCGCGGCACCCCCGACCACATCCCCACCCCCATCATGGTCGACTACTACACCCAGCGTGCCACCGCCGGCCTCATCATCTCCGAAGGCACACCCATCGACCCCCTCGGAGTCGGTTACGCCAACGTCCCCGGCCTCTGGTCGCAGCAACAAACCGAAGCATGGAAGCCCATCACCGCAGCCGTCCACAACGCCGGCGGCCACATCTACTCGCAGATCTGGCACGTCGGCCGCATCTCCGACCCCGAGTTCCTCAACGGCCAGCTCCCCGTCGCACCCTGCGCCATCGCAGCAACCGGTACCGTCAGTCTCCTCCGCCCGCAGCGTCCCTTCGTCACTCCGCGCGCCCTCGAAATCGAAGAGATCAAAGGCGTCGTCGAAGCCTTCCGCCGCGGCGCACAAAACGCCCAGGCCGCCGGATTCGACGGCGTCGAACTCCACGGAGCCAACGGCTACCTCCTCGACCAGTTCCTCCAGGACGGCTCCAACCACCGCACCGACGAGTACGGCGGCCCCATCGAAAACCGCGCCCGCCTCATGCTCGAGTGCGCCGACGCCGCCATCTCCGTCTTCGGCCCCGGCCGCGTCGGCATGCATCTCGCCCCGCGCGGCGACGCCCACGGCATCTCCGACTCCAACCCCACCGCCACCTTCACCTACATCGCCCGCGAGCTAGGGAAACGCAAAATCGCCTTCATCGCCGCCCGCGAACATGTCGGCCCCGACAGCATCGGCCCATGCCTCAAGGAAATCTTCGGCGGAGTCTTCGTCGCCAACGAAGCCATCGACTTCGAGACCGGCCAGCGACTCCTCGACGAAGGCAAAGCCGACGCCGTAGCCTTCGGCAAACTCTTCATCGCCAATCCCGATCTGCCCGCACGCTTCGCCAAAGGCGCCCCCTGAACCGTCCCAACGCCGCCACCTTCTACGCCCACGGCCCCGAAGGCTACACCGACTACCCCGCCCTCCACGGTTGATCGAGCGTCTGACGAACCGGCCTCTTTGCTTGCAGCAATATCCTCAACTCGCCACGTTCTTCATGCCCGTCATAGAGGCCACTGAGGGTTCTGTTATCGTGCAGCCATGATCACTCTTGTTCGCTCCTGGCTGCTCTTGCTCGCAGTTTCATTTGTTACAACTCCATCGCCAGAGCCCAGCACATGAACTCCGCAGGCGCCCCCTGCCGGAACGTTGCGGTGACCATCGCCATGGAAAATTGCTTCGATAAAGCATACAAAGCCGCTGATAGCGGACTGAATCAGATGTACAGCCAGATCTCGAAGGTGCTGCAACCGGATGACCTCGAAAGGCTGAAAGTAACGCAACGCCTCTGGATACAGCTTCGAGACGCGACCTGTACGGCGGAGAGCAACCTCTACAACGGTGGAACTGCGTCAGCTCCGGCCTATTCAGCTTGCCTTGAAGAACTAACCCGCCAGCGAACAGCGGATCTCAAGACGATCTACGGCTGGGTTATCGCGAATTCCAAGTGAAGCAAGGTGAGCCCAGATGTATTGGCGCCCTTTTAGCCCCTGGGATATACCTCTCTATCCCGGCCACCATGTCAAACTCTCTTTCGCCCAGACATCCGCAAGCTCCACTCACAAACCTCGATCAAAATTCCCGCATCTCATTCCGAAGAATCAGGAGAAGACATGGCCACCAAAACTGCAGGAGCACCCACGACCGCACTGACTCGCGAAAAACTCATCGAACTCCTCAACGAAGACCTCTCCCGCGAGTACCAGGCCATCATCGCCTACGTCAACTACTCGCAGGTCCTCAAGGGCGCCCAGTATATGAACATCGCCGGCGAGCTCGAAGTCCACGCCACCGAAGAGCTCGCCCACGCCATCGCCATCGCCAATCACATCGACTACCTCGGCGGCATGCCCACCGTAACTCCCAAGCCTGTCAAAACCTCCGAAAAGGCTGAAGACATGCTGCGCTTCGACCTCGACAACGAGCGCGAAACCATCCGCAACTATCGTCGCCGTATCAAGCAGTGCGACGAGCTCGACGAGTACGCCATCGGCGAATCCATCCGCGAGATCCTCATGCAGGAGCAGGACCACCTCATCGCCCTGGCCACCGCTCTCGGCATCGACCCGCCCAACCCGGGCATCGCTGACTAACGGCCCCAGCACCAAAGGCGCTGGATCGCCCGATCCAACGCCTTCTTTCACAAAACGAAGCCGCGAACTACTTGTCGATCTTCAAATTGATATTAAACTGGTTCTTGCTGTCGAACGAGCTTATCGTCTTCACCGCGCTCTTCTTGCCATCGTTCTCCGCCCAGATCTCATAGTCAGCATTCGGCGAAAGCTGGCCGAAGCGGTAGCCGCCCTCACCATCGGAGAAGTAGCTTTTGACCGCCAGGCTGCGGCCATCCTTCAGATACACCACCGCGCCTTTGATCGGCGCACCCCCGGCATCAACCACCTTACCCTGAACCACGCGCTGCCCATTCCCACGCTGCTGAGCAAACACAGGTCCACCCGGCGCAGCCACAAAAAAGGCTGTCATGCAGCAGCAGGCAAACAGGACTTTGCAGACAAAGGAACGGAGCGAAACTGGAATACGCTTCATAGGTTCTAGTATACGGCCATCTCCCTCAATCTTTTGCCGTTACTCATCTTCTTCCTCTTCGGTATGCATGGGATCTTCGTCGTCGTAACCGGCCACATCGATCGCAGCCACCTCCAGCGGATCCACCGAAACAATCTCCAGGTCCATGCCGCACTCATCGCACTGGACCGTCTCGCCCTCCTCCACCTCGTCGACATCAACAACGATCGGATTATCGCACTCGGGACATACAACAGCCATGACTCCATCCTCCATGGGTTCGTTCGCTCACCCACCTATAGGATTCAACCTATGGGAATATAGGAACAGCAATTCGCGGACACCCTGCTATTTATTTAGCGGCCTCCCCGCTCATTCGTCAAGCATACGATTGCAACCGTATTTTGGTTTCCACCCAAGGAGCATTCTCGTGACCGTCGGCCCCCGCTTCCTCACTCATTTCAGTCGCCTTACCGTCGGCGCAGCCCTTCTCACTGCTAGCCTTCTTCACGCCCAACAACCGGCCGCCAACGCGCCACAATCCTCTCCGGTCGGTCAGCCCGTCACCACCGCCCCAGCCGACCCCGCTATCGCCGCCGCGCTCGGGCAGGTCTCCCCCGAAAACATTAAGGCCATCATCACCAAGCTCGTCAGCTTCAAAAACCGCAGCACGCTCTCCAGCATGGAAACCGACCTCCCGCCCGGCACCGGTATCAACGCCGCCGCCGACTGGATCGAATCCGAATTCAAGCGCTACTCCGACGCCTGCGGCGGATGCCTCGAAGTCAAACGCGACGAGTTCATCGAGCCCCCCGGAACCGGCCCCGCCGCCCGCATCACCAAGCCCACCAAACTCACCAACGTCTACGCCATCCTCCGCGGCACCGATCCCGCCCAGGCCAACCGCAAAGTCATCGTCACCGGCCACTACGACTCGCGCAACTCCGACAACTTCAACACCCATGACCCCGCCCCCGGAGCCAACGACGACGCCAGCGGCACCGCCGTGTCCCTCGAATCCGCCCGCGTCCTCTCCAAACTAAAATTCCCCAGCACCATCATCTTCCTCACCGTAGCCGGAGAAGAACAAGGCCTCAACGGCAGCCGCCACTTCGCCCGTCTCGCCAAATCGGAAGGCTGGGACCTCGAAGCCGTCCTCAACAACGACATCGTCGGCGGCGACACCACCCCCGGCGCAATCGGCGCAGACAAATCCGCCGTCCGCGTCTTCTCCGAAGGAGTCCCCGGCCCCGCCACACTCGACCAGCTCCATGAGATCCAAACCATCGGCGCCGAAAACGACTCACCCGCCCGCGAACTCGCACGCGCCATCGTCGACGTCGACCTCACCTACTTTCATCCGACCTCACAGCGCCTCTCCGCCGGCACACCCGCCGGCCAGCCCCACAACATGGCCATGCGCATGATCCCCGCCTTCCATCCCGTCATGATCTTCCGCCGCGATCGCTTCGGCCGCGGAGGCGACCACACCAGCTTCGCCAACGAAGGCTTCGCCGCCGTCCGCTTCACCGAGTGGCTGGAAAACTTCAACCACCAGCACCAGACCCCACGCACCGAAAACGGCATCGAGTACGCCGACGACATCAAGTACGACGACTTCAACTACATCGCCAACGTTACCCGCCTCAACATGGCCACTCTCGCCACTCTCGCCGCCGCCCCCGGCCAGCCGCAAAAAGTCGCCGTCCTCAATCCCCCCTACGACACCCGCACCACCCTCCGCTGGGAAAAACCCGCAGGCTTCCCCGCCGGAGCCTCCTTCGAAGTCGTCTACCGCGACACCGACCAACCCAACTGGACCAGCGTCATCCCCGCCGGCGACGTCACCACCATCGCAATCCCCATCTCCAAAGACAACGTCATCTTCGGCGTCCGCTCCGTCGACTCCGCAGGCCACCGCAGCGCCGCCGTCTACCCCATCCCGCCGCCTCGCACGCGCCCCGTACCCGGCACCACCCCCAGCAACTAATCCCCCATCGCAACCAAGCCGGGTGCCCCATCCTTTTCGGTTGTACCGAAAAGGGCGGGGTATTCGCGCCACGCGCGAACCGCTTTTTTCTCCACCAGGCTGCGCCATCCCCTTTCTGCAGAGTCCAACCATCAACACTGCAAACCCACCGCTGACTACTGAAACAAACCGCCGCCTGCACACCCGCCCTCCAGCCACTATGATGGAATAAGAACAGCCATGCCCCGCTCCGGCCCCATCTCGCTCAGCCTCCCCGCCTTCTCCGGCGTCACCCGCAAGCTCATCCTCGCGAACGTTGCCACCTTCTTCGCCATCCTCCTCCTGCGCTGGCTCACTCCTCACTTCGCCGACATCCTCCTCAGTCACCTCTGGCTCGAGCCCCGCGCCGTCGCCCACGGCGAACTCTGGCAACTCTTCACCTACTCCTTCCTCGAGCAGGGTATCCTCGCCATCCTCTTCGGCATGCTCACCCTCTGGTTCACCGGCTCTCTCCTCGAACCCTCCTTCGGCTCCCGCTGGCTCGCCGAACTTTACTTCTCCTCCGTTATCGGTGGAGCCATCATCGCCTCCGCCATCTCCTTCACTCACATCTTCGGCCTGCGCCCCGACATCGCCACCGCCGGCTGCTGGTCCGGCATCTTCGGCCTCCTCATCGCGATCGCCATGATCTTCGGCGACCAGGAATTTCTCCTCTGGTTTCTCGTCCGCATCAAGGCCAAGTACATGGTGGGGATCTACATCCTCATCGCTGTCGCCATGCTGCTCAAGCAAGCCGACGCCTTCAACGCGCTCCTCCAGCTCTCCGGCGGGCTCTGCGGTTTCCTCTACGTAAAATTCGCCCCCCGCCGCGGCTTCGCCTTCGGATTCAGCGAGCGCTACTTCGGCATCCGCAACAACTACTACCGCTGGAAGCGCCGCCGTGCCGCCCGCAAGTTCGAGGTCTACATGCGCAAGCAAAACCGCGAAGTCCACTTCGACAAAGACGGCCGCTACGTCGACCCCGACGAACTCCGCAAAAACCCCAACGACAAACGCTGGATGAACTGAGCCGCGCTGGATGGCTTAGCTAAGCGGCGCAGCGCTGTTGGATCCGGCCGGCTCGTTGCAAGCCACCGGCAAAGTCATGCGACATGGCGATGCACGGCGGATGTAAACTTTTGGCGTCCGTATGCGATACCTTTAATCGCACACTATTACACGCTGGCAGTCGTTGCGATGAGGTCGCTCAGGTGAATCTGGAAACTACCCGTAGAAGATTTCTGCAGCTTGTGGCGGCGACCTCCATTGGTAAGAGTGCACAAGCGGCAATGCGCCTCAATGATTATGTAGAAATCAAGATCGACCCCGCTGAAGAACTCACAAAGACATCCAGCGTAACCTGGGCCATCGATCAGTTAAGATCTTCGCTCAAAGACAAAGACGTAGTCACAAAAGGGAGCGGCAAGCCTGCGGCGACCATCGTCATTGCTCCTTTAACAAACGCGCTAACAACAGGTTTTTCATTACCGGTAGAACGTAAGCCGGAGATGATCGCGCTCATTCCAGGTCGCGAAAATCGAACCCTCGTGAGTGGAATCGACGCACGCGGTCTTACCTACGGTCTTCTGGAACTCACGGATCGCGTTCGGGCGATCGATGATTGGTTCACTACCTTGGCGCTTCAAGCACCAGTCGTCGAAACCACGCCGAACCGTATCCGTAGCGTCGCCCGAGCATTCTGCTCAGAGACTGAGGACAAGTCCTGGTTCTATGACCGTGATTTCTGGACGCACTACCTTGATTCGCTCGCTTTTGCACGTTTCAACCGCTTCAACTTCACGTTAGGGATAGGTTATGACTTCCCTACAGGGGTCACTGGCGATTATCTGCACTTTCCCTACCCCTACCTCGTGAAGCTCACGGCGTATCCTGATGTTCGTGTCGATCCGCCGCTTCCATTGGGCGAGCGCGAGAAGAATCTCGCGATGTTGCAGTTCATCGCAGCTGAAACCGAACGCCGCGGGCTCGATTTTCAGCTCGCGATCTGGACGCACGCTTATGAATGGACGGCGAGCCCAAACTCCAATCATCATATTCTCGGCCTCACGCCTGAAAACCATGCTTCTTATTGCCGTGACGCTCTCGCCGAGTTACTGAAGCTGTGTCCTGAGATCAAAGGCGTCACTCTTCGCATTCACGGCGAAAGTGGCATTCCTGAAGGAAGTTACCTCTTCTGGGAGACTCTCTTCGAAGCGTTTCGCAGCGCGGGCCGTTCTATCGAGATCGATATGCACGCCAAGGGCCTCGACCAACAGATGATCGATCTCGGACATAAAACCGGCATGCGTTTGACGGCCGGCGCAAAGTTCTGGGCGGAGCATCTTGGTATTGGCTATCACCAGGCAGACATTCGCGCCACCGAATACCCACGTGAGAATGTGACAGGTACCTTCGCCGTCTCCAACGGAGCGAGAAACTTTACGCGCTATGGATACGGCGACTTCTATCAACAGGGGAACGGTATTGAACTGCTTTACCGTGTCTGGCCTGGGACACAACACCATTTGCTGTGGGGAGATGCAGCCCTCGCCTCGGGCTACGGCCGCGCGGCGAACTTCTGCGGCGCCGCTGGTATGGAGATCTTGGAGCCACTCACCTTCAAGGGCCGTGAAGGTTCAGGCCACCCTGGCGGTCGGAATGCATACGCGAATCAACAACTCGGCTCCTCGAATCTCGACACCAGTAAGTTCGGCGTAACTTACTTCCTGTGGGGCCGCCATCTTTACAATCCGGACACGGCACCTGAAGCCTACCGGCGTTATCTGAAGAAAACATATGGAGACGCAGCCGAACATCTTGAGATAGCTCTTGCCAACTCAAGCCGCATCCTGCCGCTGGTGACCACAGCATGGTTGCCTTCGGCGTCGAACCACTCTTTGTGGGTTGAAATGTATACGCCCACATCGATCCTGCCGGTCGTCGGAAAGCCCCTTTACAGTGATTCGCCAGCGCCACACAACGTCAGCGCCTTCAGCCCGCTGGATCCACAGTTATTTGTCTCAATAGACAGCTATGCGCAGATACTCGTCAGCAACGCGATTGATCCTCACTATCACCCTCTCGAAGTCGCGCAGTGGATCGATGAGATGGTCATGCAATCATCGAGCGCCCTCACCAAGGCGAAGAAGTCTACCGCGGGGCGTATGTCATCCCCGGCATTTCGACGCGCCGAAGAAGACATCCTCATCCTCAATGGGCTCGGACGTTACTTCGCTTCGTTGTTTCGAGCCGCGCTCTGCTATTCGTTGTTTCAGAAGTCAGGCGATAAGCAGATTGCGGCGGAAAGCCTAAAATTCTATCGCAGCGCACTCGAGTCATGGAGAGCGATGTCGGTGGAGGCGAAAGCGGTCTACGTTAACGATGTCAGTTATGGTTCTACACCAAATCGTCGGGGCCACTGGATGGACCGCGTTCCTGAGATTGAGAAGGATGTTGCTGCGCTCGAACAGTATTTCGCTACCGCGAATGTGGCGAATATGGGGATCGATGCCGCTGGGCTCATTGCTACTCCGCGCACGCGCGCCCGCTTTACAGCGAGCCACACCCCCGCACAGACGTTCCATCCAGGCGGCGACCTTACGCTCAGGTTGGAGGTCAACGAACCAGTCACTGAAGCGTTTCTTTGGTATCGCCACGTGACTCAGGCGGAACGTTGGCTTTCGAAGCCGATGGAGCGCAGCGCCCAGGTGTTCACCGCTACGATTCCTGGTGCGTACACGCAGTCGCCGTTTCCACTGCAGTACTACTTTGAGCTTCGTAGTCAGACAAGCGCCACTTTTTACCCGCCCCTGAATGTCACGCTTTCGAATCAACCCTATTTTGCCGTCCATAATCGGATATAGAGTGTGCGTTGGCCTGTATGAAGGATCCTTTTTCGAAGGTGCCGCGCGTTTAATGCTTGTCGCGACTGTCAACTTTTTTTGCGTTTTAGCCCAAAAAACGCACGTCAAGCCCCCAAACCACCTAACTCATTAAAACAAAAGAGAATAGAGTTGGCACGTTAGTTACGCTCAAACCGCCACAATTAAATTTGAAATCAAGAAAAGCCCTCGGCTCATGCCGGGGGCTTCGCATTTAACCCCTAAATACTGGAAACCAGATGTGTTTGGGATTGAGCGTGGGGCTTTAGCCCCGGGCCCGCGAACATGCGTGGCTCCGCTACCTTATTCGCAGATGCAACTCCTTCAGTTGTTGTTCGCTTACCGGAGTCGGCGCATCGACCATCAGGTCGATCGCCTTCGCCGTCTTTGGAAACGCAATCACCTCACGGAGACTCGATGCACCAGCCAGAATCATCACAATCCGGTCCAGTCCCAGCGCAATCCCGCCATGTGGCGGCGTGCCGTACTCGAGAGCATCGAGGAAGAACCCAAACCGCTCCTTCGCCTCCGCATCCGACATGCCCAACGACCGGAAGATCTCGGCCTGCACGTCCTTCCGGTGAATACGAATCGAACCCGAACCAAGCTCCGTCCCGTTCAGCACGATGTCGTACGCAAGCGCCCTCACCGCACCCTTATCACTTGTAAGCCGCCCAGCCTTGATGTCTTCCTCATGCGGCGAAGTGAAAGGATGGTGCGCAGCGTTCCAAGTCTTAGTCTCCTCGTCCCACTCATACATCGGAAAGTCGGTGACCCACACAAATTTGAAATCCGCCGCAGTGCCCGTCTGTTCGAAGAGCTTGTGTTTGTCAGCATACTTCTTCGCCAAATCCAGCCGCAGCGCACCAACCCGCTTGTAGATCCACTGCGGATCGTAGTTCCACTTCTCTGGCGCGCCGAGTTTGGGGGTGACGACGATGACGAGATCCTCGGGCGTGACTCCGGCTTCGAGCGTGGGCTCGGCCGCAAGCTTCGCCTCAATCGCATCCGCGAGCGGCGCAAAAACCGGGTTCGTCTTCAGACGCGCCAGATCGAGCGAGTCCAGACCGCAATCGCCGAAGTTGGTGCGGATCTCTTCGACGAGAGCGCGGCGTTGCGTGCCGCTGAGACCTCCGGCCTTGGGAATCACGAAGCCGAGCACAGGGAGCTTCTGCTCGACCTTCAACTGCTCGCGCAGTTCAGGCGTAAGTTCGCCGCTGAGATCGGTCAAAGCAGGCAGCCGCATGTCGGGCTTGTCGATGCCGTAGCGCCGGATCGCCTCATCGTAGGTCATCTGGATGAAAGGAGAGGTCGGTTGAATCCCAGCAGTAGCGAACGCCGCCGCAAGAAACCCCTCAACCACACGAAACACCGTCTCCTGGCGAGGAAAGGTCATCTCCAGATCGATCTGGGTAAACTCTGGCTGTCGGTCCGCACGCAGGTCCTCATCACGGAAGCACCGCGCAATCTGAAAGTAGCGATCGAATCCCGAGATCATCAGGATCTGCTTGAAGATCTGCGGCGACTGCGGAAGAGCATAGAAGCTGCCCGCATGCACCCTGCTAGGCACCAGGTAATCGCGCGCACCTTCCGGCGTCGATCGCGTCATGAAAGGAGTTTCAATCTCAAGAAAGCCCTGCTCCACAAGATAATTGCGAATCGCCATCGCGACGCGGCTGCGCAGTGCGAAGTTCGCTTGCATCTGCGGACGCCGCAGATCGAGGTAGCGATACTTCAGCCGCACCTCCTCGTTCGCAATCGCCTCTTCGGCAGGAGAAAACGGCGGAGTCTTCGCCTCATTCAACAGCAGCAATTCGTTCGCGACAACCTCAATCTGCCCCGTCGGCATATTCGGGTTGTCGAGACCCGCCCCGCGCCGCCGCACCTTGCCCTTCACCGCAACCACGTATTCCGGGCGCGCAGCCTCAGCCTTCGCATGTGCCTCGTCGGAGACTTCCTTATCGAGCACCACCTGCGTGATTCCCGTCCGGTCGCGCACGTCAAGGAAGATCAGATTGCCATGGTCACGCCGCCGGTTCACCCAGCCCATCAGGACCACCGGCTGCCCATCCTGCTCCGCGCGAAGCTCGCCGCACAGATGCGTCCGCTGCAAACTCCCTAAAAAATCCAGCATGATTCCATTCACTCTCTGATCTCTTGCCGCAGAATAAAAAATCAACCTCGCAGAAAACTCGCAAGGTCGGCTCGAGGTACCTTTGTCTGTTCGCCTGCACTAAAGTCTTTAACCGTCAGAATACCCGACGCAATCTCATCCTCACCCAGAATTACCATTCGCCGAGCCAGCTTATCCGCTGCCTCAAACGACTTCTTCAGCCGGAAGCTTCCATCTCCAACCTCGATGTCAAGTCCAGCAGCGCGCAGATCCTTCGCCAACACAAGCGCCGCAGCATTTTGCGCGATTCCCATCGGAGCGACAAACGCATCAAGCTTCGGCTCCGTTGCAGATTCCGCCTGCGCCTGCAACGTGAGGATCAATCGATCCTCGCCGATCGCGAACCCGATTCCAGGCGCCTTTGGACCTCCAAGCATCTCCGACAATCCGTCGTATCGTCCGCCGCCAAGCAGAGCGTTCTGCGTCCCCAATCCGCTTCCATCCGGAACCGTAAACTCGAAGGTCGTCCGCGTGTAGTAATCCAAACCACGAACCAGCCGCGGATTTACCGTATAAGCAACTCCGCAAGCATCAAGCGCCGCGAGCACCTGAGCAAAGTGCTCTCTGCTCGCATCATCCAGAAAGTCCGCGATCTTCGGCAGGCCGTCGATGATCTCCTGATCGCCCGCATCCTTCGAGTCCAGCACGCGCAGCGGATTTGTCTCCGCTCTCCGCTGATTATCAGCACTCATCCGCGACTTCACCGGAGCCAGAGCCTCTCGCAACGCAGCGACATATCGCGGCCGATCCGTCGACGACCCAACCGAGTTCACCTCCAGCTTACAGCCTTTTACGCCAAGCTCGTTCAGGAAGGTTGAAAGCATCTCCAGCACCTCAGCGTCGCGCAACGGACTGTCCGAGCCCGACCAGGCCGGTCCAAGCACCTCAGCCCCAATCTGCCAGAACTGACGATATCGTCCACGCTGCGGACGCTCCCGCCGAAACTGCGGCCCGATGTAGAAGAGCTTCTGCAACATGCCGGTATCCGCCAGTTTGTGCTCGATGTACGCTCGCACGACACCCGCGGTATTCTCCGGCCGTAGCGTCAGGCTCTGAGCGCTATCGCTATCAGCCCTAGCGCGATCGTCCCACGTATACATCTCCTTGGAGACGATGTCGGTCTCCTCGCCCACGCCACGCGCAAACAGCGAGGTTTCCTCAAAGATCGGCGTGCGAATCTCGCCAAACCCGTAGCGTGCAAACACCGCCCGCGCCGTCGCTTCGACACGGTTCCAAAGGACGGTCTCAGGAGGAAGCAGATCCCTGGTGCCGCGTACTGCCTTCAAAATGCCCATTACCAACAGTGTAGCGAAAATAGCCGCGGATTTATGCCCCGGAGACTTCCTTGAGGTAAATGGCTGTGTAGTCCAGGTAATTGCTGGCGTACTTGAGGATGAGTGCCCGGTCTTCGTCGCCCAGCGTTCGTCGAACCTTGCCGGGAACGCCGGCAACCAGCGAGTTCGGCGGGATCACGGTCTGCTCCGGAATGACCGCACCTGCCGCAATGATGGAACCCTCACCAATCCGCGCGTTGTTGAGGATGGTCGCGCCGATGCCCACGAGAACGGTGTCTTCCAGCACACATCCATGAACGGTAGCGTTGTGGCCGATCGTCACCATCTCTCCGACGATTACCGGGTAGAGATAGCGCATTCCGTGCAACACGGCACAATCTTGCACATTGCTCTTAGCGCCAATGCGGATGGAGTTAACATCGCCCCTGACGACGGCGTTCATCCAGATACTCGCCTGTTCGCCAAGAATCACGTCGCCGATTACCTGCGCGGACGGATCGATATAGCAGCTAATTGGAATGACTGGAGTTATTCCCTGGTAAGAACGAATCATGATGAAGCAGATTTTACGCGAACCGCACACTGCTTCACGAGAGTTGACTCTGTTAGTTTTGCAGGGTCATATTTCCCGCGAATTTATGCAATTCGCTCCCGATCTGGCGTATTCTGAAGTTATCCCGATTGGGACTGTTTGGAGGTGTATTTTTCTTGGCAGAGGTTCGAGTACAAGAAGGCGAACCCCTTGAGAATGCCCTGCGGCGCTTTAAGCGCAAGGTGCAGACTGAAGACATTATCAAGGAAGTCAAGCGCCACTCTTTTTATCTGAAGCCCGGTGAAAAGAAGCGCGTGAAGGAAGCGCTTGCACGTAAGCGCAATCGCAAGAAGGTCCGTAAGGAGCAGGATTAGTTCCAGCTTCGCAACCATGGCAGGCCGTCTCCTCCTCTTTCGTAGAGTTTGAAGGGACGGCCGCCTGAACCCGCCAGAGAGATGGACTCCCGCCGTCGAACCTGGCACCAGCAGAGAGAGCCTGTGCATCGGTTCACATTGACTGGGAAATCCGTACCGTTGCACACAATTGCATTCTGGGCCCCCTTCAAATCCAAGAAGTGATGTAAAGATCATCAGCGAAAGGTTGACCGCTCAGCGGCGCCCCACGATCAGGCCCCTTGGGTATTCTTCCTTTTCCGTACCACGGGAGAAGCGGCATGGAATTTCTGGATCGACTCTTAACCTGCGCAGATTGTGGTGGTGAATTTATCTTCACCGCCGGGGAACAACTCTTTTTCTTCGACAAACAATTCAAGAACGACCCGAAGCGCTGTAAGCCATGTAAGTCCAAGAGATCGGGTGTCGGCCTGAAGGCTGGTACGGGACCCGCGGCGGCTGGGCTTTCGCGCACGGAGACGCGCACCGAATGCTCGGCGTGCGGCATTGAGACGACGGTGCCGTTCAAGCCGACGCAGGGGCGGCCGGTGCTTTGCCGTCAATGCTTCCAGAGCAAGCGCGCGCCGACGACAGGTGCTCTTGTCACTGCAGCGGTCACGGCAGACATGGTGGCCGGCGCGGGTACAGAACACACCGCGGTTAGCGCGGAGTTGTTGGTCGCGGCACAGGCTCCGCAGGCTTAAGGGCTCCTGGCCCGATCGTCTTCCCTCACAGTAGGATGTGAGTGAGGATCACTATGAATCATGGCAACGGCGCCGGTCAGCATGTTGAGTTAGACCCGGCTTCAGGAGTGGTTCGGGCGCAGACGCAGCTTGGCGACTTCGAACTGACGGTTTGTACGGATGGGACGTACAAGCTGGACGGCGGCGCCATGTTTGGCGTGGTGCCGAAGCCACTGTGGGAGAAGCGCGCCGCGGCGGACGATCAGAACCGCATCCTGCTGGGGCTGAATACCGTCGTGGTGCGGACCGGGAAGCAGACGGTGCTGATTGAGACCGGAATCGGCAACAAGCAGCCGGCGAAGATGCGCGAGATCCACTGCAATCAGGAGCTTCTTCCGCAGTCGCTGGCCTCAGCCGGGATTCGACCGGAGGAGGTGGATGTTGTGATCAACACTCACCTGCACTTCGACCACTGCGGCTGGAACACGACGCTGCACGCTGATGGTTCGGTGACGCCGACGTTTCCGAATGCGCGGTACTTCGCTCACCGGGGCGAGGTGGAGCATGGCCGGCTGCAGCTGGACCGCGACCGCGTGAGCTATCTGGCGGCGAACTACGAGCCGCTGATCGAGTCGGGGCAGATGACACTGCTCGATACGGATGGGATTCAAGCCGATCCCGCGATATGTCCCGGAATCAGCGTTGAACTTTTTCCGGGGCACACGGCCCAGTTAATGGCGGTCCACATTGAGTCGCGGTCTTCTGGGGGCGCGGTGGAGCATGCGTGTTATGTCTCCGATCTGATTCCGACGAGCTCGCATCTGGATCCAACCTGGGTGATGGGGTATGACCTCGATCCGGTGGAGTGCATTGCGCAGCGGAAGCGGTTTTATCAGCGAGCGATTCCGGAGGGCTGGCTGGTTCTGTTTACCCACGATCATGAGCGACCGATGGCTCGAATTGGATTGAATGAGAAGGGCCGGCCGGTGGTGCTTTGAGCTTCCTCTTTCTTGGTGCAGTGGGGGCACCCCCCTATTGCCCGCGTGTAAGTCTAATGATTGCAAGTGCTTAGCGGATATCATTGCTCCTAAAATATTGCAGCCAAATGGGTTACGTCCAAAATATTGCCAGCAAAGGACTTATTGGATTAAATGCGAAAGCCCCAGTCACGCCGGGGCTTTTCTCGATTTCTATTTTAAGTATAGCAGTTTGGATAGAACTAACGTGCCAACTCGATTTCCTTTTGTTTGAGTGATTTAGGTAGTTTGAGGGCTTGACATGCGATTCTTGGGCCAAAAATGGGGAAAGAAAATTACAGCGCCAATAACCTCAACATAATGAATGGCTTATCCTCCGGATTGTCTGGGTGGCGGCCTTCGTGCACGAACTCGAATCTATTCCACGGCAGAATTCTTGCGATGGTCCACCACCTTGTACCCTTGCGGAGGCTGAAAGAACGACGGATCAGGCTCCGACGTGGTGACCTCCGTCACTGTGAAGGTTTGACGCCCGATCTGCGGCGCCTCTACTACGGAACTCAGATTGAAACCCAGCTCCGCGCAGAAGCGATACTGCCGCACCGTCAACATCGGCATGTCATTTCCGAGCACGCCCGCATTCAGAGTCGTCGTGTCCTTGTACTCGTGCACTGGCAGCCCCGCGAAAAACTGTGCGCCGAGATCTTCATGGGTGCGCGTCCCCTTCTCATCCCCCTTGCTATCTTTGAGCGGCCCCGACTTGAACCGGGCAGGATCGAACCGGGCGGACATTGAGCCTCCCAGCGTCACCAGCTCGCAAACCTTTTGTCGAGGGCTGCACTGATAAAGCGTGTGCGCCACAGGATCTGCAATCTGAATCCAGCTCATTTGTGATGGAATAATGCTGCCTTTGGGTGACATCAGCCAGCGCTCCTGGTAGATCCGCCCGACGCTGTCGCGCTTGATGGGCCTGCTGTTTGCGGTGGTAAAAGTGCCGCCGTTATTCATAGGGCGCGACCACTCCGCTGCGAGAGTCAGGCTGAAGGGCGCATGTGCCATAAAGGGGACGAAGATACTCTCGAGTATCTCCTGCCCGCCGCCATCGAAGCTTACGCCTCCGTCATCCGGCGTCTGCGCGCAAACCACGCGACCACCGGTCGTCAGCGCGATCGCAATCGCAACAATAAACAAAAGCTTGTAGAGTCCACGCCCGAGATCACGATGCATGTACACCTCACAGAACGATGTGTGGGGAGCTCTTCGAATATACGCCTACGATATAGCCTTTCCGCGACAGTGCTTTGCGAATTGAGAAAGAACCGTCGAAAGCCAGCGTCATGGACGAACCTGCCAGGAAACGGGGATTTCGGCAACCTCGAATTCTGAACTTGCCGATAACCGGATTTTTTCAGGGGCTTTGACGTTTGTTCGTTAAATCATGGGCAGCCGACACAGCACCCATAAGGCGATATTTGTCCCGCTGCCTAGTAGTTCTGGGAGTTTCGCGCGATTAAATGCAAAGGTATTCTGCCCCCAGAATACAAGCGGTTCCGCGAGACGCACTTTCATGGCCGCGGGTACCTGCCTTGGAACCCCTGCCGCCCTCGGTGGCTGACCTATCAGGAGAATACTCATGGGAACGTTGTTACAAGAAAGTCCTACTTTGACGACGGATCAGGCGCGCGCCATCGCCGTAGACGCGTACGTGTATTTTTACTCGCTTATCAGCATGGATGTGACTCGGAAGCAGACTACCAACATGCAATCGGGAGAGAAGCCGGGCTACGGACCGATGAACATGTTCCACCACATACCCGCTTTCCCACCTGCGGACTTGAAGGCCGTGGTCCGAATCAATTTTGATACGTTGTACTCGATCGCGTGGCTGGACCTGACCCAAGAGCCGATGATAGTCAGTGTGCCGGACACAAACGGGCGCTACTACCTGCTGCCGATGCTGGACATGTGGACTGACGTCTTTGCGTCGCCCGGCTGGCGGACTACCGGTACTGCGGCCGCCAATTTTCTCGTCACGCTGCCCGGATGGAACGGAAAGGTTCCCGAAGGATGTACGCCGATCGCAGCACCGACGCCTTACGTCTGGATCATCGGGCGCACCCAGACGAACGGTCCACAAGACTATCCCGCAGGCAACAAGATCCAGGCGGGCTTGCAGGTCACACCGTTATCCGGATGGGGCAAAGCGCCGAAGACCGTGGAGGCCAGGATAGATCCGAGCGTAGACATGAAGACGCCGCCGAAGACGCTGGTGGATACCATGCCTGCGGCAGCCTACTTCGCTTATGCGGCCGAGTTATTGAAGGTGCACCCACCTCACCTGACCGACGAACCCATCGTGGCGCAGATGAAGGGCATCGGCATTGAGCCCGGCAAGAGCTTTGATATCTCCAAGCTCGACCCAGACGTGCGTAGCGCTGTAGAAGCAGCGCCCGCGGAAGCCCAGCGGCTTATGGCGTGGAAGGTGCCAACGGTTGCAAGGATGGCGAACTACTGGTCGATGAATACCGACACGATGGGCGTGTATGGGAACTACTACTTGAAGCGCGCCATCGTAACGCAGCTTGGCCTGGGAGCAAACCTGCCGGAGGATGCCATCTATCCCCTGAATCTCGCCGACGAGATGGGCAAGCCGCTGGACGGAGGGAACCAGTACACGATTCGCTTCGAGAAGGGCGCGACGCCGCCGGTCCGAGCGTTCTGGTCCGTCACGCTCTATGACCCGGATGGCTTCCAGGTTGGGAACGTGCTGAATCGCTTTGCCGTGAGTAGCTGGATGCCCTTCGTCTACAACGCCGACGGCTCGCTCGACCTATATTTTCAGAGCGACAGTCCGGGCAAGGACAAGGAAGCGAACTGGCTTCCCGCGCCGAAGGGGCCGTTCAATCTGACCATGCGACTCTACTCGCCGGCAGCTGACGCTCTGACGGGTAAGTGGAATCCGCCCCCCGTCAAGAGAGTAGGCGCGACACATTAGAGAGCCGCAAGCCTGTAATGAGGTTCTGGGGAGCATTGGCGTCCGGGCGAAGTCCAACAGCAAGAGCAACAGCAGATTTCTCCGCTTCGCTGCTCACGGTGAGACTGTGAGCAGCTTCGGTCGAAATGACGATCTTTCCGGTGGAGTGGGTCTGTGTTTGTCTGGAAATTTGGCTTTAGTAGCTGCGTTGATACATGCGGGAGATGCGGTCGTGCCAGCCCAGGCCGTCCTCGTCGAGCCACGCCCAGAGGAAGCCTATGCCGAGCGGGCAGGCGGCGAGTACCGTGGCCAGGATGCGGCGGCGCATGGCGGCGCGGGTGGGGTTGTCGTCGGCGAAGGTACAGAGAGCGATGCGGGCGTAGCGCATGCCGGGAGTCGCTTCGGACAAGGTGAAGAACAGAAACTGGTAGAGGAGGGTAAAGACCGTGAAGGTAACGGCAGCGGTGATGGCGGCCGTCTGAAGGGTGATGTGACTGCCCGTGAACGTGGCTGCGGGTCCATCCGAGCTTGCCGACGGTGAAGGCGAAGACGGCGGCGAAGGCGAGCAGGGCGGCGGTGATGATGCAGCCGTCGACGATGGCAGCCATCAGGCGCAGGCTGAACCGTGCGGTCTGGGGCGAGAGTACGGGCTTGGAATGGGGCTTCGGGAACCTCGACGACGGCAGCAGAGACGGGGTGAGCTGCGAGCAGGATGGAAGACCACTCGGGCGCGAGGGATTCGGCGGCAGGAGCGGTCGAGATCTGGGCGGCTTCGACCTCGAAGATGCGGAGCTGAGCGGTATCGGCACTCTTGTGGGCGGACTGGTCGGCTTCTTCGCGGAGCGGCCCTTCAGCCAGGCGGGGACGGGCCTTGCGCGGGGCTACGAGCTGGCGAGGGAACTCGATGAGGTTGGCGGGGATGTCGATGGGTGGGTAAGTCTCTTCGAAGACGGGTGACTGGCGAAAGGCGATCTCATCCTCAAGCGCGAGAGCTTCGGCTTCATCGAGCGTGTCCTGAGCCTGAGTCTGGTTCCGGCGACTGAACGTGGTGGCGGCGGGGTCAGGATAGCTGCGGGTCACCTGGTCTGCGTCGTAGAGCCGGATGGTGAGGCCGGAGGCGGCATCTTGCGTAATCGCCGGCGCAGGCGAAAAGGAATCGGTGATCGAGTAGTGCGGTGAGAGCGGCTGCGGCTGCTGGCGAGAGCGCTGGAGGCGTAAGGCTCCATTGATCGAGGTCGGCGAGAAGCTGGTACTGGGCGTCGGCGACGGCCTGGGCGTTGCGAGCGGCGGCCTCGGCTGCAGCTTCAGCCGCGCGGATGGCGTTTTCAGCCTGCTCGGCGAGGAAGGCGCGGTAGCTTTGCGAGTGGGCGTAGCGCTCGGCGACTGCAGCGGCGATGCGGGAGGCGCGGGCGTTCGCAGAGGCGGCGTCAACGATCGGAGTCGGGCTGTCGGGAGACTTGTCGGGGCGCTGGTTGCGGCGGGCGCGATGCGCGGCGAGGCGCTGGGCTACCTGTTCCTTCAGCGCGAACGGCGCCTGCGGCTTCCGTTTCGTCCGGCGCTTCGTCCAGTGGTAACAGGTCACGCTGTGCAGAGCTCATGATGCTCAAATCCAAACTCGCTTCCGTAAAATCGTTTAGCCTCAAGGGGTGGTGCGTCTGACAAGCTTCAAGCCGAACGAACTGGGTGGCCCAATAACCCGACAGCATCGTCTGCTCTTGCTGATGTTTCCGTGCGGCTCCAACCGATACAAGCAATTGCAAGCGGATCAGGGTAAATTCCGCGGAAACGCCCTCCAGAGCGCCCTGAAGGCTGTTTACCTCTTGATAACTATCATGGTGCTTGCGGCAAGTCATCCACATTTAGCGGCACAGCAGGTGACAACTCTGGCAACTCCCGCAGCTGATACCGGGCAATCGCCGGCGAGCCTGCCGGATGAGCCGGGAGCGACGCGCTATCCGCAGGCCGAGGTGGTGCCGTTAGCGGATGATTCGACAGCTGTGGAGATGGAATCGGATACGCAGTCGAAGCTGGGCAGCCGCTATGTGCTCGATGGCGACGTGGTGATTACGTATCGCGACCGAATTGTGAAAGCGGACCACATCGAGTACGACACGGAGACGGGCGAACTGACGGCGAACGGGCATCTCCATGTCTCTGGAGGACCGAACCATGAGGACATCCAGGCCAGTCATGGAACGATGAACCTGAATCAACAGACGGGCCGCTTCTATGACGTGACGGGGTCGGTGGGGATCAAGAATTCGGGCCGACGGCATGACGTATGCAAACAGCAATCCCTTTCTGTTTACAGGACGGATGGTGGTGAGGACCGGGCCGCAGCAGTATGAGATCTACGAAGGGACGGTGACCTCGTGCCAGCTTCCGAATCCGGACTGGATGCTGTACTCGGACAAATTTCTGGTGGACATGGACACCAAGAAGGCCAGGGCGCAGAACAGCACCTTCAAGGTGATGAATATACCGCTACTTTATCTGCCGTATGTGACGCATCCGCTGGACTCCGGCGGGCGGCAGAGCGGCTTTTTGATTCCTACGCCGGGATACTCTTCGACCAAGGGAATCATCTTTGGCGACGAGTACTACTGGGCGATCAACCGGAGCACCGACCTGACAGTGGGGGTAGAGTACTACTCGCTGCGGGGATGGTCGCAGTCGGCGACGTTTCGCTATCGCGGATTGGGCAATGACTTTGCGCGGGCGCACTACACCGGGCTGCAGGACCGCGGCATCGTGATCAATGGGGTTTATACGAACCAGGGGGGCGAAGATGTAACGTTCTCCGGCCGGCACGACTTTACGGCGAACACGCGGGTGGTGGCGGATGCGGAGTATCTGAGCTCGTTCGCGTATCGCCAGGCGTTTGCGGAGAGCTTCAGCCAGGCGGTGTCGAGCGACATTCTCTCGATCGTGTATGGCGTGCATGAGGCGAATGGCTACGATGCGGACGCTCGCGTGCGACCGTTATCAGGGGTTGGAGAGCTGCGGCTATGCCCGCGACGCCAACGACCCCGGCGATTCCGGAGCAGGAGATCCGCATCTTTCATGTGCCGTCGCTGGACTTCAGCAGCACGGAGCATGAGATCGGCCACAGCGGAGTGCAGTGGAGCGTGGGAAGCTCGTTTGCGGGACTGTCGCGGGTGCAACCGAATTTTTCGACAGGCGGCCTGACGCCGCGCTTGGATCTTCATCCGGAGATTTCCTATCCGATGAGCTTTGGCGGGTGGCGGCTGCGCCCGTCGGTGGGTGCGACGCGAGACGTGGTACAGCCGAAGCCGGCAGACGCCGTATCAGCCGGGCGGGTTGCCGGTAGAACTTCCGCATTGCTCTAAGCCGCGCCGATGTGGAGGCTGGAGTGGACCTTCGGGTGCCGGTGATCGAACGGACGTTCGACTCCCCAAACCTGGAAAAGAGGTTCGGTTACGACTTTCGACATACGATCGAACCGGAGGTTACCTATCGCTATGTGGCGGGGATCGATAATTTTTTGAATGTGCTGCGGTTCGACGATATCGACGTTGCGAGCGATACCAATGAGTTGGAGTATGGGGTGACGCAGAGGCTTTTTGTGCGGCCGGTGAAGGCTCGGCCCTGTGTGGAAAAAGCCGTGCGTGGAGATAAGGAAGAAGACTTGGATATGGACCAGGGCAGCGTCTTCATGAAAGAGCGAAGGGGCGACTCGAAGACGAAGGGGCCAGTGTGCGGCAGCCGCGAGTTGATCAGCTGGCGGCTGACCCAGAAAGTACTTCTTCGACGAGACATTTGGCGGAGCCGTAATCAACGGTCGGCGCAACATCTTCGACACGACGCTGAGTCTTTCAGGGATTGCGTTTTTGACGGAGCCGCGCGCGATTTCGCCGGTGATCTCGCGGCTGCGTGTGCGCACATCGGAACATTTGGACGTGGAGTGGGACTTCGATCTGGATACCGGGGCGAAGAAGTTTACGTCGAACAATGTGATGCTGGACGTGCACGAAGGCAACATCTTCGGCGGAATGAGCTATGCACGGTTGAATGCGCCGGGACGCTTCTTTACGGAGGGTGTTGCGTCGACGGTGTCGAACTTCAATCAGCTGCGGCTTCTGCTGGGGTATGGATCGCCAACCAAGGCCGGGCTGGGGGTGGCGGCGAATGTGGGATTGGATCTGAATGCGGGAGACTCGGGGCTGGTGCAGTATGGCGCGCTGCAGGGATCGTATAACTGGGACTGCTGCGGGTTCAGCGTGGAGGTTCGCAAGTACGAGCTGGGCTCGGTGCGCAATGAGACGGTGGAGCGGTTCAACTTCACGCTGTCGAATATCGGGACAGCGGGCAATCTGCGGCGGGCGGCGAGCCTGTTTTGAGCCTTGGACGTGGTTCGCCGGGGGAGCAGTGGTTGCCGGTGGTTGCGCTCTAGCCGGCCATGGAAATCGGCGCTCGCGTGCGATAATCGAGGTATTGTGCCTAACGTTGTGAAGCCCTTCCGTACTCTGATTTTTGCCCTCACGCTGGCTGCTCCCGGATATGTTCTGGGATGCCACGCACAGACCCCGACGGAGGCTGGGCAGAAGCTGTCTCCGGAGCTGGCGCGGCGAGTGGAGGTGTTGATCCGCTCGAAGTCGTCGGTTCCGCCCGACTACGAGATAAAGATCGGTCCGCGGACGAAGAGCGAAGTTCGCGGGCTTTGACACGATCAACGTAATCTTCGTGACGAAGGAAAAGTCGAGCAAGCCGGTGACGTTTCTGCTTTCGACCGATGGAAAGACGCTGGCGCAGTTCAACAAGTACGACATCAGCAAAGACCCGAAGCTGCTGGTGAGCGGAGAGGGACGTCCGGCGCGGGGTGGACCGGCGAATGCTCCGGTCTTGATCGTCGGCTTCGACGATCTGGAGTGCCCGTATTGCGCGACGATGCATAAGCAGCTTTTTCCGGCGCTGACGGAGCGGTACAAGGACCAGATCCATATCGTGTACCGCGACTTTCCGCTGGACATCCATCCATGGGCGATGCGTGCGGCGATCGATACGAACTGCGTCGCCGCACAGAGCCCGGCCGGTTACTGGAACCTGGTGGATTACATCCACGCGCATGCGGCGGAGATGGGCGGCGAGGAGAAGAGCCTGGCGAAGGCGAACGATACGCTCGATTCGCTGACTCGCGATGAAGGGCAAGCGGCAGAAGCTGAATGCCGACGCTTTGAATGCCTGCATCGTCAAGCAGGACGATACGGCGATCAAGGCTTCGATGAAGCTCGGCGACTCGCTCGGCGTGGATGCGACACCGGCGCTCTTTATCAACGGAGAAAAGATGGAAGGGGCTCTGCCTCTGGAGTACGTATATCGTATGATCGATAACGCGTTGATTGCCTCGGGCCAGACACCGCCGCCACCGCCACCCGCACCGGCTGCACCCACTCCGGCACAGCCTCAAACCACGCCTGCGAACAAGCCAGGCAACTAGCCGACGAATGCAGGAGATACAGGATGTGCCGACCTTGTTGACCGATACTGATCGATTTTTCCCCATGCTCTGCTCTCGTCAGGTTTCGTCTCCTATCGCGTTGATTCTTGCTGCGGGCTTGCTGTCGTTTGCGGGCTGCAACCGGGGTCATAGCGCCGATGTCGTTGCCACTGTGAATGGTCACGCAATCATGCGGACGGATTTGGATAAGGGCTACCGGGCGCAGCTTGGCGATTCGCCTCAACAGCAACAACTCTCGCAGGAGCAGGCCGATTCGCTGCGGTTAAATGTGCTTCGCGCTCTGATCGACAATGAGATTGTGGAGCAGCGAGCCGCCAAGATGAACCTGACTGCAACCAATGAAGAGGTGGATGCGAAGCTCGCCGAGATGAAGGCTCCTTACACCGAGGAGCAGTTCCAGGAGCGGCTGAAAGCAAGCAACCAGACAGTCGATGATCTCAGGCACGCCCTGCGGCAAAACCTGACTATCAACAAGCTGCTGAATAAGGAGATCAACTCCAAGGTCACCGTGACCGACGCTGACGTGGCGAACTACTACAACCAGAACAAAGCCGGGTTCAACCTGAGAGAGACGCAATACCATCTGGCGCAGATCCAGGTGACCGATATGCCGGCAGCGCAGCCCGGCAACCTGCAAAACAGCAAGGCCACGAACGACGTGGACGCCAAGCGAAAGATCCAGGCGCTGAAGAACAGACTGGATAGCGGCGAGGACTTCGGCACGCTCGCGATGAACTTTTCCGAGCAGCCGGAGACAGCTCCGAATGGCGGTGACATGGGCTTCGTTGGCGAGTCGCAGCTGCACGCCGACCCTGCGATCTTCGCCGCGGTCTCCAAGCTGAAGGCCGGCGAGGTGACCGAGATTCTTCCGTTGCTGGATGGACAGACGAAGAAGCCCGTGGGTTATGCGATTTACAAACTGCTCTCGCGCGATCCTCCCGGACAGCGCGACCTCAACGATCCGCGAGTCCAGCAGGCGATCCGGCAGCAGCTGCGCGAGGGCCGGTCGCAGTTGTTGAAGGCTGCCTATCTGGAGATGGTCCACGATCAGGCGAAGGTGGAAAACTTCTTTGCCGAACAGATCTTCAAGAACGACGCGCACTAACCAATAAAACACCACCAGTCTGGAGAGTGTATGACGCAGTCACGGGTGCGCTTCGGGATTCTTGGCTTTGGACACCACGCGGTTCGCCGCCTTCTGCCTGCTTTTGCGAAGTGCAACGAAGCGACGCTGACCGGGATGTGGCGGCGCGACCAGGCGGCTGCCGGCCAAAACTGCGCGGAGTACAAGATCCCTCATTGCTTCCCTACGCGAGAGGCGCTCTGTTCCTCCCCCGAGGTTGATGTCGTCCTGATCACGTCGCCCGATGCGATGCATCGGGACGATACGTTTCTGGCGCTGCGGCATGGCAAGGCCGTGTTGTGCGAAAAACCAGTGGCGATGAATGCAGCCGAGGCGGTAGAGATGGAGGCCGCGGCGAGGTCGGCCGGACTGCTCTACGGTGTGGCGCAAAACTTTCGCTTCAACAGAAGTGTGGAATGGATGCGGGAGCAGATCGCCGCGGGACGTATCGGCACGCCGCAGCTTGCCCATGCTCAATACAGCTACCCGGCCTCGCAGGCGCCGAGGAAATGGATTGCGGATCCGACACTGGCGTGCGGCGGACCCATTGCCGACGTCGGTGTGCATTGCATCGATGCGCTGCGCTTTATTCTCGGCGAGGATGTTGTGAGTGTCAGTACGGTAGCCCAGAAGGACGAGTTATCCGGAAAGGTAGAGGCGATCGCGTCGCTGCAGCTGGAGATGACCGGCGGAGTGTATGCGAATGTGACGACAAGCGCACGAGGACTCTACCGGACACTGATTGAGGTTACGGGGAGCGAAGGTGTGCTGATTGCCGAGAACGGCATGACGGTAGATCGACCCGTGCAGCTGGTAGTGCGGCGGGCCGGCGAACTGGTCGAGACGGTGACGGTGGAAAATGGGGACGGATATACGCGCATGCTGGATAGCTTTGCGCTGGCGGTCCGCGGTGAGGGCACCTTTCCAGCGTCTGGCGTCGACGCCATCGCCAACATGCGGGCGCTGGATGCGGCGTATGCGAGTTGGCAGAGCGGGCGGCGCGAGTCTGTCTGAGTTTCCCTGCTGGGTTCACGCCGGGAATGATCTAGCGCAATGCCGCTGCGAGCGCGGTAGTTCCTCCGTGATGCGAGATGGCTGGATTGGGAGCAGTGGTCGAGGGAAGATATCTTTTGTAGACGCTGATGTGAAAGCAGGACTGTTGAAACTCCTCTTCCACGTCGACTTTGCCTTCCTGCACTAGGGGAAGGAGATAGCCGCGCAGCCAGGCGATCTCAGTCAGTGAGAGCCCGTGCTTCGCGATGTCGATGGCCTGGCCGGTGAGGTGAGGCGAGGCGGTGTCGCCCTCGGCAGGAGCCGCGTTGCCGTTGATGTGCACCAGGTGCTGTTGGAATTCGACCGTGCGGACGGCGGAGTTGACCTGCAGCGGAGAGTGAAAGTGGGCGTAGTGCGCGCGCGCCAGGGTGGCGAGAAACTGCGCAACCCAGGGGCGGCAGTAGCGGCGGTTGGCGGGAAGGCGGTCGTCGATCTGCAGGGCGTTACTGGCGGGGAGCGAAACCAGCAGACGTTGGCCGCGCATCTCCAAAATATCCTCGTCGTTCCGGATGCGGTCGAGGCCGTCGCGGTCGGCGATCTGATTCTGATGAACGAGAATTTCGTGAGAGCCCTTGAGCGGCGGAGGCACGATGAGACGGCCGCGCTTGTTGTAGAGAGTAGGCAGGATGACGGGGTTTTCTACGGCCTCCTCCACGCTCGGGAGCTGCGGCCTCGTGGAGTTGCGGCGCACGACGCCAACCACGGGAACAGGTTTCGATACCGACGCCGGTTTGCGACGAAGAAGACGGAAGCGGCGTTTCATCGAGTTCTTCGGGGCGCGATGTTCCATGGATTGCGACCGGGGCGTCCGGCGGACCGGGATTCCGAGTGGGAGTCTCCGCAGCTTTGACGAAGTCGTCTGAGGTTGCTTTTTCAGCAGACGGTGCGGCGGCGATCAACTCGGGCCGGGATGCTTTTATAGAAGTGGTTGAGACGGCGACGTGGCGCGTGTGACGATGCGGGGATGTGTGTTGCGTGTGGACGCGGCTGCTTGCGGAAGCGGTGTGTTTGCGTACCGAGTGCGTCGGCTCGGAGGAGTGCTTCTGGTGACTTGTGGCGGTGGCCTTGTGGGTGGGGTGGTGCATTGACCTGGCCAGACTGTCGACCGGAAACAAATACAAGACCGCAAGCGCCAGAAGGGCCGGGATGGGGGCGTTCAAACGCATCGTAATTTCGGAGGCGCGGAACGCCAGAGCATTTTCTACACTAAATTGATCGGCTCGGCAGAGGTAAGTGACCAGGTCGGTTCCGTGTACTTGCCGATTAACAAGTGCCGTACCGATCGCAAGCAAAGACAGGCTATTTTTGCTGGCTGGCCCACGTCTGAAGGTCGGCGGGGGTCTGGAGATGGTCTTGCAAGAACCCGTCGAGAAGAGCGTGAGTGGAGACGGCGGAGAAGGGTTGGTCGATACGCGAAGGCGTTTGTTGGTTGGGCAAGTTTGACGATGTAGGCGGGGCGTGGATCGAACTCGCCGCCGTGGCTGGCAGCCTCGTCTTCGTCTGTCCACGTCATCGAATCTTTCCAGATGGAGCTTGTGCGCCAGGAGTGGTCGCCCATAACAATGACGGTTGCGGAATCCCACTGGTTGTTCCGTTCGAGGAGCTCACGCATGTGGGCGAGGTAGCGATCGGCCAACGCGAGATTATCGATGTAGGAGGTGTGTTTGGTGCTGAAGGCTTTTTTATTGCGGTCGTAGAAGCCGTAGGGGTGGGGAATGGGCATGTGGAGGAACAGGAAGTTGATGGAGGGGTCGGCGAGGTAGGCGTCGCCGGCGCGGCGGAGATTGCGATAGTCGGCGGAGTGCTGGCGGATGTCGCGGGACTCGTCCGTGGGTGCGCCGGGGCCGCTGCCGAAGAGATGTTTGGTGTCGAGCCAGAGACGGCGGAAGGGCCGGAGGAGATCGACCGCGAGAGAGCGGTTCGGCGATAGGTTGGCCGGCGTGGATTCCCGGTAGGTCCAGAAGCAGTGATCGAGGACCTCGGGCATGATGCGGCAGTAGGGGTTGTACCACCCGGCGATGGCGGTGATATATCCCGCGTCGATAGCATCCTGAAAGATGGTCTGGTGTTGTTCGAATGGCGTCCACTTGCCGGTGGAGGGATTTTTCAGAGAGAGAAGAAGGCCGCGAGCGGAGACGTTGACGGCATTTGAGGGCAGACCGGTGAAGAGAGTAGGCAGAATGTAGCGGGTGTATTCGCCGGCTGGGACGACATGCGTGAAGACGGTGGATTGAGCGGCCAATTGATCGAAGGCGGGGAGTTCGAGACCTGGAAAGCGACGTTCGTAGAGCTGCTGATAGGAGAGCTCGTCGAGCAGCAGCCAGATGATGCGCGGGCGCGGGCGCGTAGAAGCCAGCTGGGGCTGGTGCAGGGTGGGAGCACGGTTGAGGTTGCGTGCTTGCCAACCACTCCAGACCAGTTGGGTGAAGATAAGCAGGCCGGTGAATGCGAAAAAACCAAGGACGGCGGCGGCGACATGCTGAATTTTTTCAAAGCGGGGAAGAAATTTTTTCCAGAGCAAGATGATCGCTATCAGCGTGGCCAGGCAGACGCTGGCGACCAGGTAGGCGAGCCAATCGGGAACCTCGCTGCCGGAGAAGTTGGCAATGGTGTGTAGAAGGATGGACGGCAGAGCGAGAAGAAAGGCCGACCAGATGATGACACGGAGAGCGCCCGGCCGCTCGGCCAGGTAAAGCAGCCCTGTCAGAAGAAGAGAAAGGGCGACGACGTAGACGATGATTGGAACGATGACGGAAGAGGCCGAACCAATGAGGTGATAGACGAGATCGTGATCGGTGGCGATGAGAGGGCCGGTCAGGTCGAGAAGATACAGGTTCGCGAGGCCAAAGGCCACCGTGGCCGGATGGGTGAGGGGTCTCACAGCCTGCTTTCAGGTCGAGGTAACAGGATTGCAGCCATGCGCGCAGGCCGTTTCAGATCAGGATAGATGTGGCTCTGCGCAGCCCCACGAATAGCCGGGCATTGCTAGAAGGCTATAAGTCGCTTCTCTCCGATGTCGACGGGTCTAAGACGGGCGGCTGGATTGAGGCATGCTCTTCGGGGTTTTGACGAAGAGGTTTTTGAGACGGCGACGGAAATAAAATAACGCTCCGGAAAACACCGCACTGATCCCCTGAAAGATGAGGAGACCTGAGCCGGGATCGACATAGGCGTGGGCCTGGCCCTCAAAGGTAAAGCTGAGTGCGATAAGAAGCATCAGCGTGATCGCGAAGTATTTCAGATGGTGAGCCATTCGTCTTCCCTCGATAAGGATCGTCTGCATGGACTACCCTTCTTGGATTGAAGACGCGGTTTGCAGGGAAAAGTTTCGATTGGTTGTATTTTTGCTGTCGCAGTTTTGTCTCATTCATGTCTCGACAGATTTCGATTCCGGATGAATTCAATCGAATATCTCTCCGCGCGGTTTGACGTGCGCCCTCGAAAAGTCGCGGGCACGATCGTCTTCTACGCTTTCTATCTCGCTGAACTTTCGACGCTGGGTGCTACGTGTACCATGGCTGCACCTATTAATCTTTGCAGTACGGAGAGTTCATTTGCGCCTTGCTTCGTCTACCACCCGTGTTTCAGTATGGATCCTCGCAGGTTTTGCTACAGCATGCATGGCAGCATCCAGCGAGAAACCTCATCTGCTGCAGCGGCCCGCGCTGAGCCAGACACAGATCGTCTTCAATTATGCCGGGGACCTGTGGAGCGTCGACCGCAAGGGAGGTCATGCCACGCGGCTGACCGTTGGCGTGGGGGTCGAAACCTCGCCGGTGTTCTCGCCGGACGGAAGTGCTATTGCGTTTACCGGCGAATACGATGGCAACACGGATGTGTTCACGATTCCGGCGACGGGCGGCGTGCCCCATCGCGTGACCTATCATCCCTCGGTCGATACAGCGGTAGGCTGGTCGCCGGATGGAAAGCAGATTGTGTTTCGTTCGGACCGGCAGGCGAATAGCCGGTACACGCAGTTATATGAGGTCCCTGCGGCGGGCGGATTCGCTAAGGCATTGCCTCTGCCGATGGCGTTCGAGGGACAGATCTCCGGCGATGGTGCGAGCATAGCGTACTCCCCGCTGGGGCCTTCGTTCAGTTTCGATTACAACCGGTATGTTGCGTGGGGCAACTATCGCGGCGGGCGCGCCAGCACGATCTGGATCACCGGGCTGAAAGATCTTGCGAGCACGGAGATTCCGCATGAGACCGCGTCGGACCTCAATCCAGTGTGGGTTGGGAAGATGATTTATTTTCTCTCCGATCGCAACGGCCCCATGACGTTGTACAAATATGATCCGGCGACGAAGGCTGTAACGGAGTGCCTGAAGAATGCGGGCAAACCGGATATTCATTCCTTGTCCGGCGGCCCGGACGGTCTGGTATACGACCAACTGGGCGAGATCTATCTCTACGATCCGGCCAGCGGCCAATCGCACATGGTGCCGATTGATGTGACCGGCGATCTGCCGGAGGTGAGAGCCCGCATCGAGAACGTGAGCACGCAGATCGACCACGCCGGCATCTCGCCCACTGGTCTTCGTGCTGTGTTTGAGGCGCATGGCGAGATCCTGACGGTCCCGGTGAAAAAGGGGCCGACGCGCGATATTACGAATACACCGGGCGTGATGGAGCGGAGTCCCGCATGGTCGCCGGATGGGCAGTCGCTTGCTTATTTTTCCGATGAGTCCGGACTATACGCAGTTCATCTTTCCAGCCAAACCGGTAGCGGACAGGTGAAGAAGTTTCCGCTCGCAAAGGAGCCTGCGTATTACTTTGATCCTGTATGGTCGCCGGACTCGAAGCTGCTGGCCTTCCGCGACAACCGCTTGAAGCTGTGGATGCTCGACACCGGCAGCGGAAAGCTGACGCATGTGGGCGAAGACGATTTCTTTCAGACCGATAAGCGTGACATTGCTTGGTCGCCGGACTCGAAGTGGATCGCCTATTCGCAGATTGTCGCGAACCATTTGCACGCGTTGTTTCTGTATTCAGTGGAGACGGGCAAGTCGACCCGGTTCGCTACGGACTCTGCCGATTCGCGCTTCCCCACCTTCGATCGCAACGGAAAGTACCTGTACTTCACGGCGAGCACGAACACGGGAGGCACCACCGCCGGTCTAGATATGACGAGCGATCTGCTTTCGCCGTCGCGCAATGTATATGCCGTTGTCCTGGCTGCGGACCAGGCTTCGCCCATTGCGCCGGAGAGCGACGACGAGAAGACCCCAGCCGAAGCGCACGAAAAGGCGAAGGAGAGCGCCGATGCAACACCAGCCGGCGAGACGAAGGAGGGGGAGAAGCCGCAACCCGCTGCTGCAAAAACTCCAGCTCCTCCCAAACCTGTAAAAATTGATCTCGCAGGAATCGAGAACCGCATCGTCGCACTGCCGCTGCCAGCCGGAGATTACCTGGAACTGGTCGCAGGCAAACCGGGCACTCTGTACTTCCGTCAGGCCGCAGGCGGCAACCGATTCGCAGAGCGAACAGCTACGCTGAGCCGGTTCGTCTTCGATACACGCAAGACCGAAAAGCTGGCCGATCGCGTAGCGAGCTTCGATCTTTCTGCCGACGGCGAAAAGATGCTGCTGGCATTGATGCCCGAAGGCATGGGCGCAGGTCGCGGCGCAGCCGCTGGCCCCGCTCGTCCAACCTACGTGATCGTTCCTGCAAACGCGCCCATCAAGCCCGGCGACGGTACAGTATCGCTCGCCGATCTACAGGTGCGCATCGATCCTCCAGCCGAGTGGAATCAGATGTACCACGAGGTGTGGAGAGTCGAGCGCTCCTATTTTTATGATCCGAATTTTCACGGCTTGAATACGGTAGAGGAGGAGAAGCGGCTTGCGCCGTACGTCCAGTCCATCGCCTCCCGCAGCGACCTGAACTACATCTTCCAGGAGATGCTTAGTGGCTTCTCCGTCGGACATCTCCGCGGCACCGGGGGGACGATCCCTGAGGCGAAACGCGTACCAGGCGGACTGCTCGGTGCCGATTACACCATCGAAAATGGCCATTACTGCCTGACGAAGATTCTTGTCGGGGGCAGCTGGAACCCGGAGGAGAAAGCTCCACTGGCCGAGCCTGGATTAAACGTGCACGTCGGCGACTGCATCCTGGCTATCGGCGGCGAAGAGGTGAAGGCGGACGACGATATTCAGCGGCTGCTTGAAGGCACAGCAGGCCACGCGATCACACTGCATATCGCCTCCGCTAACGGCAGCAATGCGCGCGATGTTACGGTGATTCCAATTCGCAGCGAGGCTGCTCTGCGCAACAGCGAATGGATCGAGGACAACCAGCGCAAGGTTGATAAACTCTCAGGCGGCAAACTGGCCTACGTCTATCTACCGGATACCGGCGCCGGCGGATTTACCAACTTCAACCGCTTCTACTTCTCGCAGCTGGACAAGCAGGGCGCGGTGATCGACGAGCGCTTCAACGGCGGCGGACAGATGGCCGACTACATCATCGAAGCGATGCAACGCAAGATTGTCGGCTATTGGGCGTATCGCTATGGTGCGACGCAGAAGACGGTGAACGCATCCATCTCCGGACCGAAGGTGATGATCGTCAATGAAGTCGCCGGCTCAGGCGGCGATGCGATGCCTTGGCTCTTCCATCAGGAAAAGGTTGGAACGTTGATCGGAAAGCGCACCTGGGGCGGCCTGGTCGGAATCGGCGCGATTCCTGTTCTGATGGATGGAGGCAACGTGACCTCGCCTAGCTTCGGCTACTTCTCACCAGAGGGCAAGTGGCAGATTGAGAACCATGGCACGGACCCCGACGTTGTGGTCGAGCAGGACCCAAAGGCAGTCAGCGAAGGGCATGATCCGCAGTTGGAGAAAGCCGTGAGTGTCGCGATGCAGGAGCTCGCGCAACACCCTGTACAAGAGACGGCGAAGCCTCCGTATCCGAACTACCACAAGAAGTAGATGGCGAGGGTGCGGTTCGCGTCAACCGCATCCTCATCTCTACGCTCCAATCTACACTCCCCAAGCTACACTCCCAAGCCCGCAGCGTTCGCGACGGACCTCGCTGCACTCTCGATCTGGGCAGGATCCTTAGTCGAAATGGCCATCGCCAGCACGATGACCGACGAAGCTATGTTGACAGCCTTGTCGATGCTCTCGAGTTTGTCGAGGGCCCGGTCCGCAGCTTTCGTCGCGAGAGAGATTTGATTCACCGCCTGGTCTGCGTTAGTCAGCGTAAGGTTCGCGGCTTGTATGGCGAAGCCTGCGGCAACGTTCATCAGAGAGAAGACGTAGCCTTGCAACTGGACGACAGCTGGATCCGTGAGTTTGCTGCCCGCCGCGAGGGCGTTCAGGCGAACCTGACCGATCTCCACTGCGATGTCGTGAAAAGACTGAGCTAAGGCTTGCATCTGGTCGTCAGAGAGGGTTGTATCGGCCGGCGGGATGGGAGTTGTCTTCTTCATGGCTGGTTCGACCTCGATTGAATGTCGGAGAGTGCAGCGTTCAGCGACAGAGCCAGGGGCCGGACCTGCTTGCAGATCTCAACGATGCTCGCCTTCCTGGTTGCTTCCTGCTTCAACTTCGAATGAAGTGTGGAGATGTCATCCATGATCCTGCCATACGCAGCGATGTTCTCTTTTCGAGATTGCATCGCTGACTTGTCGTGCGCGTATTGGCGTTGTACAAGGATAAGGGTGAGACGTTCGGTGGGTTGAGCGCTGGCCATAGGCCCCTGGTAGAAGTTGTCCATACTCAGCTCTTCATTCGAAAGCAGCAACGCATAGTCGACCGTGATGACTTTTTTCAGCGCTTCAGTGAGGGATTGGATGGCCGGATCGTTCTGTTGAATGAGGTGACCGAGCTGCTTTTCTCGATAGCCCCTGGTGGCAGCATCGGCGAGCGACTTCAGGATGCTTTGCGCGTCCTTGCCGGCAGCCGCGGCGTTTGCCGATAATGCTGTATTTGCTCCAATAGCCGTCACGTTTTCGTTGATGGTTGCGTCGTAGCTCATCGGCTCATTGGAGGCCAGCTTGCCGAGGGCATCGAAGTAGTCTGCGAGAACGTTCTCGTCTTTCGCGAGGTGAGCCGCAATCTCCTGATACGGCTTGCAGTCCTGGGCTTGTGCGGCCGCGGGACGCTCTGCTCGCGGCGTGTTTTCGAAGAGTATGTTCTGGCGAGCACAGGTTCCGGCGACGTCATTGGAGACTCTCGGAAGAGAGATTCTGGCCTCGCCGGAGAGTTTAGAGAGGCCCGCTGCGTCGTCCAGGTTGACGCATCCGTTCAGAGCCAGAAGAAACATTGCCACTGCGGCAATTCGCAAAGAGAGGCTGCGAGGGGCCATGGCCAGGGACATCGAGACCTCTTTCTTGGGAACGCCTTGACTGTATTAGAAGTTTCTGGATTTTTCCAGTGAGCGCCGCGAGCTGCTTCAGGGCTTTGCAGGAGTTTCCGTGTGGGCCTGAGCCAGCCACCTCGTGGTGCCGGGTTGGCGAACCCACACGGTCGTCGAGTTGTTGTCGTAGCTCTTGCGCTGGGGTTTGTCGTCCGTGCCGCAGGCGAAGGTGTTGACGACGTGATAGGCGGTAAGGGCGGAGTCCGGCGAGAGGATGCGAACCTGGAGGTCGCGGAGTTCATACGACTCAAGCTTGCAGTGCTTCAGGTTGATCAGGAGCGCATCGACTGCCTGGATGTGGTCATCCACCTCGATGAAATCTCTGGTGAAGAGGCTGCGAACCGTGGCGAAGTCGCCTTCCGCCATGGTGGTCCAGAGATGCTGCTCGAGGTTGACGATTTCGACGGGAGCAGGCGCTGGGTTGGAAGTCTGCGCAGGGGCGTGTGCGGCGAGTGCCAGAAAAAGGAGGAGGGAACGCATGGAACTATCCTAGCGTCTACCGGTGCCCGGAAGCAGACAGGAGCAGCGTCTAACCCTCCTTCGGGGCGAAATCGGGACTACTTCGTGGGCGCGTTGGTAGGCGCGGCTGCCGGGGTCCCTACTTTGCGGATGGAAGCATCCACGATGGCATAGAGGAGTTGGCCGTGATCAGCACGGGCCTTCGCCTTAATGTATTCGCCGGTGCGCTGCCCGGCTGCGGCGTCGTCCGGCAGAGTAAGACCGCGTGTCTGGGCGGAGATCTCTGCGAGCTGCTGGATGATGTCGAAGAACGTCGTTTCATTGCGGCCAGCGAGCTGCCAGCAGTCGGAGACGGTGCAGGTGAGAATCTGTTCCGTCGTCCAGTTATGAGGGGCAGCAGAGTCGGCGGAGGGAGTGATAGTGACGGGAGACTTGGGCTGCGGCTGCTGAGCGGTCGCGGTGAGAGTGGCGGCAGCGAGAGTGAGGCAGACGGCGAACTTATTTCCAGAGCGCATAATCGTTCCTTTTCCTAAAGGGGTCTAGTAGGGATGATGGTAGTTGTCGTTGTTGCGCTTGTTCTGCGCGGCCTGGCCTACTACCGCGCCGATGCCGGCGCCGGCTGCTCCGCCGATCAGGGTTCCTTTGAGGCCGCCGCCGAAGACCGCGCCGAGGACCGCGCCACCGGCGCCGCCAATGAGGGCGCCCTTACCGGGGCCGATCCCGCCCTGGCGGTGATCGTCGTGGTAGTTGTTGTGATAGTTGTTGTTGTAGTGGGGATCGCGGTTGTTGTAGTAGTTCCCGCCACGAGCGCCGTTACGCATGCCGTTGTAGTAGGCGCTGTCGTTATTGTGGTGGTTCTGCGCGGTGGCGGGAAGGATACTGGACGCGAACAGCAGAGGAGTAAGGAGAACCGCTTTTCCGAGCTTGTTCATCCTCGGTTAGATGCGGGATGGCGATTGTGAGAAATCTTCCGCGAACCCCTATTTTTCAGTATTTTGCAGGAAGGTCTTTTCCTGTGGCTTGGATTTCGCGCGGGAATTCAGTGTTACGTAGAGGCGTCGGGGCCGGTTTAAGGCGTCTTAGTACTATCTGTCATGATGCGGCAGGGGAGGATAAGTAAAACGAATGGTGCTTTTGTGGCGAGTTTGTAGTGTGTTAGTGGCCGGCGTGATGGTGTCCGGACAGGTCGGTGTAGCGCAGACGGCTGCGAAGCCAAAGCCAAAAACGACAGTAAAGCCGGGTATGTGCGGCGTGGTCGCCGGAGGTACAGAAGACACTCGGAGTCACAGCGGAAAACTTCAAGGCGGAGGGGCTGGACAAGCTGACGCAGGCACAGTTGACTGCGCTGCTGATTTCAGCGCGGCCCGATCCGAGGAAGGGATTGCTAACCTGTCCAGTGAGCGGCACCGTGTCCGCTGGAAGATTCAAGGTACTGGTCACAGTGGCAGGGGATGATCCGACAGGGGCGATTGCAGCGGCGATCAAGGACGCGGTAGGCGCGCTGAACGGAGTGGATGTGGTGGACTCGGCAGCGACAGCGGACCGGGCCCTGCACGTCGTGATTCAGGAGCAGACGGTGAATAAGCGGACGATCGGGTTTACGGCTTCGTATCTGACGGCGACTCCTTGCAGCGAGGAGATCGCGCGGCAAGAAGACAGATGTGGAGCTGAAGGGAACGCTGGGGACGTATTCGAACGCAAAGGGCCCCGGCCTCGCCAAAGATCTGGCGGGGATGATGGATCAGGATCTCCAGGCGCTGCGGCGATGAGAATTAGTTGACGCCCTTTTTCGGATCCCACGAACCCTGAAGCTTGCGGATCATGATGATCTGGCCGGTGTGGTAAGCGTTGTGTGCGCTGATGTGGGCGATTGTGTTGGCAATAGCTCCGAGCTTCGCCTCATCGGCGGCTTCAACAAGCTGCTCCAGTGCGGTGAGGTTCTCGTCGAGTTTCTTGAGCGTCTCGGGCCAGTTGGTGGCGTCGAATTTATTGAAGGTTTCGTTGTTGTCGGAGGTCGGTGCAGGAACCTTCTCGCCTTTCAGCTGCGACAGCGCCCGCGTGTTCCAGTAGAGAAGGTGATAGGCGATCATCCCCACCGAGTGATCTTCCGGTGCGGGATTGTTGGGCCCTTCGGATTTGGGGACCCAGCGGGCCTGCTCGGGAGTCAAGCCGGCGACGGCGGTGTTGAGTGGGACAAACCACTCCGCCTTGTTGTGAGTAGAGCGGAGTTGCGCCAGCAGGACGGACTTCAAGGTCGGGGGCGGTCCGGCCGGTTTGGGCGCCTGCGCGAGGACAATGGGGGAAAGAAGCAGGGTCACGAGGATTGGCTTGATAAGCATGGTGTGAGCGCTCTCCGTAAGATGGCTGTTTATTGCGCAACTAAGGATACAGACTAAAGAGGATACAGACCAAAGAGGCCCAAAATATCGAAATTGACCGAAGGGTCGGAATCCGCTCAAGACAGCTAACCCAAAAAATCGAGCCCCATTCTCCAATGAATGAAGAAATCTTATGTTATCCAGTGGACATAGCGACTGGAAAGGCCTAGGCTTGAGCTTCACCAGGAAAAGAGGCCGCACGATGGCCAGCACGCTCCGCAAGTTCCCACATCGTCGCAATCGGGACGGCTCCTACGATTCGATCTGCCTAAAATGTTTTGCGACGGTTGCGAATACCCGAACCGAGATCGAACTGACAGCATTCGATAAATCCCACGCCTGCAATCACGCCATGCTCTGTGATCGTCGTCTCTTTCACGCTCCGCATTCAAAGTTTACGGTGCAGTAAAAGAGAGGTTCTCTCGCCAGGTGATGCCCTCCCTGGCATCTATGTGCCTAAACGCGCGTAACTGCGATCATCGACTTGTTTCTTCCTGTCGCCTCGTCGGCAAGACGCGCTACGTGCGAATGCCCCATCGGCGCTCCGCTCTTGATTGCGGCGATGGGGCATTCCGGTTTTCAGCATTCAGCTACGAACGGCGGGAGAGCGATCTCCGAATCAAAGGGATTGCCGAGAGGCCGAGTCCAAACAGCGAGAGTGTCGCGGGTTCGGGGACGGAGGGTGGCGGCGGGGTGAGAGTTGCGTCGTAGCCGACGGTAAAGGCATAGTAGTTCTCGAAGTTTGGCGTCGTGAAAGTGATGGAGTCGAAGGAACCAATGAACTGAACGAGCCCATTGCCTTCAGATCCGTGAACGATGGAGCCGGTCGAGGTGAGTGCGCTGCCGGCAAACTCTGTGGAGGGTCCGCCACCGAGAAGGTTGAACCCTTGACCATTCTTGGAGGAGAAGTCAAAGGACGCAGGGGTACCGGGCGCACCGAGGCTCCATATGGCGAAGATGGGATCGATCACCGTAGACGAAAAGCTGATCGTCTCGGCGATGCCCGATCCTCCCTCCAGTTGAATGGTGGGCGTATGCGGCGGCGCATTGCCCACGACACCACCGGTAAACGTAGAGGCTGGCGTCCAACTGGGAACGTTCGTGAGGCCGCTGGTCTGGCCCGAGTACGTTACGTTGATGCTGCCGATGGTGCCGGCGGCAGAACCAGGAGTGCCGGAGGTGGCGGTGGACCAGTTAGTCCACGCAATCGTGTCGGCATGCGCGATGGCGGATACCGAGACTGCGCAGGCCGCAAGAAGTAGCGCGGACACTGGATTTACAAGCAAGCGTTTTAGCTGCATCGTCATTCTCCTTTAATTGTTGAAAAGCCAATGCCCAATGGGGGCCGGAGCGTCGTTTATAGGCCCGGCGATGGGAGAAGTCAATTCAATTTTCGATGACTAAGTCCGGTCAGACGAGGAGTTAAGCAGGGTGCGCAGCCAGATGCATGCAAGAATTTGCAGATAGCGCTGGAGATCACAGTAACGATTGGAGTTACGCCGATGCTGTTGCCGGATTTGCTATTGCCCGGTTCGCTGATAGCAGAGCCCGCTCATTTTGATGACGCCAAATTGAGCGGGCTTCCTGTGCAATTTATCTGCTGTTTATTTTGAGAGAGAAGGCAGAGTTTTTGAATCCATAGCAGCAAATTTACTGGACAATAAGGTTGACAGTTGTGCTCTGAGTGATCGAACCGGATGTGGCTTTGATCGTGATCGCTGACGTTCCCGTCGGAGTGGACGGGACGACGACGTCGCTCATACTGGAACAGCCCCCGACAAAGCCGGCGGAGAGGGCGAGGGTCCCCAACAGCCCCAGAAGCCGGAGGTAGCGTTGGTTCAGGGATCGGCGACGGGGGAAGAGGAGGAGCGCGCCGAAGGGGAGGAAGAGAGCGACGGTGATTTTGGTTGCGGAGGTTCCGCGAATGCTGAAGGGCCGGACAAAGGCCATCGGCTTTACCGTGGCGATGGTGAGCGTGGTAGTGGCGGGTGCGCCGGCAGCCACGGTCAACGACGTGGGCGCGAAGGTGCAAGTCGCTGCTTGGGGAAGACCGCTGCAGGCAAGCGCAACCGTCCCGCTGAAGTTATTGGTGGGTGCGGCACTCAGGACAACCGTGGCCGACGATCCCGCGGTGACGGTGGCGGCAGAGCTTGATGCACTGAAGCCGTAGGTCGCGGTGCCGGAGGTAGTGCTGCTCGTGTTGATGGAACCAAGAAGACCGTGTTTCTCAGAAGCCAGGCCGGCTGTGAAGTAGAGTGTGTTTTGGTTGCCGCCATTGCTTGACGAGGGCGCAGTGAGCCCAAAGAAAATCTCCCAGAGACTCGCGTAGACGAAGGTCTTGCCCGTGCCGTCGGCTAACTGACCGAGGTAAGCGAAGGTCTTCGGATCGTAGACGTTGATGATGCCGTCGCCGAAGTTGCCGACCATCAGGTCTCCGCCGAAGACGCCAAAGGTTGTCGGAGCAATGGCGACTCCCCAGGGTGCGTTGAGATTGCCGCCGGGCGAGACAGCGCGGGAGACGAAGTTGCCGTTGGTGTCGAAGACATTGACCATACCATTGCCCGGAGCGACCGTCGGTCCGCCGGTGGTGGCGCGAAGCGCGTACGTGACGAACACCTGCGTCCCGATGACGTGGACGGCATAGGGAACGTAGCCCGCCGGAAGGTTGGGATCAGTAAAAGAGCCGGCCAGTTTGGCGGAGGCAAATTTGTTGTCGTAGACCTCAAGAGTAGAACCCTTGCCGAAGTTCGCGGCGAGAAGGAAGGCGCCGTGTGGTGTTGGTGGCGATCGCCATGCTGGTGTAGACCGCACCGGCTGCGCTGTTATCGATAGCGACTCGTGCAACGGCGCCGTTTGTACCGAGCCCGCTATTCCAGCCAGTGATAATGCCGTCCAGCGAGGCGAAGAGAAAGGTCGCCTTGGTGCCATTGCTCAGGAGGAAGCCGGTGGCCGTCCCAGTAGAGGCGGCGCCGCTGGGTATGCCCGTGGCGGTTGTGCCGCCGCCAGCCGCGGGGATCGTGATCTTGAATGCGAACGCGGGAGTCGCGGGCGGGGTCAACGGAGGGAACGGGGGAAAGTTCGTCGGTGACAGAACGTAGTCAAGACCAGTCCCCTGGGTATTGATCCAGAAGGTGGCGTTCGTGACTCCCCACGGGTTGATGAAGTTGGCGTCGGTGATGGTGGCAGGAACGGAACCGTCAGAGACAAGGTTGCTGACCGTGTAGGTGCCGGCTGTTTGCCCTGCTGCGGACAGGGAGATTGTTAGAAGAGAAAGCGCGAAGAGACTGTCGGCCGGATCTTCTGTGCGTCGAGCGTGTAGGGGAAGATGAAAACGTGGAGCGAAGGAATGCGTCGATCATGATGGTCTCACTCTTCTCTTTCTGTGACAGTGCACAGAAAGCTGGCCTCAATAAGTTCTGAGGATGAAGAGTATCGACTTCGTACCTCCACTGTTGTCAGAAAAATGTCAAAGTGAAGTCATTTTTGATCGCATCAGTTTACGGGCGTTGCATTGTGCAGATCGAGCGCTACGGAGTTTGGTCCCGGCTTGAGTTGCACGGCCTGACCCCAGGCCAGACCCTGATTGTTGTAGCGCGTTGAGATCATCAGGTAGTACGTCCCCGGAGCTACTCCAGGAAAAGTTCCGCTGCCGTTCGCGTCCGCCCGCACCGACGAGGCCGCACTCGCCTTTATCGCGTCCATGATCTTTTGGCAATCCGGCGTATGGTTGCCGCACGCATTGCCCAGCACCTTGTAAGGCGACATCCCCGGCGGAACTGAAACCCCCGCATTCGCCACAATCGTTGCGAAGCTATCCCGCAGCAGAGCGTACGGATGTCCCGCCAACGGATTCGCCACCCCCGGTTGCGCCGGAAATCCCGACATGATCGACAACGTAGCGTTCCCCAGACGTAGCCCCCGGAACCGACAGCGTGCCTCCGCCGTTGTATGCGGCTGTGCCGGGAGTCGCTGCGGCACGATTTCCTGAAGAGGCAACCATCGTCGCCGCCGTACCCCCGCCCGAAGGAATAGCCTTCGCCGGAGCCAGAACCGCAAGGTTGCAGGTCTGCTCCATCGGAGCGAAGGTAAAGTCGTCGTTATCGTTCTGGCCCGTGACGACGCGCCCATGAACCTGATACGGACCGGAGCCCCCAGGGTCCAGCGAGCCGTCGGAGTTGAAAGCAAGAGTAAGCGGATGATCAGGTGCGTCGATCTTGACCACAGCTTTGCTTCCGTCTGCCATCACCGTGTAGGGGTAGGCGCGCGCAGCGTCGAGACCGCAGCCTAAGATGGCGGACTCGGGAAAGAACTGAACGCTGAAGCCGGTGGAGGCGGCGTAGATGCCATGCATCCGAATGCCAGGAGGCGTCGGCGCCCCTTTATCCCCCCCCAACATTCCTTTGAGGAAATCGGTCTGCATGGTCTGGATGCCCACGCTGGCGCCTTTGGTGGAGAGGTTGATGGCGGAGCAGGTGGCGCGTTTATGGGTGAAGTTGGTGTAGCCGGGTGTGGTTGTGCCGGGGACGTAGGTGCTGTTGGTGTGGGTGGTGGCGGCGTCGTATTGGCCGTTGCCCTGGTAGGTGAGCTGGGATTGGCCGTACATGCCGGTCTGGCTCTGATTGACCGTCTCGTGCGTGGTGGTCTGGGAGGTTTCCGTGTGGCCTGGTGTGGAGCTACCAGCGCTGTAGCCGCCGGGGACCACGCCGTCGATGGTGACGGGGCCAGGCGGTCCGGTGATGGTGTTATCGGCATGGTAGGTGAGGACGAGAGGCCTGGGGGTGGTGTTGATTGTGAGGACGGCGCGGCCGCCTTTGAAGTCGAGGGAGTAGGCCTCTTGATTGGGCGAGAGAAACGAGCAGTTGACGAGGACGCCGCCGTCGATGAAGTCGAGTCGCCAGCTGCCAGGGCCGACGAAGACTCCGGCCATGGTGGGTCCCGGAGCGGGCGCTTTGTCGGCGCCCGGAAGCACCTGCGCGAGCATCTGGCTAAAACCGCCCAGCAGCCCGTTCCCCATGCACGTGGCCGGAAGCCGTCCGGAGCTGACGCAGCGGCGCATCGCGCGCTCCTCCGCGTTCTTTGGCGGAGTTGGCTGCCGCTGCATGCCGGCTCCCTGGGCCTGCGGTCTGGCGGCGTTGGCCTGGTTATTCATCTGCGGGTTGGCCTTCGCCACGTTAGCGTCGTAAATCTCCTGCTGCTTCTTCTTGAAGGCCGCCTGTGCGGCGAGTTCTTTCGCCGAAGGCTGGGTGCACGTTGGGAAGAGCTTCTTCAGGGCACCACGGGTCATGTTCGTGTACTGCATCAGGCCGTTCGCCATCACATGGTCAGGATGGCCGACCATGCAACTTGCAGTGTCGGAGGGATTGGGGTTGCAGTTCTCGATGAACATGCGTTCGCCGCTGCAGACATAGGTGACACCGATCAGCAGATCCTTGTCTTGCGCGATGGCGACGGCAGTTGCAAAGACGCCCAGTAGCGTCGCAACGCTCAACTTCAGACAGAGGCGGGTGTTGTCACAGTACGGGCGCATCTTGAACCCCCCGATTTTTGACATGCGGGCGGCGCCTCGATGGCCCTCAAAAGGAGTCGCCGGATACCACGCGAGTGCGCGGTTCCATGTGTTGCTCTGGGAAGGGAGTCTGATAGTAGAACTTTTTGCCGTGAAAGAGCAAGCAAAGTGGAGACGAAACTGCGCGGCGCTGGTGCTATGGATCTGGGTTTGGCGGCGGGAGTTTCGGTGTGTAGGTGTCGAGGCCTGGAATAAGGATGGCCTTCATAGGTGCGAGTTTTAACCTGAATGGTCCGGATTGCATCCTACTTTCCTGGAGGTAAGGATATGAGAGCTCTTCCATGGATCATTGCCGGGGTTGGAATCGGTGTGGGGGTCACGATCTTGCTGTTCAACGAATCGGGACCGGAATATGCGACCGGGTACGACGGGGTCGAGAGCGCCGCTCGCAAAACCTTCGGCTGGGGCACGAAGAAACGAGCCGAAGGTGCGGTGGGATCGTTCGCAGGCGCAATTAAGGAAGGTGTAGGAAGACTTACCGGCGACGACCAGATGGCCGGCGAGGGCGCGGCGGATCGAGTCGTAGGCAATGTAAAAGATGCAGCCGGACAGCTCGGCCATGCCGTAGGCGAGACGATCCACGATTTGAATCGGTAGTCCGTAGCGGCAAAAGACGCAGCTAAGTAATCGTGTAGATAGGCGCGAAATCGGGGACCCCAGCGGTTCTCCCTGCGATCCAGCGAAGGACGTACACCTCCGTCGGATTCGTCAGCGTGTGGGTCAGACCGTTGGGGACAACCTCGAGGATGATGTGAGCCGCAAGGTCGCGGTAGTAGTCTATGTCCGGTTCGACCATGACGCAGTCCACGCCATCGATGGTGAGTTTATCGTTCTCGTGAAACGTGAGTTGCACGTTAGCCTCGCCGAACTGAATCTGTTTCCAGCTCGAGGTCGCTCCCGGATGAAAGAGACCGGGAGCATTTTCCACGGCGAATTTCCCAGCCGCCGCTGAAGCTTTCACCTGATCGACCAGCCCCACGTCGCACCAGGCGAAGAAGCGATCCTGCGCCGGAGCATACGGCGCGTCCCAGCGAATCTGTTTGATGTAATCCAGAGGCGTTCCCTGGGGAAGCGCAATCTGGCTCATCGCCTCGCACAGGTTCAGCAGACACGCGAGCGGCTCTTCCCTTTCGAGCAGGCCATCGTAGCGCTGCTCCCCCGTCGCGTTGTCAGCACCGCCAGCCACAAAGGGATAGACCACCTTGGCCGTGTCCCATCGCGCGTTGACGAAGCTGAAACCGGGATCGTTCGCGATCAGCATAATGTCGAGCGTCGTCGTATAGGCGTTCGACAGTTTCACCGGCTGATAGCCCGCCTGCTTGTAGCCGTCCGACGACACAACAACCGTGTAGTTGTCGAAGAGGTTGTTATAAAAGGGCAGGCCATTGAACGTGATGTCGTTCTGAGCGTAATCGCGCCACACATGCTGAGTCTGGTTGCCATCCACAATCTTCACCAGAAATTTAGCGGGCTTCGAGAACAGCCGGCGAGAGCCATCGAAGATGCGGAGACGCAGTGTGCTGGTGTCTGCCATAGTTCGCCTCAATTCAAAGAGGACCACGATAGCACCCAGGGATTAGCGCTCTGTTATTTTGTCACAGCAACAAGTGTCGGTTACCCAAACGTTACTTTAGAGTTTTTTAGTAACATGGCCGGAGAAGGAGCCCTCTGTGATCCCTATCGTCCTTATCCCCGGAATGCTCTGCACGCCAGAGATCTTCGCCTCCCAGATCACAGCTCTATGGCCCTATGGGTCCGTCACCGTCGCATCGACGCTCGAGGGTGACACCATCGCCAAGATGGCCGCCGCCATTCTCGCCGCCGCGCCGCCACGCTTCGCCCTCGCCGGCATCTCGATGGGCGGCTATATCGAACTTGAGATCATGCGGCAGGCGCCCGAGCGTGTCCTCAAGCTGGCGCTGCTCGACACCGAGGCCCGCCCCGACACGCCCGGCCAGACCGCACAGCGCCAGACCTTGCTCGCCCAGGTCAACACCAGCAACTTCGAGACGCTGCTTGCACTGGCTCTCCCCGCGATCGTGCATTCGGTGCACCAGGACGATCCCGCCCTGCGCGAAGTCAACGTACGCATGGGTCTGGCGGTTGGCATCGAGCGATGGGCGCAGCAGGTCGAGGCGGTCATCTCACGCATCGACTATCGTCCCAGCCTCCCGGCCATCTCCGTTCCCACGCTCGTCCTTGTTGGCGACAGCGACACGTTCACCCCGCCGAACCGATCGGAAGAGATGGCGGCAGCCATTCCAGGCGCCAGGCTCGTAGTCGTGCCGGAGTGCGGTCACGCGTCAACCATTGAACAGCCTGACGCGGTCAACCGAGCCCTGATTGAGTGGATCACGCACTAGAGCATCCTCACCCAGGCAGAGTCGGGGCCCTCATTCCGACCAACGGGAGGACCCAAGCACTCCATCCCGCAAGACCGGTACACCCGTCACGAAGTGACCGCTCCACGCGAAGTGGGCCCGTCCGGTAGGACATCTGAAAGCGAGCTCACCGAGCCGGAGTGAGGCCGTGGCGCAGCATGATTTCGCCAATCGCGGCGGCATTGGGTGGAGTGCCGGATGGGGTAGATTGCAGCACGCCGGCGATCTCGCGGAAGTACTCGGGGCCGAGCAGGCCGGGGGTAATAATGGCGAGGGCTTTTGCCGTGGTGGAGTGGAGGTTTTCGAAGCGGTGCACGGCGCCGCGAGGGATGAGGACGGAATCCCCTGGACCGCCTTCCACGGTCTTGCCGTTGACGGTGTAAGTAAGGGTACCCTCCAGGCCGTAGGCGGTCTCTTCGTAGGCGTCATGGCTGTGCGCGGCGGGGACTCTAGCTCCGGGCGCGACTTCGAACTCGAACATGGCGACCGAGCCTCCGGAGGCCTGCGGGTCGACGAGGTAGCGGATGACGAGGCCTCCGAAGCGGATCTCTTCGCGGGTGGTTGTTGGCATAGTCTCTCGTTGTTTTCCTTTTTGGCGTTCGGGCGATTCTATCTTGTCGGGATCTTCGCTGCCGCAAAAATTACCCACCCAAACTCACCCCCACCAGCAAAGCCAGCGGGGACCCCGATTCGTCGCGATAAGACCGCGCCGAAGAGGTGGCACCCAGTTGTGGTGGTTCGGTCAGATGCGGGCCACCCAGCCTCCAGCCTGTTCGACTCGACGCGCGATATCAGTTGTTCTTGTCGGTCGAGGGCAAGGTCTCGTGTGGTTTCCGGTATTTGAAGAACCATCCGTTCGAGGCGGTCGCGAGAAAACCAAAACCAGCGAGAACAATGACTGTAATCAGAACTCCTACAGCGAACATAATCATGCTGCCCCCTTGGTCTTAGCTGTGCTCAAGTCGGCACACAAGAAAGACCAATCAAACCTGAACTCTCAGGAAACACACTACGCTTATCGCTTCAGAGCGAAATACCCCATAGGGGGCAGGGGAATGGGCGCAGGTGCAAGGATGGTGCAAACATCCGCGAAGACGTGGGCACCCGTCTGTTGTGGTTCGGGCAGATGTGGGCCACCCGTCCAAGCGGCGGTTTGGCAGCATGGTACATCCCGTCACAACACTACGTCCTAGCAACAACGCGAGATGGTGGATCCGTTCCGGGTCAATCTTCTCAACGCGCCCAGAACGATTCATGGAGGGTTCTGAGCTGGTCGTCAACCACGTGTGCGTCGGTAAAAACCAGCAAAGGGGTGTCTGCTCCCCAACGTGATTCAAGCTCGTCCATCGCTTTCTTTGTTCTGCTCACCTTATCGCCAGCACCCGAAGATTGACATAGTTCTGTGTCAGAATGGAATCAATCTGCTCCCGCAAAAAACGCTCGCGTTGTACGTGGCAAGCAGGACTTCAACTATAGGTTAATCGCTCGACGCAGCTTGCCTTTCTTTAATTGAACCATGTGCTTGAATACTTCGTTACCGCATCACCTATTTCTAAGACGATCTGAGTGTGCATTTCCAATGGTGCAGGTGATTTCGCTCTGCGTACGGATTCGCTTTGCCCTTGGGGCAGAAGCGAGAGCGCTATCCGGGTTTCCCCAAGCTTCAGATAACTGCAATGATCTAATGTATCCTTACAAAAGACGCACTCTATGCGACTCTCTATGCGACTTGTGCAGTTGCGGTCGATACAGTACCCCGGGAAGCCGCTCACCATCCTGAGGAATCGAATTCGATCGCGGCTTTTGCTGCATCAGTGAAAGACGTAAGGTAGACGATTTGGATGAAGTCCCCACAATAAGTACAGACACCCCAACTTCGTCAGGTGAAGCACTCGCAAAGCCTTCAGGAGTGGCTAATACGATATCCCGAAACGTAGCGATCAGTCTGGCGCGCGTTGTTTTTAACTCATTGGTTGCCCTTCTCCTGCCTGCCTACCTGGTCCATCATCTCCCACTAGCAACCTACAGTGCCTGGGTATTGATTCTCCAATTAGGCGCATTTGTGTCGTTCCTGGATCTCGGAATCCAGACGGGTGTATCCAAATTTGTGGCCGAGCACGACGCAAGGGGCGATGTCGTCGAAGCGGGAAACCACGCCAGCGCCGGTTTTATCATGATGACTTTGGCCGGCTTTTTGGGTCTGGTCCTTACGACGATTCTTGCCTGGCAAGTTCCGAGACTCTTTCACAACATGCCCGTGGCTCTCTATCGGGACGTTCGCATCAGCGTTCTGCTGGTTGGTGCTTCTTTATCGTTCACGTTGCTCTGTTCCGTCTTTTCTGCAGTTTTTGTCGGACTTCAGCAATATGGTGTCCCCACCGCGATCACAGTCCTAAACCGCACCTTGTACGCGCTTACCGTCTGCATCATCGTTCATTACCAGGGAAGTCTGATCGCTATGGGATCCGCGGTTGCTCTCATCAATGTCGCCACCGGCTTCCTGCAAGCCCTGGCGTGGCGCAGAAAGTTGAGTCGAATTCGCATTTCCCCCGTAGGCGTCGATCGCAAAATACTCGGGCAGATGTTCGGTTATTGCCTCGCGCTCGCTGTTTGGTCCGCAGCAATGTTATGTATTAGCGGATTGGATGTCACAATCGTCGGCCACTACGATTTCAAAGAGACAGCCTACTATTCACTCGCCACATTGCCGACGAATCTAATTATCTCGATCATCTCCTCTGCGCTAGGCCCCTTTTTGCCCGCCGTCTCTGCTTTGAACACACAACGCACCGCCGTTGCGATGGGTAATATTTTGTTTCGAGTCACACGTTACTCAACGATTCTCATACTCCTAATCGGCTTGCCCCTGCTGGTTGGTGGATACCCGATTCTGCACCTCTGGGTAGGCCGGGCGTACGCCCTTCACAGTGTGAGATATTTACAGATCCTGGTGCTGGCTACAATGCTGCGCAACCTGTGCATGCCCTACGCAACGATCGTAGTGGCAACCGGAAAGCAGAGACTGGCAACTGCCGCTGCAATCGTGGAAGCCATCGTCAATCTAGGAAGCAGCGTCTATCTTGCACACTCGCTCGGCGCGATTGGAGTGGCGGCAGGAACTCTTCTCGGCGCGTTTGCAAGCGTTGGTATGCATTTCGCCTTCAGCATGCATTACACGTACTCAACCATTCTCATCTCCAGGATTCGGCTTTTCGTTGGAGCCCTCCTGCGCCCGGCGCTCATCGCGATTCCATCTTTGCTGCTCATCCCCTTGTGGAGAGATCCTTTTGGACAACCGCTCAATCTGAGCCTATGGCTTTTCTGGACCGCTGCAACACTGCTGACCGCCTGGTATGCGACTCTGAAGGCCGACGAGCGAGCATCTTTGCTGCGAATCATTCGATATAAAATGAAGTTGCCGATCCAGCACGAATAGATGTCTCTTAAGGAGATCGCGCATAAATCGATGGAACTTTGGGAGAAGTATGAGTCAGAATCAACCGGGAGTGCAGGGAGCAGTGGCTGATGTGGCACAACCCCAGACCACAAGCGGGCTTCCTGTTTGCCCATATTGTGGCGGTCAGTCTACGCTACTGGTTTCGTCGACAGATGTGAACAGGAACACCACGACACAAATTTTCCATTTCTTTAAATGCTCCGCCTGTGCTCTCACCTTCCTTGAGCCAGTTCCTGACGATATGACCCCTTTTTATAAGGGGGGATATCAGGCCATTCCGAAGGATCTGACTGAACTTAGGACAGTGGCGCGAGAAGAACAATATCGAATGGATTCGATATTGAAGCATGTAAAGAAAGGTCGGTTACTCGAGATTGGGCCGTGGAGAGGAGCTTTCCTTTGTAATGCAAAGGATGCCGGGTTTGATGTGACAGCGATCGAGATGGATCAGAACTGTGTGAGCTTTCTACAGAGAGTACTCGGCATCAAGGCGATCCAATCCAATAAACCGGAGGAGGCGCTCGATGCGATGGATGAGATGTTTGACGTGATTGCCTTATGGCACTCCTTGGAACATCTACGAACGCCGTGGCTCGTTCTGCAAAAAGCGGCGGGGAGGCTTGCACCAGGTGGAATACTTCTGGTCTCCATCCCCAACATAGAAAGCTACGACTTTTCAGTGCTTGGAGCAGGATGGGCCCATCTTGATGTTCCCAGACATCTCTATCAGTTTCCAATTCGATGGCTGGAAATGCTGTGTTCGGGAGTGGGCTTAGTGATGCTAGAGGCCACAACATCGGATCGCACGAGCAGGGTTGTCAGCAGGTACGCGTGGCATGCGAAAGCTGTTTCCAAAATTCCGATCCGTTACGTTCGCGGGGTCGTAGGTCTATTGTTATATCAATTCGCAAAAACCAGATATAAGAAAAAGTACGACGGAGGCGGTCTTACGGTTATCTTTACGAAGCCTTTGTGAAGATTCGTTTTGATCCGGAATCAGGCAAGGCGATTCGATCTCGCAGGATCGTCTCTCTTGGCTGGAACCGTCTTGCGGAAATTCGCATGGGATCTTCGCCTTGACTATTGGCGCTTAAGGACAGGGGAACGGGCGTAGGTGCAAGGATAGTGCAATCATCCGCGAAGATGGAGCACCCGTCTGTGGCGGTTCGGTCAGATGTGGGCCACCCGTCCCGGAGACGTTCTTAGATATTTCGGGAACTATCGAATCAACACTTGTGTTGTTGGTAATGGTGGGTTAGCTTCGTAAGGTTCCTTATCCTGCTGAGTACAAGGACTGAAGATGCCCATAGATGCTGAGTTGCGTAGTTTCGCCGAGATTGACGGCCCATGGAATGGAATTCTCTTAGGTAACGGTGTAAGCCGAGCGATCAGCTCTAGATTCGCTTACGACTCCCTCTTCACAGTATCGCAATCCACCTCGGTGGAAGACCCCCTTCCAGTTCATGAGATCCAGATTTTCGACCAGCTCGATACTACAAACTTCGAGCAGGTGCTTTCAGCGTTGGCACAGGCAGGACAGATCAACCAAATTCTAGGTATACAACATGATTCAATTTCCGCTGCATATGCTCACATTAGGCGGGCATTGATTGAAGCCGTGCATGCAGTTCATATTCCATGGACTGATATTCCAATAGAGACACTCATCGCAATTCGAGCCGCTCTAAAGCAATACCGATTTGTTTATTCAACAAACTACGATCTCCTAAATTACTGGGCAGTTATGCAGGACCCTACAGGATTCATTGATTTCTTTTTTGGCAGCCTTTTCGATGTTAGCAATACAGATGTGTGGGACCCTTCGAAGACAAGAATTCTATTTCTGCATGGCGCGCTGCATCTTTACAGATCACCTCTCGGAACAATCAAGCGCGCGTCAGGCGCGCTAGGTAATCTCTTAGATAGTTTTGGTGAGCCACTTGGAGACAACCAAACTCCGATTCCGCTATTCATCAGCGAAGGAACTTCGCACGATAAGCTTTTGTCGATTCACAGTAGCGATTACTTGGGGTTTGCATATAGCGAGTTGGTTAGGCACGAGGGGGGACTTGTGATTTTGGGGCAATCGTTAGACGTGGCCTACGATCAGCACCTCATTGATGCGATCCGAGGGCGCAAACAACGACGACTTGGAATCGGAATCTATCGGGGCACTAAAACAGAAACTGATGTCATCGCAGAGAAGGTCGAGTGGTATCGGAAGTTTACTGGACTGGAGTTCTCGATCGATTTTTTTGACTCTTCGACACATCCTTTGAGCGCGCCCTCTGTATTTATTTCGTGAGGGATTGAGTACTTATGTGTGAATAGTCGTCGGCGCTACCTTTACGTTCGAAACTGACGATCTTGTTTGTACCGCTTGCTCTCTGAACTCTTGGCGCCGGGGCGGACGATTCTTGCCCCGGTTCGCACGCTCCTAAAATCGCGGTGACGAGGGTTGAACTCAAATTAAACTCTTTGGCTAAGCGTTCCCAACTATCGCTATATCCAAATGCAACCTCAGATATCTTTCTTAGCGCGCGGGGACGTTCTATGGATGCATTGAACGTAGGTTCTTCGGATCGCCATCCTCGCTGAGAGATTTGCATCATTAAATAGCGATATTGGCGGTCGTTAAGAATCTGCAATTCTCTGGAGCGACGAAGCAATGCTTGCATAGACACTCGCCACTCGATTTCAGTTCAGCTAAACGGAATAGGCTAATTTTTTGTTGAGCCAAATCAGGATATATATATCAGCGGCCGGCATTAGAAATTCCGCAGCAAACGCGTACGCTTCTTCTTCATTTCTCCTTAGAGGCGACATGCAGTGAGCGATGCAACGTTAGATGACCAAGCTCGTGTGCTGCACTGAGTCTTACACGATCAACCGGCCTGCCCGCCGAGAGTCCAATGACTGGAGTCGCTCTCTCTGGTCCGGCCCAAGTGGCAAAGGCATCACAGTCTCTAATATCAGGTAAAGGCAAAACCAGAACGCCGAGTCTTTCAATACTCCGAATCACGTCGCCGATCGGCCCCGCAGGCAGATCTAGAGTCGTCCTGAGTTCTCGCGCTGCTTCAATAGGATCGCTGAAAGACGGCACTCTGATCGGAATCAGCTTCGCATAGTTCGCTAGCCCGAGAGCCAACTCTAGACTAAGCCGGCTGTACTCATGGGCTTGCGCAATTACCTTTTTTCCCACCACTGCTTTCGACCTAAACAAAAGGCTGCCCTTTGGCATTTCCAAACAGTCCTGCTGTCTAAAGAACGCAGAAGGAAAGTCCAACAAGTCGGCAATCGCTTCCAGAAGATCGGCCGTCGGCTGCTTTTTCCCTCGCTCGATGTGAGCGACCATCGTCTGATCAACATAGATTGCGTCCGCCAGACTGGCCTGAGTAAAGCCCCGAAGTTCGCGAGCCCGCTGAACTCGCGTACCGTTTACGAGCGGTAGCCTTATCTCGAAAAGAGAATTTTGCATGGGTCACTTCTCAGTTCTTTGCCTTCTCTTCATCAATCGGGAGGGCGGTAATTTCGTCGAGATCAGGTGCGATTGGGCGTGCGGGTCTCGACAACCTCTAACGCCATTCCTGCCCTGCCATTTGGCAATCCAATAGCAATCGATGTCGCCCTTTCCATAGGTGCGACGAGGGCAAGCAATTTCCATTCCCGTATACTTGAACTGTGCATCCATCTTCCATAGCACAAAAATATTGAGACTGAGTAGCTGCGCCATCATCTCCTCAGCAAAAGAAAAGACCATCTGATTGTTACTGCTAAAACGTACCCTCGCATCGCTGGTTGCCTTTGGCAATCCATCGCTCGGTGCTTTGAGCACGCGAATTTCCCCGAAGGCTGTTTTTACGCAGAGGCCACAATTCGACACGCGCATCAGATCGAAGAACACCTCGTCCTCATCACGAGCAGCGTTGCTCTGCTTAGTCAGATACTGACGAACAAGATAGCGTGTATTCGGTGCGTGAACCGCAAGATCCACCGGTCCCTCGTAGAGGCCGAAAGTACTTAGAACCTTCGGGAGCGCATCGACAAGCGCGTCATCGATGTCCTGGAACACATCCGCAAAAAAATTCAGCACTGCGGTGCGATGAGCAAAAATTGCCGCTTCATCGTTAGCATTTGGCAGATTGAAGATTGCGCGTGGCTTCATATTGGTCATAATATGACCAACGAAACGACAATGCAAGCTTTTTATTTAGGCATCCCGGATGGCGGCTCGAACCGAATTCCCAAAATGAGAATCCCTCAAAAATAAATCCGGAAAAAGTGGCATGTTGTTCAAGCCCGACAAACGACCGTCAACGCACCCAGCATTTCACCAGCAACCCACCACAATTCACCAGCGAAAAACCACGCTAAAGGCCAGGATCATGCAACAAGCAACGGAACTAACCCAACCGAGTACCTTGGAAGCCCGGACTCAACAGAGTAAACACAACCTCTTGTGTTAAACCAAATCCGAGTCCACGATAAGGAACAACTTTCGGATTCCATGGGGCACACAGTAGTCATGAAGACAATTTGGGGACCAGGAACAGGCGGATATCTTGGCTCGTCGGGATGCGAGGAAGATAGGACAGCGACTCCATCAACTTTGGCCCAGATGTCGGATGACGATCTGAAAACATTGCACGGGGCTGTTGCCGATTGCCTTATAACGCTTAAACAGCAGGCTGAAGCCTTCGGAGGGAAGGCCCGGACTCTCATGGTGGCCCTCGCGATACAACTTGATCAGGGAGAGATACTGGACGACCTTGTAGGCCTTGCTATCCTTGCCAAGCACCAGGCGCAAAAGAAAACCGCCGCGTCACAAACTGAATCTTCAAATTCAATCGTTCACTAACAAAGAGCTCCCCGCTCAGACGCTTGGCTCAGCTCTGGTATGGAGCATTGAGGCGCGAAAGAGATTCCCAAAATGGGAATCCCCTCAAAATAAATCCGGAAAAAGTGGAAATTTTTCGAGCCCGAAAAACGACCGTCAACGAACCAGCATTTCACCAGCAACCCACCACAAATTCACCATCAAAAAACCACGTTCTGCACCCCGTTTTTGCCAAAACCCCCAGCAAAAACGGGGTAACACCACGCCAGAAAAAATTACTGCAAAAGCGTTCCCTCTTCGGGTTGGATCTTCACTTCCTCAGGCGGGATGACGACCGCGGCGGCCACTTTGTCCTGGTCTTCCAGGTCGAGCAGCTTGACCCCCTGGGTGCTGCGGCCCGCAGCCCGGATGGACTTCGTGTCGATCCGGATGATCTTGCCGAACTGGCTGATCACCATCAGCTCGCTGGTCTCGTCCACCAGATTGATACTAGACACCTTACCGACCTTCGGCGTCGCCTTCATGTTGATCACGCCCTTGCCGCCGCGCGACTGCAGACGATACTGATCCACATCCGTCCGCTTCCCATAACCGCTTTCGGAAACCGAAAGAATCAGGCAAGGCGTAAGCCCAAGCTGCTTATCCAGCTTCTCCAGCTTCGCCGCAGTCGCCTCCGAGATCGCCGGCGCACTCAACTCCGTAGGATCGCCCGACAACTCCAGTGGCGTAACCGACGCGGAATCTGCAACTTCGTCAATCGCAGCCGCCACCTGGTTCGTAAGCCCCTTCTGCGCCGCCCGCTCCAGCCGCTGCTTATTGCGCGCCTCGTTGGAAGGAGTTACAGCCGCCCCAATCACATAATCGCCCTTGCGCAGAGAAATACCGCGATTGCCGGTAGCAGGCCGTCCCATCGGCCGCAAGTCCTGCTCATTGAACCGGATAGCCATCCCATCATGCGTCGCAATAAAGATGACCTGCTGCCCATCCGTAACCCGCGCTGTGATCAGCTCATCATCCTTCTCGATATTGATCGCAATAATCCCGCGCGACATCACATTCGAGAAGTCCTTCAGCGCAGTCTTCTTCACCGTTCCATTGCGCGTCGCAAAGAGGATGTACTTGTTCTCCTCCTCTAAGTCTCTGACAGGAAGGATAGTTACAACCTTCTCCCCAGGCTGCAGCGCGACCAGCGAAGCCATGGCCTTGCCCTTCCCGGCAGCCCCCACATCAGGAACCTCATACACCTTGAGCCAGTAAACCCGGCCAGTGTTCGTAAAACAAAGCAGATAGGCGTGGGTCGAGTCGATAATCAGCTGCGCGACAAAGTCCTCTTCCCGCGTCTTCATCCCAAGCCGCCCAGTTCCCCCGCGCCGTTGCTGGCGATAGGTCGAGATGGGCGTGCGCTTGAGATACCCTGTATTCGACACCGTAACCGCAACTTGTTCATCCGCAATGAGATCCTCGAGCTGCAGCTCGGTCGTCTCATCGATGATGGTGGTGCGGCGGGCATCGCCGTACTTATCGCGAATCTCGGTAAGCTCCTTGATGATCACTTTACGGAGCTTCGCCGGTGACGCAAGAATCGACTCATACTCCGTAATATTGTCGCGAACCTCAGCCAGTTCCTTCAGGAGCTCATCGATTGACAGCTGAGTGAGGCGATAGAGCTGCAGTTCGAGGATCGCGTCGATCTGCTTGTACGAGAGGATCAACGTGCCTGTGGCCGAGAAGGTCATGTCCACGCCGTACTTCTTGGGATCGAGCGTGACACCGCGCAGCTCCGCGCCGCGGAGGTTGATGCGCTTGTTGGAGAAGTAGCTGAAGAGATTTTCGCGGGCGTCGGCGCGGCTCGAAGACTGCCGGATGATTTTAATCACGTTGTCGAGATGATCGAGCGCGATCTGGTAGCCGAGGAGGATGTGTTCCCGGTCGCGGGCCTTCGAGAGGAGAAAGGCTGTACGGCGACGAACGACTTCCACACGGTGATCGAGGAAGGCGCGGATTGCCTGGTCTAGCGGCAATTCTTTCGGCTGGCCATTGTGGACGGCCAGGAAGATCATCGAGAACGACTCCTGCATCTGCGTGTGCTTGTGGAGCTGGTTGAGGACGATCTGATGCTCGGCGCCGCGCTTGAGGCCGATGACGATCCGCATGCCGTCGCGGTCGGACTCGTCGCGGAACTCGTCGCGAGCGATGTCAGTGATGACACCCTCGTTGACCAGTTCGGCGATGCGTTCGATGAGTTTGGCTTTGTTGACCTGGTAGGGGATCTCGGTGACGATGATGGCCTGACGGCCTCCGGAGATATTTTCAATGGAGGCCTTGGCGCGCATCATAAAGCGGCCGCGGCCGGTGCGGTAGGCGTTGGCGATGGTGCTCCTGCCGAAGATGAACCCGCCGGTAGGAAAGTCGGGACCCTTGACGTGCTCGAGACAGAGGTCGAGATCGGAGCGGGTCTCGGCTTTGTCCTTCGAGAGCAGTGCAATGCACGCGTTGGCGACCTCGGTGAGATTGTGCGGCGGAATATTGGTCGCCATGCCGACGGCGATGCCGCTACTGCCGTTGACGATGAGGTTGGGAATGCGCGCGGGAAGGACAGTGGGCTCGAGCGAGGACTCGTCGTAGTTGGGAGCGAAGTCGACGGTGTCGGAGTCGATGTCGGCGAGCATCTCGCCGGCGAGGCGGGTGAGCCGGGATTCGGTGTAACGCATGGCCGCGGCAGAGTCGCCGTCAACGGAGCCGAAGTTGCCCTGGCCATCCACCAGGAGATAGCGGAGAGAAAATGGCTGGGCCAAGCGAACCATGGTGTCGTAGATCGCGGAGTCGCCGTGGGGATGATAGTTACCCATGACGTGGCCGACGACCTTGGCGGACTTGGTGTACTTCTTGTTGAACTGGAGGCCCATCTCCTGCATGCCGTAGAGGATGCGGCGGTGGACAGGCTTGAGGCCGTCGCGGACATCCGGCAGAGCGCGGCCGATGATGACCGACATGGAATAGTCCAGGTACGACCGGCGCATCTCCTCTTCAATATTGATGGAGAGCATGAAGGCGGCGCCGCGGCCCTGGACGGTATTGGGGGGCGTTCCGCCGGGATTTTCTGGGTTGTTCGGAGGCGTAAGGGGAAGTTCGGGGTTCTGATCGTCTGCCATGGGTTATAGCTCTATTATAGAGGGTTTGGATAGGCCATGGGAGCCGGTTCGTGGGTGCGCGCGGTGGTTCTGGGAGGCACTCAAAGGGCGGGCAAGAGGCCTGGTGTCACGGGGTGGCTCAAGATCAAGATAATGAACTCTCCTCCGTGTCCACGCCCATCAGGGTACATCGCAAAAAAAGGGTGGAGACCGAAGTCTCCACCGCAGTAAAACTTATCAATTGTTTAGAAGTTGATCTTCAGAGCAAACTGACCGAAGCGACGCTCGTCATTCGCACCACCGGCGTTGCCGATGCCGCCCTTGGATGCAGTGATTGGGACTGGCACGCCGGGGCCAACGTTGGCTACGTCGTTCAGCCCGTCCTGGATGTAAAGGTTGTGATGATTCAGCAGATCGAATCCCTCAGCGCGGAACTCCACGTTGACCTGTTCGTGAATCGGAAAGATTTTGCTGACAGAAGCGTCGAAGGTCCAGGCCCCCGGCCCGCGGAAGTTGTTACGAGCAACCATCGTCGCAGGGAACGGGCCCCAGTCGGAGATTCCAAGCAGCGCCGGGTTTCCGAAGGTCATCGCCGCCGGGAGGTTACCGATCTCATAGCTGTTCGCACCCCCGCCATTGACTCCACTCGGTATCTTCGTAAAGGTGTGCTGCGGAATGACTCCAGAAGCCGGCGTATACCGTGCGACCTGATAGCCACTGTTATTGTTCGTGCTGTCGAAGTAGCTGAATGGCACGCCGGTACGGACCGTATAGATGCCCGTCACCTGCCAGCCGCCCAGCCCCTCATTCATCCATTTATTGCCTATCTTCGGCGTCCGGTAAAGCGGTGCGATCACCAGGCGCTGACGAATATCGAGGTCGTTGTTGCCGTGGTCGAATCCCGGATTGAACGGTTGGGTATACCCAAGGCCGAACGCATTGTTGGTCTCCGAGAACGTCGTGCTCAGATCGTCGTTCGCGTGCGCTACCGTGTAATTCGCTACCACGCTCAACCCCTTATTCCGGTAGTTCGTAGTCTGGAATTGGATATTCAACGACTGATAATACGAGTCTCCGTTGGAGCCCCGGTTATTGATATTGGAGTATTGGTTGTTGAGTCTTGTCAGTGCGGTGTTTCCACCGACGGTCAGGGGATCGCCAAGCAGCGCATTGCCACCGCCCTGCGTATTGATATTCTTGATGTCGTACAGATGGAGCCCGCGAGCACCCGCATACTGCACTGATACCAGCGTGCTGGGCGCCAGTTGCCGATCGATCGCCGCGTCCCAGAACTGCGTCTGCGCCGTCCGAATATGCTCATCCACATTCCTCAAGCTGGTGGGCGGCAGCGGCACGCTACCGGAAGCACCCGCCAGCGGACCCGTGTTCGAACTCGTGATCTTGATATTGTTGAGCACGACCACGGCGTAGGCCGGAGGATTCTGAATGACGTTGAACGTTACATTGCCAAAGTTCCGTTCGTAACTGATGCCGTAACCGGCGCGGAACGACGACTTTCCGTCGCCGAATATATCAATCGCAAAGCCGACGCGCGGCGATACGGTGCCGTACTGCGGTTTCCACAGACCGCCGATAGGACTTGTTGGAGCGGTAAACACCTGTCCGGTCCGAACGCTCTGGACGTAGCTCCCCGAGCCATAGTAGAAGTTGGAGTCCAGATTCGCATGGTTGTTGTGCTGAACCCCATAGTACTCATAGCGCAGACCATAGTTCAGCGTGAACCTCGGGTTCAGTTTGAAGGAGTCCTGCGCGTAAACTGCCCAGTCGTGGAAACGATTGCTCCGTGCAAAGGCCGGCTGTGTCGCCGGCAGGTTGATCAAACAACCGGGCGTCTGCGTCAATGCGCCCGTATATGGGTTCTTTACGCAAGGCAACGCGCCCTGGGGGTTGACTGCAGCTGAGAACTGGAACAGATTTCCAGTTACCAGTCCAGTCAACCCTGCCGTCCGGTTGACGCCGATCTGCTCTGCCGCCTGCGCGTACGCTCCATAGGCGTTATTCGCCTGGATGTACATGATCTGCGCGCCATACTGCATCGAATGTTTTCCATGTTGGAAATTCAGGTCCTGATTGATCTGGATCGTGTTTTGCGGTCCGCCAAAAGGAAGGCCGCCGTTCGCGGGGTTGAAGTCATAAAAGCCCGGCAGTTGGATGAACGTGCTTGTCCCCGGCAACTGCGCATTGGTGGACACAGTCAGCGTCGGCGTATTCTGCAAAGCCGTGTTGTACGTCAGCGGAGCATTGAATCTGCTGAAGCTCAGCTTGGTACTCTCGCTCAGATATGGGTTGAAAACATGGGTTCCGCTCAGCAGATATGCCGTCGAAAAGGCCCCCGTGCCCACGTTGTATTGATTGTATGGTGACGCAAACGCTGATCCGATCTCATCGTTTTCGTTGTAGTTGGCGTAGCGGAAGAAGACCTGAGTGCGGTCACTCAGGTTGTAGTCAAACCGCCCGACCACGTTCCAGGTGTTTTGCGGAACACTGCCGCCCGTGTTGATCGGGGCCTGATACGCCACGGTACCGAACGCCGGCAGGCTGGCGGGAATTCCGGCCGGAACTCCCCCAGGGTAAACCTGGGCGGCCGTATAGGTGTTAGTAAAGTTGAAGCTCTTTCCACCGCCGTATTGCGAAAAGAAGGCCTGCGTGTTGGGTGCGGTAAGGGAGAGAAACTGTGGTGTGGGAACCGCTGCGATGCTTATTCCAGTACTCCGGACGCGAGTCCACTCGGTGCTGCCGAAGAAGAACAGCTTGTCCTTCTTAATCGGACCGCCGACCGCGAACCCAAACTGGTTGCGGGTGTACTTCCCCTTGGGAAGACCCTGCTGGGCATTGAGGACAGTGTTCGACGTGTAAGCGGACAGACGGTTGAACTCCCAGACAACGCCATGAAATTGGTTGGTTCCGCTCTTCGTCGTCACATTGACGATGCCGCCGGAAGCACGGCCGTATTGCGCTTCGTAGTTGCTGGTCTGTATGCGGAATTCCTGGACCGCGTCCTGCGGAATGTAGACGCCGACGTTATCCGCGAAGACGCTGATGTTTTCCACGCCATCCAACAAAATCTCGGTGCCGCTGGATCGCTGTCCGTTGATATTGAAGCCGACACCGCGCGTCGTCGCGTTCTGCGAGTTGCCATTGGACGCATTGCGGGAATCTCCGCTGTTGGTGCTATCGCCGGCGGATACATTGCCCGCAAGCGCCACGAAATCATAAGCATTGCGTGTAAGGCTCGGCATCTGCGCGACCTGAGTGGCATTCACGATCTGCGATAGTTCCTGTGTCTGCGTGTTTGCCTGCGCGCCACCCTCCGCAGTCACCTCGACGGAGGTGTTCTCCTGGGTCACCGACAGCTTCGCGTCTACCGTCACTTTGGCCGCCACCGTAACTTCGACACGCGTGCTGAACGGATGAAATCCAGCAGCGTTTACAGTCAGTTCATAGGTGGCCGGTTGCAGCCCCGGGACGACGTAGGCGCCCGTACTGCTACTGGTCACAGTACGAACGGCGTTGGTGCCGATGTTCTTGATGGTGACCGTCGCATTAGGCACAACCGCGCCGGTAGGGTCGGTAACGGTTCCTAAAATCTGCCCCGCCTCCTGTCCCTGCGCCACCGAACCAAAAGCCAATATTGCTAGAAGCACCATTCCGAACAATAGCGATGTCCGATGGCGGAGGCGATTGCCTGAAAATAGGGAGGGGAGGGCGGCATTAAAAAGTGATGTAGGTCGCATGTTGTCTCCAAATGCTGAGCTGATTGAGGGTCGCCGATGGGGATGGTTTGCCTGGGAAGTGTTTCTATTTTTCAAATCAGCTAGCTCAATCACACATAGGCAATCCGGTGACCAAAGTTAGGAAAAGGCTCGGTAAAATATGATGGCCATAATATTCAACGGGCTAAGCCACGGACCAGCAATGGTTAAACAACTTAGAGACATCGAAAAATATGATTTTTTGTAGAGCAATCCTACTTAAGTTGTATGAAAACGGACGCCTCGCCAATCCCAGCTTTGAGCTGTGGCCAAGACCTCAAACTAAATGGGACTAAAGTTGTCGCATATTTAACTTGATATACGACTAGTTCCGTCGTATATTCGGTCTATCGAAATTTGCTCTAGGAATTTAAACGAAGCAGTACATGGACTTGGGAAGAGAGGATTAAAAACTCCCACAGGCAAATTCCCTAGAGAGTCCGCGACGGACGCAAAGTTGGCGATCAAGAAAAAGGGACGAACTGCACCATGCCGACTGGGAAAGGGGCAAGGCTGAGACGCACAACAAGAACGTTATAGACTTCCGTTAACTTATAGATTCCAATGAGTTTCCTTTGGTTATTCAGAATCTGGGACGGGCCATGATTTTTCGGGGATGAAGCCGTCTTGGGCAGGGACCAATGGACGACGGGGCATTCACAAAACCTCTCGACTTGCGAATCAGCATATTGAAATTGGAATAATTTCAGAATGGCGCGCGAGCGGAGCAGGTCTGAAGGCAGCAACATTGGTTGGACTGTAGGAATCGCACTCAGTCCGTTAGATTATTGGCTCAAATCTCAATTGCATCTCGGTAAGAACTTCAAGTCTCCCCGTGGCCTCGGCCATCAGAGAAGACTTCGAGGGCTAGCGGTCAAGGACGAAGTATGCCTTCTCGATGTCCCGGGCCGAGGAGATTGCGACAGCGGTTACCGAACACGGAAGTAATTGATTCAAGGAAAACTATGAGGCAGATGACGCGAAGGACGATCAAGCTCAGGAAAAGAGCCGCAGGCCGAACGATATTCGGTCGAACACGGGGATGGATCGCGGCCGGAACGCTGGCGGCGTATGCGGTTATGGCAGGAACGAAGTCCGCGCAAGCCGAGAAGGAGAAAGGCGATCCTCCGGGGTCGAGCGCGGCCGAGGCGACGCTGCCTCTGAAGAAGTTCGATATTGCCCCAGGCCCGCTGGATGGAGCAGTGGAAGCCTATGAGAAGGCTACCGGACTGACGGTAAAGATCATGCTGCCGGCGGGAACGCTGCGCAGGATTCAACTCGCCGGGAGTTGTAGGACTTTATCGCGAAGACGAGGCCCTCCGCCGGCTTCTGGACGGAACGGGCTTGAACTATCGCGTGGAGGATGCCACGACGATGGTCGTCGGGGTGCAGTCGAAGGACACCGTTTCTGTAACCGATTCGGTTACGGATTCAGTTTCGCTGACGAAGTTTACCGAGCCCCTGCTGACTACCGCGCAGAGCATCACGGTAATACCGCAGTTTGTCGTAAAGGACGAAGGAGTAACAACGCTGCGGGACACGCTGCGCAATGTGCCCGGTATCAGCCTGGCCGCCGGCGAAGCGGGAGCGCAGGGAGACAACCTGACGATTCGCGGATTTACCGCCCGGAACGATATCTTCCTCGACGGCATCCGCGACTTCGGCAGCTACTACCGCGACACCTTCAACTACGAGCAGGTCGAAGCGCTCGAAGGACCGGCCGGCATTCAGTTTGGACGCGGGTCAACCGGTGGAGTCGTGAACCAGGAAAGCAAGGTCCCGACCCTACAGCAGTTCGCTCACGTGCGAGGCAATGTTCGGCACAGACAAGACACGAAGAGTCACAGCGGACCTCAACAGCCACGAGCTGAACGCCATCGGAGGAACTGCATTTCGCCTGAACCTGATGGGGCAGGAGAGCGGCGTCGCGGGCAGAGACTTCGCCGAGATTCGCCGCTGGGGCGTCGCGCCGTCGGTGTCGATCGGCCTGAACACGAAGACGCGGGCCACAGTGAGCTACGTTCATCTCCAGGAGAACGATACTCCGGATTACGGACTGCCCTGGTTCAACAACGCAGTGGCGCCGGGGCCGATTCGGCATAGCTACTATGGATTTCCGGACGAGAACTACCTGCAGACGAACGACGACATCCTGACGCTGAAGGTGGACCATGAGTTTTCGCCGAGTGTAAATCTCCATACGATTGCGCGCGCGGCGAACTATCCGCGACAGGCGCAGATCACCGAGCCGCAGATCTGCTCGAACGCTCCGGCGAGCGTGCCCGTAGGTGGAGTGGTGGCCTCGCTGCCGACCTCGGCGGTGAATACTGCTCTGCCCTGCCCGTACACGGCTTCGAGCGCTCCGAGCGCCATGGTGGTCAACCGGAATCAGATTCAGACCAAGAGTGTTGAAAGCGATCTCTGGGACCAGACGGAGGTAACGGCGCGGTTCAAGTTGCTCGGACTGAAGAATTCGGTCGTGGCTGGTGTGGAGGGTGGCCAGGAGATCTCAAACCCTATCCGGTCCAGCTACACAATCAACAAGATCAACACCGTGCCTTCACTTCGCTGGTGGATCCGAATACTCAGCAGCCATTTGCGGGAACGGGATACATCACCTCGATCGTCCATACAAAGTCCGACAGCGTAGGCGTGTACTTCGTCGACACGATAAAGCTGGGTAACCTGTTCGAGATAAGCGGCGGCGTGCGATGGGATCGCTTCGATACCGGATACAACCTATGGCAGCCGACACCGCCCAAGGGTGGCGTCGTGACTGCGCCCGTTGCGCCGATCAGCCGAGTGGATCAGCAGCCAAGCTACCGTGCCGCATTTGTGTACAAGCCGTCGAGCCACGGCAGCGTCTACTTCGATTATGGGACGAGCTTCAATCCCGGCGCAGAGTCGCTGAGCCTGAGCGTTGGCCTGGCGAACAGCTCCGCCGCGCCGGAGGAGAACGAGACCTACGAGGCAGGAGTGAAGTGGAGTTTCCTGAACGAGCGGCTGATGGCCGAGGGCGCCATCTTCCGAACCGAAAAAGATAATGCGCGAGAGACAGACCCCACGAACGCCAACAATATAGTCGCTGCGGGAAATCAGCTGGTGAAGGGCGTGCAGTTCAGCATGGTGGGCAGGCTTGCCGCAAGGGTACGGACATCGTTGCCGGTTATGCGTACCTCGAACAGCGCAGTCATCTACTCGGAATTCTTCCCGACCTCGGTGGGATATCCGCTGGCGAACGTTCCAAAGCAGACGTTCAATCTATTCGTCACGCATCGCTTGCCCTGGCGGCTGAACGCAGGCCTGGGCGGGAACTATGTGGCGAGCAGGACTGCGAGTTCTACAGTGCCCTATGTTCCGACCGGCTATGCCCCAAATCCCAATGGTCCCGGCTTCCTTGTGACCAGCGTGGCGATGAAGCAGGTTCCGGGGTACTGGATCTTCGATGCAATGCTAAGGCGCCCAATAACAGAGCGGCTGGAGTTGCAGGCGAACGTGAACAACCTTTTGAACCGGTACTACATTGACTTGCCGCATCCGAGCCACCTCATTCCAGGCGCGGGAGCGAATGCTCTGATCGGGATCAACTTTAAATTTTGACGCTTCGACGAAAAGAAAAGAAAAGAAGAGGAATAGGAGAAGTGGATGCTGATCACGATTCCCGATGTGTTGACCGTCGGCGAGGTGGCACAGGCACGCGCTGCGCTTGACGCTGCCGAGTGGGTCGACGGCAAAGTAACGGCTGGGTACCAGGCGCAGAGCGTGAAGGAAAACCTGCAACTTCCCGAGGGTCATCCCGTGACCGTGAAGCTGGGCGAGATGGTGCTGGCAGCGCTGGCACGGTCGCCACTGTTCATGTCGGCCGCGCTCCCGTTGCGGGTGTTTCCGCCGATGTTCAACCGGTATACCGGCGGTGGGCACTTCGGCACGCACGTCGACACAGCGATTCGCGCCACCGCAACAACGGGCCAGAGAATCCGCACGGACGTTTCCGCCACGCTGTTTTTGTCCGCTCCAGAGGAGTACGAAGGCGGCGAGCTTTCGGTGGAGGACACGTACGGTGTGCACTCGGTGAAGCTGCCCGCCGGGCACATGGTGCTCTATCCCGCCACCAGCCTCCATCGTGTCGCTCCGGTAACACGCGGCGCGCGAGTCGCTTCTTTCTTCTGGGTGCAGAGCATGATTCGAAGCGACGGAGACAGGACGCTGCTCTATGACCTTGACACAGCAATTCAGCGGCTGGCAATAGAGGCTCCGGGCAATGTCGGCGGGAGTCCAGCTGACCGGGGTCTACCACAACCTGCTGCGGCGCTGGGCGGAGATGTAGGTCGTCGCAAACCTATTGCAACTGCAGTTGACGATCGAACGATCTATCTCAGTCTTCCCGAACTCGCTCCGACGTGGGGACAGACGTCTGCAACATACTGGCTGAATCCTTTATCCCTGCGAGCACCGGCGAGTTCCTGTAGCTGTCCGATCTGCATGGGCGCAAGTTCGTTCGAGGGTACACAGCCAAAAGCCTGAGCCTCGGCGGCGAAACGCTGCGGCGCATCGGGAAGGCTGTCCCGGCCGCTCATGCGAAACGACATCGGCGTCAGCGGGCCGAACATCAGCGGCCGCGCGAGATCCGGCCAGCGTTCCAGCTCGGGTTCAACTCCCGCGGCACGGGCGAAGAGTATCGCCATCGTGTCAGCGAACACGATCTGTGGAGTACCGCGACGCGCACGATAGGCCGCAACTCCCGCTTCGAGCTCCTCTTTCGAAAGCGAAGCGATTGCTCCGCTCATCGTATAAGCGATCCACCGCGCCTGCAGCTCAAGAACCGGATAGTACGGTCCCACCTGCTCGTACAATCCGACGAAAGCCAGACCCCGAAGCTCCGGATGGAAGGTGAAGTCACAGAGGTCGATATGCTGCGCATCGACGTCCAGGATCTGCCGCAGTTCATCGCTCAAAAACGGAAGATCCAGATGGTAGCCGGTACCGAAAACGATGCCGTCGAAGTCCTCGGCGCTCCCGTCCACGAATCGCACAGTCTTGCCATCCACAGATTCGATCCAGGGTTTGATGAAGATGCGCCCCTCCGCCACCAGCGGCAGAAAGAATTGGCTCATGGTGATGCCTGCCTCAAAGACATCGTCCGCGGGCTTCGGCGCTCCAAACTGCTCCGGACTTCCCGCCACCGAAAGCACGAACTGTTTGAAGCTCGGCGCCCACCGCGGCCATGGGAAACCACTCTTTACTCAGCGCGGAGAAGCGTGTGAAAGCCACGTGGTCCAACGGCACTCCATTAACCAGCTTCGGCAGAACATAGCGCTGTCTGCGGTTCGTGAGAACAACCCGCTTGGCTCCGAGATTCGCCAAATCGCTTGCGATCTCAACAGAACTGATAGCGCATCCGCCAACCAGCACCCGCAGGCCGCGATAGTCCTCCGGACGCTTGTAAGAAAAAGTATGGGAGACACCAGCCGACCCTGAAAACGACCGCAGTCCAGGCACATCAGGAACCGTTGGCTTATGGTAGCGGCCGGTCGCGACGACGACCTTCTCGAACCGCTCCTCCCCCGCATCCGTCCTGACAATCCAACCATCCGCATCGCGGCGAAGTTCGCGCACTGGTGTCTTCAACCGGATACACCGCGTCAGATCGAACATCTCCGCATAACGTTTCAGATATTCGCCCATCGCCTCATTCGTCGGATAAGTCGGCGAGCCCGCGTCATGCGGCAGGTCGCTAAACGCGGTCATGATGCGGCTGGTGTTCGTACGCATCGCCGGCCACACACCACTATGACCCGCATCGGCGCTCCACTGCCCACCGATACGGCTGCCCTGCTCAAACAAAACCGGCTCCAAGCCCTCCGACCTCAGGTACCGCGCTGTAACCAGTCCGGCAGGGCCTGCCCCTATAACCGCGACCTTCTGCATCGACACACTCCGATCATCGGCCCGGAGACCGACTACGCGTTGACCGCGCCTCAGGATGTTGAATTGGGCCCGCCGATAAGCTATTGCCCGGACATTCTACTGCATCGATTCGAAAGAGGCATCGCCCCAAGACACACATGACTACTTCATCGGCACGAACTTCCCGTCACATGTGAACGCAGCCTCTTTGGCCGACGAGTTCGACGACGAAGCTGGTCTTATCACCTTAATATCGGTTGCGCTGAAGTCAAGGTTGGTGCCCATTGGCCCCAGCGTAACCGTGGCAAAGTGCCCATGCACCTGCTGCGGTGTGATTCCATCCACCCGCACGCCATCGATCGTCACCTCCGTACGATGGTCGTCGTTCAACCCGGCAATCAGCACATCCCCCGGCGTCGTATCGATCACATTGCGAATCGTGATCGCCTTGTAGTCCGGAATCCGGTCGCCCGTATACTTCGGATCCTCAAAGCCTTCCGTCGTCTGGTTCGTGTAGTAAGGACTGATGGCAATCGGGTTCTTCACACCGCGCATGCAGATGTTCTGATACGTCAGATCGTGTACCGGTCCGCCGCGCGTCACATTGCTTTTGATTCGGATGCCGCTCGTCGTATGGTCTTCCGTCAGACCATCCACCAGCAGAAAGCTGTCGCCGCTGTACGTCTCGCTGCCGATCGACATGCCATGGCCCGAGTAGAAGTGGTTGTCGAGCACGCTCATATGCGTCGTGCCCGTCTTGATCGCGATGTTGTCGTCGCCGTTGTCGATCCAGCTATGCGCCACAGTAACGTTGGTCGAGGAGCCAGGATCGATCCCATCCGTATTCCGCGCGTCCATTCCTTTCGTGGTCGGGGTCAGCAGATGAACCCCCCACGCCGTAAAGCCGTTGGTCTGGTTGACGCTAACGTGGAAGTTGGTCGAGTTATGCAGCGTGATCCGGTAGAGCACCAGGCCATCGGCGTGGCTGGCAACGATCATCCGCGTCGTGAAGTATCGCTCGTTCTTCGGCTCTGCCTTACGCGCCATCTCCCACCAGCTATAGTCCTTGCCCAGAAGCTTCGCGTAACCCCGCCCGTCGATAACGCCATCCCCCATGATGCCCACATCTTTCGCATCATTAATACTGATGAACGGCCTGCACCCGCCCCGGGTCGGAGCGGGCCGCTGCGGTGCAGGAAATACAGCCGGCGGAGCACCGGTTGCAATCGTGCCGCACAGCCCGGGTGTCGCACCCTCAGTCTTTACTTCATAATCTGCGGGATCACGCGACCCGAACAACGTCACCCCCTCATCGATCAGCAGCGTCACCCCGGTGCGCATCTCGAGCGGCCCGGACAGAAACGCATTATTGCCGCTCGCAGGCTTCAACTCCACCGCCATCCCCGGCTTGCACTTATCCAGCGCACTCTGGATGCGCGCCGTATCGAGCTTGCTTTCGTCCGCTTGGGCGAGCTTGTCGCCCGCGGCACGAAGCTGCGCCGGCAGTTGCGTGCACGAGACGGGAATCTTCGGCTCAGTCACCTGACGCGTGTCCTGCGCAAAGACGGTCGTCGCTGTCGCAGCTAACATCATCGGCAAAAGCATCGCGATGGCGATAAGCCATCTCTTTTCATCGACACGCACGCCAATTCGATCCCACAACATCTGGTCCTACCTCCGCAAGCCGCTGAGTCAAACTAGCACAAGCGACACAGGGAGGTCACATCCTCATGGAATGTGAGTGCGATCGAAATCGTGCGAATTGAAATCGCTTCCGTCGAGATCCTCTTCGTCGACAAAGATCGGCCATATCAATAGAGCCAAGTGACGAAAGAGCAATTAATATCTGCAACGCAGGATGCAGAGCATGAGACATGGTGTGCCTCTTCCTTCGGAGCGCCGCCTATCTCTCCTTACACTCCTGCATCGGCGGCATAACATCGGCCTTCAACCTCGAGGTGAAGATCGAAGTAATTTTTTTTCATGAGCTTCCGCTTCGGGAAATTTCGTCCCGCAATCCCCCAAAAGTGGCACCCGGAAAAGCGAAGAGGCCACCCGGCAACAGGGTGGCCTCTTCTTTAGGGAGAATAGTTCCAACGGAGGCAAAGCCATCAGAACTTTCTGGCGAAATACTAAGTTTGGCAAAATCCGGTGTCAAGGCCAAAACTCGCCCGTCGTAAGTGATTGGTAGGCAGGTAGTTACGGGGGTTACTGAAGGGTAAACATGGTTCTATTGTTCGCTATTGTTTCGCTTTAACCGGTCCGACCATATATCAAAGGACTATCGTATCAGCCGCTTAGGCCCCGTCCTGCACCGTCCCTAGTGCACAAATCCGCTATCCCTGCGGATTGGCGCCCCGGACCCTCCGGCTGGATTCGTGCCGGACGTCCGCTCAGATCGATCCGCAGAAACTCCGGCTCGGTCGCCGCCGGCTTGCCTTGCATCACCCGAATCGCCGCTCGCGCTCCGCCAAAAAACAAGGCCAGCACCACTGCGGCCAACGCGCCCAGTCCGCAAAAAACAAGAATGCTGGTCAGCAGGCTCACCGTCTTGCGCACCTCGGAGTGAAACTCCGGAGGCATCGGCTTGTTCCATGTCACCTCATTGCGAAGGTGAATGTTCTCTATCGTCTGCTGCGCCTCCGCCGGATTCCACGCACCCGTCGTCATCAACACCAGAGGACCTTCGCGCCGCAGCTTCACGGTTCCGGCCGACGCACCCTCCCGGTTCATCTCAGCCTCGATCCGCCGTCCATGATCTCCTGCGATCTGCGGCGTGGGAAACAACAGCATCGTCAACGTTCCCTTGCCTTCGTAGTTCGCCGTCACCGCCTCGGCTGCTTTGTCGAATCCAATCAACTCAGGCGGCAGCACTCCACCGGTCGCCTGATACCCCACTGGCCCCAGCGCATACTTCACCGTCTCCCGCTTCAACCCCTGCGTCGGCAGAAACGTCGGCAGCAGCGGAGGCAGTCCCTTCGTCCCGCCGACCTTCGGCAACCCAACCACACCGTCTTCAACAACGCCGCAACCGATTCAGGATAGAGTTTCAGATTCGAGACCACCACCGACACGCCGCTCAGCATCACGTGGTCCGCGCTACTCTTCCTCAAATAGCTGTACGCCGCATAGGCCCCCGTTGCATCGTCGAACTGATACACCGTGACGGTGCCGCTCGGAGTGTTGCCATGCGCAACCGGACTTTGCGCGTCCCCTCGCTCATACCGCCTGATCCCATCCTCCACCAGAATTGGCCCATCGGCGCCACTCCAGGCGGGAGCACCATTGCCCGCGTCATGGTCCGGCCCCGTTCGCAACGACTCCGGCAGCAGCGGCGAAGGCGGCATCGCCACGATGGTCTTGGCTTCTTGCGCCTCAAGAAAAGCCGCCGATGCACCCGCCAACGCGAATGCCAGCAGCACACATGACATCACCCGAATCCGAGAAGAGACTCCCATACAAAAGTCAGACTACACCAGCAACGAAAAGTAAGCCTAGAGCCACCCCCGCTCAGTCGTTGGGTCAATCTCCTGATCACCAACAATCCAAGAGGTTAGTGACTGCCGGAAAATGGACACCGGAGCGCAGGGTTCAGCCTCTCGATGCGTCGGACTACGGTGAGTAGAATGGAGGCGCATTTGAGCAGATGTATTTCCCGGAAGAGAACATGGCCAACTCCGAGTTAAATGACTGGCTTAGGTAAACAGTTCCGCATCAGTGCAGCGCTGCTCCTTTGTGTGCCTCCCCTCGGACGTGCGCAACAGAACTCTCCTCTGCCCCCAGGTGCGCCGCAACCAGCGGCGGCTTTGCACCCAACGGGCCTTAGCGAAGGGATGATCAAACTCGACGTCGTCGTAACGGATCAATCAGGAAAATCGGTCGCTGGCCTCAAACCCGCAGACTTTACGCTTCTCGATAACGAACAGCGGCAAAAAAATCTCTCCGTTCAGGCGATCGACGGAGAGACTGCCAACCCCGACCCTCCTGTCGAAGTCATTCTGGTCATCGACACTATGAACCTGCCGGCTAGTCAGGTTCCACTTGCAAAGAGCGAAGCCGAGAAGTTTCTGCGCAGAAACCGCGGGCAGCTCGCCCAACCAGTGTCGCTTTACCTTCTTTCCAGCGCGGGACTCTCGTCTATGCCAGGACCCTCCATGGACGGGAACGCCCTGGCTGACGAGATCGCTCGTGGACGAGAGCTACCGGTGATCCGGCTGGCTCCGATCCATGTGGGTCTGGGTTTTCTGGCAGATCCACGTAACTTTGCTTCGGCCAGATTAGCGGACTACATGACCCAAAATTCTCTGAGGCCCCTCGGTTTCATTGTCCTGGAGGAGCGCCGTAGGCCGGGTAGAAAGTTATTGTTTTGGCTGAGCCCTGGCTGGAAAGTAGATCCTGGGACGGACAAGTCCTTCGATAGGATCACGGAACTCTCAACACGCGTGCGCGAGGCTCGAATAGCCATCTGGAGCTGGCCATACCCTGATAGCGAATATTCCTACGAGCGCGCTCCCGTGAAATCCCACAACGACGTAAGGGCCTTTGATAGTGCTCTGGATGTACTTGCACTCCACAGCGGCGGCGGGAGGCTGAACACAAGCACCGAGCTTGCCGAGATGATCGGCAAATGTGTTGAAGAAGAAAGAGTTTTTTATACATTGGCGTTTGATATTCCGCGCACGAACGAGGTGGATGACTATCACAACTTAAAAGTAACTGTGAGCAACCCGGATTTGACTGCTCGCACGATCGCGGGCTACTACAACGAACCGTCCTATCAGGATCACCCCTGGGAGGCGAGCCGCGTCTCGGTGGCCCAGCTGGAGCAGATGCTGGAGCGGGTCCATGGCAGCAAGGACAACGAGGTTGCCCAGGACCTCTTCGGAGTCGAGTTGACCGAGCGGATGAGCAGCACGAGGCTGTCGTCGTGGATGGGCCGCCTCCCGGGCGAAAGGTCTCGCGCTGCGCTGGTTGCGGTGGCTGACAGGTCGGCCTTCCTGGCTCTGCCGCCGGCGGACGTTCCGGCCACCGCACCGCCGGACCCTGCTGTGCGAAAACTGATGCTCTCGCGCATGGTCGAGTATTGGACCAAGACCATGCTCCAGTTGCCGGACTTCTCCGCGACGAGAACGACGATCCTATATGATGAACGTCCTCCACAAGAGGACACGTGGAAGATCGTGACGAGCGACCAGTCGTTGCACGCAATTGAGACCTCGAATACCGCGGTGCTCTATCGCGACGGCAAAGAAGTCCTGGATGCGGGAGCCAGGAAGGGAAAGAAGAAGAATCCGCGAGAGAATGGTTTTGATACCCAGGGTACCTTCGGTCCCATTCTGGCGGTGATCTTCCACGGCTTCTCCGGGGCCCACAGCGAATTTGTCTGGAGCCACTGGGAGCAGGGTGCCGACGGACTACAGGCCGTCTTCCGTTATGTTGTTCCGCAGGCCGCATCTCATTTCGAAGTGAATTTCTGCTGCCTCGCAGATCCCGACGGTACGATCCCCTTAAACAAAATCGCCGCATATCACGGTGAGATTGCGATCGATCCGGAGAGCGGGGCCATACTTCGCGTGACAGTGGATGCGCATCTGGAGCCGCGACTGCCGATCCTGAGCTCCGGCATCGTGGTTGAGTACGGTCCGGTTGTGATCGGCGAGAAGACCTATATCTGCCCGATCCGAAGTGTCTCCATTTCAAGGTGGAGAGGCGTGGTTATCTTGACCGAATGGGGCCAAACCTTCGGGGTCTATGGACGCTTTAAGACGATGCTGAACGATATGACCTTTGGGAAATATCACATGTTCCGTGCGCAGTCGCGGGTACTGCCCGGATACACCCCGGCACCGAAGGAGAAATAGATCGATTTCGCTCAACTATTTCCGAAATCATTCCTTCGTGCTCGCCCGCTCCGTCGCGGTCCGCACTCCACTCAGTCCACCCGCATACTTCGCCACACCTTTATAGAGACTCTCCGCCACCCGCTCCCGATACTCCGGCTCCTGCAGTTGTCTCGCGTCCTTCTTATTGGTCACAAACGAGATCTCCGCCAGTATCGACGGCATATTCGCCCCAATCAGCACCACAAACGGAGCCTTCTTCACCCCGCGATCCTTCAACCCGGCATTCCCCTTCTGCAATCCCGCCATAGAGACCCTGCTGCACATCGCCGGCAAACTCCCGCGACTCCTCGATCTTGTCCTTCAGCGCGATCTTCTTCACCAGATCGCTCAGCTGATGAATCGACTGATCCGACACCGCATTCTCGCGCGCCGCCGTCTCCAGCGCATCCGGCGACGACGTGAAGTTCAGGTAATACGTCTCCACTCCACGCGCGCTCGCATCCGGCGACGAGTTCGCATGGATCGAAAGAAACAGATCCGCCTGCGCCTTGTTCGCAATCGCCGTCCGCGTCTCCAGCGGAATAAACGTATCGTCCGACCGCGTATAAATAATCTCCGCACCCCAGCCGGTCATGCAGCAGCTTGCCCAGCCGCAGCGCCACATCCAGCACCACGTCCTTCTCCTGAATTCCGTCCGCGCCCAGCGTCCCCGAGTCATGCCCACCATGCCCGGCATCGATCACGATCCGCCCAATCTTCAACCCCAGCGCCCGCACCAGCGAAGTCTCGCCATCCGCCGTAGGCACCGCCGCCCGAGCCGGAACCGCATCCGCATCAACCGCAACCTTCGCCTTCCTGCCCTTCCGCGTCACTCGAAGTCGAAGCCGAATTCGTAGCCGGAGTAGCCGCAACATCATCGGCGGGTTTGCTACTCCCTACTCCCTCTTCCCTACTCCCTGCTCTCGGAACCACCGCCGAGATCGGCTGCGAGGTCGGCTGCGTCGTCGCCTCCACCCTTCCCGGCTGCGCGCTCAACGCCGCCACATCGAACGAGCTCCCCGCCTTCACCGCAGTCGTATTCGGAACCGTAGGAGCCGCCGCCGCCGCCCGCTGCATCGGCACGCTCACCACCGGCGCCCCCGGCTCCGCCTTGCTTCCCCCATGAATATCGATAATCAAGCGATAAGGATTCGGCAGCAGAAACGCCGAGTACTCCGTCACATCGTTCACATCCAGCACCACCCGCGTCATATCGTTCGAGAACTGCGCCGCGCGAATCTTCTTCAGAAACCCGTCATCGGTCACGGCAAAGCTCTTGCCCACCAGCTCCTGCGCCAGCCGCGTCCCATGCAAATCAAAGTAAATGCGATCAGGATTCGGCACCCGCGCCGCCTCATACGTCACATCGTCGCCCAAGTCGATCGCCACCCGCGTATAGTCCGGCGTCGACCAGTGCCGAATCCCCGTCACCTGCGCCATCTGCCCACGCCGCTTCGCCCGACGTCTTCGCCACATGCATCGGCGTAGCTGCCTGCCCCAAAGCCTCCTGAGTTCCGGCAGTTGAAGCATCCCGCGCCGCTTCCACCGGAGCCAAAGTCTCCCGCGACGCGCCCGTAGTCGGCATCGGCGCAAACGACGAAGCCCCGCCACTCTCAACAGGAATCTTCTCCCGTGCCCCCACAGGCCCAGACACACTCCCAGACACAGGCCCAGATACAGTCACACCCGACCCAGACCCACCCGACCCAGCCGAAACAGAACCCGTCCCACCCATCAACTCCGAAGCCCCGCCACCCGCCCCACGCCCTCGACTCCCTACTCCCTCTTCCCTACTCCCTGTCTTCAAAGAAGCAATCCCCGCCTTCGCCTCCTCCGCCTGCGCGCTCCGCGGATACTGCTTCACCAGCAGCGCATACCTCTCCCGCGCCGCCGCCGCATCATGCAGATCGTTCTGATAGATCTGCGCCTCCGCCAGCAACGCTCCCACCCGCAGCGAGCTCGCCGGATACTGTGTCCGCAAAAACTCAAACTGCCCCACCGCCGCCTTCAGCGACTTCGCATCATGCAACTCTCTCCCCTGCTCCGCCAGCAACTCCGCCACTGCATTCACGCTGTCAGGAGCGTGCACATCCCCCGGCGCCTCATGGTAGACCGCCCGAAATCCATCCATCGCCCGCGCATAGTCCGCCCGCGTCCGAGCCCCCACCGGTATCGCCTCGAGCGTCTCCAGTCCGCGCTCCGCCTGCTCCCAGGGCGTCAGCTCCACCTTGCGCTGCGTCGTCTTTGCCGCCAGCTCCGATACCCCGCAGCCCAGCACGATCGCGCAACCCAACACCGCCGCGCAACCCCCGCACCACCAGCAATTTCGAATTGTCGTTCTCAGGCCCATTGTCTTCTCAACTCGACAGACAGTCTTAAGTTTAAGAGACCCCGCACCCCAGGCGATTGTGAAAAGAACCCCGGTACACCCCCCGATACTCCCCGATACTCCCACCCCCGGACTATGGGCTAATCCTGAAACCTTTTCTCCAACACCACTTACCGACCCAGGGGGCGCGACTGCGGTACACTTCCACGCATGGTAGACATCGATCTCATCGTCCAAACCCTCCGCCAACACGGCCATCGCGTCGACACCGTCATCTCCGTCCCGGACAACGCCGGCGAATACGAGCTAATCATCGACGGAAACACGCTCAACCTCGAAGAAGCCCGGCAACTCCTCGAACAGGACGAAGCCAAGTAATCCCGTTGGCGGTTGCTGCTCACAGAGGTCCCTAATCGAGATCTCCTTTAGCCTCCCTGCTGCCCGACGAATTAATTTGATTGTCACGAATCTTCCAGCACGCTCTCTACATCTGGATAGAAACCGCAAGCAGGAGGCACAATGGCCAATCTCCAGGGTAAAGTCGCTCTCGTCACCGGCTCCTCCAAAGGAATCGGAGCCGCCATCGCACAACGTCTCGCCGCCGACGGCGCCTCTGTCGTCATCAACTACGCCCGCAGCGCCGCCCCCGCCGAAGCTCTCGCACAACGCATTCAATCCGGTGGCGGCAAAGCCGTGGCCGTTCAGGCTGACCTGTCCAAACCCGACGAAGC
>CAWIRK010000007.1:0-355613 GCA_963838555.1 uncultured Acidobacteriaceae bacterium | reverse complement strand
GCGCCGAGGTCGTAGGAGCCGTCGATGGGTACCCAGGCTTTGACCTTCTTGAGGTTTTCGAAGAGGACAGAGCGGTCGACAGCTAGGTCGCGGACTACGGGGAACTTGGAGAGGGGGGCGAGGGTGATGGTCTGGTCTTTGTTGGGGCCGGTGAGTTTGTCTACGAGCGCGGAGCAGGCCATGGAGGCTTTGCCGTTGATGAGCATGGCGCAGGAGCCGCAGATCTCTTCGAGGCAGTTGGAGTCGTAGGTGATGGGAGTGGTGGCGCGGCCAGAGACTTCGACGGGGTTGAGCGCGATCTCACCGAGCAGTGAGGTGATGTTCATACCGGGGCGGTAGGGGACCTCGAACTTTTCGGTGGTGGCGGTGGCGTCGGGGTTGGACTGACGCTTGATCTCTACCTTGATGGTGCTCGGTGGCATGAACGCTCCTTAGTGACTGCAGATTTCCTGTGCCTTCGGCGTGTGGCCCTGCTGGAGGCGATTGTTGGGAAGGCTGGCAGTCGGGGAGCGGGCGGCTAGAAGCGGCCGATCTTGTGGTTGTGCTCCTTCTCGAGTGTGGCGACTGCGATGCCTTCTTCTTTGCTGATCGGCGGGCGGCCCTTGAGTGACTGGCACCGCTCCCGGGGTTTGAGGTGCGTGGTGTAGAGATACATATACGCCATGACGGCGGCGAATATGACGGACAGCGCGATGTAGACGAGCTGGATGTTTTCCATGCCCGGTTAGACGGTGGGAACGGGTTGTGGGGTGACCTGTCGTCTGCATCTTCTCAATACCCGGGGCTAAAGCCCCTTTTCTCCAACCTCGATTCAGTGGGCTGAAGCCCACTGCTAATCCCAAAAGCTATGCTGTGGCGTCGTAGCGGCGGGGCCGCGGTTTGATGTGGCTGATGTCGACGTCCTCCCACTCGAAGGCGGGGGCGTCGTCTTTGAAGTCGGCTTTGGTGGTTTTCAGGAACTTTTCGTCGTTGCGATCGGGGAAGTCGGGTTTGTAGTGGGCTCCGCGGGACTCGTCGCGGAGGCGTGCGCCCTGGACGATGACGCGGGCGAGCTGGAGCATGTTCCAGAGCTGGCGGGTGAAGGCGAAGCTGGTGTTGGCCCACTGGCTCTTGTCGGAGAGGTTGACGTTGCGGTAGCGGTCGAGGAGCTCGACGATCTTGGCGTCGGCTTCGTCGAGTCCGGCGTTGTAGCGGATGATGGTGGCGTGCTTGGTCATGGTGTCGCCGAGTTCGCGCCAGAGCTTGAAGGGGTTTTCGGTGCCGGGGTTGTTGAGGAGGATCGTTGTTGAACTCCTTCTGGCGCTGGAGTTCGGCGGCGTGGCCTCCGTCGCCTTCCTGCGCGGGGAGGGACTTGGCGTAGGCGAGGGCGTGCGGGCCGGCGACGAAGCCTCCGTAGATGCAGGAGAGGAGGGAGTTGGCGCCGAGGCGGTTGGCTCCGTGGATGGAGTAATCGGCTTCGCCTGCAGCATATACGCCGGGGATGTTCGTCTGCTGGTTGAAGTCTACCCAGAGGCCGCCCATGGTGTAGTGCATGCCGGGGAAGATCTTCATGGGAACTTTGCGGGGGTCGTCGCCGACGAACTTCTCGTAGATCTCGAGGATGCCTTCGAGCTTGTGCTGCCGCTCCGGCGCGAGATGCGAGACGTCGAGGTAGACCATGGGCTGGCCGTCGATGCCCATGTCGTGCTCGTAGACGACCTTGAAGATGGCGCGGGTGGCGACGTCGCGGGGGACGAGGTTGCCGTACTTGGGGTACCACTCTTCGAGGAAGTACCAGCGGTCGGACTCGGGGATGGATTGAGCGGCGCGCTTGTCGTTCTTGTCTTTGGGGACCCAGACGCGGCCGCCTTCGCCGCGGGCCGACTCGGACATGAGGCGGAGCTTGTCTTCGCCGGGGATGGCGGTGGGGTGGACCTGGATGAACTCGCCGTTCGCGTAGTAGGCGCCCTGTTGATAAAGTGCTGATTGAGCTGATCCGGTGCAAACTACTGAATTTGTGGATTTTCCGAAGATGGCTCCGTTGCCGCCGGTGCAGACGATGATGGCGTCGGCGGGGAAGGTGCGGGTCTCCATGGTGCGGAGGTCCATGGCGGTGATGCCGCGGCAGGCGCCTTTGCGGTCGAGGACGGCGGAGAGGAACTCCCAACCTTCGTACTTGGTGACTTTGCCTTCGGCTTCGTATCTCCGGACTTGCTCATCCAAGGCATATAGCAATTGCTGGCCGGTGGTGGCTCCGGCGAATGCGGTGCGGTGATAGAGCGTGCCGCCGAAGCGGCGGAAGTCGAGGAGGCCTTCGGGGGTGCGGTTGAAGGGGACGCCCATGCGGTCGAGCAGGTCGATGATGGCGGGACCCTGCGCGGTCATGTTTTTGACGGGGGTCTGGTTGGCGAGGAAGTCGCCGCCGTAGATGGTGTCGTCGAAGTGCTTGAAGACGTCGTCGCCCTCGCCTTTGAGGTTCTTGGCGGCGTTGATGCCTCCCTGAGCGCAGACGGAGTGCGAGCGTTTGACGGGGACGATGGAGAAGAGGTCGACCTTGCCGCCGGCTTCGGCGATCTTGATGACGGCTGCGAGACCGGCGAGGCCGCCGCCTACGACGATGATTCTGGGAGTTGCTGCTGCCATAAGTTCTTCCTATCTAGACGTGCTAGATTGCGACTGTGCTAGACTGCGAAACAAGGTACTGCGACTACACCTGCAACCATGCCTGAACGATGCGCCGAGCTTGAAAAGTAAACCGTGCTCTGCCGGCATGCTCGTCGGAAATAGCTGTTTATGGACCGTGCTCTCAACCCAGAATGTGCTGGTGACCTGCGAAATCCAGCGGTATGGAAGCTCGATTGCCTTGATCTGAGCCAATAAGACCTTCGCTCACAGACAGAGCAGCGTAGATTCCGACAACCGACGCGAGATACAGGATACTTGCCAATCGAAGGCTGCATAGCGTCATCATCGTTCAGCGGACCTCTCCCGGCTGAGAGGGATTTGTTGCAGTTGTGGCGGCGGTGTTGAAGGCTTGAGAAGCGTGATGCCGGGCTGGTCGGGCATGACGTCGTCGGGAGCGGGTGGTGCGGTGACGACGGCGTAGATGCTGATGAGGCCCATGAGGCAGAGGGCTGCGCCGCCGAGTCCGCAGACCCAGCCGAATTTCTTGCGGGCTTTGTCGCCGGGGGTGATGCCCCACTTGGCGGCGAAGAGCCAGATGCCGTAGGAGAAGTGCCAGCAGGTGGCGATCATGGCGATGACGTAGATGGCGAGCATCCAGGGATTCGAAAGCTCGACCTGGACTTTGTGGAAGGCTGCGCCGGGGTGCTCGGGGAGCGAGACGCCGCTGAAGCGCTGCCGCCAGACGTGCTGGATGATGTAGAGGAAGGCGATGATGCCGGTGATGCGCTGGGAGATGTACATCCAGTTTCCAGCCCAGGGGTAGACGTTCGCATTGGTGCGGCCGCGGAAGACGATGAAGAGGCCGTAGAGGGCGTGGAAGGCGAGAGGGATGAAGATGAAGGTCCACTCGAGCACGCGGACGAGGGGCAGGGAGTTGAGAAACTTGACCTGCTGGGCATATGCGAGAGGGCCGTTGACGGTCTCGTAGTTGGAGACGATGTGTTCGACGAGGAAGGCGCCGATGGGGACGATGCCGGTCAAAGAGTGGAGCTTGTGCCAGAAGAAGGAATGGCCCTGGCCGGCGCGGAGGGGCTGGACGCCTCGGAGTGGCGGCGCGGCAGGGGGGGCTGGCGGGGCGGCGGTGGCCATGGGGACTCCTTCAAATCGTGATGAATGCACTATAGGGGAGGAAAAAGTGCAGCACCAAGATTATTCCGCTCCGGTTTGACCAGCGTCAAGAAAACTGACGCGGTTTGTGCGGTTATCGTGAGGTTTGTGCGATTAAGTGCCAGTTGCCAGTTTTCAGTCCTTGGTTGTCAGTTACTCAGTGTCCGTTATTCGGAGTTGGGAGAGGTGGGGTTGGAGGGTGTGGAGGAGTGCGGCGAAGGCTCGGCCGCGGTGGCTGAAGGTGAGCTTGGTTTGGATGTCGAGCTCGGCCATGGTCTTTTTTTGTTCGGGGAGATAGAAGAGCGGGTCGTAGCCGAAGCCCTGGGCGCCGCGTGGGGTGGTGAGGATCTCGCCTTCGACGGCGCCGTGGCCGATGGCGAGGATGTGGCCGTCGCGGGCGGCGGCGAGGACGCAGTGGTAGCGGGCAGAGCGCTCGGTGAGGGGGACGCCGGTGAGGAGGGAGAGGAGGTAGAGGTTGTTGCGATGGTCGGTTGCTAAGGGACTGCCGGTTTCAGGTGAGTGGAAGTTGTGGTCTTCGGCGAAGCGGGCGGAGCGTACGCCGGGGGCTCCGTGGAGGGCATCTACTTCGAGGCCGGAGTCGTCGGCGATGACGATCTCGCCGGGGGCACGGTGGGAGTAGTAGATGGCTTTGAGGCGGGCGTTGCCTTCGAAGGTTGGTTCGTCTTCAGGTGGGGCGGGGATCTCGTTGAGGTTCGGGAGTGGCGTGACGGTGATGTTCGGCGTGGCGGCTGCGGCGAAGTCTCGGAGCTTGCCGGGGTTCGAGGTGGCGATGTAGAGCAGCTGTGAGCTTTGCGCTTTGAGCATTGAGTCAAGGCTACACGCTGCTGGGGTGGGATGAAGTGTCGTGCGTTGCACGACCCCACGTTAGCGACGATGATGCCGTCGCGAACATGGGACACCCGCGTTATTCATGCTACCGAGTGATGCGGAAGCGGACGAAGGCGGCGACTCCCCATGGATGGTGGCCATAGGTGGAGACTAGAGGCGTCGGTGTGGAGTAGGTGGTGAATTGGGCTCCGGGCGCGGTGAGGATGTGCGGGATAAAGCGGTAGTCGCGGTCGTAGCCGAAGGAGTAAGCGGCGACGTGGCCGATGGGGGTTTCGGTGAAGTTGGGTGGGAGCGGGGAACCGGGTGGGAGGAGGAGTTCGCTGGAGCGGCCGGCGTTTTCGATGCGTGTCCAGACGTAGTTGCGGGTGTGGAACTGGAGGAGGGATTCGAGGAGGTAGCTGTTTTCTACGCTTCCGTCGGTGAGGGATTTTGTGCGTCCCCAGAGGAGGGTGGTGGACCAGTTGCCGGTGGCGGCGCTGGTCATGTCCATTCCGGGCATGCTGGTGGTGTCGTGATGCGAGCCGATGGGGCGGTTGTACATGATGGATGCGGTTTGGCGCTGCTGGTTTTCGTTGGGGTAGAGGGCTTCGGGGCTGACGATGTGGGCGATGGAGTATTGGCTGGTCCAGTTGGCGGTGGGAGAGAAGGTGACGCGGGAGGAGTAGCTATCGACGGCGTGGCCGTTGGGGGAGGGTTGGAAGCCCCAGCGCTGCTCGGTGGGCTCGGCGCCGTGGAAGCCAGACTCTTCGAAGCGGAGCCAGCGCCAGGTGAGGCCGCCGGTGAAGACGTTGAAGGCGATGTGGGTGGAATCTTCCTGATGGTGGCCGAGCGGGGCGATGGGGTCTTCGGAGGCGGAGAGGCGGTGCGGGTAGGCGGTGGGGCCGATGGCGGGGTCGCCTACGGGCGCGGCGTAGAGGCTGAGGAGGGTGCGCTCGCCAAGGCGGAGGTCGTAGAGGGCGGCGACCTCCATGAAGAAGTCGTGGGGGTGCTGGCCGTCGATGATGGGTTTGCCGAAGGCGGTTTCGCCTTGCTGGAAGAGCTCGGGGTATTGGCGGGCGCTGATAGTGGCGGGTTCGAGCGAGAACATGGTACGCAGGGTGAGTTGGCCGTATCTGCCGTTTGGTCCGAGCTGACGCATGGCCATGGGCATGAGCCAGTTGGTGGAGAAGAACTTGTCGCCGCCACGGACGACGGGGTTGTTGCAGGCGACGTCAAACTGCAGGCAAGTGGTGAAGGGCAGGGGGGACGGGTTGGAGGCGGCGTGCTGCTGGGTGTCAGTAATGAAGGCGCTGCCGTGGAGCATGAGCATCCAGCTTCCGCGGTGGGACATGATCATGGAAGTCGGTGTGGATGCGGGTTCGATGCTGGTGCCGGAGTTGGTGTGGTTGAGCTCTGTTTCGATGAGGGTGATGGGCGGCTTCATCATGTTCATCTGGGTCTTCATCTGGGTTGCGGGCGTGTTCTGTTGCTCGGGCGCTTGCGTGGAGGGCATGTTCATCCCGGGCATCTCGGGCATGGGCGGCTGCTTGGTTTGCGCATGGAGGGAAAGCGCAACCAGTAAGACGAGCGGAAGCAACGTGGTTGCTTGCCTGTGGGGCATGGTGATTCCTTCTCTTGATGATTGAATGATCGGCAGGCAGCGATAGGAGAGTGCTGCAAGGCGCGAGCGGGCTAGAGAAGGATCAGATTCGAAGGGTGAGGCGAGGCGGGGGTGGCGGCGATGCTGTAAGCCGCGTGACCGGTGAGGAGCGGAACAGGATAAGTTGGTTATCCAACGAGGGAGTCAAAAGAGCGATGGATGGAACAGGCTGCTTCACTTCCGCGGAGATGACGGCCGGAGGCTGCTGTTGCGCAGAGCAGCAGGAGGGAAGGGTGTGGCTTTGGGGGGCAGGCTTCGGACAGTGGTTGCAGGAGGATTGTTGTCTCGGCTGTTCTCCATGCAAGCAGGCCGCTGCGGTGACCAGCAGCGTGAGCAGGCAGAGGAGAGACGCGAATCTGTGCAGCCCTTTTTTCATCTCTTCGGTTGGACGTTCAATCTTTGAAGTTGATGCAGTCGTTCCGGAACTTTTCTTTTGGCCTTGAACAACGGCCACGTAAATACATTGTTGCATTCGATAGCATTTGAGGGATAGAGGTGTTTATGACAACGACGAAGGCCCACACTGAGTATCTGACCTTCCACACCGAGGAGCGGTATGAGATGGTGCACATTACGCCGCAGGTGGAGGAGATTGTTCGCCGAAGCGGGATTGAGGATGGGTTGTGCTTTGTGTCGCCGATGCACATTACGGCGGCGATCTATGTGAACGACAATGAGGACGGGTTGATCGAGGACATTGGAACATGGCTCGAGAAGCTGGCCCCGGCGTGGCCCGGGTACAAGCATCATCGAACCGGTGAAGACAATGCCGATGCGCATTTGAAGGCGCTGCTGCTGCACCATGAGACGACGCTGCCGGTGACGCGAGGGCGGCTCGATCTGGGGACGTGGCAGCGGGTGTTCTATGCAGAGTTCGATGGGCAGCGGTCGAAGCGGGTTATTGTGAAGCTGCTGGGCGTCGCAAAAGGATGATGTCGACTCGGCGATTCTGGGTGCGTCCCTCTTCGGTGGCGTTGCTGGCGACGGGGTGAAATTCGGCGTAGCCGGCGGCGGAGAGGTTGGCGGGGTTGATGGGGCCGCGTTCGAGGAGCAGGCGGGCGATGGCGGTGGATCGCGCGGTGGATAGCTCCCAGTTGCTGGCGAACTGCGCGGTGTGGATGGGCACATTGTCGGTGTGGCCTTCGACGCGGAGTGGCCCTGGGGGCAGAGTCGTGGCGAGGATGGAGAGCATGGGGATGGATGCGACGCGGACCTCGGCCGATCCCGAGGGGAAGAAGCCGGCCTCGTGGAGCGAGATGACGAGGCCGTCAGGAGTGATGCGCATGGTCATGCCGTCGGGAGGAATGCGGCCGGCGGCGACCTGCTCGGCGAGCAGTTTGGTGAGACGAGCTTTGGTCTCCTCCAGAGTTTCTGTGCTGGTTGTGGGGAGCGGCGGAGTGAGAGCTGCAGGGGTTGCGTTGGTAATGGCTGCGGCGTTGATGTCAGTGAGCGGCGGGGTCTTCGAGTGGGCGTCGAAAGTGCCGAGTGGAGTGAAGGCGGATTGCATGACTTCGGCGAGCTTCATCTGCTTCTTCTTGTCGGTCTGGCTCGAGGCGAAGAGGACGACGAAGAAGGCGAAGAGGAGCGTGATGAAGTCGGCGTAGGAGACCAGCCAGCGCTCGTGGTTGACGTGCTCGGGATGCTTTTTCCTGCTCACGCGCCGACCTCCGAGTGTCTCGGCGGACTCTGCGGGTTCGGAGTCGAAGAGGTAGGTGCGGAGCTTGGTCTCGATCATACGAGGATTCATGCCTTCGAGGATTGAGATGACGCCTTCGAGCATCATCTCTTTGATCATCTGCTCTTCGCGATGGCGGAATTTGAGCTTGCCGGCGGCGGGGAGGCAGATGAGATTGGCCATGGCGACACCGTAGATGGTGGCGACGAAGGCGACGGCGATACCGCGGCCGACCTCGTCGATGTTGGAGAGATTCTTCATGACCTGGATGAGTCCGAGCACAGCTCCGATGATGCCGACGGTTGGGGAGTAGCCGCCGGCAGCTTCGAAGACTGCGGGGATCTTTTCTTCGATCTCGGATTTATTGTCGAGTTCGAGCTGCATGATCTTGCGGACTTCAGCGGGCTCCGTGCCATCGACTGCGAGCATAAGGGCTTGCCTGAGAAAAGGGTCCGAGATTGAAGCGAGATCTGCATCGAGCGAGACGATGCCGCTTCTGCGGGCCTTGTTGGCGAAGCTGACGATTTGCGCGAGGGTAGCCTCGCCGTTCGAGCTCTTATGCAGGAAGACTTTGAAGATCGCTTTGAGCGCTGCGAGAAAGATGTTCATGGGAAACTGAAGCATGACGGCGCCCAGGGTGCCGCCAAAGACAATCATGGCTGCGGTGGGCTGGGTAATTTGGGCGATGCTTCCACCTTCGACCATCATGCCTGCGAGAATGCCGAGGATGGCGAGTGCGATTCCACCGATGCTGGCGATATCCATATGAGACCTCTTCCACAGTGAAGTTGGTTATTCGGTGGAGGCGTTGTGGGCCTGCTCGCGTACGCGCTGGTCGGCATCGTAGGCAGATCTGGCGCTGAGGGAGGAGGCGGACTCGGGCCACGCCCGTCTCAGGACGGCTGCGCGATAGTCGAGGGTGCGTTCGGAGACTTGGCTGCAAGGCTCCAAAACGACGAGCTTCTCGCCGGTGATCAGGGTGAGCACCGTGTCGGGTGCGGCCTCGGCGTATTTGATTAGGTCGCAGTTAATGGCGAGAGGGCTGCCGTTGAGCCGTGTCAGTTCGATCATGTGGTGGTATTCCTCCCGGGTGTTTCATCGGCAGGGAGATCATTGTCAATAGGAGACCTTGGTAGCTGACGGGTGATGACGCGGCAAAAGGGAACAGCTCTAAAGTCCACGGAGCCAAGGCCGATGAGGTGGGGGAACGCGGAGCCTTCCGCATGGTGAATCGGATCTCACGAGCTGGTGTGTCAGCGATATGAGTTTGCCGGGCGGTCACTCGGGGCGGCGTCGCGGCAACTCAAACCGAGCAGTACAGGAGCGTTTCCTTATGTCCTTGGGCATTCTTACTAACGTTGCAGCAACCTATGCAGAGAACAATCTCAATCAGACGCAGGGCAGTCTCCAGACTGTTCTCCAACAGCTCTCTTCCGGTTCGCGCATCAACAGCGGTGCGGACGACGCAGCCGGCTTGTCGATTGCTGACGGCCTGAAGGCGAATGAAGCAGCTCTGAACCAGTCAGCACAGAATGCACAGAACGGTGTTGGCTTGCTGCAGACCGCCGATGGCGCTCTGTCGCAGGTGACCAACCTCCTGGACCGCGCTACCACGCTGGCGACCGAAGCATCGAACGGCGGGCTGACGACGGCGCAGTTGACTGCGGCCGATAAAGAGTTTCAAAGCATCATCACTCAGATCGGCAACATCGGAGGCAAGACGAACTTCAACAGCACCGGTGTCTTTTCAGCAACTGCGACGAACTTCGTGGTCACCGACGGTACCACAGCGGGAACGACGACGATTGCAACCACGACCGGCGCTTTGAGCTCGACCAGCATTGGCGGGGTCACGTTCGCTCCTGCTACCGACACGCTGACGACCTCAGCATTGGCTGGGACCACGCTGACCGATGTCACCAACGCGATCGCCGGCATTTCGGCTCAACGCGGGACCATCGGCGCGGGCATCAACCAGTTGAGCGCCGCGGCGAACGTCGCCAGCTCGGAGAGTGTCAATCTCTCCTCCGCCGAGAGCAGCATTCGTTCGACCAACTACGGTCAGGCCACCAGCGATCTGGCGAAGTTCCAGGTCCTGAGCCAGACCGGTATCAGTGCTCTGGCGCAGGCGAACAGCGTGCAGCAGGAGATTCTGAAGCTGTTGCAGTAAGGAACGGAAGGGGCGGCAATCTGGCGGTTTTAGCCAGGTTGCCGCTACTTCGTCTCGGGAAATTAGCTTTTCCTCATCGTTCGCAGACCTGGGTTGGCAGGCCGACTGCTCCCAGTTGATTCGAACGGCAGATAGACGACGATGACTGGACGGTGAAATGGGCACAATAGGACTCAACTTCGGATCGGCAACAAGCGGCCAGGGTTTTGATGTGGCAACCACTGTCACACAGATTCTGGCCTCGGAGCAGGCCATTGAAACGCCGTGGCAAAACCAGTTGACGGCGTTGCAAGCTCAGGATGCGGTCTTTACTTCGTTGGGCTCGGACCTGTCCTCATTGACGACCAGCCTGCAGGCCTTGACTGATTTTCAAGGGGTATTCGCGGCCAAACAGGGATCTAGTTCGAACACAGACCTGTTGAGCCTTACCTCTGCGAGCGCGACGGCGGCAGCGGGCAGCCATACGGTCACGATCAGTCAACTGGCGCAGACCTCATCGGAGGCCTCTAGCGCGATCTCCAATGCCAACGATACGTTGTCGGGCTCGGTGACCATCCAGGGCCACACCTTCAATGTGGACAGCGCCGATAACGATACAACGGTGGCGTCACTGGCTAGTGCGATTAACTCCGCCGGCATCGGAGTAAAAGCCGGGTTGATTACCGATTCCAGTGGAACGCGCCTCTCTCTCGTAAGTGGAATCAGCGGCGCGGCGGGACAGCTGTCGGTCACGAGTTCTTTGTCGGGCGCCTCCTCGGGCAGCATTACCTTCCAAACTGGCCAGGCCGGACAGGACGCGATACTTAAGGTCGATGGAGTTTCGATCACGAGTGCGTCGAACTCGGTGACGGGGGCAATTCCAGGAGTGACCTTTCAACTGCTTTCTTCTGCTTCACCAGGAACCGAAGTACAGATCCAGATTACAAACGATACGAACGCGATCGGGACTGCGATCAGCAACTTCACAGCAGCCTATAACAAGGTGATCAAAGATATTAATACTCAGGAGACGCCGGTCTCGGGCGGCAGTGCTCCTCCATTGCTCGGTAGCCCTGCGCTCGCGTTGCTGCAGAGCCAGCTCTCCGGGTCTCTCTTTGGAGGATCGGCCAGCGGCTCGATCAGTAGCATCACGCAGCTCGGCATAAGTATCAACAATGATGGCACGCTGACGCTGGACCCAGACACTCTCAACAGTGTTCTCAATTCTAATTTTTCCGACGTTGTTGGTCTTATGCAGAACTCTGCAAGCTTCGGCCAGACGATGTCGACAGCATTGAACAGACTGGGAACTCAGGCGCCAAATGGAGCGATCTATCTGGCGCAGCAACAGAATGCGTCACAGGAGGCGGCGCTCAACCAGGACATCACAAACGAGAATACTTTGCTGGCCGCGCAGAAGACGCAGTTGACGAATGAGCTGAATACTGCAAACCAGATTCTGCAGTCGATTCCGAGTCAGCTCAACCAGGTGGACGAGCTCTATAACGCCATTACAGGTTTCAACCCGAACCCCAGAGGATAGACGAGTGAACGAGACGAGCTACCAACAGCAGGCTTTGGCCGGAGCGACTGGCGTTGAACTGATTGTGGCGCTTTATGACGGCTTGATTCGCTTTCTGTATCGGGCGATGCAGTGCGTTGAGGAGAACGATGCTCATGGGCGGCGCGTTGCGGTCAAGAAGGCGATCGATATTTTGATGTATCTGCAGGCTCGGTTGCGGCCTGATGTTGGGGGAACAGTTGCAGCTTCGCTCGCGGATTTTTATTCGACGATGTTCACGTTGACGCTGGAGGCATCTCATCTTGAATCGAGGGAGCAGTTTCAAGAGGTGATTTCTTTTGTTCGCAATGTTCGTGAGGCGTGGGTGGTAGTGGCTCGCGATCCTGAGGCGGGAAGGGTATTGCCGCGAGAGCTGCGGACACGGGAGGAGAAGTTTCTGCCTGCTCTGGAGGTGCCTGCGGCTGCCGGCGAGGCCGGTGCTTCGCGGTGGTCGGCTTAGATTCGAATGGTCTGAAGCGGTGGGAAGGATGGTTTGGGTTGTGGTGCTTTCGAACGAATGCGGGGTTCTTCCCCATCCGACTCAGTTCAGGGTCAGAATGACAACTTTTATTTCGTTTTCAGTATTCAAACCTTAAGTTGCTACGGCCAGCTCTTCTTCCAAACGCTGTTTCTCAAAGAGGCTGGTGTAGTAGCCGTTGCGGGCGATGAGCTCGTCATGAGTGCCGAGTTCGGCGATGCGTCCGGCGACCAGCACGGCGATCTGATCGGCATTGCGTGCGGTCGAGATGCGGTGCGAGATGAAGACGGTCGTTCTGCCTTCCATGTTTCGCTTCAGACCGCTAAGGATCCGCTCTTCGGTGTAGGTGTCGACACTGGCCAGGGCGTCGTCGAGGATGAGAATTTTGGGGTCGCGGATAATGGCGCGGGCGATGGCGGTGCGCTGCTTCTGACCACCGGAGAGGGTAAGCCCGCGCTCGCCGACTTCGGTGTCGAAGCCTTTGGGGAATTCGAGAATTTCGGTGCTGATGTGCGCAATGGTGGCGGCTTCTTCTACCTGGTCGAGCGACGCGTCGGGCCTGCCGAAGGCGATGTTCTGGCGTATGGTCTCGGAGAAGAGAAAAGTTTCCTGGGGGACGAATCCGATGTTCTTGCGCAGACTTGCCAGGGTGAGGTTGCGGATGGGTTGGCCGTCGATAAGTACGGTACCCGGGGACGCGTCGTGAAGGCGGGGGATTAGAGAGACGAGTGTGGATTTTCCTGAGCCGGTAGGGCCTACGATGGCGAGACTGGTGCCGGCGGGGATGCGGAGATTGATGTCGTGCAGGACCGGTGGGGCGTCCGGGTAAGCGAAGGTGAGACTACGGAACTCTATGTCGCCGGTGACAGGGATGTCGGTCGCATTGGGTGCGTCGGCGATCGAAGGTTGCTGCTTGAGGAGCTCGTCGATGCGGACTACGGAGGCGGTGCCGCGCTGGAAGAGGTTGACGACCCAGCCGACGGCGATCATGGGCCAGGTGAGCTGCACCATGTAGACGTTGAAGGCGGTGAACTGGCCTACGGAGATGCGGTGGGAGACGACCTCGTGTCCGCCGACCAGGAGGGTGATCATGAGCGAGAGGCCGAGGACGAACTCGAGTGTGGGCCAGAGCATGGCCATGAGGCGGACGAGGTAGAGGCTGCGCTTGATGTACTCGAGGTTGGCGGTCTCGAAGGAGGCGATCTCGGCCTCTTCCTGTGCGAAGGCGCGGATGAGACGGGCGCCGGAGAAGTTCTCCTGGGCCTTGGCCGAGATGTCGGAGAACATGGCCTGGATGCGCTCGAAGCGGCGATGGATGCGGGCGCCGAAGTACTGGACGAGAATCGACGCCATGGGCAAGGGGACGAAGGCGAAGAAGGTCAGCTTGGGGCTGATGCGATACATGAAGGGCAGCGCGGCCGCGGTGAAGACGATGGTGTTCGCGCTGTACATGATGGCGGGGCCGAGGAGCATGCGGACGGCGTTGAGGTCGTTGGTGGTGCGGGCCATGATGTCGCCGGTGCGGTGGGTGTGGTAGTAGCTGGGCGACTGGCGTTCGAGATTGGCGAAGATGTCGTTGCGCAGGTCGAACTCGATCTCGCGCGAGGCTCCGATGATGACCTGTCGGCAAATGTAAAGGAAGATGGCGGAGAGCGCTGCGATGAGGAGCAGGCGGAGGGCGTGGAAGAGGAGTTTTTGCTCGGTGATGCCGTGTTGCATGTCGTCGATGGCGTGGCCGATGACGACGGGGATGAGGACTTTAATGACGTTGTAGAGGATGACCGCAACCCCGCCCCAGGCGAGATGCTTCCAATATCGCCTGAGGTAGGGAACGAGCGGTTTAAGTCTTTCGAACATAGGGATTCGTCTTGCAGGTCTTTCGATCAGATGAGTTAGAGGCTCGGAGGATGCGGAGTGGTTTCAGGCTTGGTTGGGTCTGTGGGAGGCGAGTGGCGGGGTCTGGGGCGCGGTCTGTGAGGCTTAGCGGGTTCGGCTGCGGGTTTTGCCGGAGCGTCCGCAGGTTTGTCTGGTGTGGCGGGTGCTGGGATTTGCAGGTGCGCGCTGGAGGTGCCTTTGGTGCGGGCGGCGTGTCGGAGATCGAGACTAGTTCGATGTCGAAGATGAGGTCGGATTTGGCTGGGATGTGGGGCGGCCTGCCGGCTTCGCCGTAAGCGAGTTGGTAGGGGATGAAGAGGCGACGTTTGCCACCGACGTGCATGCCTTGGAAACCGGTGTCCCAGCCGGGAATGACGCGGTGTGCACCGGCAGGGAAGGTGATGGGCTCGGCGCCGGGATGATCGTCGGAGGAGTCGAACTTTGTGCCGTCGGTGAGCCAGCCGGTGTATTTGACGGTGTACCACTTGATCTTGGAGTCGGCTTCTGAGGTGCCTAATACGCTGGTTTCGGCAAGGGGGCCGGTACCGACGACGACGTCGACGTAGCGCAGGGCGTACACGATTTTGGGAATTCCGACGACCTTGGGGATGTTGGGAGGGGTGGTAGTTGCGGCGGTCGTTGCAGATGCGGTGTGGTGGACGGTGGTGGTGGCTGGTTTTGTTGCGGTGGTTGCGGGTTTCGCTGTGGTGGTTTGGGCGGAGGCGGGGGTGGTTAGTGCGGCTGTCGTGAGTGCGGCTAGGAGAGCGATTGAGGGGAGCTTTGAGATCATCGTCCTTCCAGTGTAGGACGGTTTTGGTGATTTCGAGCTTTCGGAAGAGGCGATGATGTTAATTCGTTTTTTCTATGGGTGACTTTGTTCGTGAACGGAGGGTACCCTTCCCCCCCCCGGGTGCGTTTTGGCATAAAGTATCTTGATTCAATGGTTTGCAGCATCGCTATGTCCGTAAAGTCTTCATAATAAATCGTTTCCTGGCAAAGTCCTTGTTATCAAAGAATTAGCCCCGGTTGGTGTCCGGGGCTAACTCGTTTTTCGATCTATATCCAGTATAGCTGGTTGAGTGTAACTAAAATGCCATGCGGATGTTATTGGAGGGTAATGAGTTAGGCGGTTTAGGGGCTTGACATGCGATTTTTGGGCTGAAAATCAAGAAAAAAGAGCTATCCGTCTCATTTGACGTGGCTTTCTCTCTGGATTGTGTTATGGTTTGTGCTCTCCCCGCAAATCAGGAAGGCGTTATGCGATGAAGATGGAAAGATATCTTCTGCTGGCGTTGGCTACTGCTGTGCTGTTGATCAGAGGGTCACTTCTCTATGATTACCGGGATCTTATGACCACCGGAATCTATTGAAATAATTTTCTGCCCCGACGATGAGGACCTTACTCGAACGCCTGCCCGAACACAGAGGCAATAATCCGAAGAGAAGTGCGGCGCGACGCCTGCCCCCAGAACTCGGTCTGTTTTGCAAGGTGACGCTTTGGGCGACAGTTGCAACGTGGCTCATCGTCTTCTCTGCATCGAAGATGGGGCTCCCCTATCCCTACAACTGGTTTATGATCCCAGTCGATTTTCGCCACGACTATTGGGGCTATTTTGAACGATTCAAGTTGCTCCACACGACCGCGTTCTTCACTGCGGCGGGTCATCCCTTCGCTTATTTGGCGCCGACTGTCCTGCTATATGAATTCCTTTACCTCGTCGGCGAACAGGGCGGCTTTCTCGTTTACTTGATTCTGATCATCGTCGCGCTTTCATTCGCTTTCATGCGGATTCGCCGCGAGATGCTGCTTAGAGGCTTCCACAAAGAGTTGGCGGAAGGCCTTCCTCTCTTAGTCCTCGTCACCTCCTATCCCATCATTTTCTGTATCCAGCGCGGCAATCTGGAGATCCTGATCGCCATCGGTCTCGCACTTGGAACTTGGGCTTACTGGAGAGAACGGACCTGGACGGCTGCGATCGTCTGGGGCGTCTTCGGTTCGGTGAAGCTTTACCCATTGCTGCTACTCGCGATCTTTCTCTCCTTCCGCCAGTACCGCCAGTTTTTTGTCTCTCTTCTGGCTGCTGCATGCAGTACGCTCCTCTCACTGCTCTACATCGGGCCAGATCTGTGTACAGCCTCTGTAGGGATCTCCGGAAGCCTAGATGCCTTCCTCAAGCTGTATAGCCTGCAAATCGATTATTGGATTGGATTTGACCACTCCCTTTTCGCGTTACTCAAACTCAACATCCACAACGTCGCTTTGCCATCGCTGCTGCACGGTTACATGATCACGGTAGCTGTCGTCATGCTGACGCTCTATTTTGTTCGCATACGCAAGCTCCCGGTCGCCAATCAACTCCTTGTCCTCACGGTAGCTTCAATCCTGTTTCCGCCGACATCGTACGATTACACGCTGCTTCAGCTGTATGCACCCTTCATCATTCTTGTCTTCGTCGCGATCGACTTTCCCCAGAAGATCCCCGGGCTTTTCCCAGTATTTGTATTGCTGGGCCTGATCTTCACTCCTACCAATTTCTTCTTCTATTCCGGCCACGGAGCCAGCGCTCAGATCAAATGCCTCCTGCTTTTTGGGCTGATGACAATCGCGTTGGTTTGTCCCCTCTCATCGGAAGGTGTGAATACGTTGGCAGAAACCGATCTTGTCGTAACAGGCTAGACTGATTCGACAGGCGTAAACCGCGGCGGCGATACACAGGTAACAGTGGGTTTACGGCGCCGTTCCGCGGAAGTGGGTTATGCCCAATTAGGTCTATGGTGCGTGGTGCTGGAAGCTGCTCTAATTCTCCTCTGCGAGGAGAGACATGCCAAAACGGCTGGCCATTACGATTGCGGGTGCGGTGTCGCTGGGAAGTTATGAGGCGGGTGTGCTGTATGAGGTGCTGGATGCGATTCATCAGCACAATTGCGTTCCGGGAACGCCGGATGAGGAGCGGATTGAGATTGATGTGCTGACGGGGGCGTCGGCTGGAGGGATGACGGCGGCAATTGTGGCGCAGAAGATGTTGTACGCGGCGGATGAGTTTCGCGATCCGTATGACAATCCGCTGTACAACGTTTGGGTGAAGCAGATCGACCTGAAGGATCTGCTGAATACGACGAATGGCGGGTCGCCGGAGAGTGAGTCGCCGCTGCGATCGATTTTTTCATCGAACATGGTGGAGCGGATTGCTGCGGAGACGTTGACGAAGCGGTATGAGAACGGAGAGCCGCCGCCACGGGTGACGCATATGGCTGCGGCGAAGTCGATCTCGCTGGGGATGACGCTCACCAATCTGAATGGCGTGGACTATGGCTACGACATGCAGCCGAATGGGAAGTTTATCTTTACGCGGCATGAAGACCAGTTGACCCGGATGCTCTCGGTTGGGGGAACAGACCACAAGGAGATATGGGAAGAGATACGGGACGCCTCGGTAGCTAGCGGGGCTTATCCGCTGGCGTTTCGCGCGAAGGAGCTTGACCGCAAGCGGGGAGATTATACGAAGGGCAATCTGGAACCGTGGACGGATGATCCCTCGCGGTTCACGTATACGGACGGTGGCGTGCTGCAGAACGAGCCGCTGGGCATGGCGAAGAAGCTGGTGAACGCGATCGATGCGCACTGGAACAACGAGAGCCGCTTCTATCTGTTTGTGTCGCCGCATGGGAGGAATTCGAATGCGGACTCGACGTTTCGCGAGGAGAATGCGGATTACTTTCACATGATGAAGCGGCTGGCGAAGGTGCTGCTTGGTCAGTCGGAGTTTCAGGATTGGATTACTGCGGTAGAGATGAATGAGCAGATTGCGCTGATGGATGCTCGGGCTGCTGAACTGGTGCAGGGATTGAACTCTGGCGAGTTGAAGAGTGGGAGCCTGAAACGTGTCGCGGACGGTCTGCTGAAGGTGTTGTTCCAACAACCGAAGCGTGCAGGGAACAGGCGTGTGGCGAAGATTCCTGCTGAGAGTTTGAGTGATGCCAGGCGGCGGATTGAGCATCAGTACAAGGAGGAGATCGCGATTCTAGGGGCGGGAACTTACAGTGCCGACGCGTTTCGCGATACGGTGCTGGCGTTTGAGACTGCGGCGAATCTTGGAGAGCGCGACTACATGCGGATCTACGGAATCGCCGTGTCGGAGGAGTTGCTGGCTGGGGCAGAGTTGTCGGCGTTTCTGGGGTTCTTCGATCAGCGTTATCGTGACCACGACTACGACAGGGGGCGCATGGTGGCGCGGGGCGTGCTAACCGATCCGGTGCTGAGCGAGCCGGGAGAGCTTGGGCCGATACGGTACTCGCCGACGCGGACGAATCCTATCGATACGAGCTTGAACGGGCTGTTACTGAGTCAGCTGCCGATCGAGGAGCAACAGATGTTTCGCAACGGGATGAAGAAACGGGTGAGCGAGATGGTGCGGGATTTGATCGGGTTCTGGTCTTATCCGGCGGATGTGGTGGTGATCGATCCGCTGATGAATGCGATTCTGAATCATCTGTTTCGGGAGTAGTAGATGTCGTTAAATGAGCGACACTCTCGCGACGTGTAGCAGGATTGCCGATCGAAACAAACAGCAGATCCCTCCACTTCGCTGCGCTCCGGTCGGGAGGACAAATTTTGCTAGTTCGTGGCTGGTCGAGCAGTCATCGTTCCCTATCGCAAGGTGTTTGATAGATTAGGCGCCCGTCGATTTTCGAGCGATGCTAACATTGCTGGCCATCCTAAATGCAGGCATGTGTTCAAGGGCGAAGCTCTGGATGGAGACAGAGATTCTAGAAAACGCGACGCCGATTTTTTGCCGATGGTCCAAATCAGACGGCGCAGGTTCAAATCCATCTTGCAGCGCGAGGGAATTACGGTACACTGCGACTCAAATCCACAAAACCTGATCTTGAGCTTAGTTTCTGGCCGTACCAACCTTCTCGCGAAGGAAACCAAGAACATCAAGGAGTTCTGCATGCATAGTGGAAAGGTATGGTTTCTCTTTGGACTGTTGGCAGCGCTTGTTGCGCCGGTTCTAAGCCAGACCACGTCGGTCAGCTCGGAACAGAGCGCTGAATTGAAACAGCAGATTTTGAAAGAGGTCGATGGCAACGCCAAACTGGTGCAGGTCATGATCGACACTCTGTACAGCTACGGCGAGCTTGGTTTCCAGGAGTTCGAGACGTCGAAGTACCTAACCGCGCTTCTCGAGAAGAATGGCTTCAAAGTCGAACACGGGATATCCGGAATCCCTACGGCGTGGATGGCGACCTGGGGCAGTGGGGAGCCGGTGATCGCTCTTGGCTCGGATATTGACTGTATTCCCCAGGCATCGCAGAAGCCTGGGGTCGCGTATCACGATCCGATTATTCCGGGCGCTCCTGGTCACGGCGAAGGGCATAACTCGGGGCAGGCAGTGAATATCGTCGCGGCGTTGGCGGTGAAGGACGTCATGATAAAAAATCACCTCTCCGGCACCATCAAGATCTGGCCCGGAGTTGCGGAAGAGTTGCTTGGAAGCAAGGCGTATTACATTCGCGATGGCTACTTCAAGGGCATCGATGCGGTGTTGTTCTCGCATGTTGGCGACAACCTGGGAGCCTCGTATGGCGGATATTCGACGAGTGGTCTGGTCTCGGTTCAGTACAATTTCCATGGAGAGAGCGCACATTCCGCGATGGCTCCGTGGCGCGGGCGCAGCGCGCTGGATGCCGTGGAGCTAATGGATGTAGGTTGGAACTTCCGCCGCGAGCATCTTCGTCTTCAGCAGCGCTCCCATTATGTGATTTCGAACGGCGGTGACCAGCCGAACGTCGTTCCACAAGGCGCCTCGGTCTGGTATTACTTCCGGGAAACCGACTATCCGCACATCAAGGAGCTGTGGGAGATCGGCGACCAAATGGCTACCGGTGCTGCCACGATGACCGATACGAAGTGGGATTCCACGCTGATCGGTACAGCCTGGCCGGGATACTTCAACAAGCCTATCGCGGAGGAGGTTACAGAGAACGCGAAGCTCATCGGCCTTCCGGCCTGGTCTGACGCTGACCAAACGCTAGCCAAAGCGCTGCAGCGTGAACTGAAGGTACCGGAAAAGGGGTTGGCTACGAAGCTCGATGAGCTGAAGACCCCTAACGATCCTGAAAAGTACTATGGCGGCGGCTCGGATGATATCGGCGACATCTCCTGGAATGTGCCCACGATCGTTCTCCGCTATCCCTCGAATATTCCCAATCTTCCCGGACACAACTGGGCAAATGGCATCGCCATGGCCACTCCAATTGCTCATAAGGGCGCTCTCGCGGGCGCGAAGGTCCAGGCCCTTACGCTTTTTGATCTGATGGTGAAGCCGGAACTGTTGAGCAACGCCAAGGCTTACTTCAACGATGTTCAGACCAAGGAAGTGAAATATCAACCCTTCCTTCGGCCCGCGGACAAACCGTCGATCTGGTTGAATAAAGCTACGATGGACAAGTATCGTCCGGAGATGAAGAAGTACTACTACGACGCTGCCAAGTACTCCACCTATCTCGAGCAGCTGGGCATTAAGTATCCGACTGTTCGAACGGACTCAACGGCAGCTGCTGTTAGCACGACAAGCGAGACGGATGACGGATCCTTCCGCTGAAGTGCTCCGCGAAAAGAGGTTGTGGAGCAAGAGCTGAGTTTGATGGTTGAGGGCGGGCGTGTCTTAGTGCCTATAATTGATGAGAGCGAGGGAAATGGGCGAGGAGTTGAGGTTTCTGTGGAATGCGACGCGCGGCTACCGGTTGCGGCCGTGGCGCAGCCCGTATCTGCGGTGGCGGCTGGAGACTTATTCGGGTCAGAAGGCGGATACGGTGCGGGCACGAGACTTCTGGAATCTCTTCTGGAAGGAAAAGAGACAGTTCTTCCGGTTTCTTCGGTGGACGCGTGAGATGAGGAGTTACTCGGATTCCGGGGAGACATCGTAGCGGGGTGTTGTATTTGCCAATCAGTTTGATCTTGTCGTAAATTAATTTGACTGTCGGATCTTTGGGCCGCCGTTTTACTTTTATTTGACAGCCGGCAGACACAAAATAACAGCCGCACTCGATATGATGGATACATGAGCGATTGGATCAAGTTGAAGGCACAGGATGGTCATGAGCTGAGCGCGTATGTAGCGCGGCCCAAGGGCGAGGCGATTGGAGCGCTGGTTCTGGTGCAGGAGATTTATGGCGTCAACTCTCATGTCCGCAGCGTTGCGGATGGGTACGCGAAGGATGGGTTTGTTGTGGTGGTGCCTGCGATCTTCGATCGTTTTGAGCGCGGCCTGGAGTTGAAGTATGAAGGGGCAGACCAGAAGCGGGCGATGGAGCTGTATCCGAAGCTGAATCCGGATGTCACGTTGCTGGACGTTGCTGCAGCTTATGGCGAGGCGAAGAAGACCGGGAAGGGCATTGGAGTCATTGGGTATTGCTATGGCGGCCTGATCAGCTGGCTGACTGCGACTCGTGGGGAGAATTTGAAGATGCAACCGTCGTGCTGCGTTGGGTACTACCCGGGCGGCATCGGGTCGGTCGCTAAGGAGGAGCCGAGCTGCCCGGTGATGCTGCACTTTGGGGCAAAGGACGATCACATTGGTAAGGACCAGATTGAGGCGGTTCGGGCGGCGCATCCTGAGGTGGAGATCTTTGTCTATGAGGGTGCAGGACATGCGTTCAATCGGGACGTCGACCCTGGACACTACAATGCTGCTGCTGCGAAACTGGCCAGAGAGCGTAGCCTGGCTTTTCTGAAGACTCATATTGCCTGAGTTATCTACAGAGAATTGAGTGTTTTCGCGCCAGGGTTGATTGCCGCCTTGGTCCCGCGGTGCTATCCTAATGTAGACACTACGAGTGGACTAGAAGAATCAGGAGCAGAAAAAAGCTGTGTTGGCATCCGCTAAAAAAACAGACATTATTGCAAAGTTCCGTACCCATGACTCCGATACCGGGAGTCCTGAGGTTCAGATCGCTATTTTAAGCGAGCGCATCGGCGAGTTGACGGAACACTTCAAGGAGCACAAGAAGGACCACGGTTCGCGCCGTGGACTTTTGATGCTTGTGAGCAAGCGGCGACGTTTGCTGGACTACCTGAAGAAGTGCGACGCAGACCGCTACCGCGAGGTCATCGGCAAACTCGGAATCCGCAAGTAACCGCAGCATCTCCGGAGAAACCGTCCAAACTATGGAAGTACACACGGCCCGTTCACAGTCGGCTGCAACATTCGTGCAAGGTCAGGTAAGACCTTGTCGCTGGAGTTGCTGACAATGGCAGAGGCTGGCGTTGTCTTCGCGGTTTGTGGCTCTGACGAGTGCACGACCCTAAACGATCTATACCAGTGCAGTTCTCTGGCGGCCAGGTAGCCGCACGGGGGAGCTGCACTTTTTCGCGCCCGCTCGGCGGATGACGCGATTTCAAAGCTTAATTGAATGAAAACGAGAGAAGAGAGGCAACATGAAACAGGACGTGACAGTTGAGCTTGCCGGCGGCAAGCAAATTAAATTCGAGACCGGGCGCATGGCGAAACAGGCCCCCGGCGCGGCACTCACAACAAGTGGGGACAATGTAGTTCTAGCGACGGCTGTGGCTTCGCCGGACCCGAAAGAGGGTATCGATTTCTTTCCGCTGACTGTGGAGTATCGCGAGTTCACCTATGCGGGTGGCCGTATTCCTGGCGGGTTTATCAAGCGTGAGGGGCGTCCGAGTGAGAAGGAGATTCTGACGAGCCGTCAGATTGACCGGCCGATTCGGCCGCTGTTTCCTGAGGCGTTTCGGAATGAGACTCAGGTGGTTGCGTTTGTGTATTCGGCAGATAAGGAAAACGATCCGGATGTGCTTGGCATCAACGGCGCGAGCTGTGCCTTGGCGTTAAGCGATATTCCTTTTCATGGGCCGGTTGGCGCAGTGCGGATCGGCATTGTGGATGATCAGTTTGTTGTGAACCCTACGTATGCGGAACGCGCGAAGAGTGCGTTGAACATCATGGTCGTCGGTACGAAGGACGGCATTGTGATGATCGAGTCGGGCGCGCAGCAGATTGCAGAGAATCGCGTTGTCGATGCGATTGAATTTGCGCATGAACAGATCAAGAAGATCTGTGCTGCGATCGAGGATCTTGTCAGCCGGGCCGGGAAGCCGAAGCGGATCGTGGGTGCGGTTGTGATCGACCAGGAATATCTGAATGAGTTGAACGCGAAGATCGGCGCGAAGTTGAAGGACGCGCTGGATACCCAGAAGCATCCGAAGTTTGAGAGCTATGCGCTGGTGAAGGAGATCAAGGACGAGTTGAAGAAAGACCTGCCCGAAGGTGATGCTGAGGCAGCGAAGAAGCTGAGCAAGTACTATGAGTTGCTGCGCGAGAACATCTTCCGTGAGCAGGTTCTGAAGGAGCGAATTCGGCCGGATCATCGTGCATTCGATAAGATTCGCGACGTGACGATTGAGGTTGGTGTGCTTCCTCGGGTGCATGGATCGGCGCTCTTTACCACGGGGCGAGACGCAGGCTCTGGTGAGTGCGACGCTGGGAACGACCGACGATGCACAGCGGCTTGAGAGCTATGAAGGCGAGCAGAAACGACGCTTCATGTTGCACTATAACTTTCCTCCGTTTTCCGTTGGTGAGGTTGGACGTATGAGCGGCGTGGGTCGCCGCGAAATTGGCCATGGCGCGCTGGCGTCGCGGGCGATTGAGGCGGTTTTGCCGGCTGAGGATGAGTCGCCCTATACGTTGCGGGTGGTCTCGGACATTCTGGAGTCGAACGGATCGTCTTCGATGGCGACGGTGTGTGGTGCGTCGCTTGCCCTGATGCAGGCGGGAATTGCGATCAAGGGTTCGGTCGCGGGTGTTGCGATGGGTCTGGTGAAGGAAGGCGAGAACTATGCCATTCTGACTGACATCGCCGGCGCGGAAGATCACTACGGCGACATGGATTTCAAGGTTGCCGGAACTCGCAAGGGCATTACAGCGTTGCAGATGGATATCAAGATCATGGGGATTACACCGCAGATTATGCGGGAGGCTCTGGAGCAGGCGCGTCAGGGCCGGTTGTTCCTACTGGATACGATGGATGGGGTTATCGCGAATGCGAGCGAGGAGAAGTCGCAGTTTGCGCCGCGCATTCATACTATTCAGATTCCTACGGACAAGATTCGTGACCTGATCGGGCCGGGTGGCAAGGTGATTCGCGGAATCATCGATGCCACTGGTGTGAAGATCGATGTCGACGATACGGGACGGGTCAATGTGGCTTCGAGCGATGCCGATGGGCTGGCACGGGCGATCCAGATGATCAGCGATCTTACGGCTGTGCCCGAGATTGGAAAGACGTATCTGGGTAAGGTGGTTCGTCTGGCTGAGTTCGGCGCGTTCGTTGAGATCTTCCCTGGGACCGACGGCTTGCTGCACGTCTCCGAGATTGCGGAACATCGCGTGAAGGAAGTGAAAGACGAGCTTCGTGAAGGCGATCAGATTCTGGTGAAGGTGCTGGCTATCGAAGGCAATCGGATTAAGCTTTCGAGGAAGGCGGTTCTGCGGGAGCAGCGCGCGAAGCTTGGTCTGCCGGAGCCTGGTCAGATTGGTACCGATGGCGGACGGGTCGAAGCGGCTGCTGCGCCTCGTGCGGAACAGGTCTCCGATGACGTGGATGAGGAGGGGGATGATTTCGATGAGGATGAGGCGACGGATGAACCCAACTTCAACCGTGCCGATGGTGCTCCTGCAGTCGCCGCGGTTGTCGGTGGCCAGGGAGGAAATGGACCTGGTGGGCAGAGACGGCCCGGCGGCAGGCGTCGTCGTGGCGGTCGGAAACCGGGTTCGGGCTCTGGTGGGCCGCAGGGTGGCGGCAATCGCTAGAGTTTCATCATTACTTGCCACAGAGGCCGCGCATCCGCGCGGTCTTTGTGTCTTTGGCGCAAACAGGAGAGCTGGCATGGTTCGTTGGTTGAACTGGCGGGTGTTATTTCTCGCGGTGTTGATCTTTTGTTTTGTGCGAGGGGCTTCAGGGGAGGATGCATCTCCGCAGAAGGTTGCCGACGGCGTGTGGTTTTTGGTTGGCGATTCAAGCAAGGGGTATAGCAATACGACGATCATTGAGATGGAGAGTTATCTGATCGTCGTGGATGCGAACTATCCGGCACGAGCGAAGGAACTGTTGACCATTTTCAAGAGCTTGTCGGGGAAGCCGGTGCGCTATGTCTTCGACACGCATGCTCATGGCGACCATTCGTATGGCAATTCAGTGTGGAGCAAGGCGGGAGCAACGACGATGGCTTTTCGCGGAGTCGTGACCGAGATGGATCGCTGGGAGCCTGCGCGGTGGCAGGCGGCGATGGCGAAGCGGGATGATGTTCGACGAGACCGGCGAGGCAGATGTTCAGAGACCGCAGAAGGTTATTGACGGCGATAGGTTTGTGCTGAAGGACAAAACTCGCGAGGTGCAGTTTCTGTTTCTGGGATGGGGGCACACGCCGGGGGACGGATATGTGTGGTTGCCGAAGGAGCGGGTGCTCTGTACGGGAGATGCGGCGGTTAACGGGCCGAGGAATAAACTGCTCGATGCGAATATTGCAAACTGGCCTGATGTTCTTGACAAGGCGTTGGCGCTGAAGCCACTTCACGTTTTGCCCGGTCATGGTGAAGCGGGTGGTGCGGAGATATTGTCGGGGCAGGCACAGTTCTTGCGGGATCTCTTATCGCGAGGTGAAGCTACAGACTGATGCGGGGAAGACGCCTGCTGAGATGCACATCAAGCTGCCCGATGGCGACAGCAACTGGGTTCCGAATCGTCCTGATGGGTTGCAACAGGATATTGAGACTGTTTACCTTGAACTGACCTCTCATGCTCCGGCTGGGTCGGTTCCTCATGTGTGGAAGTGATTCTTAATTCAGGCTGAGACGGGGACTCTGTTCGTCATGCGATGGACTTTATGGATTGCCTTTGCGACGCTTTGCGTTCTGTCTGGAACATCGTGGGTGATTCCGCGTGAGATGTTCGATGGATTGCCTCCGTTAGAGCAACAGGGAGTTCTATTTGGTGTGATTGGACTCATAGCTCTTCCATTCGCTGGGCGCGGGATGTGGTCTCGAAGCAGAGGTGTGCGGTCTGCGCGGCTGGCTGCGGTGGCAGTGGGATTTTTTGGAGTCCCGATAGTGGTTGCCGAGTATGCGCGGGGCAGTGTGCCGGCGATCAGCCGGTCTGCGCTGTTTGCTTTGGTTCCAGTTGTGGTAGTCATGGCGGTTGCTTATGGTGAATCGGCAGGGCGGGAGGAGCGGGGTGCGAGGCTGTTTCTGATGCCGGCGTTAGCCGGATTGGGCGGGCTACTACTTCTGCTGCCGCTGGCGTTCTCGAGCTCTGCGCGTGGGTGGATGATGCTCGCTCTAGTCTGCGCCGCTGTCGTTGTGGTGGGGCTTGCGAGCGTCTGGCTGTATCGATTGCTGCGCGAGTTTGATTTTGCGGATGCGATCGCAGTTGTGGGACTTGCCAATGCTGTGTTCTTACTGGTCTGGAGTGCTGTTCGTGAAGAGGTTGTGTGGCGGGGCAACGGACTGGCTTCGGTGATGTCGATTGCATCGCTGGTGGATGTGGTTGAGGTGTTATTGATTATGTGGTTGCTACGGGAGATGCCTCCTATTCGTTTTGCTGCACGATATCTCGTGATTCCGTTGCTGACGGTACTGGAGAGCTTTGTTGTGATGCGGCCTGAGTGGACGGTGAGGATGGGGTTTGGGACCGCGTTGCTGGCAGCGGGTGGAGGGATGCTACTGTTTTTGAAGACGGGTGACGAGGAGACGGTACTGTCTCTTCGGTGATACTTTTCCGCGGGCGTGATTGCACGGTACACTGCGATTAATGGCAGCTTCGATGTATATCGTGGTTGAGGGCGAGGACCCTGGATTCGATATCTTCGTGAATGGGCGCTCGCTAGCCCGGCATGAGGATGCGTTGGAGCGGCTGGCGCTTCGGTTGGGAGTGCGTCCGTTGATTGAGTTTTTTTCTGCGGATGAGAATTCGATGTCGCTGTTGATTGAAGAGGGGGCGGGGAATCAGGAGCTGCTGCGACGGTTGCCTCCGCCGCAGTGGTATTCGCCGGAGGATGGGCTAAGGACAGTTCGTGCGCTTTTGATGACGTTGGAGGCTGATCCACAACAGCTGGGGACTGAGGGTGAGCAGGTGCTTTCGGAGTTGCTGGAGTACGCGCATGTCCTGGAAAAGACGTTAGACAGGAAGTTGCGATGGCATCTTGCGGTTAGCTGGCGGTAGATGAAGTATTACTTCATCTTCACTTTATGCAGGAATGATTTAGTGCCGAGTCTCGGTGGATGCGGCCGTTTGAGAAGTGAGGTCGCCTTCGCCTAGTTTGCGGTGGAAGAGATCGAAGACCAGGCCGTAGAGGCTGTAGGCGAGTTCGGGGTCGTAGCGGATGCCTTCGTCGCGCATGAAGGCGTGGGCGCCGTTGACCTCGTGCCAGGTGACGCGTGTGCCGAGTTCGTTGAGGCGGGTGAGGACGGCCATGCGGCCTTCGGTGGGGATGTGCGGGTCCTGGCGGCCCCAGATCATGAGGAGTTCGCCTTTGATTTCTGCGGCGCGGTCGAGGGAGTCGTCTTTCATGCCTTTGCCGAGGCCGTGTTTGTGGATGTCGGTGGCGTAGAAGCAGGCGGTGGCGAGGACGTCGGGGTTCATGGCGGCGCGGAAGGCGAGGTGGCCGCCGATGCAGATGCCCATGGAGCCGAGTTTGCCGGTGCAGTCGGGACGGGTGGCGAGGTGGTCGAGGACGGCGCGGGCGTCGGCGTCGTAGGCTGCGACGGGCTTGTCGGTCTTGAGGAAGTTGCCGCGGTCGGAGCCGGCCTGGTCGTAGGCGAGGATGGTGCCGGCGGGTTCGGACTCGTGGTAGATCTCGGGCATGGCGACGATGTAGCCGTGGCCGGCGAGCATGGCGGCGGTGCGGCGGATGGGCGCGGTGATTTGGAAGATTTCTGAGTAGAAGATGATGCCTGGGTAGCGGCCGGGTGCGGCGGGGCGGACGATGTGGGTTCGCATGGGGCCGGTGGGGGTGTCCAGGGTGACGTGTTCGTCGTTGATGATGATCATTCTGCCTCTGAGTGTTGCTGGCGATTTCGGAGTATCCGCAAAATGATCTTACTGTTTCGGGGCGCAGGTTAGTGCGGTGAAGGATTTGTGATTTGTGGCGAGTTCCGGCTGATCTTGTCGAGGGTCGTTGAGGATCAGGCCGGCGTGGCGGTTGCTGATCTGGTTGGCGGCGAGACGCCGGATCACTTCGTAGACGGTGTGCTGGAGGTCTGACTGGCCGGAGGGGAGTGGGAGGTCGAAGGATTGACGGCGACTGCGGCGCCGGGTTGGGTTCTGGATCGGCTTGCGGGTGGGGTGGTGGTAGTAGCAGAAGGCTTCGCGCTGGAGGGCGGGCGAGGCGCATCGGTGGCCTCCTTCGAAGACGTGGGTGCAGAGGGTGCGGATGTCCTTGATGACTTCGATGGTCTTGTTCGCGGGTACCCCCTCCCCGGGGTACTTTCTTGCGCAAAGTCTAGTGAGGAAAAGGCTTAGGTCTGGACTTCGGTATGTTTTGAGGCATACCTGATCCGGACCTAAGCCTTTTTGTGGGTTAAATGCGAAAGCCCGGCTGGTGGCCGGGCTTCATTCTTAACTCTATAAGTTAATTATAGATGGGTGAGTCAAGCTTTTGGTTGTGGAAATCATTGTAAGTGCTTGGTGGTGATGGAGTAAATGAAGTGAACGGAATATGTAATTGGAAAAGTGTGAAGCTCTGACGTTTGTGGCGGATTGAAAAAAGCGATTCAGTCGTTCCGGCTGCGCCTTCACTCCGGCCTTCGGCAGAGCGGAAGGCGTCTGCGACGCGACTTCGTCGGCACGGCTGAAGCCGTGCCCTTAACCAAGGCGCGTGGTCTCACCGACTACTCGGCTGTCGGGATGGTGTGGCTGTCAGGCGAACCCAGATCTCAGGAGTTAGGTGTGGTAGACCCGGCTTTGGCGATTCCGCTGGCGAGGAAGCGGAGAGGGCGGTCGGCGGCTTTGCTGATGCCTATGCGTGGGGTGGTTTGGATTTCGGTGGGACGGTGGCCGTCGTCGGCGATCTGGATGGGGGAGTTGGGTGCAGTTACGTCGAGGTCGTTGGAGTTTTTGCGGGTGATGTCGAAGGCCTGGCAGAGGCGGCCGGGGCCTCCGGTGAGGAGTTTGGGTTTGGCGTTGGGGGAAGGCCGCGGAGATCGGCCATGGTTTCGAGGCCGTCGATCGGATCGAGGGCTCGGATGAGGACTCCGCCTGCTTCGCCGGGAAGATGGGCGGAGGCGTTGAGGCAGTAGTACATGCCGTAGATGAAGTAGACGTGAGTGCGGCCGGGTGGGCCGAAGAGGAGGACGTTGTTGGGGGTGAGGCCGCGGTAGGCGTGGGAGGCGGGGTCGGTGAGGCCGAGGTAGGCCTCGACTTCGGTGATGCGGGCGGTGAGGCGCTCGCCGTGGAGATCGCGGATGAGGAGCTTGCCGAGGAGAGCTCGCGCGACGATCTCGGGAGAGCGGGAGTAGAAGCGTCGTGGGAGGAGTTTGGGAGTGTGATGGACGGGTGGGCTCATAGTTTTTGCGCTTTACATCCTACTTTCTCACCACGTCTGCCATAGCAGGGTATTGCCGTGTTATATTTGTCTAGACAGTCATAAACTGTCTAAGGAGGCGAAATGAAGGAATACAAGCTGAGTGACCAAGTACGGTCAGTCGCGAAGGATCGGTATGTTGGGCCTGCCTTACGTTCCGGGAAGACGGATTTTTCGATTAAGGTTCGAAGCGTGTTGGATGACCTAGTTCCTCTTGGCTTTCCGGCAAACAATACTCCGCAGGTTTGTAATGCATTGCGCTCGGACAAGTTTTTGAGAGAGAACGGGCTTGAGATTACTTCCGTAGATGGGCCGCCATCGAAGTTGAGCACGACCGTGGTCGTGCACTATCGTGTTGTCGGATCGGAGATGAGGAACGCTCAAGTGGGGAGGACGGGGCATTCGGGTGAGGATGGGGCGGCTCGAGCTAAGCGACTGACGGAGTCTCTACGCGGTCTGCTCAAACAGGAGTTGAAGGAATACGGCGGCGCGGAGGAGTTTGTGCGATGGGTGCGCTCGGATGAGGATGCAGCGTGAGCAGAATCTTTTGGGATTCGATGTTGATCATTTATCTGCTCGAAGGAAATCCCGCCTACTCAAAACGAGTTCAGCATCTTCTCCAACGGTCGTTTGAGAGAGGGGATTCGCTTTTTACGAGTTTTCTCGCCTATGGTGAAGTGATGGCGGGAGCGGTTAGTTCACCGGAGAAAGCCATCAAGATACAGCGAACGATGGAGGAGATGGGGTTTGGCTATCTGCCATTCGACGCAGGTGCGGTCATGCCGTTTAGTCGATTGCGGGCTAAGAACAAATTGAAGATTGCGGATTCAATTCACCTCGCTTCGGCCGCCTCTGCGGGAATTGATCTGTTTTTGACCGGGGACAAGCAGTTGATGGGTTTGGATGTGCCCGGCGTGCAGTTTATTGCGGATTTCAATACGCCGTTGCTTTAGCTGAACAGGATTCCTGAGGTGGGTTTGATAGCGCTTTGGGTCACTCATACGGTGATGATTGGTAACGCGAGTCCTTGAGGCCCACTAATGACGATGAGACTGTCATGAACGGGACACCCAGATGATGCAGGGCCACCCCCCGTAGAGATGAGTCGTATGGGCGAACAAAAGAATACGCGCCGATCTGCCAAGATTGCCAGGCGAATCGGCGCGATGCAAGTTCCTTCAAACGTTTTTACAAGATGTAACTTAGGGAGCATCGGCCTAGGCGGCCATTCTTTTTTCCACTCTGGCCTCAACGACCTTGCGGATCAGGCGCCGATTCCGCTCAACAAACGCGAGTTTATCCGCCAAGCAGCTTTCAAGCAGTACGCCGACGCCATAGTGGCCGGTCAGATCGGCTGTTGCGATCAAAGCCACGTACTCGGCGATACGAAGGTGGGTTAGGTGGTTGGCCTTTATCAGAACGAACAGGGCCTTTGCGGCCGGGTTTTGCATCTCGGCGAGTTCCTTGCGAAAGTCCTCGATAAAGATGTCTTGGAGGCGCGAAGTCCCCGTCATGGGTTTTTCGCCGATGATCTTAAAACATTGGTCCTGGGTGGCAAGAACTTTCTCGGAGACGAAAGCCCGGGCTTCCAGGGCCTCTTTAATGTCTGGATCCCCCGCGAGCTGGCTTAGTTCCTGGTAAAACTTTGTGCTACGCTCTGTGCCTTGGCGGAGGTTGCTAAGTAGCTGGATGAAAAGTTCTTTTGGGTTCTGGACTGGCATGATGTTTCTCCTTCTGCGGTTGTACTTACGTTTCGTTTTGTTCTCCTTTAGCCCGATTAACTGAACAATAGCGTTGCGTGGGATAGCTTGTCGGTGACGTGGGTCACCACTGTTCACATTCCAGAATCCGATGTCCATAACCACGCGCTATGCCGAATTGATCGTTTTCGCCCGCTCAATCACATGAGCCATAAGTCCAATCATGCGCGAGATGATCGACACCATTTGCCTCTTCTATCGAGCCAACCGTCTGTAGGCAACCTGACGCAAGGCGTCGGCCGCGGGCAATTGCATGTTCTTTGTTCGTGAGTCGTTCAAGGTTCTGCGATGGTTCGGTCTTGTAAACCCACTCGTCTGACTCTCGCACTGACAGAAAGCTGCCGTCGCAAGCTACATGCGATTCCACGGAACTAAAGCGAACGGTCTAGCTGAAGAGAAATTCTTTGGTGCGGAGTTCTTTTACTGTGTCGCGTAGTTTGGCGGCTTTTTCGAATTCGAATTTCTTGGCGGCTTCGCGCATGTCGGATTCTAGTTTGTTGATGTAGGTGTCGAGTTCCTGCTGGGTGGTGAAGTCGGGCATGCCTTCGGCTTCGTCGGTGAGGTCGGCGTAGTCGGCTTTGAGGATGCCGGCGAGGCCCATTTCGAGTGGGCGGATGATGGATTGCGGGGTGATGCCGTTTTCTTCGTTGAAGGCTTCCTGTTTTTCGCGGCGGCGATTGGTTTCGTCGATGGCGCGCTGCATGGATTCGGTCATCTTGTCGGCGTAGAGGATGGCGCGGCCTTCGATGTGGCGGGCGGCTCGGCCGATGGTTTGGATGAGGGAGCCCTGGGAGCGGAGGAAGCCTTCTTTGTCGGCATCCAAAATTGCTACCAACGACACCTCCGGGAGATCGAGGCCTTCGCGGAGGAGGTTGATGCCGATGAGGACGTCGTACTCGCCTTTGCGGAGGTCGCGGAGGAGTTTGATGCGTTCGAGGGTTTCGATTTCGGAGTGCATGTAGCGGCAGCGGACGCCTACTTCGGTGTAGTAGCTGGCGAGGTCTTCGGACATGCGCTTGGTGAGGGTGGTGACGAGGACGCGCTGGTTTTTTTGGGCGCGGTCGCGGATCTCGGCGAGGAGGTCGTCGATCTGGCCTTTGATGGGGCGGATTTCTACTACGGGGTCGATGAGGCCGGTGGGGCGGATGATTTGTTCGACGACGACTCCGGCGGACTTCGTCAGCTCGTAGGGGCCGGGGGTGGCGGAGACGTAGACGATCTGGCCGGTGCGGGATTCGAACTCTTCGAAGCGGAGGGGGCGGTTGTCCATGGCGGAGGGGAGGCGGAAGCCGTAGTCGACGAGGTTTTGTTTGCGGCTGCGGTCGCCGTGCCACATGCCGTGGAGTTGGGGGACGGTGACGTGGGACTCGTCGATGAAGAGGAGGTAGTCCTGGGGGAAGTAGTCGAGGAGTGTGGGTGGGGGTTCGCCGGGGAGGCGGCCGGAGAAGTGGCGGGAGTAGTTTTCGATGCCGTGGCAGTAGCCTACGGACTTGATCATCTCGAGGTCGAAGCGGGTGCGCTGGTGGATGCGCTGGGATTCGACGAGGCGGCCCTGGGTTTCGAGTTCTTTTTCCCACCACTCCATCTCTTCGAGGATGGTGGCGATGGCGGTGGACTTGCGCTCGGGTTGGACGACGTAGTGGGACTTGGGGTAGATGGGGAGGCGGGAGTACTTCTGGCGGACGGTGCCGAAGAGGGGGTCGATCTGGGAGAGGGAATCGATCTCGTCGCCGAAGAGCTCGATGCGGTAGGCGTTTTCGTCGTAGGTGGGGTAGATCTCGATGATGTCGCCGCGGACGCGGAAGGTGCCGCGGCGGAAGTCGACGTCGTTGCGGTCGTAGAGGATTTCGACGAGGCGGCGGGTGATGTCTTCGCGCTTGATGCGCTGGCCTTTTTCGAGGAGCATCAACATGCCGTAGTAGGCTTCGGGCGAGCCGAGGCCGTAGATGCAGGAGACGGAGCTGACGATGATGGCGTCGCGGCGTTCGAAGAGGCTGCGGGTGGCGGCGAGGCGGAGTTTGTCCAGTTCTTCGTTGATGGTTGATTCCTTTTCGATGAAGAGATCGCCGGCGGGGATGTAGGCTTCGGGTTGGTAGTAGTCGTAGTAGGAGACGAAGTACTCGACGGCGTTGTTGGGGAAGAAGGTTTTGAACTCGTGGTAGAGCTGGGCGGCGAGGGTCTTGTTGTGCGCGAGGATGAGGGCGGGGCGTTGCAGCTCTTCGATGACCTTGGCCATGGTGAAGGTCTTGCCGGAGCCGGTGACGCCGAGGAGGACCTGGTCCTTTTCGCCGGCGTGGATGCCGGAGATGAGTTCGGCGATGGCTCGGGGCTGGTCGCCCTGGGGCTTGTAGGTGGTGGAGAGCTGGAAGTCCATCTATGTAGGATAAAGGCAGGGAATAGGGTGTAGGGAGTAGGGAGTAGAAAGCGGAGGAACTGGATGGCTTTGACGGAACTTTGGCTGGTGCGGCATGGGGAGACGGAGTGGAGTTTGAGTGGGGCGCATACGAGCCGGACGGATATTCCGCTGACCGAGCATGGGCGGAAGCGGGCGGAGGAGTTGCGGGATTATTTGAAGGGGACGAAGTTTGAGGCGGTGTTTGTGAGTCCGATGCAGCGGGCCCGGGAGACTTGTGCGATTGCGGGGTTTGGGGATGTGGCTAAGGTTGATGATGGGTTGAAGGAGTGGGACTACGGGATTTATGAGGGGAAGACTACGAAGGAGATTCAGGCGCAGATTCCGGGGTGGTCGGTTTGGAAGAACGAGATTGTGGGTGGGGAGACGGTGGAGCATGTGGGAGAGCGGGCGGATGGGGTGATTGCGCGGGCGTTGGCGGCGGCTCCTGATGGTGGGCAAGGTGGCGCTGTTTGCTCATGCGCATATTCTGCGGATTCTGGCGGCGCGGTGGATTGGGCTGGATGCGACGGGGCGGGGCTTTGCTGGCGCTGGGGACGGGAAGCGTGAGTGTGCTGGGATGGGAGCGGGAGACGCGGGTGATTCAGAGCTGGAATCGTGGGTTTGAGTAGGGCGGTGAGTCTGTCCTTTGGTGTGTGGCCGCGCCGGCAAAATACAGGGGTTCTTCGCTACGCTCAGAATGACAACTGAAAAACTGTGCCTCAGAATGACAGCGGAAAAATCGTGCCTCAGTTGGTTTTGATGTGCTGGGGTTGGAGGCCCATGCCGATGAAGCGTCCGGTGAGGTATTTGAAGCCTGGGATGCTTGATGGCGATGCGGAGGGCGAGCGGCGGGGTGACCGGGCCGGTGCTTTGAAGGGCGCGGGAGAGGATGCGGTGGGCGAAGATCTGCACTCGCTGGGTGTTTCGCACGGCGCTTTCGCGGTAGTGCTGGACGCTTTGCAGATCGTGGACGGTGGCGCCGCTGGTGAGGAGGGATTCGGTGAGGATGTTGGCGGTGGCGACGGCGTCCTGCAGGGCGATGTTGATGCCGATGCCGCCGACCGGGGACATGGCGTGGGCGGCGTCGCCGATGCAGAGCAGGCCGGGGGAGCACCAGTCCTGAAGATGGTTGACCTGGATGGTGAGGAGCTTCACTTTGTCCCAGGAGTCGATCTCGGCGGTGCGGCCGGCGAGGAAGGGGACGATGCGCTCGATGCTTTGCTGGAAGGCGGGGAGACCTTCCTGCTGGATCTGGGGGAAGGCGCCTTTGGGGATGAGGTAGCCGACCTGGAAGTAGTCGTTGCGATTGATGAGGATGACGAAGCGGCCGTAGTTGAAGTAGCCGAGTGCGTTTTCGGGGTCGGAGGGCTGGCGTGCGATGCGGAGCCAGAGGACGTCTATGGGGACGCCCTCGTCGATGAGAGGAAGATGTCGCGGCGACGCGGGAGATGGCGTGGCGGCCATCGCAGCCGACGGTGAGTGTGGCTGGAATCTCGACGGGGCCGTCCGGGGTGTTGGCGAGGACGCCGGTGGTGATGCCGTCCTTGGTTTGGATGAGGCCGGTGGCTTCCCAGCCCATGCGGAGGGTAAAGCTGGGGAAGCGGGCGGCCTCGTGGGCGAGGAAGTTGAGGAAGTCCCACTGGGGCATGAGCGCGATGAATTTGGCGTGGGTGGGGAGGTGGGAGAAATCTGACATCTGAAAGCGTTGGCCGCCGATGATGGCAGAGAGGCCGGTGATCTGGGAGTGCGGCAGTGCGAGGAATTTTTCGAGGAGGCCGAGCTCGTAGAGGAGTTCGAGGGTGGAGGGATGGATGGTGTCGCCGCGGAAGTCGCGGAAGAAGTCGGTGTGTTTTTCGAGGACGGTGACGGCGATGCCCTGGCGGGCGAGAAGGAAACCGAGCATGATGCCGGCGGGGCCTCCGCCGATGATGCAGCAGGTGGTCGAGAGCTGGTTTCCGGTTGAGCTCATGGTGGGATGAGGGTAACAAGGGCGGGAAAATGGCGTCAAAAAGCGTTGTGAATCGCAGGGGACGTGCTAGATTCGACGCATTCCCTTTTTTCTGGAGATGCCAAATGCGTATGGTTCGTTTTGCTTTCGTCGCTGCACTGGCGGGCGGCATCAGTGGGCTTTTGATGTGGGCGCAGACTGGCGCCGCGAGCTCGAACGACGAGGCGCAGGGCAAGGCGTGGTGGGCGCATGTGCAGAAGCTGGCCGATCCTTCGATGAATGGGCGGTTGACGGGGAGTGAAGACTATCTGCGGGCCGCGGCGTATGTGGTCGATCAGTTCAAGGCGTATGGATTGACGCCGGCGGGTGTGGATGGCGGCTATTACCAGCCGGTGCATTTTGATGTGCAGCGGGTGATTGCGAGTAAGTCGTCGATGAACCTGGTGGTGGATGGGAAGGTGACGCCGCTGGTGCTGGGTGAGGATGCGATTCTTGGCTCGCGTTCGGCGCAGGTGGGGAAGGTGGATGCGCCGCTGGTGTTTCATCGGGTATGGACTGCATCTGCCGGAGTCGAAGTATGACGATTTCAACTCGGCTGAGGTGCCGGTGTCGTCGTTGAAGGGCAAGGTTGTGGTGTACATCAACGGTGGCCCGGCGGATCTGCCGGGGGCGCTGAAGTCGTTTGCGCGGACGTCGCCGTTTGCGCAAGGCGCTGCGCGAGGCGGGTGCGGTGGGGACGATCTCGATTCCGACGCCGAAGTCGATGGACTTTGGATGGCAGCGGGTGGCGAGCAGTGCGTCGCAGCCGGGGATGCGGTTGTCGCCTGCTCCCGATGCGGATGCGGTGGCGGCGAAGCATCCTGCGCTGGCGGATGAACATGGGGCGATGTTTTCGGCGACGTTCAATCCGGCGCAGGCGGAGAAGCTGTTTGCGGGAACGGGACATACCTTTGCGGAGATGCTGGCGCTGGCGGATGCGCAGAAGCCGCTGCCTCATTTTGCGCTGGGCAAGAGCGTGACGGCGACGGTGGTGGGGGAGACCTCGCATGTTGTGTCGCCGAATATTGTTGCGGAGCTGAAGGGATCGGACCCTGCGCTGTCGAAGCAGTATGTGCTGGTGTCGGCGCATCTGGATCACCTTGGCGTTGGCGCTCCGATCAATGGGAAGACGATCTATAGCGGCGCGATGGATGATGCTTCGGGTGTGGCGACGGTGCTGGAGACGGCGAAGAAGTTGAGTCAGGCGAAGACGAGGCCGAAGCGGTCGATGTTGTTTGTGATTTTTACGGCGGAGGAGAAGGGGTTGCTGGGATCGCGATACTTTGCGGGACATCCTACGGTTCCGGAGAGTGCGATTGATGCGGATTTGAATCTGGATATGTTCATGCCTATGTTTGCGCTGAAGAAGCTGCATGTGCAGGGACTGGAGGAGTCGACGCTGGGCGAGGACGCGAAGAAGGTGGGGGCCGAGCATGGCATTGTGATTGCGCCTGATCCGGAGCCGGACCGGAACTCGTTTATCCGCACGGATCAGTACAGCTTTGTGCAGGCGGGAGTGCCGGCGCTGGCGATGAAGTTTGGCTGGACGATGGGTTCGCCGGAGTACAAGGCGTGGCGGGGCTGGCTGGCGCAGCGGTATCACTCGACCGATGATGATCTGACGCAGCCGGTGGACCTGGCGGCTGCGGCGCAGTTCAACGATTTTTTTGCGGATCTGGCGAGGGCGGTGGCGGATGATCCGGCGAGGCAGCATTATCTGGATACGAGCTTCTTCAAGCGGTTTGAGACGGGAAATTGAGTCTTTTCGCAATACTAGTCGCGGTTTATATGGTTGCTGGTTCAAAAACAGCAGATCCCTCCACTTCGCTGCGCTCCGGTCGGGATGACGCGGCATGTGGGGGGAGGAATCTTGGACTCGAAAAACTACTGTCTGTGATCGATGCCGAGGATGCTGAGCCAGTCGGCGGCGGTGTGGGCGAGGTGATCGGGTGGGGCGTCGGCGAGGGAGTGGGGCTTTAGGCCGAAGGTGCAGCCGATGCTGCGGGCGCCGCAGTTACGGGCGGTCAGGACGTCGACGTCGGTATCACCGATCATGACGGTTTCGACGGGGGTGATGGCGTGGCCGGCGATAGTGCTGGCTTCGGCGATGAGGCTTTCGAGACCGTGTGGGTCGGGCTTTTTGGTATGGAAGCTGTTGCCGCCGTAGTTTTGGAAGAAGTAGGCGGCGAGGCCAAAGTGAGCGCAGATATCTCGGGAGGGCTTGACGGGTTTGTTGGTCAGAACGGCCATGAGGATCTCAGGATGTGTGGACCGGATGGCTCTGATCGATTCCAGGACGTCCGGGTAAAGGATGGTGTAGTCAAGCTTGTGGATGCGGTAGTAGTCGAGGAAAAACGTAAGGGCCTCCGTTACATATTCCTCGTCGTGAATGTCGCCCTCGGGGTCGCCGAAGGCCCGTCGGACGAGAAGAGATGCGCCGTCGCCTATGTAGCTGGCGATGACGGCTTCGGGGAGCTCAGGTTTGCCGAAGTGGGCGAGTGTGGCGTTGACGGAGTTGCAGAGGTCGGTGCGGGAGTCGATGAGGGTGCCGTCGAGATCGAAGACAAGGAGGCGCGGAGGTGGGGCGAGGGGCATTATTTTAGGGTAATCGATTCGGGTGGTGTAAGCTTCTTGGCACTGGAGGGAACATGTGCAGAGCGGCGGCTGAAGGTTGGACGCGACGGCAGTTCGCTGCGGGGCTGGCAGCGGCGAGTGTGGTGGGAGGGTTGGGGTGGAGCGGCACTGCAGCGCTGGCTCAGACAGCGATGACGGGCGAAGGTGCGATGCGGGAGTTGATGGCAGGCAACGAGCGGTTCGTTGCTGGAAAGATCATCGTCGTTTCCGGAAGATCTCAAAATTCTGAAGGAGAAGACGGTACTCAAGCAGGAGCCGTTTGCTGCGGTGCTGGCGTGTGCCGATTCGCGAGTGCCTGTGGAGATTCTCTTCGATCAGACGATTGGGCACGTGTTTGTGTCGCGGGTGGCGGGCAATATTGTGACGCCGGAGATTATGGCGAGTCTGGAATACGGGGTGGCTGCACTTGGCGTGAAGGCAATTCTGGTGATTGGGCACACCAACTGCGGCGCGGTCGCTGCGGCTGTCGCAGCCAAAGAGGTGCCGGGACAGATCAGCGTTTTGTATCAGCATTTGATGCCGGGGATACGGGGAGCGAAGGGCGACGTTCCGCTGGCGGTGAAGATGAACGCGGCCTATCAGGCACAAGTGCTGAGGGAGAGCTCGACGGTAATCGCAAAGGCTATCAAAAGCGATGGGCTGAAGGTTGCGAGTGGGAGCTATGATCTGGGGAGTGGCCGGGTGACGCTGGGGGATTGATTAAAGTGCGGTGGCTTTGGGGCCACCGCTGACCGAATCGCGGTTACTTGATTTGAACATCGCCTGAGCCGGTACCGACACGGATGGTGGGACCGCCGCCGTTGACGACGCCGCTTACATGGTGTCTATTGAGGCTGCCCTGCATGGTGATCGGCTGCGAGACGTTGATGGTGCCGGAGCCGGTATCGGCGTCGAGGTTGAAGTGGGCGTTGCCGACGACGAGACGGACGGAGCCGCTGCCTGTACTGAGCTTCCAATCGGCGGTGGGTTGGCCTGCGGCGTCGATGTCGCCGCTGCCTGTGCTGGCTTTGAGGGCTCCGGAGAGGCCGTTGAGGTGAATGCTGCCGCTGCCGGTCTCAGCTTTGACGTCGCCAGGTCCAGTTTGCTGGAGTTCAATGTCGCCCGAGCCGGTGCCTAGTATCGCTGCACCCTGAATGCCATGGGCACGGACGGAGCCGGAGCCGCTTTGGGCCTTGATGGTGGCGCCGACGTCCTGGATCTGCACGTCACCCGAGCCGGTGGCGGCGTTGATCGCGGAGGCTTTGGGGAGCGTGATGTCGTAATCGATGCTGATGTTGCGGTAGAGATCGTTGTTATGGCGCTCGCCGATGGTAATGTCGTTGCCGTTTTGAACGATGGGTGGGTTGTTGATGATCTGCTGAATGCGGCTGTCAACGTCGTTGCCGCCGCTCATCCAGCCGTGGCTGGAGCGGAGATGGGCGACGATGTGAACCTGATTTCCCGATCCGGGATTGAGATGGATGTAACCGGAGCCGGTGGAGACCGATACGTTGGGAGAGCCGCTGACATTGAGAGTGCGGTCGAAGTTTCCGTCGGCGGCGAAGGCGGTGGCGACGGCAAGGACGAGAGTTGCGGTAGTGGTGGCGAGGACTTTGATGGGCTTATTTATCATCGGATTTCCTTTAGTCGACTCAGACGGTTGCGGTTTGGATGCTGGCCCTTCGAGAAGATGCCGGAGTTGTTGTTTCCTCGGATAGTGAATTGAAAGCGTGTGTCTGGCCATAGTGGAGCTTATTGTTGAAGGATGACGGTGTCCCCGGGTTTCAGGCCAGCGAGAACCTCCGTCTTGGTGCCGTTGGAGATGCCGGCCTTGATTTCGACTTTGCGTCGGCCGGTCTTTGCCTTGGGGTCGGGGACTTCGACGGACGCGTTGCGGTCCTTATCGTAGAGAACGGCTTGTTCGGGGACCGTAAGGACCTTTTTGTGCTCTTCGAGGAGGATCTCGGCGTTGGCGGTCATGTTGGCTTTGAGCTCACCGCCGGGGTTGTCGATGGAGACGCGGACCTCGAATGTGGTGACGTTGTCCTTTTCGACGCCGAGTGGAGCGATCTTGGTTACCTTGCCCTCAAACGTTTTGTCTTTGAAGGATTCGACTTTGATGCGGGCGGCCTGGCCGAGATAGACCTTGCCGATGTCAGACTCGTCTACCTTGCCCTGGACGTAGACCTGGGTGATGTCGCCGATGGTCATAACGAGAGTGGCAGTGGAGCCGAGGACGAGGATGGAGCTGACGGCGTCGCCGATCTCGACGTCGCGAGAGAGGATTGTGCCGTCCATGGGCGAGGTGATGGTGGTGTAGCTGAGCTGCTCTTCCAACTGCTTGAGAGAGGCTTCGTTTTGGGCGACCTGGGCCTGGGCCTGGCGGAGCTTGGAGCTGTCGACGCTAATTTGTGAGACAGCTTTGTCGCGAGTGTTAACGGCGGCGAGGTACCTCTGCTGTGCGTCATCGAGGGATTGCTGGGAGACGACACCCTGTTTCGACATCGCCACATTGCGTTCATAGGTGTTCTTGTACATGGGCAGGTCGGGAGCTTCGGCGCTGACTTTGTCGTACTGGATTGCGGCGGCAGCGGCGCGGGCGTTAGACTCCGCGGCGTTGAGTTGGGCCTTTTGCGCGGCTACCTGAGCGAGGATTTCCTGCTGGTCGAGTTGGGCGAGGACCTGGCCCATTTTGACGTGTGCATTGATGTCGGTGTCGAGGCGGGTGACGATGCCGGAGGCTTTTGATTTGACCTCAACCTTTGTGATGGGCTGAACTTTGCCCGTGGCAACGACAGATCGGGCGATGTCTCCGAGCTCGGCCTTGGCCAATTGTGACGGCTCGAATTTGGTGGTGTTTCCGCGGGCTGCTACGGCGATGCCGAGAGCCGCGACTGCGACGAGGACGATGAGGCCGGTCCACAGCCAGAATTTCCGTTTGTTTTTACGCTGTGTAGCCAAGGGATGCTCCCATTTCTTTCTGGTTAGTGAGGCGTCTCGGAGTGTGGTTACGCAAGAAGATGCTGCGCGGTTCCATAGACGGGGGAGAAAGTTGCTGTAAGGACGTGGAGTTACCTCCGGCTCCTATTTTGGACGTCCGCCCGGAGGAAAGGGAATAGCTACTTTGGGGAGTGCTATGTACAAAGCTTTCCGTGTATTTGGGCGGGAGGTGGTTAGGCGTATTTGCGGAGGACCCCAAGAACCTTGCCCTGGATGCTGACGTTGGCGGCGGGGGCGTAGATGGGGGACATTTCGGTATTCGAGGGTTGCAGGCGAATCATGCTGCCCTCGCGGTAGAAGCGTTTGAGAGTGGCGTCGGCACCGTCGATGAGGGCGACGATAATTTCGCCCTCGCGGGCAGTACGGGTGCGCTCGACCAGAACGTAGTCTCCAGAGACGATGTGCTCGTCGCGCATGGAGTCGCCACGTACTTCAAGGGCGAAGACCTCCCGGTTGCCAATGATGTCCGACAGGGAGATGCTTTCCGCGGTTTCGATGGCTTCGACGGGCTGGCCGGCTGCGATGCGGCCCATCAACGGCAGGCGATCGGAGCCCTTTTTGCCGCTGCGGACCGGAAGGACATCGATGGAACGGCTGCGATTATGTGCGCGCTGAAGCAGACCCTTGTTCTGCAGATTGGTGACGTGCTTGTGCACGGTGGCGAGAGAACTGAGACCCAATCCGCTGGCGATCTCCTCGTACGAAGGGGAGTAGCCGTTCTTCTGGGTAAAGCTGGACAGGAAGTCGATGACCTCTTTTTGCCGCCGCGTGATTGCCATGCGCATGATTGTAGCGAATAAAAGGCGAATTGCAAGCGTTTTCTTAGTTCCACTCGATTGCTGCTAACTGAGTTGATTCCCGGGTCTGGATTTGCCGGCGAATATTGGCCTGGAAGGGGAAGGCAAGTTGTCGCCAATCGTTCTCAAGACGCGGGTCGGGAGTTGTCTAGAGATTCCCGTTTTGAAATCGAGTGTGCAAATTTTTGCAAAGAGTTCTTGTCATCGTTCGATTCATGAACCAAGGTAATTACACACACGACCGAATTGGTAATGTGACTTGCCGGTACTGATGACTTTTCTGCTTTGGGAGATAAAAGATGCGAGTTTTGATTGTTGAAGATGATGCGGCTCTGGGATTGTTTCTGCAAAAGGGGTTGAAGCTCGAGGGCCATGACGTGAGTTGGGTCGGGGATGGAGAGGCTGCGCTGATTCATGCTGCGGAGCATCGTCCGGATCTGATTGTGCTCGACCTGAGCCTTCCGAGGAAAGACGGGACTGAGGTGCTGGAGGAGATGCGCGGGCGGTTCGATGAGACTGCCGTGCTGGTGCTGACGGGACGAAGCCACGTCGACGAGCGGGTCAAGTGCCTGAACCTGGGGGCGGACGATTGCCTGCTGAAGCCTTTCAGTTTTCATGAACTGACCGCGCGTTGCCGTGCGCTGCTGCGGCGGCGAGAGCAGTTTGCCGATCCGGTGTTGCGGCATGGCGATGTTGAGATGAACCGCATGGAGCGCCGCGTGATGAGGAATGGGCGATTGGTGGAGCTGACGGTCAAGGAGTTCTCTTTGCTGGAGTTTCTGTTAATGAGGCGGGGGCGATGCTGCAGCCGGAGTGAGTTGCTGCGCGAGGTCTGGCAGATGTCTCCCGACGCCGGGACCAATGTGGTGGATGTGTATGCAATGGGGATGTCCGGTGCTGACGACGGAGGGGTTCTCTCCGGAGGCTATGGCTCTGGTGGTGCCGAAGGTGTTTGTCGAAAAATTTGGGTTACTTCCTCTTCGTGTTGCGGGATCCCGGATCTTGTATTTGGGCTTTGCAGATCGGTTGGATGCCTCTGCTGCATTTGCGACAGAGCAGATGACGGAGTTGAAGGTGGAGAGTGGGGTCGTAGAAGGTGGCTTGTTCGAAGCCGCACGAAGCAGGCTCCTCGCTTGCGAGGGGGTGGAGACAAAACTAGAGGCAGCCGAAGATAAGGATGCGATGTCGGCGAGAATCACTGCGATCCTGGAACAGAAGCAGCCGATAGCGTCGCGTCTGGTCAGGGTGCATCAATACTATTGGTTGCGGATGTGGCTGGAGAGCGGTGCTCTGGGCAGGGCAGCGGGGAATCTCCCGGTAACGAGCGAAGATGTGAAGGACCACGTCTTTAGTCTTGGAGCGCACGAATAACGCTGATGCGTGGCGATGCGTATAGCAAGAGAAAGAGGGCCGATTGGCCCTCTTTCTCTTGTTCGAAGTAAAGGCCTGTTTCTATTTCGGCATCAGGCCGGATGCAGGAGATGCAACAGGAGCGGTTGCTGCTGCGGTACTCTGGGCGGAGTCCTGAGCTGGCCCAAGGCCGAGCTTAATGATGGCGCGTGAATCCGGGATTAGTTTTGTCTGCCAGCCGTTATCGCTCTGGAATTTCTGCATAGCAGCTTCGGTTCCAGCGTCCCAATGACCGGAGGCCTCGCCCGTAAGGTAACCCGATTTGATCAGAGACGTTTGAATCTGGGTTGCACGGGTGTCGTCGATTCCGCGCTGAGCTGCGGGTTTGGCTGTTTTCGAGCGCTTATTGAAGAGCTTAGGAGAAGTAGGGCCACGACGTGCGTGGGTCGATGCCAAGCATGGTAAGGAGGCGGACAGTAGCAGAGCCGAACTCAGAAATGCTTTACCAAACTTCATAATCAGACATCACCTTGGGTCGAGTATTGAGGAAAATTCGCGTCCCCAGCCATCGCTGTGTGGCTAGAGTATATGGAGAGTAACCTTTATGGCAACAAAAGGTTGACCAATTTGGGTACATCTTTGGTGGGGCTATTTTGTGTCAGACACCGCGGATTTCCAGTATGCAAGTAGCGGCGCAAGTTGTTGCAGCGCCGCTACTTGTACGCAGAACTGCGTTATGGAAGCGTTCCGCCCACATAGGAGTTCAGGTTCTTCTGAGTGGGGGACTGAATCACAAAGACAACATCATCTTTGGATTTGAGGGTCGAGACGATGGCGCGATAACTGGCTTCGTCGGTGACTGGTTTGCGATTGATCGCCGTGATGATCGCGGTCTTGCCGAGGCCGATCTCGTCGGCAAAGGAGCCCGGACGAACGCTGGTGATAATCACGCCACCCTTGATGCCGGTCTTTGCCGCGAGTGCGGGCGGAATGGCCGAGACGGTGATACCGAGCTTGCCCTCTCCTGCATCTGCCTCTTGTGGAGCGGTGGGCTCGTCCTGCTGGCCGGTGATGTCAGCGTAAGTTTTGGCGCGGTCACCGATGACGACATTTGCGGTGTTCTGTTTGCCATCACGCAGGTAGCCGATCTTGACGGTTGAACCGACGTGGCGAGCCGAGATGTCGTTCACCAGATCGTCGCCGTCTTTGATGTTGCGACCGTCGATCGAAACGAGGACGTCGCCGGCCTGAATACCAGCCTTTGCAGCGCCGCCGTTCGGCGTGACGACGCCAACGATTACACCGTTCGTGAATCCATAGACTCGACCGACCGCAGAGGATTGCGCGGTTTGGAACTGGATGCCAATCGAGCCGCGGACGACTTTATGTTCGGGTCCGATGAGCATGTTGTAGACATTCGCGATGATGTTAGCTGGCATCGCGAAGCCTACACCCTGCGAACCCATCGACTGGGTGTAGATGGCAGTGTTCATGCCGACGACCTGGCCGGCCATATCGACGAGCGGACCGCCGGAGTTGCCGGGGTTAATGGCTGCATCGGTCTGGATGAAGCGCTGGAACTGTGTCTGGGAGACGCCGTTGGCGCTGGCCTCCTCGATACTGCGGTTCTTGGCGGAGATGATGCCTGCGGTCACCGTCTTTGACAACGAGAAGGGGCTGCCGATGGCGAGGACCCAGTCTCCGACCTGCGCGCCATCTGAGTTGCCGAGCTTGATGGTGGGAAGAGGTTCCTTGGTGTCGATTTTGATGACGGCAATATCGGTGTCCTTATCGACGCCGATTACGGTGGCAGGACGGCCTGGGTCGCCGGCGTCGTCGGGATCGCTGGAGAGCCTGACGTAGATCTTGTCGGCTTTATCGACGACGTGGTTGTTGGTGATGATGTAGCCACGGGCATCGACGATGAAGCCTGAGCCGAGAGCGCGCCGCTCTCCGCCGGCACCGTCGCCATCGTCACCGCCCTGGCCGCCGAAGAAGCGGTTGAAGAAGTCCTGCATGTCGCCCGGGGTCTGCTGGCTGTCGTCGTCGCCATCGGGATTGTTTGGTTGGGGGAGCCGCTGACCGCCGCGTTTGCGCTTGTTGGTGGCAGGCTTGGGCAACTCCTCCGTGTTGATGTTTACGACGGCGGGCCGACTTGTTTGACGATCTGCGAAAAGCCGTTGGAGAGGGACGACCGGGGACGGAATGATGAGTGGCCGGGCGTCGGAGGAATTGACGTTGGACTGCTCTTTGCCGCTGACGTTGCGCGTGAGAACCGAGCCGGCGAGAATGCCTACCGACAGTGTCGCGAGGAGAGTAAACGTCGTCGCGAGGCGGCGGCTGCGGATGCGCTCAAGCAAAGTGGGAGGAGTGTTGTTTGGTGTATCCATCAGTAAGTCTTGACCTCATTCGTTGTGCGTTGCGATGCGCCGGACTGTGTGCACGGCATGAACCTTAAGTATAGTCGTTGTTCCCGCCTCGTGTTTCTACCGGAGCAGAAGCGGCTTCGCAGGTAATTTAGACGCGAACTAAGGGCAAAAGTCTTCTGGAACTTTATGCAGGGTGGGTGGGGAGTGGAGCGGTTGCGGAAAGTAGCTCGGTGATGGCGATTCCGAGAAGGATGAGTACTGCTCCCAGGAGGGAGCGGCTGCCAAGATGTTCGTGCAGTACGAGGTAAGAGGTCAGGCAGGCGAAGACTGGTTCGAGAGTGAGGAGGATAGCGGTGTGGGTGGGTGGAAGGTGTTGCTGAGACCAGCTTTGGATGGTGAACGCGGCGGCGGTGGCTAGGAGGCTGGTAACGGCGAGAGCGACGACGAGGCGTGGAGTGACGAGACAGATGAGGTTTTCCGCCTGATGGCAACGTGATGGCCATGATGAGCGCGGCTACACCGATCTGGAGGGTTGCGAGTTGGCCAGTGGGGACTCGGTGCGAGGTGTGGGCAAGGGCGAGCAGGTGTCCGGCGAAGGCGATGGCGCAGGCCAAGGTGAGGAGATCTCCAGGACCGATGCTTACGAAGAGGTTCTGCGGAGAGGTTCCGGCTGGGGTTGTGAGAAGTAGCAAACCGGAGAAGGCGAGAAGTGCTCCGATCGCGGTCGTCCAGCGCGGCGGCGGCGTGTTTGCGGAACGGAGAGCTGGGACGATGGTGAAGAGAGGGACGAAGACGACGACAAGGCCGGTGATGAAGGCGGACTTTGCGGCAGTGGTGCGGGCGAGGCCGGCGGTCTGGAATTGATAGCCGGCTGCGAGGAAGAGGCCAACGATCAGGCCGGAGATGAGGGCGCGGCGGTTGATGTGGCGGAGTTGGCGGTGGTTCACGATCGCGAGAGCGAGGAACGCGAGGGTCATGCGGAGGAGGTTGAAGAGGAGCGGGGAGGCGTCTTGGAGGGCGTCTTTGACGAGGACGAAGGTGGTTCCCCAGACGAAGACGACTGCCAGGAGCAGGACGTGGGCCAGTGCGGAGGGGCTGAGTCGTTGCGACAACTTAGTCTTGCGCCTTTGCTGCGGCGGTTTTCGTTGCCGCTGGTGCGGTGTAGACGGTTTCGCCGTTGACGATTGTGCGGAGGACTTTGGTGTGCAGGAGTTGCTGTGGAGTGGCGGTGGTGATGTCGCGGTCGAGGACGATGAGGTCGGCGAGGTAGCCGGGTTCGAGGCGACCTTTCACTTTTTCGCGGAACTCACCGAAGGCGGAGGCCTGGGTGTAGGCGTAGATCGCTTCGTTGAGCGAGATCTTTTCCTGCGGCTCGAAGGTCTGGGTGCCGGCTTCGTTCTGGCGGGTGATGGCGGCGTAGAGGCCGCGGAAGGGATTGATGAATTCGACAGGGTAGTCGGTGCCGAAGGCGAGGACGACGTTATGGTCGAGGAAGGACTTCCAGGCGTAGGCGTATTTGATTCGCTCCGGGCCGAGGCGGTCGGTGGCCCACTTCATGTCGGTTAGGAGGTGGGAGGGTTGCATGGAGGCGATGACGCCTTCTCTTTCGAAGCGCTCGAAGTCGCCGGGGAGCAGGACCTGGGCGTGTTCGACGCGGAAGCGGAGGGCGGCGGGGGGTGGGGCGCCTTGCTCGGGCTTGGTGACGATGTGGGTGTTTCGGCCGGATTCGGGCGGCGATGGCGGGTAGTTGGCGACCTGATCGGCTACTCCGAAGGCGTTGAGAGCCATGCTGTTGGCGCGGTCGCCGATGGCGTGGAAGCCTAGCTGGAAGCCGGCGGCGGCGCGTTCGGCGGCCATCTGGTTGAGTTTGTCCTGCGTGTAGCGCGGGAGGCCGGAGTTGCCGGGGTCGTCGGAGTAGGGCTCTTCCATGGCAGCGGTGCGGGAGCCGAGGGAGCCGTCCATGTAGCCCTTGAGCTGGGTGAGATGGAGGCGGAGATCGTCGCTGGGGTGACTGGCGCGGCGCTGCTTGAGGGCCTCGACGGGCCGGTTGAAGTCCATCCACTCGGCTATGCGGATCGGCAGCTTGTTGGTGTGCTCGAGCTCTTCGAGGGCGAGGAAGTCATCCCAATCGGAATTGTCCTGCACGGTGGTGACCCCGTTGGCGATGATGTCGGCGATGGCGACGGTGAGGGCCTGGCGGCGTTGTTCGAGCGTTGGCGGAGGAATTTTTGCCGCGACCAGGGCGAAGGCTCCGGCTTCGCGGAGGATGCCGGTGGGGTTTCCGGATGCGTCGCGGTCGATCTTTGCGCCGGCTGGGTCGGGGGTGGCGGCGGTGATGTTGGCTGCGGCGAGGGCGGCGGAGTTGGCGACGGACATGTGTCCGTCTACGCGGCGCAGGAGGGCGGGGTGGCCAGCGGTGACCTGGTCGAGATCGGTGCGCGAGGGGAGCTTGTTGTCGGGCCAGAGGGTGTGGTCCCATCCTCCGCCCTGGATCCAGGTGCCGGGTTGCGCGGTCGCGACGTAGGCGGCGATGCGCTGCTGCATCTCGGCGAGTGAGTGGACGCCGACCAGGTTGACGGACAGCTTTTGACGGCCGGCTTCGCCGATGTGGGTGTGGGCGTCGTTGAAGCCGGGCATCGCGAAGGCTCCGTTCAGATCGATGACCCTGGTCTTGGGACCTTTTAGTTTGAGCAGCTCGGCGTCGGTACCTGCGGCAAGGATTTTTCCGTTGGCGATGGCGATTGCGGTGACCGTTGCCGGGGTGGGGGAGGGGTCATTGGCGCGGAGGTGCGTGCCGGTGAGGATCTTGCCGTGGAAGTAGATAGTGTCGGGCGCCTGTGCCCGAGCGAAGGTGGCCGCCAAGAGTAGTGCGCTAAGAGTAAGGGGTTTCACGAGGGGAGTGTATCAGGCTGCCGATGACGGGTACTCCCCTCCGGGTGTTTTTGCGCAAAGTCTTCGATTCATGAGGTTTAGCTGTGGACCCCTGGGCAAAGTGTTGTATTCAAACTACTTGACCGTAAAGTATTGAATTGAAATGAGAAAGAGCTAGTGCTTTGAGCGTGTCCGTCTTTTTGGGCTGATTTAATTGTACCGGTTGAAAGGGGGAACATGCCACGTGGATGTTGTTGGTTGTAATGGTTTAGGTGGCTTTGGGGCTTGACATGCGATTTTTGGGCTGAAAATGGTGGATCTCTTTTTGCGACGGCTAGAGAGGCGGATGCGGATCAGAGGGTTGAGTGGTGTGGGAGTCGGCGGTGGTTTGCAGGGTGTCGCAGGAGAGTTAGGAGGATACGGCGGAGGGCGGTTTCGCGGCCGGTGGGATCGTACCATTCCTGGAGAGTGTGGATGCCTCCTCCTGTACCGCCGCCGCCGATGGCGATGGCGGGAACTCCGCGGGAGAGGGGGATGTTGGCGTCGGTGGAACCGAGGCGGGGTTCGGTGCGGAGGGTGAGGTGACGGTCGACGGCGCGGAGGGTGTGGAGTAGCGGGGAGTCGTCGGGGAGGGCGGCTGCTGGACGATTTCCGATGGCTTCGATGTGGAGTTTTGGTGGTGGAGTTGTGGTTTTTTGCGGGGTGGCGGTGGTGACGATCTCGTCGAAGATCTGATGAACGGTGGTGGCGGTGGCGACGAGCTGGACGGGGTCGGTGGAGCGAATGTCGAGGAGCGCGGTGGCGGACTCGGGGATGGAGTTGACGGAGGTGCCGCCGGAGATGTGGCCGACGTTGATGGTCGTCTGGGGAGTGTCGGGAAGCTCGAGGGCGGCGATGCGGGTGAGGGCTTCGCTGAGGAGGAGGATGGGGTTGAGGGTGCCGGCATCGGCCCAGGAGTGGCCGCCGGGGCCGGTGATGGTGACGCGGAAGCGCAGACTGCCGAGGGCACGGGTGACGACGGCGGAGCTGCCGCCGCCTTCGAGGGCGATGGCTGCGGCGATACGGTGGCGATAGAGTCCGCGCTCGAAGAGGTGGCGCATGCCGCGGAGGTCGCCTTCGCCCTCTTCGCCTACGTTGGCGGCGAAGAGGATGGGGATGGGTGGGGTGATGTTCGCGTAACGCAGCGCGGCGGCGATGGCGAGCAGCGCAGTGAGGCCGGCGCCGTTGTCGCAGATGCCGGGGGCGTAGATGCGGGCGGTGTCTTTTTCTTCGACCGGTTCGATCGAGGTGTGGGCGGGGAAGACGGTGTCGAGATGAGCGGAGAGGAGAATGCAGGGAGTAGGGCTCAGGGTCGAGGGTTCAGGGCCCAATTCGGCGAGGACGTTGCCGGCTTCGTCGAGGTGCGGGTTGGTCAGGCCGAGTTGTTGGAAGCGGTCGAGGAACCAGGCGGCGCGGGCGGATTCGCCGAAGGGTGGGGCGGGGATGCGGACCAGTTCGAGTTGCCACCGGCGAAGCTGAGGCTGGTGAAGATGGAGCCAACGGAACGCTCGGTGCACAGCGGTGAGGGCGGCGAGACGTGCGATGCGGCGCTGAGCGGAGGAGGTGGCGGACATTAGGTACCGTGTGTTGCATTATTGTACGGACCGATGTGGCTGGGACAGGAATGGATCACGCTTGAGCTGGTTGAGTGAGTAGTCGCCGCTGAGCTTTTGGGCATGAAAATGCGCAAGCCCGTGGCCTGCGCATTTTTGAATCGGTGAGGCGATTTACTTCTTCGCGGGCGTCGTCTGAGTCGCAGGGGCGGTCTTGACGCCGGAGAGCACGGAGCGGTCGACACTGGAGCGCGAGAGCAGAATGGTGAGGCCGATGGAGCTGAGCATGAAGATGATGGCGGAGTAGGTGGTCAGCTTGGTGAGGAGGTTGGCCGCGCCACGAGGGCCGAAGGCTGTCTGCGAGCCCTGGCCGCCGAAGGCCCCGGCGAGGTCGGCGGATTTGCCTTGCTGGAGGAGGACGACGCCGACGATGAAGAGCGAGACGATGATGTGAAGGGTGACGATAAGACCGACCAGCATAGTGCTTGTAACCTCTTGGATGTCCGGGAAAGAAACCGGAGGAAAATGTGTGGATTGGTGCGTAGGATGGGACTGAATTCCTATGCCTTGCGGCGCCAGCACCTCAGGATCCAACCTAAAGTGTACCATCGCCTTTCTTTGCTCGCCAAGCGGCTCATTCTATTCGTAAACCTCGCTGGGACTCTCCGTCCTATCCCGCGTTAGTTGCCAGATATCTATCGAACGAAAGCAGCCGTTTAGTGGATTCTTTCTGGCGGGTGATCGAAACCGAAGGACTCCATGAGTTCCTGCGTTGAAGTGACCTGAAACTTGAAGTCGGCTTCATCGTCCTGAAGAACTACCAGGGCGGCTTCATCGAACAGCCCGAGTGCTCTGAGTCGCATCGCGAGCTGTTGGCGGCCTGCGAAGACCGCGGGTGATTGCTGAGGAATCTTGCCAGAGGGAAGTTCGTATCGCACATATAACGAACCCATGGGATAAACGCGGATCACTATGGAAATCAAGTTTTGAGATTCGAATGCACGCATCGCTCCTCCCATCTGACCCGTTGTGGCCTTTTGACCTAGTCAGGCAGCTTTCGTCAGTCCGGCGGCTAACCGTTGTAACAAAGTTGCCATGGTTCGGAACGCGGGGAAAGCTCTACTCGCGATTTAGTTGATTGGCTGATGATAGTTCCGAATAGAAACCAATCTCAACCTGCAAAAGTGCCAGATTTTCAGAGAAGTAAGTTGTAGGGTGAAGCGAAAAACAACTTCCTTCCTGCATCTTGAATTGACGTCAGCGGCGCGCTGCTGTTGTGCCAAGCGATGGCGAAATTGCGGCTTCCTGATTGGGTTGCTGGAGTTCGCTCGTATTAATGCTAGTTGCAATCGTGTGATAGCCGACGTAAAACTGGGCGTTCCCCTTAGTGTGGTTCGAATTAGTGTGTTTCGAAACTTCATTGCCAACTTCTGCCGGGATTGGAGAAACAAGGTTCATGGGTTCGTTGGCTATCAGCATCGTGGTATTTGTCCTTGTCTTCTCGGGCGCTCCTGCGGGGATGGCTCTGCGGCGGGCTTTGCCAGAAGAACATTTCGGGACCGATGCAAAAGATACGGTGAGGCTCGCGATTGGACTTATCGTGACCATGACTGGCCTTGTACTTGGAATGCTCGTTTCTTCAGCGAAGGGTTATTATGACGGCCAAAAAAATGTGATTGCGCAGATGGCGACGGAGGTTGTCGCGCTCGATAACTTACTCACGCTCTATGGACCGGAGGCGAATCAAACACGTATCGAGGTGCGGCGATATGTTGAGGAAGCGATCGATCGAATCTGGCCCAAGGAGAAGTCGGAAGTGTTTCAACTCAGGCCGAGGAGCAATGAGGGAGATCTCTATGCGGAGTTGCAAAAGCTTGTGCCGAAGAATGAAACACAGGTAGCCGCGAAAGCCCAACTCACATTGCTAACCTTGGAGTTAAAAAGGACCTATTGGCTGATGTTCCTTGAGTCTGAGCAAACTTCAATGTCATTGCCGCTTCTGGTGGTGGTTGTGTCGTGGCTGATTGCGATCTTTATCAGCTTTGGCGCCTTCGCGCCTTCGAACTCTATGGTTATGGCGACGCTGGTCATCTGTGCGATGGCCGTCTCGGCGGCAATTTTCATCATTATGGAGATGTATTCGCCGTTCGGTGGGATATTGAAGATTTCTCCGGTAGCGGTTCGTGATGCGTTGCACCAGATGGCGGCGGATCGATAACAAATGCAGCGACAAGAAAAAAGCTAACCTTTTCCGGTTAGCTATCTCGTGTGTCTTTGACTCTTTGGGTTGGTGATTTTTTGGATTGGTGCGGAGGAGGGGACTTGAACCCCTATGCCTTGCGGCGCTAGCACCTCAAGCTAGTGCGTCTGCCAATTTCGCCACCTCCGCGTTGTATCTCGACGCTGATGGGCGCGAGTTGCGGTGAGCAATCCGAAGGGTAGTATACCATCCCGGGCGGGGCTGACATGGTGGGCCTCGGGAGGTTTGGCAGGCGAGCGCGACGTATACTTTCGCGATGATCTTCAGGCGCGGTTCTTGTGATTTTCCTTGGTTTGGGATGGTCGTGTTGTTTGGTGTGGTGTCGCTGCGGGCGCAGAGCTATTCGCTGGGGGCTGATTCACAACCGCAAGAGGGCGTGCCGAAGGGGACGGTGACGAAGCATGTTCTGACGGCTGGGGTTTTTTATCCGGGGACGCCGCACAGCTATGCGGTGTATGTGCCGGCGCAGTATGACGCGAAGAAGCCGACGGCGTTCATGGTGTTTCTGGATGGGAGCGGGTATCTGGGGGATGGGATTCGGGTGCCGGTGGTGCTGGACAATTTGATTGCGAAGCATGAGGTGCCGCCGATGATTGGGATATTTGTCGATCCCGGGGTACTGCCCGCGATTTCGGACGAAGCGCAGAGCAGGTTTAACCGGATCTTTGAATATGACTCGTTGAGTGAGCGGTATTCGCGGTTTCTGCTGGAGGAACTGATTCCCGCGGTGGCGAAGGAATACAACCTTTCCACGAATCCGGATGACCGGGGAATTGCGGGGACGAGTACGGGGGCTGTGGGGGCCTTTATGGCGGCGTGGAATCGGCCAGATCAGTTTCATCGTGTACTGAGTTTTATCGGGACGTATGTAGCGATGAAGGGTGCGGATCAACTGCCGGCGTTAGTAAGGAAGACGGAGCCGAAGCCGATACGGATTTTCATGCAGGACGGGACAGGCGATCATATTGTTCCGGCGGAGCCGTATGGAACGTCGTTTGCGGGAAGCTGGCCGATCAATAACCGGGTGATGTTTGAGGCGCTCGAGTATTCGGGGTATGACGCGAAGCTCGAGATGGGGACGGAGGCTCACAACATGAAGCAGGGCGGGGCGATTATGCCGGATGCACTGCGGTGGCTGTGGCGGGGGTATCCGGAGCCGATTGTGGTAAGGGAGCCGCCGCAGATGAAGGAGGCGGGTTGGGACCCGCGGGCGAAGGTGTATGCGATGGTATCTGCGGATAAGCCTTGGGAGCAGGTGGGTGGGAGCTATGGGGATTTGGCGAGTCCGACGGGGGATGAGGCGGGGGATGTTTTCTTTGCCGATACAAAGGCTGACCGGATCTACAAGGCCGATGCGGACGGGAAGGTTTCGGTGTTCAAGGAGCGGGCGGGCGGCGTGAGGGCGCTGCGAGACGGACCGGGCAACGTTCTGTATGCGTATCAGGCGGACCATCATCAGATTGTTGCCTATGCGGCGGGAGGCGAGCAGAGGGTGGTGGCGCGGGGCGTCGATGTTACAGACATGGCGGTGACGATCAGGTCGGGAATTTATTTTACGGATGCGGTGCACAAGACGATTGGTTATGTCGATGGAGCGGGCAAGGTGGGGGTGGTGTATCAGGGAGGGGAGATGGCTGAGCCGACGGGGGTCGCGCTGTCGGGGGACCAAGCGATGCTGGTGGTGAGTGATGCGCAGAGCCGGTTCAGCTGGTCGTTTCAGATTGCGAAGGATGGATCGCTGGTGAATGGGGAGCCATTCTATCGGTTGGAGCCGCCGGAGAGCGGGTGGATAAGCGAGGTGAAATCGGTCGCTCAGGATTCGATTGGGCAGGTGTACTTTGCTACGCCGATGGGGGTGCAGATGTGTGAGGCGAATGGGCGGATGGCGGCGGTGTTCAATCCACCGGAGCATGGCGGAGTTTCGAGTGTGGTGTTTGCCGGGAAGAAGATGGACTGGATGTATGTAGCGGAGGGCGGGAAGCTGTTTCGACGGCCGGTAAAGATTAATGGCGTTGCGGCGGGTGCGCTGGTCAAGCTGCCGAAGCCTCCGTTGTAGCGTGTGGATCATTGCCGGCGAAGAAGCGGATTAATGAGGCGGAGAGAGGGCGTCGGGTTGCTGACGCTGCTCGCTCCGCCTTAGGTTTCCTCTTACAGGGTGGCTAGTTGATCCACTTCGGCGATGCCTTGGTGAGGACAGCGACGAGGGGTTTTCCTGCGTCTGTCGTTTTCACTGCGCCTTCGCGGACAATGCGTTGTGGCGGTGATGTCTTTACCGTAGACGGATCTTGTTGGCGTCATCGTCGGTGTCAAGGGATGCGCCAGCCAGTGATGCGCCGGCGAATAGTCCACCCTTTGCCCGGGAGTAGGTGAGGAGATCGACGTTAGGGTCGTTGGCGCCAACGGCCTTCGCACCGGTGGGGCCTGCGACGGCGCTTGCGTCAGCACCCATCTTCAACTTGCCGGAGAGGATCTTCTGGGCGCCGGTCTGGCTCTCGACGAGAATCACGTAGTCGACTGACGTGGTGCCGAGCTGGACGCCAAGGGTGCCGACGTCGAGTTTGTACATGGCGGGCGCCGACCACGGGCCGGTCATATTGGTGCCGGTGCGGCAGACGATCACGCCGCGGCCGTAGGTTCCGCCGATGCCGACTGCGACTTTCTTGACGTTGGGGAAGACGAGGACGCATTTGGCCTTGTTGAGATAGGCCTGAGGAATCTCATCGGGTTTGGCGAGGATCTGTTTCAGAACTTCGGCCGAGTTGCCCAGGCGATCGTCGATCTTGTTTTGAGCAAATGCCGGAAGGGTGGCTGCGACGCTCACTAGAGCTAGTAACGCGGTTTTCTTCATGATAAGACCTCTCTTGATTGTGACCGGGAGCCTGCCCTGATGGCAGCCAGCGACTCCATCGGTTGTCTGGTTCATGTTCAAGTTACCGGCCAATCGATACAAACGAAACTGGCAAAATTACTAGGGGATGGCATAAAAAGATGATGATAGAGGGTTTGGAGGAGGTCGCATGAGGTGTCCGGATCGGGCTCTCTTTCGAGCCTGCAAGGGGCAGTGACGGGGGACGCGAACCGGCCTCCTCCGTTGGTAGAGAGGGCCGCAGGTATCTGGTTGGTGAGGTTACCGTTGTGACGAGAGGCCGGTGGGCGGGACCTCGGGGGTGGTGGCGGGCGCGGCGCGCTTCTTCTTTTTGACTGGGGGAGCGGCGCTCGGGGGACGCTGCTTGCCGTTGCCGTTTCGCTTTTTGTCGTTGGTCTCGATGACGGCGCGCATCCAGTAGTTGCCTTCGGCGTCGACTTCGATGCCGTGGACCTCGCGCTCGAAGCCGGGGAAGCGCTTGCCGAACTCCTCCATGGCGAGGATGAGTTTGATGACGGGGCTTTCGGCGGCAGCCGAGACGCTCGCCGGGCATGGACATGGGGATGCCAGGCGGGTAGGGGACGAGCATGACGGCAGCGATGCGGCCGGCCATCTCGGAGAAGCGAATCTTTTCGGTCTCGTTGCGCAAGAGTTTTTGATAGGTTTGCGCGGGGGTGAGGACGGGGTCGAAGTCTTCGTCGCAGGCGTCGTTGACGAGGCCGGAGAGATTGAGTTGGACCATCGCGGCGTGCATCTCGTCGGAGAGCTCCTTGAGGGTGACGTTGCGGTAGCGCGCGGGATACTTCAGGACGAGTTCAGGGAGCGCCTCTTCGAGGGAGGCTTCCGAGTCGTAGAGGCGTTTGAACTCGAAGAGATTTTCGAGCAGCGCGCCCCACTTGCCCTTGGAGGTGCCGACGGAGAAGAGGACGAGGACGGTGTAGTCGCCGGTGCGGGCGATCTCGACGCGGCGGCCGTCGAGGAACTCGGTGATGATGGCGGCGGGGATGCCCCAGTCGCTGACGACGCCCTGGGCGTTGACGCCGGGGGTGAGGATGGTGACCTTGGTGGGGTCGAGCATGCAGTAGCCGTCGGCGATGTCTTCGTCCTGGTAGCCGTGCCACTCTTCGCCGGGCTTGAGGGTCCAGGCGCTGGAGCGGTTGGTGAGGAGACCGTCGGCGGCCTCTTCGAGGAGGTAGGTCTGGCCGTCGAGGGGATCGAAGACGTACTCGGGCTGATAGAGGCGGAAGAACCAGCCCTGTTCAGCGGCGCGGAGACGGTGGGCGATCGACGACATCGCCTTGCGGAAGCTGATGGCGTCCTGGAGGGTCTCGCTCATCAGGGTGGGCCCGGCGGGTTCGTCCATCATGGCGGCGGCGACGTCGAGCGATGCGATGAGGGGATAAAAGGGCGATGTGGTGCCGTGCATCATGAAGGACTCGTTGAACTGATCGAAGTCGAGCGGGGCGCGTGGGCTGAGCTTGACGTGGATCATCGAGGCCATGGAGAAGGCCGCGAGCATCTTGTGCGTGGACTGGACGGCGAAGATGGTGGGGCGGTCGGGCGTGTCGTCGGGGACGCCCATGGCGAAGCGGCCCTGGTAGATCTCGTGGAACTTGGCATACGCGTACCAGGCTTCGTCGAAGTGAATGCGCGGTACGGATTTCGCGAGTTCGGTGACGACTTTGTTGACGTCGTAACAGAGACCATCGTAGGTGGAGTTGGTGACGACGGCGTAGGTGGGGTTTTGATTGGCGACGCCGGTGGTGAGGGGACTTTTGTCGATGATGCCGCGGATGAACTCGGGCGAGAAGCGCTTGAGCGGGACGAGGCCGATCATGCCGTAGCCGTTGCGCGTGGGTTTCATGTAGACGGGACGCGCGCCGGTGACGGTGAGGGAGTGACAGATGGACTTGTGACAGTTGGCGTCGGCGAGGACGATGTCGTCCTGTGCGATGACGCCGTGGCCGACGATCTGGTTGGAGCTGGAGGAGCCGCTGAGGACGTAGAAGGTCCAGTCGGCGCCGAAGATGCGGGCGGCGTTGCGTTCGGATTCGCCGGGAGGCCCGAGGTGATCGAGCCAGGAGCCGAGCGGCGAGGTGGAGATGCCGAGGTCGGAGCGCATGATGTTTTCGCCGAAGAACTTGTGGAACTCCATGCCGACGGGGTGTTTCAGAAAGGCGACGCCGCCCATGTGGCCGGGTGCGTCCCAGGAGTAGGCGCCCTGGTCGTTGTATTTTTTGAGCTCGCGGAAGTAGGGCGGGAGGAGCTGCTCGTGGTAGCGCTCGACGGCGAAGTCGACGCGGTTGGCGATGAAGGCGGGAGTGTCGCCGAAGAGGTGGATGTACTCGTGGACCTGCTTGACGACTTCGAGTGGGAGTTCGCTGACGAGGGTGCGGTCGGCGATGAGGAAGATGGGGATTTTTTTGTTGCGGCGGCGGACGGCGCGGAGGATGGCGAGCGCCGCGCCTTCGGCGAACTGGTTCTCGCCTTCGAGGTCCCAGTCCAGAAGAATGGTGCTGTACGACGGATCGGAGGTGACCAGGGACAGACCGTCCTCCGGCGTCGATGTTCGGACGACCTCGTAGCCTTCGAGACGAATCGCCTCGACTAATCGCTCCATGGCGCGATCCGATACGGAGTCCGTGCCACCTACTTCACTTGCAATCAATAAAACCCAACGACCTTCGCTCATCGACCTCTCACTTCTTCTTTTATCGTATAGTGATTTGCCCCATCAGAGATTAACAGTGTGAGTATGTTGCGATTCTGTTGCATTTTGTGACAGGGGAGGAGGAGGCGTAACGGTGATCAGAGGGATAAAAACGGATAAAAGAGATAGAGGATGCTAGGGTGGTACCCAACAGGTGTTGAGACGGATATGTAGAATTTTTTGGTTTTGCGGAGTGGGATTTTGTGTGTAACTGATTAAGTGACAGTTAGCAATATTCTTCTTGATTGGTGCGGATGATGGATAGACGAAGCTTTCTGCGAAATGCGAATATGGCGGCGATTTCGCTAGCTGCTGGTGGTGGATTGCTGGGGTGCGTGAAGACGGCCTGTGGGGGCGGCAGTTGCGGCCGGGGCGCTGCCAGTGAATCTGCCGGAGACTGCTTGTCATCTGCCGCGGGTGAGGGTGTCGGCGGACCGGGAGATTCGGACAGTGGTGGGTTTGCGTCCTTTTCGGCCTTCGGGATTTCGCGTGGCGAAGGAGATGGTGGGCGAGACGGCCGTGGTGCATAACTATGGCCACGGCGGCGGCGGGATTACGTTGAGCTGGGGAACTTCGAAGCTGGCCGTGGATCTTGGGTTGCCGGGGCATGTGGGGCCGGTGGCGGTGCTGGGATGTGGGGCGGTGGGGTTGGCTACGGCTCGACTGGCGCAGGAGGCCGGGTTCGACGTGACGATTTATACGAAGGCGATGCCGCCGGAGACGACTTCAAATATTGCGGGCGGGCAGTGGCTGCCGGTGACTGTGTATGACTCGGAGAGGACGCTGACGCCGGAGTTTACGCAGCAGTTTAAGGCTGCGGCGCTGTATGGGTACCGGCGGTATCAGATTATGACGGACCCGAAGTATGGGATTCGCTGGATGCGTAACTACCAGCTGTCGGACACGCCGTGGCATTCGCCGATCAATACCGGCCAGAATGGGATGCTTCAGGGACTCCTGCCTGAGGTCAAGGATTTGCCTGCGGGCACTCATTCGTTTGGGAACAAGTTCGTGCGGCAGTTTGATGGGATGCTGGTTGAACCTCCGATCTATTTGCCTGCAATGTTGACGGATGTCCGGATCGCCGGGGGCAAGATCGTGGTGCGGGAGCTGAAGGGACTGGATGAGGTGCGAGGGCTGCGGGAAAAACTTGTCTTCAACTGCACGGGGCTTGGAGCCAAAGCGCTGTTTGGCGATGAGGAGCTGACGCCGATTCGCGGGCAACTGACGATGCTCTTGCCCCAGCCCGAGGTGACTTATGCAACCGTCTATGAGAACACCTATATGTTTTCGCGGCGCGACGGGGTTGTGCTGGGTGGGACGCATGAGATGGGGGACTGGAATCTGCAGCCTGATCTGACGACCAAGGCTGCGATTCTTGCGAAGCAGGCCAGCCTGTTTGATGGAATGCGGGATTGTTGAACGGCTGGTGATGCAGTGGCCTAGAAATATTGCGCCAGGTCGGCGAAGGTGGCGAGTTCGAGGAGGTGCTGGCCGGCAGGGGGTTGGCTGACTACCTCGTGCTCGAGGACCCAGGTGAAGTCGTGGGGGATGAAGATGGCGTTGAGGCCGGCGCTGAGGGCGGGGTTGATGTCGGAGCGGGGGCTGTTGCCGATCATCCAGGTGCTGCAGGCTTCGCAACCGTGGTGGGTCGTGAGTGAGACGTAGGCGTCGTGGTGTTTTTCGGGGAGGACCTCGACGGCGATGAAGTGGGGCGCGAGGCCGGAGCGCTGGAGTTTGCCGGTTTGTTCTTCGGGGTCGCCCTTGGTGACGAGAATGAGGCGGTGGCGGGTGGCCAGGTCAGCGAGGGTGGGGGCTACGTTGGGGAGGAGCTCGATCTCCTGGTCGGCGATGGACTGGGCGAAGCTCTCGATGCGGCGATGCTTCTCTTCGGTGATGGGGAGGTCGGTGAGCTGCTCGAAGCAGGTGACGAGAGAGCGGCGGAAGCTGTGAAGACCGTAACCGTGGGAGCGGACGGTTGCATGCTCGACCTGGTTGAGGTGGCCGCGGACCTCTTCGGGGGTGTGGACGCGGTGATCGAGGTAGGAGATGAAGCTGGTAATGGCGCGCTCGAAGTAGATGTTGTTTTCCCAGAGCGTGTCATCGGCGTCGATAAGCAGAGTCTGATTGGGGGCGCGGCGGAGGGCCTGGCTTGGGAGTTTATTGTCGGCCTGATTTGGGGAGATCACCTGCTGATTATAAGGTGCTTCGGGACGGCTTTTGTTACCAAGGTCCGACCGGTATGCCACGGTTGGGGGATATAAGCCGCTGGTGGGGTGTGACAGATTGGAAACAATGGTTGATACAGATATTGCAGGACTTGAGAGACCGGGTGCAAGGAAAACGACTCATGACCGCCGAGCTTCCGCCGATGTTGGGTATCGAGTGTGGAATCCGTTCGAGGCCGAATTGCAGCCCGAAGAAGGCGGGCCGCGTGATGAGGTCGTAAAAGTCTTTACCCGCGTTATGAATAGCTTCGAACGATAGCAGAGAGAAAGCAAGACAGAAGGCGAATCAGAAACATGATTCCTGAGGTTGGCCAGAGGTTCGGGCCGTACGAGATCCTGGGCAAACTGGGTGGCGGAGGCATGGGCCTGGTTTTCCGGGCGTGGGATGGACGTCTGCATCGTGAAGTCGCGATCAAACTGCTGCATGATGACTACTCGATGTCGAAGATGCGAGAGCGCTTTCTACAGGAGGCGCGGGCGGCGTCTGCGTTGAATCATCCGAATATCTGTACGGTCTTTGATATTGGCGAACAGGACAACAATCCCTATCTGGTGATGGAGTTGCTGGAAGGCGAGACGATGAAGGACCGTGTGGCGCATGGGGCGCTGTCGGCGGAGGAGATCGTCCGCAGTGGAATCGAGATTTCCGACGCGCTGGCGGTGGCGCACGCTAAAGGCATTGTGCATCGGGACATCAAGCCGGCGAATATTTTCCTGGTGACGACGCCGAATGGGAACAGTCAGGCGAAGGTTCTGGACTTTGGGCTGGCAAAGATTGAACTGGAACATCGCGGCGGGCAGGAGTCGCGAAAGCTTGACCTGACGCTGGCCGGGTCGACTGTGGGTACGTTGTCGTACATGTCTCCGGAGCAGGCGCGTGGGCGAGTCGCTCGATAGCCGGTCGGATTTGTTCTCGTTGGGAATTGTGTTGTATGAGATGGCGACGCGTCAGGTTCCTTTCCGTGGAACGACGAGCGCGCTGATGTTTGTGCAGTTGTTCAGTCATGATCCGGAGCCTGTGCGTAATTGGAATGAATCTATTCCTCGAGACCTGGAAAAGGTGATTTTGAAGTTGCTGGCCAAGGAACGTAAAGCACGCTTCCAGACGGCGCAGGAATTGCGAGACGCGCTGGTCAAAGTTGGCAAAAAACTGGACCGCGGTGGATGGCTCAATAAAGTATCGGCCCCGGTGGTTCCTTTGGTACGGGCGAACGATCCGGTGGCGTGGCATAAGGGGCCACGCCGAGGTCAGAGTGGGACGAGGGCCAGAGGTGATGTGGGCAGCTGAGGACTCAGCGCCGAGCTCCGGCGGCATGGCGATTCGTCCGCCGCGGTTGGTTCAAAACGATTGGGGAGGCCCGGAGGCGGCACACAGGCGCACAGCGCGAGGGAGTGCTCTGGCGGTTGAGAGTGGAGACATGCCGAGCGAGCTGGATAGCCCTCATGGTGCCGTCGGGGAAGGGGCTTCCATCGCAGTTGCGGCCTCGCAGAGTGTGGAGAATGAGTCTTCGGCTGCGAGACAGGTGTGGCGAACGGATTCGGCCATGATGCGGTCGCCGTCGCCGGTGACGCTGTTCGACGAAGATTTTGAGGATGCCTATCAAGGCGGACTATCGGTAGAGACGGCGGCGGAGGACGGCGCTGACGGGGAATTGATTGCAGAGTCTTTAACGGTGGATGCACAGACGCGGATTCGCATTGTGGTTGTAGCGATCGCGATTGTCGTTGGGGTTGCTGTCGTGGCTGTGCTTCAGAGTGGACTCTTTCGGCCACTCGTACTAGGGCTGAACGATCGTCTGCTGCTGACCGTTATCCAGAACAAGACGGCGGATAAGAACCTGGACGGGACGGTGATGCAGGGTATCGAAATTGCCTTGGGACAGTCGAGGTCTCTGAATATATTGGGAGGAGAGGCGTTTCGGTCGGGACGGCGTCAGATTGAAGCTGAAGGCGGTGGTTCCGCCGAGACGATCCCCGGGCAACGCGTGGCGCAGAAAGTTGGCGCGAAGGCGTATCTGTATGGCGAGATCACTGCGATCGGGGACGTCGTATACGATCAGCGTCGATGTGTTGAAGACTGACTCGAACGACAAGGTGGCGACTCTGGAGGAGACGGCGGCGAGCAGGGAACGGATTCCAGCCGCGATCGGAAGGCTGGCGCGCGATATACGTGTCGAAGTGAGTGATGACAGCGCGGATGAAGCGCACGGGAGCGTTCCGCTGGAGGTAGAGGCGACGGCGAACGTGAATGCATTGCATGCCTATGCTTTGGGCGAAGCGGCGATGCAGAGTGGACGGCCGGTCAGTGCGTTGGCAGCGTATCAAGAGGCTGCGTCGTTCGATCCGAAGTTTGTGCAGGTGCAGATGCGGCTGGCGTGGCTGTACCGCTCGGAAAAGGCTGAGGTGGCGGCAGCCAGCGCGGCGGAGTTGGCGCTGGGTGCTGCGGGGAGAGCCGGCGGGAAGGTTAGGTTGCTTGCGCAGTTTTGCGATGAGATAAACGCGAGTGGAGATTATGGCCGCGCCGTGAAGACGATTCGAGAGTTTGTGGCGCGATATCCGCGCGACGAGGAAGGAATGAGGGGGCTGGCGCTGGTACTGCGGCTGCGGGGGCTCCTGCCGGAGGCGCTGCAGGCTGCGCAGAGAGGTTATGGGGAGCATCCTTTCGATGCGGATACGTATGCGGAAGCTGAACTTGCCATGATCGAGATGGACCGCTATGACGACGCGCTGCAACTGAAGGCTCAGGCGAAGCACCTTGGCGTCTTACCAGGCCGAAATGCGTTGCTCGCGGACTATCTGGCCGGAGCGGAAGATGCGACCGCGGCGCAGGCGAGTGCAATGCAGACTGCATTTACTGGAACGACGACGGCTAACGGTGCACCGACAACCCGTGCAGCAGCTGTATGAGTATGGTATTTATCTGGATGGCGTCGGGAAGGCGAGAGCAGGCTCAGAGCTTTGGAGGGTTACTGCGGCTGTGGCAGGGAGCGTGCCGGAGCTTGCTTCGACACAGGCGTCCATGCTGGCGCAGGGGGCGCTGGATCGTGCGCTAACGGAGAGTTGCAGCGTCGCGTTGGAGATGGTTGACGACGTGAAGAGTTTGCCGAAGGGGCCGGTTGCGAGCTTCAATGCCGGAATGGCGGCGGCGCTCTGTGGAGATCAGCAGTCTGCGCGAGGATACGATCACGATGTTGCGACAGAGCTATCCGCAAAGTACAGCGGTGACACAGTATTACGTGCCACAGTTACAAGCAGCGATCGAGATGGTGTGAACGAACCGGAGAAGGCGCTCGATTCGCTGAATGCGCTTGAGCCATTCGACAAGACTATCGCTTGTTCCTTACCTGCGCGGAAAGGCGAATGCCGCACTGGGGCAGATGCCGGCGGCGATTCTGGATTTCCAGATTGCACAGGCTAACCGTGGTTCGACGTTGTTGCAGAGCGGCGACCTGTATCCTATGGCGGAACTGGGGATAGCAAGGGCGAATGCGGCCAATCGCGATAAGACCGCTAGTGTTGAAGGGTATCGGAGGTTTTTGCTGCTCTGGAAGGACGCGGACCCGGGACAACCTTTGCTGGTAGAGGCGCTGGCCAAGAGCAAGCAATCGTAGCCGTTGCTAACTAATTTCCGCGATAGTTCAAGGAGCAGACACACCGCCGGCAGGTTGCATTGTTTTCCACGTCGAGCGATTCTCTGAACTCCTGAGCTTTTTCTCCATTGATAACCTCTTCTAACGTGGATGAGGCTATGTTTCCTATCGTGCGGTGAAAGAAACAGGGGCGTACTGAGCCGTCGACTTCGACAACAGCGGAGACCCAGGGGGCGTTGCAGGTGGGAGCCTGAGGCGTGAGTTGGCCGAGATGCTCGCGAAAGCGGCGGACAATCTTCCGAAGTTTAGCGGCTGGTTCGACGATGTACTTGTGATTGATGCTGGCGTCGTATTGGAGAATCAGCTGTTCGATCTCTTCCTCGAGCGCTCTAATCTCTTCGAGGTTCAGGCCGATTTCGCTCTGTCTTTGGCCAGGCCATACGAGCGGGCGGTTGAACGCTTCAGAGGTAAGATCGGCGGCCAGGAAGGAGATGGAGTCGAGACCGAGTGCCCTTGCGGCGTCGACTGTCTGACGTAGATGACGGTGGTTGGCTTTCTGGACGGTTGTGCGGCAAGTGATTGGAAGGGAGGGGTTGTGGTGACGGACGGCGACGATGCCTTTGTGGATGAGATTGTAGGCTCCACTCACGCGGCGGATGGCGTCGTGAATCTCCGGAGGGCCATCGAGGGAGATGATGACGTCGTCGAAGAGAGCGGCGACTTCTTCCGCGCGTCTGTGCATGAGAAGACCTGTGGTCAGGAGGGTGAGATGAATCTGCCGGTCGCGGAAGAAGTTGCAGAGAGCGGAGAGATCGTTGTGGAGCAACGGTTCGCCGCCTGTGAGAACGACTTGTTGAACGCCAAGGGTTTTTAGAGAATTGTGGTGGCGTTCGAGATCCTGCGCGTGCATCTGCTCGCTGGTTTCGCGCTTCCAGATGTCGCACATGACACAGCGGCAGTTGCATCGATTGTGAGCGTTGAGGATGAGAATGGGCAGGCTCGTGAGCCGCGCTGGAGACGATCGCTTTAGGAGAGCCTCATGCAGCGCCGGCATGGTCCACCTTCTTTCCGCCGAGACGTATATCTCGCCCTACTACCTTTCTTGCCTCGGAGAGCAAGTTGTCGATGGGAGCGCGGAGCCAACGCTGATGGCCGTCGATTTCGATAGGCTGCAGGCCAGCTTTGAGTGAGTCGGGCAGACGATTGTAGAGCGAAGGGCTCGCAAGCTGAACTCGCCCCGAGAGAGTGACCAGTTCAACCTGGTCGAAGGTGAGTTGAGCGATCGTTTCGGCTGGAGTGAGACCTTTATCTTGGACGGCGATGACGTCCGCTACCGAGCCTGTCCTAAGGTGGCCTTCTCCATTACGCAGGCGCAGAACATTTGCCGACCTCGCCGGTGACCATCTCGTACAGGGAATTGGGAGTGAGACCGATTTCGCGCCGGGCGAAGTTGATCTCGTCGAGGAGATCGCCGGCGGCAGTGAGCGGCGAATCGCTGCCAAGGACGACGGTGTTGAGAGATTTGATCAACGTGGAAGAAGGCGCGCAGTGGAAGAGAAACTGATTGGAGGTTGGGCAGACGACGAGGGCCGAGCGGCGTCGATTGAGAAGCGCGACGGCCTTGGGGTTCAATGCCAGGCCGTGCACGAGCACGGTTCGGTCGTCGAGAACCTGCATGCGATCGAGGTCGAAGATCTCCTGCGCGCTTTTCGCGTCGACTCCCTCTGCCGCGTGCAGAACAAAGGGCAGGTTGGGTGGCGTGTGATCGAAGTTGTGAATCAGGTTGGGATCCATCTCCAGCGAGTGGGCCCAGCCAAACCTGGAGATGACGCGAATGGGGAAGTCGGCGGAGAGCATCTCTCGCGAGAGTGGGTTGTGATGACAGACGGTGGTCACGCCGCATAGCAGATTGCGGATGGCTCCCCACCATAAGCGGACGGCTTTCGGCACCCTGCGATGACGCGCAATCAGAGACGCGTGGGCGCGGTGAATCTCCTTTGCCCATTCGAGGGAGTTTTGATACGGTCCAGAGCCAAGGTTGGGGAAGAGGCCAAACTCGAGGTGGTCGTGCGCGTTGATGAGGCCAGGGAGCAGCAAGTATCCGGGCAGATCGATGGTGGCTGCCGATGGTGAGGCACTGTTGCCACGCTTCGGTGGTCCACTTGAAATGGATTGAACGTGTCCGCGCTCGATCGCGATGGAGGCCGTGGTCGCGGCTTCTGGCCCGAGAGCATAACGGGCTCCGCTGAAACGAAGAGTCTCGGAGTTTTCGGACAGATTGTGCGGACGGGGGGTGATGGTTGATTGTTTTCGCAACTGCAAGATGTAGATGGCGGGCAGATTTGCGGAGGCCTCGTAGGATTCGAGCTTTCCATTTTGCTCGAAGGTTGGTTTCTCGTGTGAATCAAAGCCTGGTTCGATGCGAGTAAGCAGTTCGAATCCGCAGGACTGGAAGGTCTCGATAATTTGTTGAAGAGAGTGGGCTCTGACCTGGATACTCTCTTCCATATCATTCGCTTTGAATGACCTCTTCCAATTACAGGAGACTGCGGTCTCCGGATGCATGTCGGCTAAAAAGATGTTTGCGCCGGGGCGCGCGACGCGGATGTAGTTCGCGCGCGAAAGGCGTCGACGCTCTCCAGATAGCTAAGGACGAAGGAAGCCAGGATGATGTCGGCTGTGGCAGTTCTGGACGGGCAGCGCGGCACAGCTGCCGAGGTGGAGGGTCGATTTAGCTCCGAGTTTGGCGGAGGCGCGTTGGAGCATCTCCGGTGAGGTGTCCACTCCTACCAGACTGGCTGGGCGATGTGACGCCAGAAGTTGAAGCCATCTGCCTGTGCCGCAGCCGACGTCGAGCACATCGAGGCCGCTAATGTCGGGAAGCATTTGACTGAGAAAGCGTTGCTCCAGCGCCAGGAGCGGGTTTGGCTGCTCGTCGTAGACCTGCGCCCAGATGTTGAAGACGTCGGATGAAGAGACGGCCATGGTGGTCATAGACTTTCCCGTTTGGGTTTGCGGAGATTGATGAACTGATTAGCCCATTGCAAGTTCAATGGGGAAGCGATAGATGCCCGTGGCGTAACGCCAGGAGCTGAGAGTTTTCAGGAGCGCACGGCTCCACTTCGGAGCAAGTATGTCCTGGACTGTCGGCCAGCGTGATTCAACGACGATTTCGAAGTTGTCGATGAGATTTTTGGTCTTGCGTTTGAGCCAGGGGGCCTGGGTGTCGATGCGAAGAGTGAAGTCCATCCACTCCTTGCTGGCCCATTCGGCGGGTGTGGACGGGAAAGCGATCTGGCTATCGATCTCGCCGTACATCTTTCCGCGTTGAGGGACAGGAGTGTAGTGGTAGATGATGATCTCGGAGTTGGGGTTGATTCTTTTCAGCTTGCGGATGAAGGCGAGAGTCTCGCGTGTGTCGCGCTCGGGGTCGCCTGGGTTGCCGATGACGAAAGAGAACTCGGGGATGATGCCGAACTTCTTCGTTCGCTCCGCGATGGTCACGGTCTGATCAGTGGTGATGCCCTTCTTCATCTCTTTGAGGGCCCAATCGGAACCGGACTCCGCGCCGAAGAAGATCATCGTGCAGCCGGCGCGTTTGAGAGCCGCGAAGGTTTCATCGGAGTAGCGGGACATGATATCTACGCGGGCCTCGCACCACCAGCGAAGATTGAGGTGTTCGATACGCCTGGCTAATTCGAGGGCATGATCCTCCCTAAGGAAGAAGTTCATGTCGTAGAACTGGACAGAATCAGCGCCGTATTTCGTGACAAGGTGGCTGAGAATCGCAGCGGTTCGTTCCGGCGATTCCATGCGCTCTTTGTTGCCGTAGGCGGCGTGGACGCCGCAGAAACTGCAGTTGAAGGGGCATCCGATGCTGGCGTGATGAACTGCGGTGCGTTTGCCGAAGAAGGATGGCCGAAGATATTTTTCGACGGGCACACGATGGAAGGGATGCCAGGGGAATTCGTCCGGACCCTTCATCGGGCGTTCGGCATTGTTGCGCGGAAGGCCGAAGATGTCTTTATAGGAGAGGCCAAGGATGGAGTCGAAGGAACGACTTCCGCGAATCGCATCGAGGAGTTCGATTATGGTGTCTTCGCCTTGCCCGCGAACGATGTAGTCGACGTACTTGGCGTTGAGGGCGGAGTCGGGATAAACAGAAGGGAAGTAGCCGCCCCATACGATCTTGACGTGAGGGTACAGGCGGCGGACCTCGCGAGAGGCTTCCATAGCCGCGACCATCTGGGGACCGGGCATGACGGAGACGCCGAGTAGCTCAACATCGTGAGTGGCGATGAGTTTGAGGATGATGTCGATCGGGTTGTCGTCGAGGTTGCCGTCGACGATCTCATACTCTTCGCGTCCTTCGAGCACGGCGGCAATGGCCAAGATCGCAAGCGGAAGGCGGCGGTTGCGTGGGCGTGTCGCGCGAGGATTGAAGAGGATGATCATATCTTTACTCGTTCGAAGTGGAGGAGGACGTGGTCGCCGAGCACGCGGAAACCGGGATAACCGGACGATGGCCTTGTCAATTGAGCGGAGCATGCTGAGTAACATTGGACGATTGCGAATCCAGGTTTCAACGTAGGACGGCGGAACGGTGACGCCGACGCCTGTGCAGGAACGCAGGACGAAGGAAGGAGAAAATAATGTTTGAAGGTCACGGACGGTGGGATAGAACACGTCGACGGTGAATTCGCCTGCTTTGGCGGTGGCGTGTCCGGAGCATCGGCGGAAGGCTTTGCGGATGTTTCCGTGTAGAACGAACCAGAGCATCTCCCATAGGCAGAAGCGAGTCGAGAGACAGACGAGAAGCGAAGCGCCAGGGAAGAGAAGCGTGGCCAGATCGTCTGCGGTCTGCTTCAGATCCGCAACACAGTTCAGGCCGGAGAAATTGGAGAAGGCGCCGTCGAACATAGGTGACGAGTGAAGTTCGCGGAGGCGCTCCGTGGGAAGAATGTTGAACATGATCGGGGCGCCTGGGGCTTCGGTACGGAGGCGGGTGGAGGCGATCTTGATCATCTGCTGGGATGCATCGCAGGCTGTAACGGACAGGCCGTTTCGCGCCAGAAAGAGCGCATCTTCGCCGGTACCGCAGTTGAGTTCGAGGATATGGTCGCCGCTTTGGAAGACTTGGGTCAGCTTGTTCCACACGGCGTCGCGTTGAGCGCGTCCGATCATGGACTTCGTAAAGACCTCGTCGTATTCGTTGGCCATCTGATCGAAGACGAGAGCGGCGGGCGGTGGCGCAAGAGCGATCGGGGTCACGCTTCCACCTCCGTCATGGTGGAGTGCAATCCATCGCGGGAGAGCTGAATCTGGTTGCGTAGAGTTGCCGCAAGATCGGACTCGGCTGCGGGCGTTCCGGCAAGGCGCGCGAGTTGGACCTCGTCTTTGAGCAGTTTGTCCGCGTAGCTGTAAAACGTTCTCGAGTGACGGCCTTTGATTTTGATCTCTCGATCGGAGCTGACACCCCAGGGCTTAAGTTGCACGAGCCGGTCGGACACCTTTTGATAGTAGGGCGTGCCCTTGATGGGATAGGAGACAGTCGTGAAGAAGATGTCGGGCTTTGAAGTGCTGACGTGCTTGATGGTGGCTTCGATGTCGTCTAGCTCTTCTCCTTCGTATCCCCACATCAGGAACATGCCGCTCTCGATGCCACGTTCGCGGGTGAGTGCGACGGCTTGCTGGACCTGCTCGACCTTGACGCCGCGATCCATTGCGTCGAGGATGCGCTGGGAGCCGCTTTCAGAGCCGATCCAGACGCGGAAGCAACCGAGTTCGGCGAGGAGGTCGAGCATCTCGGCGTTGAGACGATCGGCGCGGGAGATGCATTCGAAAGGAATGCGGAGGCCGCGGCGGCGCATCTCTGCGGCATAGTCACGAATCCATTTGTGATTGATGGTGAAGACGTCGTCTGAGACCCAGACCATGTCGGGGGAGTAGGTCTGAAGGAGCCACTCGACCTCGTCGACGACCAGTCGCGGATCGCGGCGGCGATGGGTTTGGCCAAAGACCTGGTGGCTGCACCAGCGGCACTTGTACGGGCATCCGCGAGCGGTGATGAAGTTGACCGAGCCCTTGCCGTGAGCGTCGCGCCAGGTCTTCACGTAGCGGCTGATGTCGACGGCCTGACGGGCAGGCCAGGGCTGGCCGTCGAGATCGGCGATCTGCGTGCGCTGTGCCGTCTCGTGCATGTTGCCGTCTGCGTCGAGATAGGCCAGGCCAGGAATGTTGGTGCAAGAGTCTGTTGCATCAGCTCGGAGGGCTGCGAGCAAATCCTGCATGGTAAGTTCGCCCTCGCCGAAGACGACGAAGTCTGCACCGGCCTGGAGATATTCGAGGGCGTAAGCACCGGGTTCAGGACCGCCGACGATGGTCTTCCAGCCAGCCTCGCGGGCTACCTTGAGGATCTCGATGACGTTGCCGCGTGTCATGAGATTGGCATAGATGCCGATCACTGATGGCGTCTCTGTCCGGAGATGTTGAAAGAGCGCTTCTCGATTTGAAAAGGTCGTGTCGAAGACGTCGACATCGAAGCCCTGCTTTCGCAGGTGAGAACACAGATACAAGATGCCGAGTGGAGCATAGGGCTTCATGATCTGAAGCTCCTTGGGATCTTCGTAGAGGAAGTAGCCGTGCGTGAGCAGGAGCTCTGCCATCTAGATGTGCCTCCCTGCCGCGGCCAAGGCGTGGAGCGGAACCAATTGTGGCGTGCCGGTATCGTCAGAGACGCTCCTGGCGAGAGTTGTGGCCTCGGCATTCCTCATCTTTGGTTCAAGGTCAAAGACCTGTTGCCAGAGGAGGTCTGTATCTGCGGTCTTAGACGAACCATCGTTTTTCCATGAGTCGACCTCGGCGTGGAGGGCGTTTCGTCAGCGCCTTGTAGAACTCGTCTTTATAGGTTGCGCGGAACATGACGCAAAGGTCGTCACTGTCGGTCCAGTTTCGTTTGGCTCCGATCTGTTCCTGTACGCGTTCGTAGAAGACGGTGCCGGGGAGAGGATACGAAAAGGAGATTCCGATGTCGTCGGGGCGCGTGTTGCGGACGAGCGCTATCGTCTTTTGAATGTCTTCCCAGGTCTCTCCGGGGTAGCCGAACTGCAGGAAGTAGCATGCACGGATGTTTTCGTCAGCCAGGCGAGAACGTGCGGTTACAACATCGGAGACATGCAGACCTTTGTCCATCGCATTGAGGATCTTTTGTGAACCGGACTCCACGCCCATCCATATCTCGGTACAACCGGCGCGTTTGAGGCCGGCTACGGTGGTGTGGGTCATCAGATCGGCTCGCGACTGAATCTTGAAGGGCAACGCGCAATGCATTGCTTCGATCTCATTGGCGAAGTCCTGAACCCAATGATGGTTGAGAGCGAAGACGTCGTCGCCGAACCAGATATGCTGCACGCCATACACCTCTTTCAGTTCACGAATCTCGGCTGCGACAGACCGTGCGGGGCGAATCTGAAACTTGTTGCCTGAGATTGGCTTGGCGCACCAGTTGCAGCGATACGGACATCCTCGACTGGCGACAACATTTGCGGAGAAGTAGCCATGGGCCGAGGTCCAGGCTTGACGGTAAGGCTCAAGATCGATGCAGTTCGCGGGCGGGCTTGGGAAGATGGTTCCAGGATGCGTTTTTCGGTGTTCTATCGGCACTTTGAACAGGGTTGCCGGCGCCGTTGAGATAGACGAGACCTGGGATATCAAGCTGTGGATGTCCGGAGAGGATTGCGGAACAAAGTTCGACAAGCGTCTGTTCGGCTTCACCGCGGAGAACAAAGTCGACGCCGTTTCGAAGGTAGGCTTCGGCCTGATCGGTCGCATCGGAGCCGTGTGCGATCACAACAGCTCCCGCTTTATGAGCGTCGTGAGCCAGTTGCCACGCTAGTTCCCGCATTCGTGTGAGACACATTTTCGATAGGAAGTTGAAATCATCCTCATAGATGGCAACGATTCTGGGGCGCACGTGCTTCAGAGCATCCACGAAACCTGGTTCGGGGGCTTCGAGCATGGTGTCGAAGACGGCGACAGAAATTCCCCCGGCCCTGAGCGCAGAGGCAGCGTAGAGGGTGCCGAGCGGCGCATACGGCTGCATCTTGCGCACCTGCTTGGGGTCGTAGGGGAGGTGATACGAATGTGTGAGGAGCACATCAGCCATGGACTACCTCCTCCCTTCTGTTCGGTTAGCAGGCATTGGCGGGCTCCTTGGGAAGCTCCTGGCCTGTTACGAGGGAACGACGCAGGATGATGCGCTCGGAGAGATTGGAGAGCCAGAGCTCCCACGGAAAGGAGTAGCGGCTCGAACGCAGACGCCAGCGGATGGGAGTCTGGACGATGAATCGAACTGCGCGCCGCAGCAGCGCAGTGATTTTTGTGACGGCGATCAATCTGATTGTTCAACAAAAAGTAGTTGAGCATTCGCTGCAGGCGTGCGAGCTCTCTTCCTTTGAGCCAAGGGAGCATGTTCGCACCCGAGGGGCATGTCCATCCATTCGCGAAGACTCTTTGGTTCAGGCACTCCCATTTCGCGGAGCTGCGGCCAGATGGGGATTCCGGGATAAGGAGTGAAGATGTTTGGGGAGAAGCTGACGTTTGAGAACTGACGGCCGATGTCGCTCATAGTTTGGAAGGTGATGATGCGGTCGGCCTCCGTCTCTCCGGGGTAACCGAAGATCAGGTTGAACGTGACACGAATACCGCCGAGCTGCGCCTTGCGTGCAGTCTCGTACATCTCGTCGACACGCTGGTGACGCTTGTTCATCAGCTTGAGGACCGATTCCGAGGTAGACTCTGTTCCAAAGCCCATGTGTGATACGCCGCTGGCTCCAAGCAGGCGAACATCGTCTTCGCTCATGCGACATAAGAAGTCGGTTGAGGCCTGGAATGTCCATTTGAATTTCACGCCTGATGCGAGTATCCCGCGAGCGATTTCGAGCGCGCGGGGCAACTGGACGGGGAAGTTGGAGTCGAGCAACGCTACCTCTTCGGTGCGGTAGCGCGTGACCAGGTCGATCATCTCCGAGACGACTCGGTCGGCAGAGAGAGCATTGAATCGCCTTTTGTAGAAGACCTGGTCGGTGCAGTAGTTGCAGGCGTACGGGCAGCCGACGCTGGTAGCGTAGGCAAGCTTGCGAATGCCGCAGAGCTTTTCGTAGGCGTCGAAGTTCGTGAGATCGAAGGCAGGAATAGGAAGCGCATCAAGAGGTTCTACCTTGCGGTCGACGTTATGGATACGGCGACCGTTGTCTTTCCACGAAAGTCCGGCGATGTTGTTGAGAGGCCTTTTGGAGACCAGAGCCTGGGCCACTTCGACGATGGTGATTTCGCCCTGGCCGCGAACGACCATATCGACGAAGGTCTCGCTCAGAGTCTGGTCGGGCAACAGGGACGGATGCCATCCGCCGAAGATGACCGGGAGCCATGGTGTGTAGCTTTTGACAGCAGTCGCAACCTCGATGGCGCCGCGAATCATTGGTCCGGTAAGGACGGAGATGCCGATGCAGAGAGCATCGACACTTTCGCATTCGATTCGTGTCAGGTAGTCCGGCTCAATTGCGGCGTCGATCATCACGACGTCGAAGTTAGCTTCGCGCAGAGAGGCGGCGAGCGCAAGCAGACACAGAGGCGCACCCAACGGAGGTCCATCATACGGCGGATAGAAGAGGACTACCTTGCCGTGTGTCAGCATGTGGCCTCCACCGGTTCCGGGTTTGGCTCCAGTCGTCGCGCGTCGACCACCGGCTTGTAGCCCGCGGTTCTCTCCTTGAGCTTGTCATTGATCCAAAGCTCGACTGGAAAACGGTAGAGGCTGTGATCGAGGCGAAAGCGAGCGGGGAACGAGATGCACTTTTGCGCGAGGCGGGTGAAGCGAGTCCGCCGATCGGCTCCGATTGGGATGCGATCGAACGCGATACGCAGGTAGTCCCGCATGATCTGGAGTTCTTCGTGATCACGTCCGTTCAGCCAGGGGAGTTTGGTATAGCGCGGAAAGAACTCAGCCCACTTTTCGAAGGAAGTGGGAGCTTCAATGCCGAGTTCCTCGGCGCGGTTCATCACATTGGTGCCGGGATAGGGAGTAAAGATATTGGTCCAGAATTCGGTGCCAGGAAAACGCCGGCACACGTCCATGATGAAGGCCATGGTTTCGCGGCGCTCCGTGGGGCCTTCACCGGGGTAGGCGAAGATGATATTGAACGACGGGCGCATGCCGGCGGACAGACAGCGTGCAGCGCTCTCGTAGATATCGTCAAAGTTCTGAAAGGTCTTGTTCATCGCCTTCAGGATCTTTGGCGAACCGGAATCCACACCCTGGCAGATCTGGTGCAGGCCAGCGCGACGCAGCAGCTTCAAATCTTCAAGGGAGAGGCGCGATGTGAGATTGGTTGTTGCCTGGATGCTCCACTGAAACTCCGCTCCCGCCCGAACCAGCCCTTCTCCGATCGCTCGTGCACGATCAAGATCGACGAGAAAGTTATCGTCAACCACCCATAGCATCTCCAGGTTGTATCTGCGGCTTAGATCAACTGTCTCCTCTACAAACTGTTCGGGAGACAGAGCGTTCCATTTCCTCTTGTAGACCGCACCGTTGGTGCAATAGGCACAATCGAACGGACAGGCGAGACTGGATGTGTACATCGCCCAGCGTTTACCGCAAACTCGCTGATATGCGTCGAAGTCCGCCAGGTGATAGGCCTTCGGTGGAAGGTCTGCGATGGGTCGGAGTGCGCGTTCGGGCGTGAAGACGAGTTTGTTATCACGCTTGAAGCCGATGCCTGCGACAAAATCCGGCGCCGAGCCGTTTTCGAGATGGCCTACAAGTTCGAGGAACGACTCCTCGCCTTGCCCACGAACGACATAGTCGATGTAGGGCGCCTGAAGCGTCTGGGTGGGGAGGAGCGAAGGGTGCCATCCACCGAGAACGATCGGGAAGTCCGGGTTCCACGCTTTGATGGCCTTGGCGATCTCCACCGTCTCTCGAATCATCGGTCCAGTCACCAGCGAAATGCCGAGGCATAAAGCATCGCGGGTCTCTTCGAGGACGCGCTTTTTGTAGTCCGGAGTGATGGTGGAGTCGATGAGAACGACCTGGTAGCCGGCGCGTATCAAGGGAGTGGCGACAGCCAAGATTCCTAGCGGCGCCGTCGCGTCGGAGCTTGCGAAAGAAGGGAAAGAAGAAGACGATTTTGCGGGACCTGGGCACTGCAAACTCCTCGCTTATTGAGGACGATATGACTAGCTGACAGAGCATTTGTCATGGTCCTGTCAGCGGTTTGTAAAGTTTTTCATTGCTGCCAAAATTGCCGAATTTGTTGGGTTAGAGTGAGACCGTAGAGGTGTTTCCATGTCGTTTATCTCCGTTGACCAAACCGATCTGCACTACTCGATGGAGCTATGTTTTGCGGGAGCTGCGTGCGATTTACGCACAAATTCTTCTGATCTCGCCGGAGTGTTAGAGGGTCTATCCATTTCGAGAGGTGAGACGGTGTCGAGCGGATTTGAGTATGCGGGTCGTGGTGGACGAGTCAACAGACGAAGCCGCGGGGGAGCCTCATTTTCGCGGATTGCACCACGTTGTAACAGCGTCCTTTGGCAGGTCGAATGTGTTCGTGTTCGATATCCTGCGACGCACTCTCAGTGCGAGCGTTTCGGCGGCAATCGCACGGGATGATCGTTTCTGGAAGGAGAAGCTGATACCGATTACGCTTGGCGTCCTGGGCTCTGCGATGGGTCTGGTTCCGGTACATTGCGCCTGCCTGGAGTTGGACGGCGATGGGCTATTGATCGCCGGAGTATCCGGAGCGGGGAAGTCTACTTTGTCTGTGGCCCTTTCAGAGGTCGGCTTTAACTATGTTTCGGATGACTGGACTTACATATCCCGGCGCGACGATGGGATCGTGGCCCATGGAACATCTGCGCCAGTGAAGCTTCTTCCCGACGCAGTCAATCACTTCCGAACTCTGCAGGGGCATAGTTTACAGAGGTCGATGAATGGTGAGTTGGCGTACGAGGTAGATATCGCGAAGGCGTTTGGCGCTCGCGTAGAACGAGCGTGTGAGCCACGATGGTTGGTATTTCTGGAGAGGACGCAGGGAGCAGGAGCGCGATTCACCCCGATGTCGTCCGCAGAGGCGCGACGATACGTCAATTCGAGCGTCGAGAGATTGCCTCCGCAATTGTACGAAGCCGTTGCGATGCGGGAACAGACCATCGAACGTGTATCCTATACTGCCATGCTGGCACTTTCGATACGGCGGTACCCCACAATTCGCCGCAAAAGAGCTGCAGGAATTTGTTGCCCATCGCAGGCAAGAGGTCTACGTATGACAGAGGAACAGTACTGGCACCCCGATCTGCTCCGACGATTCGTTCCGACGCCGTATGTGTTCAGCAGATGGGACGGTCCGAACCGATTGCATTGTTGAGTCGAACGACTTGGAGATTGCGCTGAGTGTACGTCGGTCCGGTGTCGTTCATCGCCAAGGTAACCGGGCCGGCGGAATCGTTTGCAAGTTGATTCGAGATATGGCAGGTCCCGTTGACGATTCGGAGATAACAATTGTCTCCGATGGTGCGCTTCGGGTTTTATACCTGGGGCGCGGGACGATCCTGATCCATGACGATGAGAGGTCGGAACTCTTTGGATTCATCGCCCGGAACGTAAAGGCTGAGGAACTCGTTTCGTCGCTGCTCCCCGCGTTGCTCGATGCGTAAGTAACAATATGCCGACTAAGGCGCTTTTACAAAGAAGTGACAAACGTCACATTGCATGATGACAACTGGTGCGATGCACTCTACTACGTTGAGTATGCGTAGACGTAGAGGGCAAAAATGACATAGTGGTTTGTTTTGGTTTATATGTGCAAGGCCTCTCTTCACATCGATCGCGAGCCTTGATGGGCTATACCAGAAGGGGCATTGGCGAGATAACAAATATTACGGCTCCCGAAGTATGACTACAAATGCGGCCTTTAATAAATCGAATTTCCATGTGCGAAAGGTTGTGGCAATGAATTCAAGGGTTCTCGTAAAAACCATTTTGATCGGTTGTTTAGCCATGTGCTCGCTCGCACTCTCCGGATTTTCTCCGGCACCGGACGCTCCCCGACGAATCGACGTGTCGGTAAAGAGGTTTGCGTACACTCCGGCAGAGATAACTCGTGAAGAAGGGCGAGCCAGTCGTCCTCGTATTGACGACCGAAGATGTGGCTCACGGGTTGAAATTCAAGGAACTGAATCTGAGCACGAAGTTCGAAAAGGGTAAACCGTCGGAGCTTGCTTTCACACCCGACAAGGTGGGCGACTTCGTTGGGCACTGTTCCGTCTTCTGCGGCTCTGGGCATGGCTCTATGACCCTCACGCTTCATGTTACGGAGTAACGATGCGACGACTCGGCCTAGCCTCGGCATTGTTGTCTTTTAGCGGTGTTGGCGGGGTGTAAGGCAAGTTCACCCAGCACGGCGGAACGCGGAGTAATGAGGTGGACGAAACATGCCGTGACCGTTCGCAACAAGTCGGAACGAAACCCGCTTTCCGCCACTGCGGAAAATATTGCCGCGGGAAAAGAGGCTTTTTCACACTACTGCGTGGCCTGTCATGGAATGGATGGTCAGAATACGGGTGTTCCCTTCGCGGAGACCATGTCTCCTCCGGTGCCATCGCTCAGTTCTTCCGAAGTCCAGTCATACACCGACGGCCAGTTGAAGTGGGTAATCGACAACGGGATTGAGCCTTCCGGGATGCCCGCATCCAAGGGAATTCTCAGTGATGAAGAGATATGGTCGACGGTTCTCTTTATCCGTCACCTTCCGTCGGCGGGTAGCTTGGGCGATCCGCCTATGTACAGCAAGTGAGACTTGAAATGGTTCACGAAGGCCAATGGAAAGGAGCACTTTACGCATGGGTCAGCGTCATCAACTCGCAGCAGCCGTGATTGCTACCTTTCATGAATCCGAGACGCAGGTTCACTATGACCGTCTTTCAGAGTTCGACTATCCAGCATGGGTCAAAGCTTACGCCTGGCTGGATGCCAGCGGTCTTGCTCTCTATTTTCTTGATCGCATTCGGACGCTTCGACTGGAAGCTGCTATCCCGGATAGAGTCTTGCAGCGACTTGAAGAAAATGCTATCGACAACCGGGAAAAGACCGACTCCATGTTTGAAGAGTTCGCCAAAATTAATCGTGAATTTCAAGCGATGGGCCTCTCCTATGTCAATCTCAAAGGTTTTACCTTAGTACCCCGACGCCTGTTCGGATGCTGCCCTACGCTGTCAATTTGATCTTGATTTTCTTGTGGCTGATAGCGACGCTTCAGATTGCGAAAGAATTCTTGGCAAGTTTGGTTATTTCATGACCGGCTCTGGAAGGACGGTCATAGAGTTCAAAGCAGGTGGGGGACGAGCTGCCTCCCATCCGAGATCTATATAAAGCTAAACCTCAGCGGTCGGTAGAAATTCATCTAACTGATTGTTGCGGACAGGATGGAATTCCGGTCGAGGACGATAGATTTTCACGAAAACAATTACAAAGCTGGAACGGTTTATTATTTCCTGCTCTTTCGGATTGTCGACAAGTTCATTGGGCTGGCGCTTCATCTATTCAACCATTTGAAAAGCGAATGGACGCGCGTCTCCTGGATTCTTGAATTTGCTAACTTCATTAATTTCCATTCTGCAGATGAGGCTTTGTGGCTGGATGTAAAGAGGAATGCGACGCACAACCCCGAGGTTAGAGTCGCGGTCGGAGTCGCGACACTTATTGCAGATCAGACCTTTGATATCGCTCACCTTCCAGAGCGTGCTGACCTGGACCGTTCGAGAATTGCCTCCATCTGTTTGTTTGTGGATTGAACGCTATCGAGACAATGTGTTGTTCGCATTGTTTCCAGGTACAAAACTTTACCTTCTTCTCGAACAGGCTCTGTTGGGCGATGAGGACCTGCGACTGTCTACAAGACGCAAAAACTGCTTCCTTTACATCTGCCGCCGAAGGTCGTCATCGCGGCGTAGAAACGAGAACTTCTTCATCCGACTGAAGCAACTCCGAAGTGAAATCAGCTATTTCTTCTTTCGGTTATGGTTTCACATCACGCAGGGATTGTCTTACATGATTGAAGCACCACGCTGGAGAAGAAACATTGCTTCATTGCAGTATTGAAGGTCATTGATTTATCTGCATGATTTGTTTGATCGATAGAGCAACGAGCAATAACAGACGAACAGGGAAGGTCACCCATACCTAAGTGACAGGGCGAAGCTATAAGTGGGTTTGCGGCAGTGGTCGGAAGTGGTATGCAACGACGTGAATCGGCAGTCAGGAGTTTCGATGACAGTGGATAGAAGATCATTCGCCAGGTGGCCGAGAGACATCGTTGAACTGGTATGCGCTCCACATTCGATCCAGACACGAGAAGCGTGTCGCAGAGCGACTTGGTTCGCAATCGTTGGAGACATTTCTTCCTTTGCACCGGAGCCGGCACACATGGAAGAACGGCGTACATGTGGATGTCGACCTGCCTTTGTTCCCCTGCTATTTATTTGCCAGAGCCTCTATTCACGACCGGATCCGCCTGTTGCAGCATCCCGGTGTGCTTGGATTCGCGGCCTCGTCGGCAAATCCGACCGTCATCCCAGATGAAGAGATATTTGTCTTACGAACCGCCGCAGAGAGCCTCAAGGCCGAGCCTCACCCATATCTTCATAATGGCGATTCGGTGCGTATTGTGGCCGGCCCGCTCGTGGGGATGACGGGAATACTTACGCGTCGCAAGCAGGAGTATCGGGTTGTTCTGTCGATTGAGGCCATCATGAGGTCGATTGTGGTCGAGGTGAGTGAGTTCGATATTGAACCACTGGAGAAGAAGCGGTGAATAGTTCGGATGCAGTTCGTGAGGTATCGCAGGGACGGAGTAAATAGGTGAGAACCGTGAATAACTGGTCTTTTGTTCGGGGCCCGAAGAGCAAAACTGAGCGTGACAGCAAGTCTCGTTTATCTTCTCCTAACGGTGGTTGGGTTCGCGCAGCAATTGCAAGTTCCGAGCTTGCCGACGGGTCTGCCGTCTACCTTGCCGTCCACTCCGTCACCTGCGAGCGCGTCAGCTACGGCTTCGATCGGAAGATGATAAAGCCAACGCCAAAGACAGCAATAGTGGAGGCAGCGTCAGCCCAAATTCAAACGGCACTCTAACGGCCAGTCAGATTATCGCCATCGTTCAGGCTCGACCAGAACTGATCGTAGATATCAAACAGGTGATGGCTGATTATCTGGAACAACAGGGGAATCCGGTCCAGGCAGACTCCATTACCGACGAGATGTTGTACAGAGGAATAGGCTCAGATGCAGGCCTGCGTGGAGCCATCAGTATCTGGCTGCGAGCTCGCGGGTATGTATCGGAATCAGATTTTGATAGATCGGACCTTGATCCGAGGAGTTCCGATGACGTCATCGGGCAACATGAGTACGACGGCTCTGGGACTGCCGAATTCATCGGTAGGCGGAGTCCGTTGCAGACTCAGCGCGCGTCGATCCCAATAGAGCGCAAGTCGGATCTTCCAATTCCGAAGGAATGCAAGGAAGAAGAACTGTGTCGAAACAACCCGAGGGAAGAGATGGATCCTCAGCAACGAAACCTGATCGCAACAATCCAAGTGCGGTGGAGGTTGTGCATCAGCCCGCTCCCTACAACCTTCAGTCTCTTCGCGACCTCTATACCCAGGTACCTGAACAGACATCGAAGCTAAAGCGCTTTGGATCCGATATGTTTCTAACGCGCGGCCTGGAAACGAAGCAGATGTCGGTAGATATTCCGATAGGGCCCGACTACATTCTTGGCGTAGGTGATGGACTCATCATCAATCTATGGGGAGGCGTCTCTCAGAGTTTTTCTCGGACGGTCGATCGTGAAGGTAAGATCGTCTTGCCTGAAGCTGGAACGATTGTGGTGGCGGGTCTTGTCTCTCGAGCGAGCGCAAGCTTTGGTCCAGGGTGCGTTGAGCCAACAGTTCAGAGACGCAAAGGTGGCCGTAACCATCGCGCGGCTACGTACCGTAAGGGTCTACGTCGTCGGCGATGTACAGCGGCCAGGTGCCTATGACATAAGTTCCCTATCAACGCCTCTCAATGCGCTGTATGCAGCAGGGGGGCCGACGAGCGTTGGTTCTCTTCGTGTCGCTCGTCACTATCGTGGAAAGGAACTGATACGTGAAGTCGATCTCTACGAGTTTCTGTTGCGAGGTGTGCGTCCAGATACCGAAAGAATCGAAGATGGTGACACGATTCTCGTCTCGCCTGTGGGACGGCAAGTTGCGGTAGCGGGGATGGTCAAGCGACCCGCGATCTATGAATTGAAGGACGAAACGAAGCTGTCCGATGTGTTGAACGACGCAGGAGGTGTCCTTGTATCTGCATCGTTGACGCATATCACAATTGAAAGAGTGGGGGCGCAGGGCCATCGAACCACGCTGAATCTCGACCTGCCCGAGGGAAGCACCGCGGAATCATCGCGAAAGTTGATGGATGCATTTGCCATTCAGGATGGAGATCGAGTCAGCGTTGCTCCGATACTGCCCTACAGCGAGAGGACAATCTACGTCGAAGGACACGTCGTACGCCCCGGGAAATTTCCCTATCGTGACGACATGAAGCTCAGCGATGTAATTCGTTCCTATCAGGATTTATTGCCGGAGCCAGCCGACCGCGGTGTGATTATTCGGCTCATGCCTCCCGATCTGCGGGCGGAAGCGATCGACTTCAACGTTCCGGACGTCTTAGCGGGAAATGAGCAGATCCATCTCCAGCCGTTCGACACGATTCGTGTCCTTGGACGTTACGAAGCGGATGGACCCAAGGTTCAGGTGCACGGAGAAGTGCTTCATCCCGGGACATATCCTCTTTCGCGGGGCATGACCATGGCCGAGCTCGTGCGAATGGCTGGCGGATTCAATCGTAGCGCGCTGCTTGACGATGCCGATCTTGCCAGTTACGACGTCAAAGATGGCAAACAAGTACTGAGTCGGAGAGATACGGTCAAGATCGGCGAGGCAGTGAACAATCCCGGCTCCAGTGCAGACGTAGTTCTGAAGCCTGGGGACGTGCTTACGATTCATCAAATCTCAGGGTGGAATGACATTGGATCGTCTGTCAGTCTGGAGGGGGAAGTCACCTATCCGGGACCGTATGGGATACAGGAAGGAGAGAGACTGAGCTCCGTCTTGAAGCGTGCCGGAGGATTCCGACCGACGGCTTACCCGACGGGAGCAATTCTTGTTCGCAATCAAGTTAAGGAACTTGAAGATAAGAGCAGGAACGAATTAATCCATCAAATTGAGACGACGCCGGCTGGCGCAAAGCTTGCGCCAAGTCTTTCCGCACAAGATGACGCTGCAACGTTGCAGATCCTCGTTCAGCAGCAAAAAGCGGTACGTGGAGCGACTGCGCAGTCAACCGGCTATCGGACGCCTCGTCATCAAGATCAGCGCCGATATTGCGAGTTGGGAAGGCACACCTGCCGATATCGAGTTGCGCCGCGGGGATGTGCTGACTATTCCGAAAAAACCTGGCTTCGTTCTGGTCAGCGGGCAGGTCTATAACGCATCCGCAATTACTTTTGTTCCTGGTAAAACTGCCGGCTGGTATTTGAAGCGTGCTGGTGGAAGCACCGAGGGCGGAAATGTGAAAGAGGTACTTGTCATTCGCGCCAATGGTTTAGTCGTAGGTCGCCGATCAGGCGAATGGTATGAGCCGGGCGTTCTAGAGACGAAGCTTGAGCCTGGGGATGTCGTTGTTGTCCCCCAAAAAGTTTTTGGAGGATCTGCAGCACTGAGAAATCTATTTGCTTCTGCCCAAGTACTCTCGTCTGTTGGATTTGCTGCCGCTCTTGCGCTGCACTAAGTGCCTAAGCATGTACTTATATTTTCAACCCAGATCAATCTTCTTTCCAAGAGCAGACTTCCATTGGCTCAACACGGCAGCCTGATCGTTACGACACGGCAAATGGCACAACAGATGCCAAGTGCGAAAGCCCAATATCGAGGTGCGGCTGATGCGAACAGAGTCCGTTGAACAAATACCTCAACTGGAGGATCGCAGCACCAGGAGCCGCGAACCACGACGGGGAAGGTCAACTGGGTTGGGAACGCATCCTTGTTCTGGGATTACCGACGCGTCTTTATCCGAGTTGCTGGGATCGTATTTCTGTTAAGTATTCTCCGTCGCTTTGCTGTTGCCGAAAGAATATGTATCTGGAGCACGCATTATGCCTCCGGAACAGGGGGGAATACAGCAGCGATGCTTGCTGCATTAGTCGGAAAAAGCTCTGCTGGCGGTCTGGCCGGTCTGGCGGGAAGTCTGCTAGGCGCCAAAAATACCGGCGCTTTGTTTGTTGCTCTACTGCACAGCGGAACCGTTAGCGGGCATCTGATAGACCGATTCGATCTGCAGCGGGTGTACCACAAACGCTATCGCGAAGACGCGGCCAAGCGATTGGGTCGTTTGACCAAAATCACCGAAGATCCCAAAAGTGGCGTGATCACGATCACGGTTACAGATGAAACGCGTGAACGGGCGCGTGATTTGGCACAAGGCTACCTGGATGAGCTAAACAATCTCGTCGCCAAGGTAAACACTTCGTCGGCACATCGGGAACGGGAGTTCATCGAGCAACGACTGCTTACCGTGCAGGCGGAGTTACAGCGCGCTCAACTGGAGCTGAGTAACTTTTCGAGTAAGAACACCACGATTGACATCAAAGAACAAACCCGCGCTACGGTGGATGCCGGAGCAAAGCTCGAAGGTCAACTTATCGCCGGAGAGTCTGAACTAGATTCGCTGCGCCAGATCTACGGTGATCAAAATGTGCGAGTGCGAGCGGCCGGAGCTAGAATCGCCATTCTCCAACGTGAGCTGCAACGTGCCAATGGTCGAGATTCTATGAATTCAGATGCACAGGATAACGATGCCACCCACCCATATCCGGCCCTACGGCAACTTCCTCATCTCGGTGTTCAATGGGCTAATCTTTATCGAAACGTCCGGATACACGAAACGGTCTTCGACCTTCTTTCGGAAGAGTACGAGACCGCACGTATCGAAGAAGTAAAGTCAATTCCTACAGTGGGGGTTATCGACGTTCCTGGGCTCCCGGAAAGAAAGTCGGGACCTCATCGGACACTAATTGTACTGATATCTACGCTTCTGTCCACGGTAATGACTGCAGCATTTCTCCTGGCAAGACGGTCATGGCTGGAAATGAACGACGACGACGAGCGTCGAGTGCTAGGTACCCGGATCGGGATGACCATACGAGATCGTTGGAGAAGCCGTTCGGTATGAACCTCTGGAAAACATGGGGAGTAAGGCTTCGTAAGCCTGACAGCCCGCTGATGAGCGACACAAAACGGCGTGGGTCTACGAACGCGTTTTATGGCGTCGCGGATTATTTGGCGCTTCCCCTGGGGATGCTGTTTGCGGCTCCCTTTCTGCTAAAGCATCTGGGAATGGCTCAATATGGAGTTTGGATATTGGCTAGTGCGACCGTCAGCAGTGGCGGAACCGTCTCAGGAAGCTTTGGTGATGCCGTCATCAAATATGTAGGAGACTGTCGTGGCCGAAACGATTGGTTAGGTATCACACGAATCGTACGCAGCATGATGTCTATCAATCTGATACTGAGCGGACTTTTGGCCATTGCGCTTTGGTACTTGGCGCCCTATGTGGCTGGCCATATTATCAAAGTCGATCTGCAACTCCAGAGAAGTTGCCTACTGTCACTTCGTATCGGGAGCGGGCTGCTTCTAACGAAATCTGTCGAAAGCGTATTCATTAGTACGCTGCGCGCGTTCGAGACCTATGGATCAACGGTTCTTGTTTCAATCGGCTCACGGGTTGCAATCCTAGCATCGGCAATCGTGCTAACCGAATCTGGACGTAATGTTGTTTGGATCATGGTTGCCACATTATTCATTTCGGCCTCAGGTACACTGGCGCAAGCATTGGCCCTTAAAACCAGGATAGGAAGTTTCTCGCTAATGCCCTCATGGCACCGGCAGACTGTTCTAGATATTGCAAAGTTTGGATCGTTCAGCTGGCTCCAGGCAATATCAGGCATAGCATTTAGTCATGGAGATCGGCTCTTCGTCGGATTCTTTATGGGTGCTCCAGCTGTCGCCTATTATGGACTCTGTGTTCAGGCAGCTCAACCAATCCACGGACTGATCTCCTCTGGAATGCACTTCCTATTCCCACATCTCAGTAACCGCTACTCTTTCGTCCCGCTTTCGGAGATACGACGTAAGATTATCTTGGCATTCAGGATCAATAGCATTCTCGTTTTTGTTCTCGCTGTACCTCTTATTAGTCTTGGCAACCGCTTTCTTGGTTGGTGGGTAGGACCTACCTTTAATCAGCAAGCATCGCTGATATTTCCGACAATTGTCTGCGGCTTTGGATTACTTGGAATGAATGTTACTGCGCACTACGCTCTGCTCGCTGTTGGGCATGTAAGGCTGGTGACATATATAAATCTCTCGGCGGGAATAGCTATGCTGCTTACCATGGCGATGTTGATTCCAAAACATGGTTTACAGGGAGCGGCTCTGGCAAGGCTTGTCTACGGGCCAATCACATGCGTAGTGTATCTCTACTTATACAGGATCATCTGGCGACGTGAGTCACGCCCATTTCTATCACAGCGCCAAATATATAGGTGCGACGCACAAGTGACGCACCGACTGGCTCTACAACCTGTACAGCAAATCCGTAAAGGATGCCGGCTACAACATCTATGAAGCAGTCCCCACTGATCTCCATTGTTACCCCATCCTTCAATCAGGCTGATTATATTGTCAAGGCACTGGAGAGCGTCCGATCGCAAAACACGGACAATTATGAGCATCTGGTGATGGACGGCATGTCAACAGATGGTACCGTCGATCTGCTGCGTAAACACGGGCGAATATGAGAAGGTCCCAATTGGTTTGGATTTCGGAAAGAGATACCGGGCAAAGCGAGGCACTAATAAGGGTTTTCAACGAGCAAAAGGTGAAATCATCGGCTGGCTGAACTCGGATGATCGTTATCGACCCGATTGTTTTGAACATGTCGTCCGGGCCTTTGAAGAGAATCCTGACGTGGACATTGTCTATGGTGACTACCTGATGGTTGATGCCGCAGGTAAAGTGCTTAAAATCAGACGCGAGATTGAGTTCAGCGCATTCGTTCTCCTCTACCACCGTGTTCTGTACATTCCCACGACCGCAACATTCTTTCGGCGGCGAGTATTTGACGAGGGTAATTGGTTGGACGAGACGCTTCAATATGCGATGGATCTAGAATTTTTCATCCGTCTGTCGGACCTGGGTATCGCTTTAAGCATATTCCGCAACTTCTCGCGGACTTCAGGATGCAGCCCAATAGCAAAACATGTAGTTATCCGGATCGCCAGCGAATCGAACATCGAAAGGTCGTTGTGGCCGCTGCACCGATTTTTCGCCGCTTGAGATCTCCGCGTGTAAGGCGCCTTGTGTTGGTGTTATTGGATCGATAGCCAGCATTAGACGATATTGGGAAAAACTGCTCAAAGGATATTACTGGGAGCACTGGCGTCCAGATAACTCCAGGCCGGTTAAGATGTAGTTAACGACATGAATTTGTTGATTACGGCAGTCTCCTCAGCGACAGGCCCATCCGGGATCTGCAGACATGCCTATAACTTGGCACGCTGCGCAGCTAGCCGAGGCGAGGCGTTTCAAATCACTCTGGTTCTCGGCAAGTGGCAGGAATCGTACTATAGAAAAGCATTTAGTCTGAAGGCTATCAGAGCAAATATCGTTTCGGTCAATATCCCCAATGATGCTTTCGCAAGAAATATCTGGTACCTGCGAGAGTTGCCTAGGCTGGCGGACAAAGTTGCTGCCGATATCATCCATCTCTCGTTTCCTGCCCCCATCCGAAGACGAACGAATTCGATGTCCCGTAGTTGTTTCGCTGCACGACCTCTATCCGTATGACGAGCCAAACAACTTCGGTTTTCCTAAAGTCTTCTTTAATCGCGTCTTCCTCCAACAATGCCTCAGAGAAGTCGATTGCGTCGCCTGCGTCTCGGAAATAACTCTGTCGACGCTGAAGGCGCGTTTTCCTCGGGTTGCGCACAGAAAATCGGTGGTGATTCACAACTGTGTGACCATCGGCTGCACTCAACCGATTTTGCCTGCGACGAGGCGACGTAAGTTTGCTTTGATGGTCGCGCAGCATCGGGCGAATAAAAATATCCCGCTGGCGCTCGAGGCCTTTGAAGAACTTCTTCAACAAGAACGAACGGATCAACGCACATCGTTGTTGTTGGTAGGTAACCGCGGCCCGGAGTCCGCTGCAATCAGATCCCTCATAAAGCAACGATCGCTAGGAGAGTGTCGATTTGATAGATGGGGTGAGTGATGGGGAGCTAAAGTGGCTGTATACTAACTGCGAATTCTTGATTGCGCCATCCTCTATGGAAGGATTCGGCCTTCCTGTGGCTGAGGGTCTATTTTGTGGAAGCCGTGCTGTGTGTTCCAACATCCCGGCGTTTCGCGAAATTGGCGGGGATGCCTGTCATTACTTTGACCTGCATGCGAAATCGAGGGGCTTCTGCGATGGGCGAGGCCATCTGCAATGCATTGGCGGAGCCTGCAAGACCGGCAAAACGGCTTGAGAGATACGTTCTGGAAAACGTCGCCAGGGAATATGCGGCTCTTTATGTTCGATTCAGAAGACGCGTTAGATATTTCGGAAAAATGAGGAAGAACTGCCGTTCTGAGACCGTTTGGTCAGGTCAACGTGCTGGGCGTGGGGGTCCACGTTGTTGATATGACGAGTGCCGCTCTGCTTTGTGAGAGGCAGATCCGAAGTGGACGGAAGGGGTATGTATGCCTGACAGGCGTTCACGGAATTATGGAGGCCCAACGAGACCTTGGCTTGAAATCGATATTTGCAGAGGCTCTTCTAGTCGCGCCGGATGGGATGCCGACCGTTTGGATGGGGCGTCTTCAGGGTTTTCCAACAATGGAACGAGTTTTTGGTCCGGATTTAATGATCGACATCATGGGTAGCGCCTACTTTCGGGATTGTATTCATTTCTTCTGCGGTGGCGGGCCTGGGATCGCTGAACGCTTACGTGAGGAAATGTTAAGGCGATTTCCTGGAGTCCGAATTGCGGGAACCTACTCTCCTCCATTTAGACCAATGACTCCGTTGGAAGAGAAAGAGATGGAAGCCAAAGTACGAACGTTACAACCAGACATCATTTGGGTGGGACTGAGTACTCCAAAGCAAGAACGCTTCATGGCACGTTATTTGCCAGTATTGGATACAAAACTGATGGTGGGCGTCGGGGCAGCTTTTCTCTTCCATACCGGCGCGATCTTGACAGTCCCCATTGGGTAAAGCACGCGGGCCTCCAATGGCTGCACCGGCTCTTACAGGAGCCCCTCGACTGTGGAAGCGTTACCTCCTAAATAATCCGCGCTTCATCGTTTTCGCCCTTCTGCAATTGGTTGGTCTCAAACATTACGCGATAAACACCGGAACGCAACCCTCTCCACCTTACAACTACGACTTGAGCTAACCTCATTAAGTGATTTGTCAGCTATGGGTTGTTCAAATAATTCCCCTCTATCTCACACGTCTTGCCTTACGGACATCAATGAATAATTCGGAGCTATCAACAGTGGCCCCGTCAAAGAGGACCTCATTTCTGGCGTGTCAGAAACTTATAGTCTATCGGCCCTCTCGCGATACCATCCCCGAGCAGGAACGCAAACCACGCACCGTTTCGCAATGAAAGTTGCAACGACCGAGTAATCGGGTTGGAGTGTCCGGAACAGCCCGTCAGTCGCCGCGGTCGAGATACACAGCCAGTAAAGATTTGGCCAGTCGGAAGACCGGCGACCCGATCTTGGTCTCTGGTTGTTGGATTGCTCAACTGATCGACACGATCAATGGGAGCGCATTCTAAAGCTTTCCCGCGAGGTGCTTAGGGCTCGCCATTTTGGGCTGAAATATTCATCGAGTATAGTGAAGCGAATCTGCGATGTTCCAGGAGCGCTGTTTCTGCTGGTCTTGCTGATGCCGCTACCTTTATTCCTTGATCGCAATTGGGATCAAGCTGGATTCCCAGGGTCCGGTGCTTTTTCGGCATTACAGAATTGGCAAGGATGGTAGGCGCTTCGTTTTGTGGAAATTTCGAAGTATGAAAATAGGTGTGCCGAAATATGAGGCATCTCCTAGAAGTGTCGAAGATGGCCGTCTAACTCGGATTGGCCGATTGATTCGCCGCCTGAGTATTGATGAACTACCGCAACTCATTAATGTGCTGAAGGGTGACATGAGCCTCGTTGGCCCTCGGCCCGAGATGCCGTTTATTGTGGCTCGCTATCACCCAGTTCATCGCGAAAGGCTTGTGGCGAGGCCGGGGATAACGGGATTGTGGCAGATCAGTCCAGCGCGCGCGTTTCCGATTCACGACAATCTCCAATATGACCTTCACTACATTCACAATCAGAACTTCTTTCTGGATTGCGCCATTATCTTACGGACGATAACCGCAGTCATTCGCGGTGTCGGCGCTGTTTGAGCCGTAGTGGCCGATCGAACCGTACCCCCCGTGCCTCTTTATCTAAATCGAGCTTTTAGCCGGACTACACCGATTGGTGCACAGTGGTCAGCGCTGCCCTCCGCTGGATTGGCGCTGGTCGTTGAATGGACGTTGTTAGCGTTGATGCTGGTGAATTTCGGCCTTTATACTCTTCCGGCCGCATGGAAGTCGCTGAACACGGATTTTTCGAACTACTACCTGACGGCGCGCCTCGCACGAGAACAGAGTGATACGTCGAGAATCTATGAATGGATATGGTTGCAACGCCAAAAAGATCATCGCGATATCGATCAGCGAATTATCTCATTGGTGCCGATTACGCCATTCTCCACCCTCGCAGTCTGGCCGCTCGCGGCCCTGCCTCCGCTGGCGGCCAAACATCGCTGGCTAATACTGAACATGGCTATGGTGGTGGCAACGGTTGTCTTGTTGCGGTCGCTTACCCAACTTCCCCTGAGACGCGTCGTATTGGTGGCAGCACTAAGCGTTCCGCTTAACGAGAACTTTCTCTATGGGCAGTACTATGTCTTACTTCTATTTGTTCTGACCCTCGCGTGCTGGTGCTATGTACGCCAAAAGCGTTTTCTATCGGGTCTTCTAATCGGCCTTGGTTTCGGAGTGAAGCTTTTTCCTATACTTTATCTTGATATTTTCTCCGCAAGAGAGACTTCATCGCTTTTGCGGGAGGGGTGGTCGGTGCGGCGGGTGCAGCAGCTGCATCGATTGCGGTCTTCGGTTGGCAGGCGAACCGTGTCCTAGTCGAGCAGGTTTTGCCGTGGACGTTGCGTGGCGAAGGGCTAGATCCTTACAACCTGTCCAGTGGTTCTATCACCACGTTACTTCATCGACTGTTCATCTATGAACCACAATGGAATCCAAATCCGTCCATTCATGCGGCATGGCTGTTTGCCGTATTCCTACCTTTAGGTCAAACTCTCCTCTTCGCTCCAGCATTGTTGCTGACTGAGCCTATCGAGAGCAATCCTCGACGGCTGCATTTGGAGTGGGCCGCGGTACTGCTTGGCAGTTTGGCTATTTCTACTCTGCCCGCCGGTTATCATTTCACCCTCTTGATTCTTCCGGTCTGTCTTATGTGGAATGCGGTGAAGAAATTGGCGGTTTATCTGCAGTTGCGGCACTTTTAGTCCTCTACGTAGCAATTGGATATCCGGGGTGGAAGACGATAGGATCCATGTCTCCGTGGACAATATTCAGTGTACCGCGGCTCTACCTCGTAATTCTGCTATGTTTTGCCTGTTATTGGTTATTGGCATCGAAGAAGAGCCATAGGAGGCAAAACCGTGAGACGTGGTTATGGGCCGGAGCCTTCGTCCTGTTGATGTTGCTGAATATCGCATCGGGGTTACATCATCAAAACGGTCTGTATGCGGATTATCAGTGGCGGCTCCCCACCTCAGCGAGTATGTTGCAGGCGAACGGTCCTGTAACTCAGAATGGCACAACTCTGTTTACCGCGATGGTACCAACTGGTTACCACACCGCGATACAAAGGGACTACGACATAAGCTTTGACACCGGGGCGGTGGATCAACTCGCTGTCACAGCGACCCCTGTCGAACGATGGACAGAGGAAACCGCTCGTGAATCAACGATTGTCTCCAGCGTTCCGGGTAGGGAAGTGATTCGCCAAGCCGAGTCTCCTGTTGCGTCGCCCGACGGCAGATGGTTGGCCTACCTGCGCGAGGAACACGGCCGCGATAGTATCTTGGCTTCGAGCGCTCGATGAGTCGGGCAGCAGAGATAGGCGTCTCACCCCGCCTGAATTCAATGTGCTGGAAATGTCATTTTTGCCGAGCGGCTCCCTCATCTTCTCTGCTGAATCGGATCAAGGTCGGCCGGGGCTTTTCCTCCTGGACCAGGCTGGACCGATTCGCCAGCTGGGTATAGAGGAAGCCCGGTACCCGTCTGTCTCTCCGGATGGTCACTGGTTAGCCTTCAGCAAATTACAGCGCGGCAACTGGCACCTCTGGCTGCGCGACCTCCACAGCGGTCAGACTAGCAGGCTCACTCACGCGGACTGCAATAACGTAGAGCCAACCTGGGCATCGGACTCGCAGACGCTGGTTTATGCCAGCGACTGTGGGCGAGCGCTTTGGTTTACCGCGCTCTGCCGTCGCCGCATTCCTTAACAAGCGCTATCAGATCCCACGTCCAAACGTAGCGTGAAAACTTGTGCGCCAATGTGGATCGGGATATCGATGAGTCTCGCCCTGTACCCGACGAAGGGAAATGTCTCCAAGATGTCACAGCTTTGTCATTTGATGATATGAATCAATAACTTGGCGGCAATCCTTGGCAAAGCATACGGCGTTATCTATATAGAATGAACTGGTAAGGACGAGTCGCGGACCTCCATATCCACGATTCTTCAAGGGGAATAAAAGTGAGCTTGATTTTAGTCATCGAAGACGATCCCAGGATACAAAAGGCACTTCACAGGCAATTCACGACGGAGGGTTACGAAGTGCACGTGACCGGCGACGGCGCGCAGGGACTGGCGAGCTGCAAGAGCTTGAAACCCGCAGGCGTTGTCTTGGACCTGATGCTGCCCACCATGTCGGGCCTTGAGGTCTGCAAGGGGATAAAAAGCTGGTCGGCGAGCACACCGGTCGTGGTTCTTAGCGCTGTCTCGGAGGTAGCGGACAAAGTTTTGCTACTGGAGTTGGGCGCAGACGACTATGTGACGAAGCCATTCAGTCCGCGAGAGCTGATGGCACGTGTTCAGGCAGCGATTCGAAGAACGCAAAAGCCGGCGACGAATACTCATGTCAGTTTCGGAAATGTCACAGCTGATTTCTCCGGAATGGAGGTCTTCAAGGATGGCGTTCCAGTGCTTCTCACTGCGCACGAAATCAAACTATCTGCAGTATTTCGTTGAACACGCAGAGCGGGTAATCACGCGCGAGGAACTCCTCAACGATGTCTGGAACTATACTTCCTATCCAACCACTCGCACGGTTGATAATCACATCATGAAGTTGCGGCAAAAATTAGAGGCTGATCCAGCGAAGCCTGTCTACTTCCGCACCATTCATGGTATTGGTTATAAGTTCGTCCGCGGAAATTGATACTGCCACCGTGCATGGGAGGTCGAGGCTGATGGACAGGCTGCGGATGAGGACGACGCTGCTGATCCCTCTGCTCATCCTCTCGTTCGGTTGCACGGTACTAAGTCTCCTCGTGATTCGCACCATCGTCCAGCAGCAGACCCAGACCAATCTGGCCTCCGATCTTCAGCATTCCGTAAAAACCTATCGCAACTTTCAACACCAGCAGCGTGAGCTGCTTGCCCGCGAATCTGCGCTGTTGGCGGATCTGCCGAGCCTGAAGTCCCTAATGACCACCTACGATCAGCGAACGATCGAAGATGGCGGGGTCGAGTTCTGGCAGGTGAGTGGATCCGACTTTTTTGCACTGCTCGATCAGGAAGGCAGGTTGATCGCAGCCTACAATCGCGGTCCCGCATTAGATCGATCCGGAGTTGCCAAGGGACTAGAGGCAGGCCTTCACAAACCGGAGGAACCGGTTCTGCTGGCCCTGGGTGACCGTATCTACGAGATATCGACGCAGCCGCTCTACTTTGGACCGAGGGAGCACGGAACCCTGCTCGGTTTTGTCGCCGTTGGATATTCGATCGACGAACATGTTGCGCGGGCGGTCAGCGAAGCTGCCGCGGCAGAGGTTACTTTCACAGTTGATGGGCGAGTAGTGGTCAGCACACTTAGCCCAAACCTGCAACAGCAACTCATCGCGCGCGGTGGCGAATTATTGCGCCTGCCAACCGAAAACAGAAAGATTGAGCTTGGAAAAGTGGACTACCTTGCGGCGTCGGAACGTCTAACGATGTCCGATGGGCAAGACAACTGCGATTCAAGTGCCGCAACTTGTCGTCCTCAAATCGTTTGCCGGTGCCACCCAGCTGGTAGATCGCGTGAATCGATGGGTATTGACCCTGGCGCTTCTTGCCCTGGTCGCGGGTACGGGGATGCTTGTCTCCATCTCCCGCACTCTTACGCGACCCATCGAAACTCTCGTGGGCGGAACCCGAGCTCTCGCGCAAGGAAATTTCGACTATCAACTGAGCGAGGATGGAGCAGAGGAGATCAGGGAGTTAAGCAGAGCCTTTGAACGAATGCGCATTCAGCTGCGGCGTACACAGAAAGAGCTGCTCGATTCGGAAAGACTTGCGACTATTGGGAGAATGGCAAGTTCTATCTCGCACGATCTACGGCACTATCTCTCCGCAATGTATGCCAATGCGGAATTCATGAGCGACGGGAACATCTCCCAATCGGAACGCGAAGAGCTGATGGTGGAGGTGCAGACAGCCGTTCAGGGAATGACCGATCTCCTTGAGTCACTCCTTCTCTTTACTCAAACGGGGAGAGCCCTTCATCCGGAGTTCGAATCGATTGCGCTGATGATCCAGCGAGCGGTGAGTATGGTTCGCTCCCATCCCGGCAGTCGCGATGTAAAACTCACGCTTACCGGACTTTCTTCCATGGAAGCATGGATCGACTCGAAAAAACTTGGCCGCGCTGTCTACAATTTGCTGCTGAATGCCTGCCAGGCAGCGAAGCGGGGCAAGGGTCCCCCCAGGGTCACCCTGAGCCTCTACGAAGATGAGCGATCGATCGGTATTAGAATTGCCGACAACGGCCCCGGAGTTCCGGCGTCTCTGCGTCAGAAGATATTTCTGCCGTTTGTGAGTGAGGGAAGAGAGAGCGGCATCGGACTTGGATTGACGCTCGCCCAACAGATCGCACAGGAGCATGGCGGGCGAATCGATCTTGATGAGACAAGGGACGGTGAGACTGTTTTTACAGTCAATCTGCCTAAGGCATCGTTGCAGGCCCTCGGCGTAGTGGTCGAACGAAAGACTTCGACCGCGTACGTCCCGGCGAACGGAGAAGGCTGAGAATGAGACACATTCGTCGCGAGCTCCTCACTTGTCTGATTTTAATTTCGATGCAGAGCCCTTTGCACGCTCAGTCGCCCGGCTCTGTTCCTATTTCGACGCCTTCCTCTCCTTCTACCTCTGACGCGCATTCTATTGAGTTAGAACGGAAATTGGAAGCGATCTCATCGGCTCTTGCCGTAACCCATCAGCAACTCGAACAATCGCAACAAGAGATGGAACAACTGCGAGAGGAACTCGCGCAGATTAAGAAGCTTCTGGCCGCGACTCAACTCGGGTCAACCGAATCGTCAAGTTCAGGAAACTCTGTGGATGCGGCGAAAGCGACAGCCGCAGCGATCGAAGACTTTACAGGAGCAGCAACAGACCGTCGAGGCTCAAGTCAAAGTACACGATCAGATAAAAGTTGAAAGCAGTTCAAAGTATCCGCTACGCGTAACGGGCCTGCTTCTATTCAACTCGTTTGTTAATCGAGGCATTGTCGATAATATCGATCTGCCTGAGGCTGCCCTTAGCGCTCAAAATAACACCACCGGCAACGGTAGCGCGGGTGCGACCTTTCGCCAGACTATCCTTGGGCTGCAAGGATACGGCCCCAGAATCGCCGGCGCCCGAACCTCTGCCGATGTCAATTTGGATTTCTTTGCCGGCCTTGCTTACAGCAGTTACGCAACGTCTGCCGGGACTGTCCGCATGCGGACCGCGAGCATCAATCTCGATTGGACCAACGACTCAATTCAAGCAGGCTTGGTGGTGCCCCTGATCTCCCCATCTGTCACCTACATCATATGCAATGGTTGCGGAACCAGCCTTGGCCGGAGCGGGGAATCTTTGGACGTGGGCGCCGCAGCTACGATACGCGCATCAGATTCCGCTCCAGTCCGGAAGGAGGCTGCAACTTGAATTCGGACTGTGGGATCCGCCGACCGCGGGTTACAGCACGAATGAGTTGTTTCGCGTTCCGAGCCCCGGTGAGGCGGCGAAGCAGCCTGGTTATGAATCGCGCGTTTCGTATGGGACTTTCACCGGCGAGCATCCCTTGCAGATAGGACTGAGCGGATACTACAGTCGGCAAAGCTACCCCGCCAATCAAAGTGTCGACTCCTGGGCGGTTACGACGGATTGGCGAGTTCCGCTTGGCAACCGCTTTGAGGTCAGCGGGGAAGGTTATCGCGGCAGGGCTCTAGGCGGCCTGGGCGGCGGGGTCTACAAAGACGTTCTGTTTGGCGTTTATACTTCCACTGGTCTAAACGCCTACCGAGGACTGAACGCCATCGGCGGATGGACTCAGTTCAAAGCCCGCCTCACTCAATCGCTGGAAGCAAACGCCAGCATCGGGCTTGACGACGGCTATGCCGGAGATTTTCACGAATTTATCTTTCCGCCGACAGTGACGTCTACCCAACTCCGTGCTCGCAACAAAATGGTCTTCGGCAACGTGATCTTCAGACCGAAGACCTACCTAATCTTGTCCCCCGAGTATCGCCGGATATGGACCTGGCCCATCTATGGCACTGTGAACACGGCGGACATCTTTACTCTTTCCGCTGGATATCAATTCTAGGAGGCAGAAATCGTGCGCAGCTTCGGACGCTGGATCATCTTGGGATGTTCGTCCCTGCTCATTGGGAGCCGTGTGCAACAGATGCACGGAGAGGGAGTGGAGGTGTCCGGAAAAATTCATGTAAGTACGCCGATCCAGCGCGCGGGAAAGAGGCACAAAGATGCGCCCAGCGCAGCAAATGTCGTTGTGTGGTTGTCGCCTCTAAAGGCTAGTGGTATCGTGCCCGTGATACCGGCTCGGCAGCCGCTATACCGGCTTGTTCAGAAGGACAAGATGTTTACTCCTCATCTGCTCGTCGTTCCTACTGGCAGTCAGGTTGAGTTTCCCAATCAAGACCCTTTCTTTCACAACGTGTTCTCGCTCTTCAACGGCAAACGTTTTGATCTGGGCTTGTATGAATCAGGTACAAGTCGGTCGGTGCGGTTTGACCGTGAGGGCGTCTCCTACATCTTTTGCAACATTCATCCGGAGATGGGCGCTATCGTTCTAGCGCTAAACACTCCCTATTATGGAGTCTCGAGCGAAAGCGGGGTTGTAGTCCTGCATAACGTTCCTGCCGGAAGCTACCGGCTGAATGTATGGAGCGAGAACGGTCAACTTGCGAACCCCGATGTGTCCCAGAGGATCGTACAAGTCTCAACCGACGCGGTACAGTTGGGCGACATCACGCTTCAGGTGACGACAGATTCATTGGCGCATCACAAAAACATATTCGGCGAAGACTATGAACCGAGCCGCGAGCAGAAATATTAGCATCGAACACCTCAGCTTTTGGGGATGGCCTGGTTGAGTCTCGTGAGTCGAAAACCGATGTTGCGGCCAACGTTGTGACCCTCGGAAAACAGCGATTTCAATCTGAGTTGCGGCCACATAGCCAATTGTTCGCGATGGGGTGCTGACGGCAGCCAAAACCATCCTCAGAGTGAGCGGAGGACCATGACATTTATGCCCCGAGACTGCAAACGCAGTCTCTTTTTTTGGGTTGGGCAACCTCGCAAGCCCGGCAACACTCAATAGTCGTTGGCTCACATGCTCTGAGGATCCGGCCTCAAATTGCCACGCGGACAGCCTGAGCGCTTTATTTTGGACGTTGACCGGGACTGGGGTTGACTGCTCCGGCCTGCAAGAGAATGCATGCCGAACTAGTAAATCTCGCAGTATTCCTCGCGCTACCGTAATGCTACGTTGAAGACATATCGACATGATGGACGTATGGCATGACCGCTAGAGAAGCTGGTTCGACTGAGGAGAAACTCAAATCCAGTATGAATTTGCATCTATCCAACCTGGCTGGTAATTCGCTGAGGACCGGCGTCGGAGTGCGCCGCGTTTGGTGGCTTATCTCGATGCTCTTAGCGTCTTTAGCAGGCGCGAGTACTGCACGAGGAGATGTTTCGCTTCTGATTGAAGAGCCATATGGATTCTTCGGGAGCATAAATCCGACGGGGCATTCGGCTATTTATCTCAATCGAGTCTGCGCGGAGTCGCCTATCCTATTGCGCCGCTGCCAACCCGGCGAAACGGGTGTGGTAATTAGCCGTTACTCCCGCATTCGAAAATTGGATTGGGTCGCGATTCCGCTTTTGCCATATCTCTACGCTGTCGACCAGGCGGCCGATGTGCCTCAGTGGGCCGAAGCAGCCTCTGTCACAGAGATGCGGACAGCATATGCGGAAACTCACCTGACGTCGCTTGTCTCCGCAATTAAGGGATACGATGCGAAAAATGTTTGGCCTCAACTATTGGGTGTCGCATACATTCGAAAGATTTACAGCTTCGAAATTGCCACGACGGACGAACAGGATGATCGCTTGATTGCCGAATATAACGGTAGAGCCAACCAAAGCCATTTCAACCTATTTACGAACAACTGCGCCGACTTTTCCCGGCGTCTCCTCAATTTCTACTATCCGCACGCGGTAAGTAGAAGCGTCACGGCAGATGTTGCGATAACGACTCCGAAACAGATTGCCAAATCGCTTGTAACCTACGCCCACCGTCACGATGAGCTCGAATTGAACGAAGTCGTGATCCCCCAGGTGCCTGGCACTATTTCTCGAAGCCACAAGCCGCGAGGAGTCATCGAATCTCTTTTGAAAACCAAAAAGTATGCGGTTCCTATAGCCGTCTTTCATCCCTACTTTCTGGCCGGCATGGCGGTTACTTATCTGACGAATGGTCGCTTCGACTTTGCAAAGAACGCACCTGAGATCCCCATTGCGGATCAGGAGCAGGCCCTTGTAAAGGGCAAATCTCAAGCCTCAGTTAAAGCTTTGGATACTTCGTCATCGTCTCGCGGCAGCGATTGCACTTGCATGGACCACCCGACGCAGAAGTCTCTCTTCCGAGAGGGAGACCAGTCTGGATGTTCCTCCGAATGCGTTCCAACTGAAATCAGTGTCGGGAGTCTAGAATGGACCGACCGCGAATTTTGATTGCAGATGACACTCTGGTTGCCGAGGTGTTAAAAGACCTGATTGAACCCGACTATCAGGTCATCAAAGTCGTTCCCGACGGAAACACGCTACTCTCCGCTGCGGTGGAGATGAAACCTGACGTCGTTCTATTGGACATGGATATATCGTTGGGGGGCGGGTCCGAAGTACGGAGCCGAACTGAAAAGGCTCCTACCCAAGACCAAAGTTATCCTCCTCGCGACCAATGACGATCCCGATGTTGCTTCGAGAGCGCTATGCCAATGGTCATCTGGCTATCTGTTAAGAAATCCGCCAGCACCGAGCTCAAACGAGCCATCGGCGAAATCTTGCGCGGTCATTCCTATGTAACCCCAAGCATCGCACAGAAGTTAATCGATGAGTTTATCCGGAGCCCTCAACAGACCCGAGCTAAAGAACTGACAACCCGTCAACGACAGGTTTTACAACTCCTTGCGGAAGGCCACTCGATGAAAGAGGCGGCTGAGATCCTTAACATCGCTGTGCGAACCATAGCCTTTCACAAATATCGCATCATGGAAGACTTTGGTCTGAGGACGAACTCCGACCTGGTTCGCTTCGCCATGCGAGAACACCTCATTTCGGACGTCTAGTTGAGCTCTCTTTCCAGTGCAAGAAATAGAGAAGCAATACAAAACGAACCGCGCCGCCAAAGAATCAGCGGCACGGCTCAACGTCAGCAAAGCTCATTATCGCTTCGGAGACAATCCAAACGTTACCGCAAGCATAATGCTGCGCCCCGGTAGTACGCTGATGTTGTCGCCACCAGCGATGGGTGTCGGACCCGCGGTAGTGAAGGGGTCGGTATAGGTGGTACCGTTGGCTTCGATCGTCTGCGTAAGAGCCGTGCCAGTAATGGCGTCGCCGGTAATGTTGTGTTCGTTGAACAGGTTATTGAAGCTCAAACGAATCTTGGTCTGGTCGAATCGTCCGTTCGTACGAATCGTGTAATTGAAATAAGCGTTCGTCTGGTTGAACGGGTCGATGGTGGCCTGGTTGTGATAGGCGCCGTTGTCCGCATAAAACGTGCCGACACGCTTGTTGAACACACCGAGATCCCAGCCTTTGCGTTGATAGGTGACGCCTTCGGCCTCAGTGTCGGATGGTGTGTTCGCAACCCACAGACCGGAGGGCGCGGTGACGATTATCGGTGCTCCTGTGCAGTTCGTCGGAGCGCAAGGGACGCTCATATTGCCGACATACGTTGCGCGACCGACCGATGCGTTGAGATAGAAGCTAAGGCCATGAGCCACATAGATGTTGCTCTCCGCCTCGAAGCCCTTTGTGATTGAGCTGGGTTGCAGAAAGTAAACGGGCTCGCCCGAGGGATCGAGGGTGGAGGAGTAGCTGTTCTGGAAGCGGATGTGGTAGAAGTCCGCATCGAAGGTGACGCGTTTGAGTTTGAGAACCGTACCTGCCTGATAGGTAGTGTTGCGCTGCTGTTTAGGCAGGGTTTTGACCGGAGTGCCGTTCGGGCCCTGGGTGTAGTCGAAGACTTTGCTTGGAGGAACGACGCTGCCGGTGGCAATCTGGCCATAGATGGACCAATTGCTCTTGAGACGGTAGTTCGCGTCGATTGCAGGCAGCCACGCGGAGTAGCTGCCGCCGTTGGTGATGAAGCTATTGGGATTGTTCGTGCCGAGACCGCCGATGGTCTTGCCATTGTCGGCGTACTGTTTGGTCGCGATATCGTAATAAGCGAATTTGGTGCCCGCGGTAACGTTCAGACTCCTCGTGACGTGGAATTGGTACTCAGCGTAGGGCTGATAAGAGTTAGTCCAATACTGCTCGTTGAAATTGGAGAGGGCCTGATCAGCCCAGTCATTAAGCGGGTCGCTGGGAAACTGGTGTCGACTGGTGGCCGCCCACTCATACCAGAGACCGGCGCGGAGAATACCGAACCTAGATACGTGGCTGATCGTTGAAGTCTCACCGTATTTGCGATAGCTGTTGTACTTGTCAACGCCGCAGGGGATAGCGGTGACGCCCTTCTTGGTAACAGGTACGTTGCAAGGAGCAATGGCGAGCCCGTTGTAGGTCTTCGATCCGTTGATGGTTGTAGCGTCGGTGATCGGTGTAGCGTTGGAATACTTTTCACTGTTGTCGTAGTTGTACGTGTATGGTTTACATCGAGGGTGATGTTGTGGCCCAATTCGCTGTGCACTCCAACGTATTCAAAGTCGGTGGGCACATGGTAGTAGTTGTACTGGTATTGAGGTAGTTGACTGGGTCCGAGTTGTCTGTGAGGAGAAAGTTGAGACCCGCGCCAGCGAACGGCGCAAGTGCACCGGTGCAGGTATAACTCGCTGGCGGCGCCGTACATGGCACCGCGTTGCGCTGAAGTTGGGTGTGTTGGCATCAAGCCAGATAACGCCGGAGAAACCGGTGATCATGGTCTTGTCAGAGATTTTGTACTGGGCCTTGATATCGCCGGCGTTACGCGTTTGATGATTGAAGGTCTGGTAACCGTCGGACTGCAGGTGGTGGATGTCGATCTGGAAGTTCAGCTTCTTGTTGGGAAGGACGTCGGCTGAGTCAAATTGGCCGTCGTAAAGATACGTATTGAACGAACCGTAGGCGAATTGACCGCGGACATTCCGGACCGGTGACATATCTTTGGAGAGCAGATGGATGGAGCCGCCAAAGGGCGTGGGTCCGACTGTCGAGGCGGTGCCTGGGCTGCGATCGAGATCGATTCCGCCGAAGAACTGAGCAGGGAAGAAGGCCCAGGAGTGATGCGTCGGCGTGTTGGTGTCGTAAAACGGAATACCGTCGAAGTCGATATCGTAATTCCCGTCAGGAAAGCCGCGGAAGTAAGTGCTGGACTGGCCGAGGCCAACGCCGTTGCCGTTGAGGGTAAAGGTCCCAGGCGCCATCGCGACCGCTTCACCGTAGTCTGCCACAGGCGAGGTGAAGTTCTGGACAAAGGTAGGGCTGATATAGGTGCGTGCCGAGGTGGCCTCGAGCGGAGGCGTCCATAGGAGCGAGCGCAGCGGCGATAGAGCCGAGCGGCGTTGGCCTCGCACAGTGACTTGCTGGGAGACGTCGCCGACGTTCAACGCGACGGAGAGATCCTGGGGCTGGCCGACGGTGAGTTGCACCGTGCGGCGGTTGAGTTCGAAACCGGGAGCCGTGACTTCAATGGTGTAACGACCAGGAGTCAAGCCTCCGAAGGAAAAGCGCCCTTGCGCATCGACCTTGACGTTGTCGGAATTGCCGGTCGCCTCATTTTTGATGTTGATGGTCGCGCTTTGAAGGACGTCACCCCTAACGTCAGTGACGATGCCGGTGACAGCGGCGTCGGTGGACTGAGCCTGGACCGATTGCGGCGCGGCTAGGATTAAGGGCGAGCACAAGCTGAGCAGTAGTGCGACGCTCCAACGATAAAGAGTAGTGTAGGTCACAAATTCCTCCGGGTAAGGTTGCAATCAAGCGGCTACGGTGAAGATCGGGTTTCGGCATAGTACTGCGAGCTGATGCCTCGCGCACCTTATTGCTGAGGAACTGCCAAAGGAAAACCCAGCTTGCGGCGCGTCTCTTCACGCGCGGCTGCGAGGTCTCGTTGAAAACTGGGTGAGGCCGCTAACGAGCCGAAGATGGCGTAGGCGACCCTGCGACTGGCCTCGATATCGCTGGCGTAGTGAACACCGCAGATCAGCCGATTGTGGACGTACTCGTCGGCACGGTCGAAGATCTCCTGGCGTTTCTCTGGCACTAATTGCACGAGTGTAAAAGCAAGCAGATAGCCGGAGAGCGAATGCCCGCTCGGATAGGAAGTGGGTTCGGCGTTGAGTGCGCAGACCGGGTGAAGCGTGCTATCGACCTGATAGGGACGGGGGCGACGATAGATATTTTTGAGCGGGCTACTCGCCGCACTTTCATCTTTCCGCACACGGGTAGAAAGCGAAGCAGTGATGGGCAACGCCTCAGCAGTAAAGCCTGGACCCAACACGGTGCCGAACACGAAAATATCTTCTTCTTGATCGTCGGCCTTGGCTTGAGTGACCTGCACGGGAGTCCGCGAAGCTTCGATACGATGCAACTCCGTAAGCTCCGCTGCCGTTGTAGCTGAATCTCGAGCAGGAGGTGGAGACAGAATCAGATCCAGATGCAGTGACGCCGGGTCGATGTAGTAGCTTGGGTGGCTCGCGGATGCTTTAGAGAGGGCTTCTTTATGGCGACAGGATTAACCGCTTGTCCTGCCCGTATAGATCCGCCGATGCAAACAGAACAATCATGTTGGCGACGAGGTTTTTTTGTCTCATGGTGAAACTGAGCGTAAGGTGCGTATTGTGAATGCGGGCAGTTCAGTTGCGTTACGCGCAATGAATATTCGCGATCAGGTAGTGGATTTTTTGAAATTCCGCTTGATCTTAAGATTGATTTAAGTTTTATTTCAGCAACCTTAAGCCGCCTGCGCCATTGGGAGAGCAAGTCGGCTCGCGGAAGAGACTCATCGCCTTCACCGGGAATTTGATCTGAAAGACAGAGCCCTCCAGAGGAGTACTTTCCACCGTCAGCTCTGCACCGTGTGCATCGGCGATCCATCTGCCGATAGAGAGACCCAGGCCGCTGCCGGCCGTTCGATTTTCTCTCGCGCAGATCAGCCTGATAGAAGCGGTTGAAGACGTGCAGCCGCACGTCCTCCGACATACCGACGCCGGTATCGCGCACGGTCACGAATGCGTTGTCAGCTACGACGCGAGACCTCAGCTCGAATCTCGCCAGACTCTGGCGTGTAACGAATTGCGTTGTCCAGAAGTATTCCGAGCAGACGTTGGAGCAACAGTTCATCGCCTTCGATGTGAGACCGTCTCCGCCGGAAAGATGCCAATCCAGAAGAATGCCGCTGGACTCCGCCAAATCCTCAACTCGCCTGCAGCCGTTGACCACGAGTTCGCAAAGATTGATTCTTTTGAAGGCCACTTCGTGAACGAAGTTGTCGCTCTGCGCGAGCGACAGGAGCGCGTCGAGCAAGGTAGAGGCAGTTCGACACTCCGTTACGATCTTTTCGAGTGCATCACGATACTCGTCTTCCGAACGATGGCGGTGAAGAGATAGCTGGGCTGTGGCAAGCATGACGGTGATCGATGTTCTGAGATCGTGCGAAGCGTCCGCCGAAAATTGGCTGAGGCGTGAGACCGCAGCTTCCAGCCTGGCCAGCAGTTGATTCCACGCCACGGCGAGGTGCTGAATCTCATCCTTTGCCAGCGGCACCGGAAGACGTTGCGAGAGATTGCCGATGCCGATGCCGAGCGCGGCGCGCGTCATTCGATCGACGGGCTTCAGTGCATGCCGGCTCAGAAAGTAACCGCTGACAGACGACAGAATCAGAGGGCCGGCATAAGCAGAAAAAGCGCGTTGCGATACTTCCGCAGAATGTAGGCTTCCTCCTCCAACGAGCCGCCGATGTGGAGGCGGACCATGCGGCCATCGAGCAGATTCGTGACACATGACGAGCACGGAGCTCTGTCGACATCACTGAACTGAACACCGGCCGAGCACAATCGTCTTTCGAGGGCAACGCCCAATCTTGCCGATTCCGTCCGACGGAAAGAAGAGCGTGCCGTCGAGATTGTGAATGTGGAAGAGGTTTCCTTCATGGGTCACGAGGGCATAGTTTCTAAGTTGCTCGCTCAGCGGCTCGGGAACGCCCTTTGCTCGATTTTCATTGAGCAGACTGACCAGCCGGTCTTCGCGTCCCTGAAGATGCGTCTTTTTTCCTTGGAGCAGAGCGTACTGAAGAGCGCCGAAGGACATAAGGCCAAAGATGAGAAGCCCCGCCAGAGTGACCAGCAGGTAGAACAGCATGAGCTTTGCCCGAACCGAAAGAGCATGCACTCTACACCGCCACAAACATGTAACCGGATCCGTGAACCGTTTTGATCAAGGGTTGGCCTTTATCGGACTGGTCCTCGAGCTTCGACCGCAGACCATGGATGTAAACATCGAGCGTGTTTTCCTTTACATCGGCTGTGATTCCCCAGCCCGCTTCGATCAGTTGTTCGCGTGTAGTGATCAACCCTGGCGCCTCATGAGAGTTTCGAGCAATTCGAACTGCTTCCGGGTCAGTGAGATCTCCTTGCCGTGACGAATCGCTACGCGGCGACTCCGATCAAGAGTGACACCTCCGCGCAGCGGCGACAGGCGTTCGGTGGTCGTAACGCGTCGCGCGATTGCGCCGACCCGTGCCAGGAGGATCTCAAGAATGAATGGCTTGACGAGGTAATCGTCCGCGCCGAGATCGAAGGCCTGCAAGATCTTTGGAACGGCGTCGACAGCAGTCAGAACGAGTATTGGCGTCTTGCACTGTTTGGCACGGACTTGCTTCAAGGACTTCGAATCCATCCATCTCGGGAAGAAGGATGTCCAGCAAAGCGGCGTCGAACTGTGCGGAGAGAAGCAACTGCGCACCTTCGCGACCGTTGTGCGAGACGGTGACGCGATGCCCGTCTTCGGTCAGCGCACGTTCGACCAGATTGGCAATTCTGTTGTCATCTTCAATGACAAGAACATTCATCTGTGGGAGACCATTTTTTAGCCTACGGCCATTTTGTTGACGGCTGTATTAAAAATGGTCAAGATGCTGGGTTGCAGCGATTCTCAGGGATTCCAAGGACGGGTCACAAAGTGGTGTTCAGTCAGATGTTCTCTATTCCGCATAGATTTCTGAATCGCCAGCAAGTACGGCCGTTTGCCGACCTATTCAACCGCCTACTTCGCCTGTAACTCTAGCACCTGAATGGAATAGGGCGGCATCGTGTGAGTAAATTTGGGTCCGGCTCCCTTGATAGTAGTTTGTACCGGCGCAATGCGGGTCGGGGATGAGATCGTGTTCGTCTCTGCCAGAGTGGCGCCAGACAATGTCTCCACCGTAGCCGCATTCGCAACATTGCTCGCGCCTGTCATTTCAACTTCGACGGGCTGAGCGACTGAGGATGCATTGATGAGTTTTAGATACACTGCGCCTTTCCCCGGGTCACGCGTAACCGAGTAAAAAAAACGCTCCGTGTCGCCATTAGCAGAAAAAGGCCGGCACCTCGGTCCCAAGGTATTTGGCAAATAGTACCTGCGCATAATAGGAAGGCGATCCATAGCTGGTGAGGGTGTCATATCCGATCAGGTCCGATTCCCACTGCATCCCTCCCGGATTAACGTTGACGAACAGCGGTGCATACGAGGCCATTACAATCAGGTCGCTGTTTCTCTCCATGCCTGTCATCCAAGCCGCATCGCCAAGCGCCGCGCCCATATTCGTGGTCGGAGAGCCTTCGCGCGTCGCCCACTCCCCGACAAATATCTTTGGGCCATTCCGGTCCGCAGTGTCATAGTGCTTCACATCGGCAAAGAACTCGTCCGCGCGCTTGTAGTAATGATCGTCAAGAACGTCTGGCTTCATCCTCTTCAGCGGTGCGGTCGCGATCAATTCGAGTTGCGGATATTTGGCCTTGATCGCCTTGTAGAATTGCGCAAAGCGTCCCTCATAGCTGCCAGAGCGATCAAACCAGTCTTCATTGCCGATCTCGACATACTTCACGGCAAACGGCGCCGGATGCCCAAGCTTCGCCCGAACCGCACCCCACTTAGTGGACACATCTCCCGTTGCGAACTCGATTTCGTCCAGCGCATCCTCCAGAAAAGGAACCAGCGCTGGTCCAGGGTTAATGTGGTCGCCCTTCAACGAGTATCCGCGTAAACAGCGAGCACTGTATCGATCTTTAGATCCTCGCTCCACTCCAGAAACTCCAGCAGGCCCATTCCATCTGACGATTGATAGTTCCAGGGGCTGCGATGTGTGGGCCGGTCGACAAGTGGCCCAATAGTATTCTTCCAGTCGAATCTCTCGTCGATCTGGTCGCCTTCAAGATAATTGCCACCCGGCAGCCGCAAAAACTTCGGATGCATCGCCGCCATCATCTCCATCAGGTCGGGACGGTTTCCATTGTCACGATTCTTGTACGTAGGCGGAAACAGCGAAACCAGATCGATCCACACCCTGCCTGAATGTCCCACGGTCAGGAGTAGATGATTTTGTGCTGAGGTCTCAATCTTGCCCGTCGTCAGGGTGAATTCATATCGCTTCCACTCTGTGGAAAGCCCCGGCAGCGTCGCTGTCGCCGCCGATTTGCCGGTGTTGTCGTTGATCAGGTCCGCGGTCAACGGGCCTACGTCCGCTGAATCGGCCTTGGCATAGAGAGAACCCTTGTAGGTAGTGTTGGGCCGCAGGGCCATGCCCCAGTAACCTTCGTTCCTTACCCCGGCGCGATTGGTCGCGTCGGCCTTCTTCACTTCGATCGCCAGGCTATGCTGCAGCGCGGCACTCGGACCCTCCGTGCGATCGATTGACATCGATGCAATGGAATTCCCCATATGCTCAATATTCCAGTGAGCGACTCCGCCGAATCCATGATCCCTGAAATGTCCGGTTGCGCACCATCTCTGCATAAAGGCCGCCGTCGTAGGAGTAATTGATCTCCTCGGTCATCAATCCGTACAGTGTCGGACTCACGGCGTGCACTGGCTTATCCAGCTGAATGTTGAGTGTGACCGCCGTCTGCTGCCCAGGGCAAACCCCGGCGTATGTACCCAGAATCGCCAACAGCGCCATCGTCGAAAGCACTTGCCGTGCTTTCAGGGGATCCCCCGGGTGAAATATCTCGATGCCATGCCCATAATCAACCCTTTTTCGTCCTTCGCTGCAGCAAAATGGGAAAACGCTTACTTGGCTCAAAGGTCGCATCCACAGAACAGATATTGGGCGCATATTGAGATCGGAAAAAAGTTTCCAACGAAATATAGCAGGACTGCAGTCTGGCCTGCCATCCCAAGCCCGAGGATAGAGGAAAAACTCCACCTAAAGATGGAAGACAGACGTCCCTTTCCGTCTTTACCATTCCCATGTTCCAATGATCTGTTGCCGCCGGTGGGTTTGCGGTAAAGTGGGCTGAAGAAATGGCGATCAAAAATCGAAGACGTGCCGGAGCATTCGTCCTCCTAGTCGCCGCTGGCTTGGCAGGCAGGATCGTGCTCCATCCAGGAGCCGTGAAGGCCGGTGGTCAGGCCGATGAAGCAGCCGCAGCGCGTCATGAATACACCGAAAAGATCGCCGCCAAATACAACTATCGCTTCGGCAAGGAACTCCCCTTCGTCCCCTCCAATGCGTTGACCGATACGGGCGAGTTCATCAACCCTAAGAACTTTCCCACCGCCGAGTACTGCGGCCACTGTCATCAGGAGGCTCACAAGCAATGGCGCGAGTCCGCCCACTCCAACGCCAACCGTGTCCCCTATTACTTGAAAAACGTGGCGATGCTGAACGACACCAAGGGAGTCGAATTCTCCCGCCATTGCGAGGGCTGTCACGATCCGATCTCCGTCGTAGCCGGAGCCCTGACCCAGGGCGCGCCGAAGAAGCGTCCCTACGACCAGGACGGCGTTACCTGCACCGTCTGTCACTCAATCCAGAAGGTCGACACCCGCGGGACTGGTAGCTACGTCATGGGCATTCCAGCCGTACTGGTCGACGAAGACGGCAAGCCGATCACCCGCAAAGTCTCCGACGGCGAAATCCTCGCTCACCTCGATCGCCACAGCAAAGCCGTCATGAAGGACTTCTACCGCACCTCGGAGTTTTGCTCGCCCTGCCACAAGGCCGCCTTGCCTCGCACCCTCAACGATTACAAATGGCAACGCGCCATCTTCCTCTACGACGAGTGGCAGAACTCCTCCTTTGCCAAACAATCGCCTCTGCCGTTCTACGTAAAGGATTCCGTCTCCACCTGCCAGACCTGCCACATGCAACGAGAGGGACTGAAGCTGACCGACTCCGGCGCGAAGAAGGGCCAACTGGCCTCTCATCGTTGGCTAGGCGCAAACACCGTCATCCCCAAGATCTACGGCTTCGATGAGCAAGCCGCCAGAATCGTGCAGTTCCTTCAGAACAGCGTCTTTAATGTCGATATCTTCGCCATCGAACACGGCGAAATGGTCGACAGCAGCTCGTTGACGGGCCTCGCCGCCCCCCTTGGCCTCACAAAATTCTCCCTCACACCCGGCGAAACAATCACCGCTGACGTCGTCATCCAGAACAAAGGCATCGCCCACAGTCACGTGCCTGAGCAGCGTGATTTTTACGAGTCGTGGGTCGAGTTCACCGTCAAAGACTCTACCGGAAAAACCCTGCATCAGAGCGGATTCATCAAGCCAAACGGTGATCTCGACGAGCGCGCCCACAGCTTCACCAATCGTCTCGTCAACGTGAATGGCGGCCTAAACGACCTGCATCAGGTCTGGACGAACCGCGTCGTCGCCTATAACAACACCATCCAGTCTGGTCGCTCTCAGCTCGTGCGCTACTCCTTCATCATGCCGCCAGCCGCCGTTGGCCCACTCACCATCACCGCGACAGTCAAATACCGCCGCTTCAATCAACACTTCGTGGACTTCGGCCTGGGCAAGCACTACGAACAGCCGATTGTCGACATGGCGTCCCAGACACGAACGATTCAAGTCGGAGACAACGACCCGGTCCCTCCGAACCCAGTCGAAAACAAAGAGTGGATGCGCTGGAACAACTACGGAATTGCGTTGCTCGATGCCCAACAGTATGCTGCCTCCGCCCGCGCCTTCACCCGCGTCACCGAGCTTCGCCCCGACTATGCCGACGCGTACACCAACGTTGCCATCGTGCAGATCCAATGGCAGAGGTATGACGATGCCCGTCCCAACCTTGAAAAGGCCTTGACGCTTGCTCCGGACAACGCCCGTGCCCTCTACTATCGCGCTCTCGTCGAACGCAACTCGGGCAACATGGATATGGCCGTCGCCGATCTGCAGAGGGTCGCAGCCAGCTTCCCGCGCTCTCGGGACGCCCATCGCGAACTGGGATTCTCCTACTACCAGCTCCACAAATACGATCTCGCGCGCGTCGAATATGAAAAGGTCCAATCCATCGACCCAGACGATCTCTCAGCCCACTACATCCTCTCGATCGTCTATCGCAGGCTCGGCCTGAAAGATCTTTCCACGCAACAGGCCTCCATGTTTGCCGACCAGAAGGACGATCCCACTGCAAGCACTTACGCTTTCGAATTTCTCCAGAAGCACACGGAGATCGCAAACGAAGGCATCGTCTGGCACACCCATGAACTCGATATACCGTCGCAACCCGGCAAGCACTCACCCCAGATCATCGCGCCAACTTCTTCTTCCATGAGCGGCGGCGCATTCTAGTCAAGCACCCACCCCACCCTGTAGTCTTATCAACAACCGCTAAGCCATCCGCGATAGAACATCGCAGAAAGATACATATCTCCCTGCAAAGAAACCGCAAAGTTCCCGGGCCAATCTGTACTGCTCTCAGTTTCGCTGCCGTCGTCGTAGCCCTGGCATGCAGTCTGCCACAACAGGCCACACCGGTCGTTCATGCCTACTCGAACAAGTCAAAAGACGCCGGAGCCACGCTCTTCCATGAAAAGGGCTGCGAGCACTGCCACGGCGTAAATGGCCGCGGCGGTGACCGAGGCCCAGACCTCAGCACCGTCGGCAAACGCCTCAGCAAAGAGAAAATCGAGCATCAGATCCAACACGGTGGCGCCGCCATGCCCGCCTTCGGCAATGTTCTCCAGCCGGACGAGATCAAAGACCTCATCGACTTCCTCCACGCCAAGCGCAAGGCCCCGAAGAACACGACGCCCATCGCAACTCAATCGCAATAGCAAACCCTTTACAGCTTCGTGCCCTTGCCCTCAACCAGGGTCACAATCTGGTCTGTCTTGGCAATGGCAAACTTCTCCTTCGCCCCACTGGGCCAGTGAACCTCGACCCCATCGACAGCGGTCGCGTCCCCAAGCCCGAAGTGCAGCCGCGGATCATGAGTCGACGCATAGCTTCCGCCCGAGACCACATCCCCACGCTGCCGTAGCCCCCCAGCCGTAAGAAAAACCGTCGTGCCCACGGCGTCCCGCGGACTCTTCGGACCGCCCACCAGCTTCAATCCCACCCAATGATGCGTGTCGGGCGATACGTTGCGCAGCAAAGCAGGGTGGCCATCCAGAACGTTGATGACCACGTCAAGTTTGCCGTTATTGAATAAATCCCCCACCGCCACGCCTCTTCCAACATAGACATTGGCCAGTGCGCTGCCCTCAACAGCAGGCATAAGATCAAACTTCTTCCCCTCAATATTGCGAAAGAGCAGAGGACGTTGCGCAAACGTAGTTCCCCAGCTGGTTCCGTCGACGCTCGGATAGACATGCCCGTTCGCGATCACAATATCCTTCCAGCCGTCGTTGTCGAAGTCCAAAAACGCCGTGCCCCAGCCAAGAAAAGGGATCGTCGGTTCGGCAATTCCCATCGGGTAGCTGACGTCAGTGAAGTTCGCATTGCCATCGTTTCGGTAAAGCGGATTGTAGTCGTCGGAAAATGTGGTGTTATAAAAGTCCACCAACCCGTTATTCCGATAGTCGCCGAACGCAATCCCCATCGACGCCGTCTCGCGGCCATTCTCATTCAGTGCATAACCAGAGGCGTAGCTCGCGTCCTCGAAGGTACCGTCTCCCTTGTTGAGATAGAGATAATTCGGCGTCGAATCGTCGGCGACTAGAAGATCAGGTTTACCGTCGTCATTCACGTCGATAAAGAGGGAAGCAAGCCCATAGTAGGCGCTCTTATCGGCAACGCCGGCCTTCTCACTGACGTCCGTGAAAGTTCCGTCGCCGTTGTTGTGAAACAAGTGGTCGGGCTCACCCTTCAGGCCGCGCGGTCCGCACATCACCTCGACGCCGCGAAACTGGCACAGCGTCGCGCCCTGGTTGCTCGAGACCGGTTGGTTTGCCATATCGTAGTGAACGTACCCGGGGACAAAGAGATCGAGCCGGCCATCGCCATCGTAATCGCCCCACGTCGCCCCTGTTGACCAGTTGCCCAGCGTCACGCCGGCCTTTTCCGCGACATCGGTAAACGTGCCGTCATGGTTATTGTGATAAAGCCTGTTCTTGCCAAAGTTGCTGACGTAGATATCCGGCCAGCCGTCGTTGTCATAATCGGCAATGGCAACGCCAACGCCCCACCGCTCATTGGTGACGCCTGCTTTCGCAGCGACATCGGTAAACGTGCCATCGTGATTGTTATGAAAAAGCGCAGCCTTAGGCGCAGCGGCCTTTCCGTTTATCGCATCCACCGTTGACCCGTTGGCGAAATAAATATCAAGCCACCCATCGTTGTCGTAATCGATCAGACCGACGCCGGAGCCGTTTGTCTCAATGATGTAGTGCTTCTCAGGCGTTCCCATGGTGTGCTTCCATGCATTCAAGCCCGCCTTCTGTGCCACGTCCTGAAAGATGACGGGACCGCTTTTGACGAAGCCGCCCGCAGTGATTGGCCTGTGTTCGCTGTCGAGCACCGCTGCGTGAACCCCGCCTGTGTTGACCCCTCCCGCTTGTGGTTGCTGCCCCTGGGGCGCCGCTTGAGCAGGAACGCTCGGCGCAGCGGTTTGAGCGATCAACTTCTCCGGTCCGATCGAGGAAACAGCGCATAAAAAAATAATTCCGACCAGATACCGCGAATCAAAACCGCGCGGTGTGCTACGACAACTACCCATAAACGTGATCCTTATAAAAGTTCTTCTGCCTCTCTTTGTCGAAGCGAAAGTTTCGCATCGATCGTTCCCACAACAGGTTTACCATGTCGTGGCCCTACCCGCATGCTTAAACATTCGCGCGAGAAGTGCTCTGCAACGCACACGCGTTTGCCCCGCCACCACAGTTCCCACCGCTTATTAGGACGCGCAACTCGTCGACGGCCCACGCTCGCATAGCTCCATCAAAATCATGAGCTCCATCTCAACCTAAATGAGGACATTGCCTGCGTGGCCCAGGCTAATCTGGGGTCTTGCTGTCGCCGGGCGGCTTTCTCAATTGCTCCTCGGTATATCCAGGCAACACATGCGAACTCGCGCTATACAAGTGATATTGTTCGAAAACGACGTTGTTCAGCGACGTCTGAAGAGGCGGAAAATCCTCTTCGCGTCCACCGAGCAAGGGCTGAACCTCCGACGCCAGGGAAAGAGCAATGCCCTTCAACGGGCAAATATAAGTTTTGCCGCCCAGCTCCACTGCACCATACTCGACCACGATGTTGGCTTTGACAATCGGATCAGTGCTTTTGAGGCCCGTTGCTTTGAGCGACAACCGAAAAATCGTGCCGTTCGACGGGTCTATCGCGATCTCCCCGTTATAAGCGGAAAATTGCCGGTAATACACTCGATCGCCGTTACGCTTAATAATGCAGCAATAAGCCACCTCGTAGTGCGATTTTTCCGCGGGCACCGCGAAGCGGAACACTGCCTCAAGCCCCGTCGCTCCTTGCTCCCAGCGGCTCCAGACCAGATGGCCCTGCGCAGCATCCAGCAACGAGGTGCTCAGAATAGGCCCAAACTCTCCCGACGTGGTTAGCCCCTGTGCTCTCGATTGAGCGGCTTCCTCATGAATCTCCTCGCGGCCCTTGCGGTAAAGCACCGCCGCGCTATACCTGCCGACGAGATGCAGCGTTTTGGAGACGAGCATGAGGTCTGGGATTGTTCTCGGGTTGCCCTTCTTCGCGTCGTCAAACGACGGGTTGTCCTGAAAAGTCGTGGTCACTCGCGTGGCGTAAAAGTTCGGTAGCTGGTGAATCGTCTTACTGGCATAGTCCACCGTCAACGCGATCATCTTGCGTTGGGCTTCGGGATCCGGCTGGGCAAGGGATGGAATCTCGGCTGCAGGAAGCTCTAGGAACGCCGACATATCGGTCAACACCATAAAAGCCTGCCGCGCACGGGGACCGGGCAGATCTGCCTCGCAGCGCGTGTGTGCTGCGGGACTCAATCGTTCGATCAAAGTCAGATCAGAAAGCTGAGCTGCAACTTGGGCGTCGGACTCATTGTGAGCCGCCGCTAACATCTCCTCCAGCTGCTGCGCCGTGACCGGCTTTATCGCCAAACACGACAGAGCGCTGCTCGCCAGCAACAAGAGGATCGCGATCCTCCGCATCCCCCGACACCGAAGAATCGGTGTCCGCCTCGAAAACGGCTGCAAAGCGATCTCCGTTGAAGGAAGGCTCATCTCCATGGTCGACCGCCATCATATTTTCTGCCCGTTAGACGTGGCAATACAGCCGATAGACCCACTTCGACTGCCAACAGTGTCTGATTCAAAAAGCCGATCGCCGGAACGGATCGGATCCGCGTCAACAGTTCCAGATCAGCCAACAAAATAAAGTTGAAAATTGTGGAAAATTTTCCTACAGCGAAATATGACCATCAACCAACCATCTTTCACCACGCATTTCACCACAAACTAACCACAAAAACACCACGTTCTACGACCCTGATTTCCCAAAAACCCCTGTAAAAACAAGACTCCAGCACGCCCCTAAAAAAAGAAAAAATTGGCCGAACAATCCTAATCCGTCACTCGGTAGGGAAGGCTAAATCGTCCGATCTGTAGGATAGATTGATCCCCGGGAGGCCACAGACGAAAAGATTCGACACGGCTCCCCTGCGTCATCCGATGCGCGGTAGCTGTGCCATGTTCCGCCCCACTAGTGGCCTCGTAGAATTTGACGGCAAGACCATCATCCGTCCGTTGCCAACCGAAGACGTAAGAGCCCGGGGCAAACGCGATTTCACCTATAGTGATCGGTGCCTGAACGACGAGGTAGTGAGAGTATTTGCCATCCGCGGAGTATCCTGCAGTGATAAGGACCACTCCGGCAATGACTTTTCCGCGTGAACTAATGATGCCGGAGGCAGTACGCATCTCCGTTTCGATGCGCTCCTTTTCCACGGGCGCACGTAGTGGCAGCACCGCATTAAGTTCTTCCGTTGTGGCGGAACGCCATCCAGGTTTGGCCTGGGCCTTAACCGAAGGCGGAATGAGTATTAGGAGAAGAAGAACGAGGGACAGCTTCATAGAGGAGGCCTTATTTGAAGTGGACTAGGCCGCGCTGAATAGCGACGGTAGCTGCGTTTGTGCGATCACTGACACCAAGCTTGCTTAACAAGTTGTTGACGTGAGTTTTGACTGTTGCCTCGGAGATCGTAAGGTCTGATGCGATTTCCTTGTTCGCGCGACCAGCAACAATACGCTCGAGGACAGCGAGTTCCCGTGCAGTAAGATCCTGCGTGCCCATTCGCTCGGCGAGTTTTTCGGCGATTGCCGGCGAGATGCTGGTTTTTCCGGCGTGAACGAGGCGGATCGTGCTGAGCAAATCGTCGATAGTCATTCCCTTAAGCAGATAGGCCTTGGCTCCGGCCTGCAGCGCACGAAAGATATCTTCGTCGCCATCGAAGGTTGTCAGGACGATAAATCGTGCCATCGGGGTTTCTGCACGGATGCGGGTTATCGCAGCGACTCCTCCGAGGTTTGGTAGTTGCAGGTCCATAAGAGTGATGTCGGGCTGCAAGCTACGGTGTAGCTCGATGGCCTGAAGGCCATCGCTTGCTTCGCCAACGATCTCGATCTCGGGCATGACTCCAAGCAAAGCCACCAGGCCTTGTCGCACCACGTGGTGGTCGTCCACTACCAGGGTTCTGATTCGATCTGCCATTCCTTCATTCCTTTCCGTTCGATAGCGGTACCCTCAGCGTAACGGTGGTACCGCTCTCAGGAGAACTCTCCACCTTCAACGTTCCGCCAATCTGATTAGCCCGTTCGCGCATCCCCTGAAGTCCGAAATGTCCCTTTGCAGACAGAGTTGTGTCGCCCGCCTGAAACCCAATCCCGTTGTCGTAGACTGTCAGCGTGAGCTCGTTTGGATGATAGCGCAGATCCACTACAACACGGGCGGCTCGGGAGTGGCGAACTGTGTTGGCGAGCGCTTCCTGTGCGATTCGTAACACTTCGTTCTCGAAAGAGGGAGATAGGGCCCGATAAACCCCTCCGATGTTTATGTTGGTTGTCAGACTCCCACTAGCGCTTTGTTCCACGAGATGCGTGAGCCGCATCGGCAGTGTGGCTTGTGTGCCGGTGGCTCGCAGGTCCCATATACTGCGACGGGCGTCGGCGAGCCCCTCCCGGACCAGATCCCGCGTGCGATCGACCTGCTGACTTGCCTCGCCCACACGAGACTGCGCGAGGAGATGGGCGGTGAGTTCAAGCTGTACCGAGACGCCCACGAATCCCTGCGCCAGCGTGTCGTGAATCTCCCGCGCGATGCGGTTGCGTTCCGCGAGTATCGCGTCGAACCGTGAACGAATTGCACGAACACGCATCCTGTATATCGCAAAGATAATGCCAACAAGCAGGAGCGTGGCGAGTCCTGAAAACCAGAGCGTGCGATAGAACCGCGGCTTGATGGCGAACGCTACTTCAGCGCCCGTTTCGTTCCAAATGCCGTCTTCATTGGCCGCCTGAACCCGGAAACGATAGTGTCGCGGCGGAAGATTAGTGTAGTAGGCATTGCGGCGTGAACCAGCCTGCGTCCATTGCTTGTCGAAGCCTTCAAGAATGTAGCGATAACGCACTCTGGAGGGCGAGACGTAGCTGAGACCTGCATATTCGAAGTCATACCGTATATGCCCCGGTGGAATTGTTATCTCTCCTGCTTTGCTTTTCAACTCCGTATCATCGACCGTGAAACGTTCAACAACGACGGATGGTGGCGTATGGTTTTCGCGCAGATTTGTTGGATCGACGATAGCGACACCCTTGCGAGTTGCGAACCAGAGATGCCCATCGGCCGTGATCCAGGCGCCGGGATGTCCGCTGGACGACATCTCATCGGTTGGCATTCCATCGAAGGAGCCATAGGTAGTGATGTGAGGAGTACATGCGGACGCTTCTCCGCAGGCTATGAGCTCGGACGCCAGGACGCGCATGACCCCGCGACTTGAGGTGAGCCACAGATAGCCGTGAGCGTCCTCAAGGATCGTATCGATCTCGCGGGGAAGATCGTGCGCACGAACAGGCGAGAAGCTATTCGCAGAAAAGCGGCTAAGCCCATTATTCTTCGTGCCCACCCAAAGCGTGTGGTTGTTTGCGTCTTCGAGCAGGGACGTGATGACGTCGCCCGAGAGTCCCTGGGTCTTCGTAAATGTAGTCAACTTACCGTCCCGGATGCGGACCAGGCCATCCAGCGTGCCGACCCAGAGATCGTTGGTAGTTGACCTTAGCATGGCCCCGATCAGGTCACTTGTGAGGCCATCGGCGCGGGATAGGATGGTAAAGTGCCCGTTTTGCCGGTGGGCAAGGCCACGACGCGTGCCGACCCACAGGCTTCCATCGCGGTCTGCGTACAGAGAACGGATGAAGTCGTCCGGTAGTCCATCCGCTGAGGTGTAGGACTCAATTTTCTCGCCCCGCAGATGATTGAGCCCGTCTGGTGTACCGATCCAGAGGGAGCCATCTTGATCTGCGGCGACCGTAAGGATGACATCGCTGATTAGGCCATCCTTCGTGGAGAGATGGCGGGTTTGACCGTCCACATAATGGAAGAGGCCTTCACCTTTGCTGCCTAACCAAATGGTTCCGTCAGCGGTTTGCGTGATTGCGGTAATGGGATAACCCGATAGCGACGGCAACGTTCGGAATTTCTGATGTCGGAGGATATGTAGGCCGGTTGTATCGGTGCCGACCCAAAGATTATGCTCTCGGTCCTCGAACATTGTGAGGACGGAGGTGGCGCCTAACGCAGGCTGTATCTCGAGTCGCGCGTCGTCAGTTTTGGGCGCAGTGGCTAGGGCAACAAGACCCTGATCGGTGCCGACCCAGAGAATCCCACGTGAGTCTGCGAGGAACGACTGAACACGTGTCCCCGGTAGCTCCTGTCCTGCACGCCAAGTTCGGAGATGGCCCTGGTTCCATAGCAGAAAGGCCGTGTGTGTTCGCACCCACTGAGAACCATCCGGAAGGGAACCTAGACCTTCGATCGGCTCCGCTGGAAGACCCGGGACAGGGACGGCGTGCAGATTCCCCAGGTTATACGTAAACAGGCCATTTGCAGTTGCGAGCCAAACGCCGTCGTTGGGCGCAGTGCCGAGTGCGGACGCTGAAAGATCCACGGGAATGAACTTTCGTCCGTCATATCTTGCCAGACCATCGCTGGTGAGTACGAGCAAGTAGCCGTCAGCGGTCGGGGCAAGCGATAAGACAACCGAAGACGGCAGTCCATCGGCCGTCGTGTAGCGACGGAACAGACCTTCGGTATATTGCAGAAGACCATCAGATGTTCCAATCCAAAGCACCCCGCTTCGATCCTCGGCGAGGCAGCACGTATCGTTGCTCGTGAACGCCGCATTGTTCTCCTGGTTGAAGACGGTGAACTGGAAACCATTGAAGCGTCCGACGCCCCCTTCGGTAGCGATCCAAAGGTATCCATCACGAGTTTGGAATATCTGGTGAACACTGTTCTGTGGAAGACCGTTCTCGCTCGACCACGCCTGATGTCCCAAGGCCGCAAAAAAAGGCGGTTCTGCGGGTTTACTGCGCTCTTGCGCATGGACCTCCGTGTATGTGGCTGCGACCGCACATAGCGTTAGAAGGAACACGGAAAAGGATGAGCAGATGCGCGAAAGATTCATGCGAGTGTGCTTCTGCATGTTAAGACATTCAGTTGCACATAGCTGCAATAAAAAATAGGGTTATCCATCAATCGTTCTCGTGCTGACCCATCGGCAGGTATCCTCGTGCTGGCGGATCATGAACGCTGCTAAGTACAATGCTGCAGCGTATCTCGATCTCAGTAGAAACATGATATGAACAAACGTCATCCGGCTGGAAGCCCAGATCCATCGCGTAACCGAAGGATATCCACATGATCCAGACATGGAAGGTATTCGTTCTACTTCCGTTGTTTGCCCTGGCTTCGAGTGTCGGCTCCGCCCAGGAGCCTCATGTCTATCGCCTCTCCGGCGACGTTGCTGGAACACACGATCCCTCGATCATAAAAGAAGGGAACACCTGGTATGTCTTCGCCACGGGCAAAGCCCCCGGGGGAGGTCAATTTGCAGTGCGCTGTTCGGACGATCTCGAGCACTGGAAGCTGTGCGGTCATGTCTTCGACGTTATTCCAACCTGGATTGTTGAGCGCAGCCCGGGCACGAAGGATCTATGGGCCCCGGACATCTCATACGTTCATCACGAGTACCGCCTGTATTACGCTTACTCGCTCTTTGGAAAAAATACTTCAGGCATTGCTCTGGCCATAAACAAAACCCTCGACCCAAGCAGTCCCAACTTCAAGTGGGTGGATAAGGGACTGGTGCTTGAGTCGAGGACAGAAGACAACTTCAACGCAATTGATCCCAACTTCATCCTCGATGACAAGGGACGAGGATGGCTCGTCTTTGGTAGCTTCTGGGACGGCATCAAGATGCGCCGGCTCAACGATGCAGGTTTGTTGTCGTCGAAAGACAGCACAATCTACTCCCTTGCGCGACGAGCGAAACCGGCGGAAGCTCGCGGCTGCCCCTCCGGGTCTTCCGGCGAACTGGGAGGCGATTGAAGCGCCCTTCATTGTGCGTCACCATGGCTACTTCTATCTCTTTACGTCGTGGGACCTATGCTGCCGCGGCCTGAATAGCACCTACAAGACTATGGTGGGTAGATCGAAGTCCATAACTGGTCCGTATGTGGACGCAAGTGGAAAAGCTCTCGCTGATGGGGGCGGCACAGCACTTCTGCCGGCAAATTCGCGCTGGCTCGGACCGGGCGGTGAAAGCGTTTATCTGGATTCACACAATCGAACTCTCATCGTCTTTCACGCTTATGACTCAAAGACAGGTAAGCCATCGATGCAACTCTCTACCGTTGATTGGACCGGAGGATGGCCGCACGCAGACCTGGAGCAGTAGAAGTTAGCCATGTTTCGGTAAGGTGCGAAGACATGTCACACGAATGTCCAAAAAACTCTAGCAAATGATTTGAATATCGACGGGAAGAGCGGGAAGATCTTTGGGCTTATTTATCGTCGTGATAGCAGCAATCGATTTGCGGAAACGCTTGTGGACCGGGTGGCCCGCAGCGAGGTGATTGCGGAGCTGGCGGGAAGTCTCCTGCTGGCGCGTGTGAAGTAGCAGATCACGCGCGTCGGTCAGGTGGTCGGTCATGAGACGAGAGGCGAGCTCTGGGTTACGTTGTTCGATCGCAACCAGGATCGGCTGATGGAATTGGAGGGTATGCTCCAGGTCTACGAGCTGGGAGGTCACCATCATCATGTTTAGCATGGCACGATGGATGGTTTGAAAGAGCCGTCCCGCCAAGCGATTGCCTGAAGCCTGAAAGATGGCACGATGGAAGAGTAGATCGGAGGCGACGAGGCGAACACGGTCGCATTTGCTGTCTTCTAAATCGATGATGGATTGCCTGAGCAATGCGACGTGCTGCGCATTGGCACGTTCGGCGGCTTTGGCGGCAAGCGCCGGCTCCATCATCAACCGCATCTCGGTGAGCTCTTGAAGCGACGTGTCGTCGAGAAGAAAAAGAAACTCCATGGGAACGGCCAGTACCGAGGAGGCGTCCTTGTTAAGGTAACTTCCATCGCCGACCTTCTGCGTGATGACGCCCATGATCTCAAGCACCTTGAGGGCAGGCCGTAACGAAGAACGAGCGACACCGAAGTTTGCGGCCAGCTCGCGCTCTGGCGGCAGTTTGGTTCCTGGAGAGAGCAATCCTTCGCTCAGCAGCTGCTGGAATCGGAGGATCAGCAGCTGGGTGACATCATCTTTGTCATTGAGGACGTGCCCACTATCTCCGAGCGAGGACTTTCGGCGTTGCTTCATCCTTGAATAGTGGGCCACATGCAAATTGATGTCAACTGATTTTAGGTGCTAATCGTTTTGAAGTGTTCCGATGCAATGGTACTACCTACAGGTGAGATGTCATCGTGCGTGGATTTGGGATTCTTCGTCCAGAATTCCGGCAGAACTTGGGGTCGGAAAGCGCGTTGGTGCTGCGTTGATCGGGCACGAAAAGCAACCTGCAAACCCAGAATATCCCGCATATATGCGTGATATCGACCTTGGCTGACCGGATTGTCGGATAGATGGACCTCAAGAACCGCAATTGCCCCTTGAATTTACAATCTCAAAAAATAGCTTGACACTCTTTGACTCTTGGTACTACCTTTGGCTCGCTCAATAACAGACGTCGAAAACGTTTACCAGAAGTCTGTCTTCGCAAATTCAAGAGCTGAGGGACCACAATGAAAGCTCGCAAACTTGTCACAAGAATCCAGAATCTGATGATTCTGGTTCTTCTAGGAGCAGCCTCCTTCACCAATGGCCAGGTGGAGTCGGGACGCTTCGTCGGACGCATCACCGATGTTCAGGGGGCCTCAGTGCCCCATGCAATCGTGAAGGCAACGAATACCGGTACGAATATTGTGCAAAGCGCTGTGACGGACTCATCCGGAGATTTCGTCATCACACCCGTATCGGCTGGAGTGTATTCGCTTAGTATTACGGCAACGGGTTTTCAGACGATCAACGCGTCGAACATTGAGGTTCAGGTCGGTCAGATTGTTCGCGAAGATCTCGAAATGAAGGTCGGCGAGGCGACCACCACCGTTGAGGTGTATACGGACGTTCCTCTGCTGAGTACAGACAGTGCAACGCTCGGCACCGTTATGACCAACCAGCAGGTAACAAGCCTCCCGCTGAACGGACGCGGCTTCTACAGACTAGCTGAACTCACGCCGGGTGCGGCCCTACTGCCCCCGACCGGGAATTCCTTGGCGATCCGTCCCGAAATAGTGAATGGAAATACTATCAGCGGTATTCGCGGAAGCGCGATCTCGTTTCTGTTGGACGGCGTCGACGTGAGCGAACAGCATCAGGGAGGAACGTTTATTCAGACCTCAATTGATGCATTGCAAGAGTTCAGCGTGCAGCAAAGCCCGTATTCTGCGGAATTCAACCGAGGCGGTGCGTTTTTCAATGCAACGACGAAGTCAGGCACGAACAGATATCACGGTGGAGTTTTTGAGTTCTTTCGCAACGAAAAATTGGATGCACGCAACTACTTTTCAGCAACAAGAGCGATTCTGAAGCGCAACCAATTTGGCGGAGATATTGGCGGGCCTCTGTCGATTCCGCATTTATATAACGGCAAGGATAAGACCTTTTTCTTCGTCGACTACGAGGGGCAGAGGCTAAGGCAGGGGTTAGTGGTCAACAGCACGGTGCCTACCGATGCGCAACGACTGGGAGATTTCAGTGCACCGGGATTGAAGACGCTCTATGATCCACTAATTACGCCCCGCACCCAAATCAGTTGCAATGGCGTGCTCAACGTAATCTGTCCGTCACGCATCCCGGCACAGGCGTCCGCAGTATTAGCTTATTATCCGCACGCGAATAGCGGACCGACGAGCTTTAAGGCAGTTCCATCGCAGGGAATTGACTGGGACCAGGGAACTATTCGCGTCGATCATCAATTCAATTCATCCAACCGGCTTTTCGCCCGCTGGATCTACGTCAACAATCGCGAATCGGATCCTAACGCCGCGCCATTGTTGAAGACCGCGTCGCTCACGTCCAATGGTTACGATCTTGCGGTTGGCCTTATCACCAATATTGGGGCAAATAAGGTCCAGGACTTTCGCGTGCATTACCTGCCTAGTCATGTGCGGCTTTCCGCATTCCTTCAGGGGCCCGACTTCAACACACAGAACGGTATTCAGGGATTCAGCCAGTTGCTGCGACCAGGGACCGGAGGATCATTTCCCGACTATTCCTGGAGTGGCTACGCCCCGCTTCAAGGATCTGCTTTCGATCAACGTCCAAAGTCTCAAGATCGCACAGTGTTTGAACCGACCGATACCTTCACCTTTCTTAAGGGGCGTCACTCTTTGAAGGTTGGGGTCCTGGTTCGTTACTACCAATGGATTGGCTACGACAGCTCGAACTACGTGGGAATCTTTAACTTCACGGGAGCGGAGACGCAAAACTCCGCAGCTGCCGGTGGGGATGCGTTCGCAGACTTTCTGCTGGGATATCCTGCGTCGGTTGCTCGTGCTTATCCTGCAAATAATTTTGGCGGGCAGCGTTGGTACCAGCAATACTTCGCCCAGGACGATATACGCGTCAATCCTAAACTGACGGTAAATATTGGTCTCAGGTACGAGTATTCTCCCTGGTTGAACGGCTACAAAGGACAACTGGGCACCTTCGACCCCACTAAGACGAAACCGATCATCGTTGAGGGCAATACAAGTCAGGTTGATCTGACCTCCCAGTACGCAGCTCCTGCGGCTTACCAGTTCTTTGGACAATACATTCAAACCAGCAGTCAGGCCGGCCTGCCTTATTCCATCACCTACACCGATCGCACGCAGTTCGGACCGCGCGTAGGTTTTGCATGGCAGCCATTGGGCCCGGATACTGTGATTCGTGGCGGCTTCGGTATTTTCTATGAGCCTGAGGGAACCAGCGGCCGTGTAAATCGCAACATTTTACCGTTTCTATTGGCGGAGACTGTCAACCAGACGCAGAACGTAGTTCCGAATCGCACAACTGCCAACTTCTTCTTAGGTTCGCAGCTCGGTTCTGCACTCACAAATCCATCTCTGCTGCCAACTCTCACTCATCTGAAGATGGGACGAAACCAACACTATAGTTTGAGCGTGCAGCAGCAACTCTCGCCAAAGACCGTCTTCGATATCGCGTACGTTGGAAATCATGGGTTGCATCTGCAGGCTACCGATGACTTCAACGATCCGTCTCCTGCGGCTGGTGCGGTCCAAGGGCGTCGTCCTTTCCAGCCGTGGGGCGCGATCACCTTCCAATCGCAAGACCTTGGAACGACTTATCAAGCGTTGCAGGCAAAGGTCGAGCGTCGTGTCTCTGATGGCATAACCGGACTGATCGCGTATACGTGGTCTAAATTCATGCAGTCGAACCAGTCTCCCCCACTGGGGGGAAACATTGGATATGAGAGAACCTACTCTCAGTTCAATACACCACAAAACCTGGCGATAAGCGGGAGCTATCAGCTGCCTGTGGGGCGTGGCCGAAAGTATATGGCGAATAGCGGTCATTTTGTCGATGCAGTGCTTGGAGGATGGCAAGTCCAAACCATTATCGTGCTGCGAAGTGGAACGCCATATACGCCTATCGTTTCGACTGATAGAGCCAATACGGGTGTTGGCTCGCAACGGCCGAATCTAAACCCCGCTGGTGGATCGCCGACCTTTCATAAGTCCCTATCGAGTTGGTTTGACAAAACGGCTTATGTCGTAGCACCGCAGTTCACATATGGACAGGTCAAGGCCTTCACATTGCAGTCAGACGCATTTCGGCAGTACGATGCTTCGATTTTCAAGAACTTTGCTTTGCCCGGGGAGTCGGTTTTGTCGTTCCGCGTCGAATTTTTCAACCTGCCGAACACGACCAGCTTCAACGCTCCAAGCTCCACCGTTGATGCATCATCTTGTTGCACCGTGACTTCGACATCCATTCCATCTCGTGACATTCAATTGGCATTGAAATACAACTTTTGACAAATAAGGCTCCCAACTGATGCGAAAGCTTTTAATTACCTTGATCTGCGTCGCCGCGATGAAATCGGCGGCACAGATGCCAGAATCGACTCCCGTATCGATTCAAGTTGACCTCGCGAAGCCGCAGGGGCCGTTTACGCCCATCTACAGCTGGTTTGGATATGATGAATCGAACTACACAACAATGAAGTATGGAAAATTGCTGCTCACCGAGCTGCACGATCTGAGCCCAGTGCCGGTCTACATCCGCGCACATCATTTGCTGACTTCGGGCAATGGAGTGGCGGAGCTCAAGTGGAGTTCCTCAAACGTATTCACGCTCGACGCAAACGGCAAACCGGTGTATGACTTCACCATTACCGACCAGACCTTTGACGAGTTTCAGAAGGCGGGTGTCCGCCCGATGGTCGAACTTGGGTTCATGCCCAAAGACCTTGCTGCGACCGTTCCCGGGGTGAACGACTATCAGATTCACTATCCGGGAAGCACTATTTCCGGGGCCTCCAACAATCCGCCGAAGGACTATGCCGTGTGGGGGGAGTTGGTCAGGAAGTATACAGAGCATTTGGTAGAACGATATGGCAAGGCACAGGTCAGCAAGTGGTATTTCGAGGTTTGGAACGAACCGGATATCGCATATTGGCACGGTACTCCTGAGGAGTATGACAAGCTCTACGACTACGCCGTGGCGGGCGTCCGCGCTGCACTGCCAAATGCGATCGTTGGTGGCCCGGCGAGTACCGGACCTGCTTCAGAAAAGGCAAGCCTATTTCTCGATAACTTCCTGAAGCATTGCATGAACGACAAAAGCGCGGCGACCGGTAAGGCAATTCCGCTAGACTTCATCTCATTTCATCCAAAGGGAAGGCCTACCGTCGTAGATGGACATGTGCGAATGGGGCTCGCGAACGAATTGAAAGCTGCTGGTGAGGGCTTTCGAATTGTAGCGAAATACCCAAAGTACATTCATCTTCCGATCATTCTGAGCGAAGCCGATCCTGAAGGCTGTGCGGCATGCTCGATGAAGGTAAATCCATCGAACGCCTATCGGAATGGTCCCCTGTATCCTGTGTATACGGCTGTGGCGATTAAGGGTCTTTTCGCCCTGCAGGATCGCTACAAGGCAAACTTGATCTCCATGCTTTCGTGGTCCTTCGAGTTCGAAGACAAAGAATATTTTGAAGGGTTTCGCACACTTGCGACGAACGGGGTCGACAAGCCAGTAATCAATGTCTTTCGGATGGCGGGCTTGATGTCTGGGCAGCGTGTCAGCACGAACAGCACGGGAGAAGTTCCGCTGGACGATATTCTCAATTCGGGCGTGCGGCAGGGACCAGACGTCGATGCCTTCGCGACGAAGGCTAACGATGAGGCCGCGGTGATGTTGTGGAATTATCACGACGACGATGTACCGGCCGCTGGCGCAGCCGTGCAGGTAACGATTGTGGGAATTCCAGCGGGAGTAAGCAAAGTGCTGATGCAGCATTATCGGATCGACGAAACACACAGTAACTCGTACACCGCTTGGAAGAAGATGGGATCTCCGCAATCGCCGACGGCAGAGCAATATGCAAAATTGAGGGATGCGGGACAGTTGCAACTCCTGAGCTCACCGGAGTGGTTGGACGTGATGGATGGCAAAATTACTATTCCCACAACGCTGCCGAGGCAGGCTACGTCGCTGATGCGCCTGAAGTGGTGATCCCGTGGTGACCATGTTGAGAAGCGCCAAGCAGACGGTGCCGTCCAGCTCGAGAGATGTTCAGTGGTATTTCGTTGCCCTGGTGACAGCGGCGATCGCCATCAGCTATTTCGATCGGCAGACACTCCCTGTCGCCATCTCGGCGATTCAAAAGACAATACCGCTCAATGATCAGGAGTTTTCGTGGCTGCAGTTTGCGTTTTTGATCCCCTATGCGGCGCTGTATGCGGCAGGGGGACGGATGCTGGATATTGTGGGGACTCGTCGAGGTTTCGTTCTGATCATGCTGTGGTGGTCAGGCGCCTGTGCGCTACATGGCCTCGCAATGAACTTCGGGTTTTTGCTGGGGGCTCGGTGCCTGCTTGGAATGGGTGAAGGAGGGGCTTTCCCCGCTGCGACGAGGGTGGTGGCGGAGTGGATTCCACCGCATCAGCGATCGACGGCAATGGGAATCATCAACGCAGGAACTGCGGTGGGATCAGTTCTGGCGCCACCACTGATCGGCATCATTCTGCTGACGGCCGGATGGAGGATGGTGTTCTTCGCCGCCGGAGCGGTTGGGTTTGCATGGGTCATTTGGTGGTCGTTCGTCTATCGCGGTAACAGAGAGGTTTCGATCGCAACGGTGGATGCGCGGCTGGTTGCCCAACAGCTATCGTTTTCGGACGTACTAGGCATGCGTCGAGTGCAGGTGCTGGTCTTCGCCAAGTTCATGAGCGATTCAGCTTGGTACTTCTACCTGTTCTGGCTACCGAAATATCTCTACGACGTACGCGGCTTCGACGTAAAGCATGTTAGTTACTACGCGTGGATACCATATGCCGCGTCTGGAGTTGGGAGCTTTCTGGGTGGATGGTTGTCCAGTGCGCTGCTGAGGAGAGGGCGGTCACTGGATTTCGCGCGAAAATTTGTCCTCGGCCTCAGCGCACTGTTCATGCCCGTGGTCATGCTGGTCCCGCACGTACCTGTTGGCTGGGCCTTGGTGCTGTTCAGCATTGCATTTTTCTGCCAGCAGTCCTGGTCCGGTTTGATCATGACGTTGCCCGCCGACATCTTTCCGTTGTCCGCGGTCGGATCTGTGTCAGGACTAATCGGATTTGGTGGTGCCATTGGGGGCGCTATCTTTGGCGTCGTCGCGGGCCTTCTGCTGGGGCACGGATTCGGATATGGAACATTGTTTTTTATCGTTGGGACCTTTCATCTCATCGGATTTCTAGCCATCCTGTTGTTGGGAGGCAGGGTGCAACCACTTAAGACTCCAGATTTATTGCCTATATAGAGAGCCAATTATGAAGATCACAGAAGTGCGTACCCGTGTTGTTCAGTGGGAAGGGAACACCATACCGTTGCCGCCCCACTTTTGCACTAATCCGATGGATTTGGTTATGTTTCGGGAAGCATCGATGGGTAACTTTGCATTTCATGGATGGTTGCTGGTGGAGATATTCACCGACGTCGGACTGGTCGGGCTGGGCAATGCGGCGTTATCCCCTCCGGTGACAAAGGCTTGCATCGACACGTATCTCAAGCCGCTACTTCTAGGAGCAGATCCTTGGGACACCGAGTATCTGTGGCAGCAAATGTATCGCCGGACGATGGCCTTCGGTCGCAAGGGCGTGGCGATGACGGCGATCAGCGCAGTCGATATTGCCCTATGGGATTTGTTGGGAAAGTCTGCTCAACAGCCCGTGTACCGGCTGCTGGGAGGACGAACGAAAAAACGTATCCCCGTTTATGCCAGCCGCCTTTACAGTATGCCCCTAAACGAATTGCGGGTTGAAGCGCAACGTTACAAGGAACAGGGGTACAAGGCGATGAAGCTGCGTTTCGGCTGGGGGCCTGTAGATGGCGCGGAGGGAATGCAGCGCAATGTCGAGCTAGTGCGAACGGTTCGGGAAGTGGTGGGCGACGGCATCGATGTGATGGCAGACGCCTACATGGGCTGGACGCTCGACTACGCAAAGCGCATGCTGCCGCTGTTGGAGCCATTCCATCTGCGGTGGCTTGAGGAGCCTGTGATCCCGGACGATACCCGAGGATACAAGGAGTTGAAGGCATACGGGCGAGTACCAATTGCTGGCGGAGAGCATGAATTCACGGTCTTTGGCTTTCGCGATCTGTTGGAAGCCAATGCCCTCGACTATATCCAGTTCGACACGAACCGCGTTGGTGGAATCAGCCAGGCGCGCAAGATCACGGCACTGGCGGAGGCATACCAGATTCCTGTCGTGCCGCACGCAGGCCAGATGCACAATTACCACGTGGTGATGGCCAGTCTGAACTCACCGATGGCTGAGTTCTTTCCCAAGGTTGAGGTCGAAGTGGGTAACGAGCTGTTCTGGTACATCTTCGATGGCGAACCTGTGCCGGTGGATGGATACATCGATCTTGATGAAAATACTCCTGGCCTCGGCCTGACTGTGAACGAAGAGTCGCTGAAACGTTTCAAGATTGTTGAGTAAAGCATAAGGAGAGGAATGATTCATCTTGTTCAAATCAGCGATGGTTCGGAACGCCGGGTGGCAATCGTGGAGGAGCCTCGTCTCCATTGCCTTGCCGGAGTGCAAAGCGTGTACGAATTTGCACAGCAATGTTTGAGTCTCGGTCGCCGACTGAGTGAGCACGCGATTGTGATCGCGACCGGCGAAGTATTAGACTACGACGCGATTTATTCTGGTGTCTCTGAGTGGCATCTGCTTGCACCGATCGACGTGCCTGACGCATCTTCTCGCATGATGATCTCCGGCACCGGCCTGACTCATCTAGGCAGTGCGAAGGAGCGACAGGCCATGCATCTCGCTGATACCGTCAAGGCAACCGAGGCCGTGACTGACAGCATGCGCATGTTTCAGTGGGGCATTGAAGGTGGGCGCCCGGCGAAAGGCGAGATAGGAATTGCTCCGGAGTGGTTTTACAAGGGCAATGGTTCTATGTTGCAGCCGCCGTTCGGTCCTTTGACCATACCCGCCTACGGTGAAGACGGTGGGGAAGAGGCGGAGTTGGCCGGGATCTATCTGATTGGCGAGGATGGCACGCCAAATCGCATTGGAATGGCAACAGGCAATGAGTTCTCTGATCACCAATTCGAAAAACGCAACTATCTCAATCTCGCCGGTTCGAAGCTGCGTGCCTGCAGCCTCGGGCCGGAGCTTGTGGTTGGTGCGGGATTTCAGGCGGTTGACGGAGAGGCTCGGATTGAACGTGGAGCGGAAACGATCTGGTCGAAGAAGTTGGCGACCGGAGAGGAAAATATGTGCCACAGTCTTGCCAACCTCGAGCATCATCATTTCAAGTTCGAAGGACATCGGCAGCCGGGCGATGTGCATGTGCATTTCTTCGGGGCACATTCGTTGAGCTTCGGTGATGGCATTGCGCTTCAGGACGGTGACTGGATGGACATTCGTTACGAGGGATTCGGACGACCTCTGCGGAATCCAATCCGAGTAGAGGCGAAGAAGACCAATCGCCCGGTTGTGGTGCGTTCGCTTGCTTGAAACAAAGGAGCTCTTCCATGGGTGACAACATAGCGATGCTCGGGCTTGGAACAATGGGATCCGGAATGGCTGCTAATCTGCTGAAGGCGGGTTTCTCGGTGACCGTATATAACCGGACGGCTGCGAAGGCCCAGCCGTTGATCGATGCAGGCGCGCGATTCGCTTCGACGCCAGCCGAGGCTGCCAAAGGCGCGTCGGTGATCATCAGTATGCTGGCGGATGACGTGGCGTCACGTGAGGTCTGGCTGGGCAAGGATGGAGCGCTCAATGCTGCGAAGAATGGCGCGATTCTCATTGAGTCGAGCACAGTGAGCCCGGCATGGGTTGCTGAATTGGCGGAGCTTGCAGAACAGCAGGGTAGGGAGCTACTGGACGCTCCAGTGACTGGGAGCCGAGTCCAGGCCGAAGCCGGCCAACTCTCATTTCTGATCGGCGGTAAAGATACAGCCGTGGAAGCGGTTACGCCAATACTAAAGGTCATGAGTAAAGAGATGGCTCACCTCGGTCCCGTGGGAAGCGGGGCAAAGATGAAATTGATCAATAACTTCTTATGCGGAGTGCAGGTGGCCTCACTGGCAGAAGGTCTTGCATGGATCGAACGCAGCGGGCTCAACCGCGACAAAGCGTTGTCCATCTTGAAGGCAGGAGCTCCAGGCAGTCCGCTCCTCGCCGCGATCTCGGCCCGGATGGCCAGTCAGACCTATTCTGTAAATTTCATGCTCAAGCTAATGACGAAGGATTTGCTCTACGCGCAAAACGAGGCAGCGCAATGCAACGTTGATCTGAAGACGGCTGAGGTGGCTCGAAGTCTCTTTGAAACCGCGATGGAGCAGGGACTCGGCGAAAAAGACATGGCGTCAGTGATCGAACCTATCCGTAATAAATAGATGATCCGACCTCAATGCTTCTAAAGAATTAATTCAATTCATCAAAAATCCAGTGGAGATCGAACTATGAAGCGCGTTGCCATTCTTTGTAATCTCCTGCTTTGTCTCAATTGTGCAACTGCACAGGATGCTCCGCGGCCGGTGTATCTGGACCCGTCAAAGCCTCTTGAGCAGCGAGTGGTCGACTTGATCGGGCGGCTGACTCTCGAAGAAAAGGCGCAGCAACTAAACCATTTGAATGTTGGCATACCACGTCTCAAAGTTGCGGCATGGGGTGGATGGAATCAGACCTTGCACGGCGTGTGGTCGAAGCAGCCGACGACACTCTTTCCCGCGGCGATAGCGATGGGCGCGACCTGGGACCCGGCGTTGGTCCACACCATTACGGGCGCTATGTCGGACGAAGCTCGCGCTCTGTATAACATTGGCGCGGATGGGCCTCGTTCGAAGCACGGCCTCGTCTTTCGCTCGCCGGTTATCAATATAAGCCGCGATCCCCGCTGGGGACGAATTCAAGAAGTATTCAGCGAAGATCCCTTTCTTACCGGTCGTATGGGGGTTGCATATATTCAAGGATTACAGGGCGACAACCCGCACTACTTGAAAGTCGCTGCAACCGTGAAGCATTTTGCAGTAAACAACGTCGAGACGAATCGCCAAAGACTTTCCGCTGAGGTCGATGAACGTAATCTGATGGAGTATTGGTTGCCACATTGGAAAGCCGCCATCATGGAGGGTCATGCACAATCCGTGATGGCCTCTTATAACGCGATCAACGGGGCCCCGGATGCCATCAATAAGTATCTATTGACGGATATCTTGCGCGATCAATGGAAATTTGATGGCTTTGTGACCGACGATCTGGGTGGAGTCAACCTGCTCGTGGCCGCACACCACATAACCGAAGACCCGGTTGTAGCAACTGCGGAGGCTATAAAGGCGGGATGCGACTCCGACGACGTGCAGTACGAGACGAATATCCCTCTGGCAATAAAGCGCGACCTTCTGCAACCCGCCGATGTGGACCGCGCACTGGCACGAGTTCTGCGAGTAGGCTTCCGTCTTGGTGCGTTCGACCCGCCTGAGATGAACCCCTACTCCAAGATCTCGGCCGACGTGATTCGTTCCCCAGAGCACTTGAAACTGTCGTTGCAGACGGCGCTTGAGTCAATGACGCTACTCTCGAATAGAAATAGCTTCCTCCCCCTGAAAAGAGAAACTCTGAAGAGTATCGCCGTCATCGGTCCTGCCGGCGATGATGCCTTTGAGACTGGCAACTATTATGGAACACCGGCGCGTAAGATCAGCCCACTTCAGGGGTTGAAGGAGGCGCTCGGTTCGAATGTAAAGATAGAGTACGAGCAAGGAGCTGGATTCGTTGAGGCAGCCGACCCGGCAACAATCTCTCGTGCGGCGGAGATGGCACGAAAATCGGACGTCGCGATTCTGTTTCTCGGCACGAACCTCAAAGTGGAAGCAGAGGGCAGAGACCGTAGAGATCTGAATCTCCCCGGCGCACAACAGCAGTTGATGGAGGCAGTTTACGCGGCCAATCCGAAGACCGTCTTAGTGTTGATGAACGCAGGACCCTTGGCTATCACATGGGCGAACGACCATCTCCCTGCAATTCTTGATGCATGGTATCCGGGCGAAGCTGGCGGCACGGCCATTGCAAAAGTATTGCTTGGCGACTATAACCCCGGCGGTCATTTGCCTTATACGGTCTACGCCAGCCTTGATGGCGTACCGCCGCAGAACGAATACGACGTATCGAAGGGTTTCACCTATCTTTATTTCAAAGGTGTCCCTCTCTATGCCTTTGGTCACGGACTAAGCTACACGCAGTTCAAATACACCAACTTGAAGCTTTCACAGGACAGGACTGATACAGCCGGAGAGGTCAGCGTCTCGTTTGATCTTCAAAATTCGGGATCGCGAGAGGGGTCGGAGGTAGTGCAGATGTATGTCCATCAAGTGAAATCGAACGTGGTACAGCCGATTAAAAGCCTGCGCGGATTTCAGCGTGTAGTGCTGGAACCCGGCGAAACAAAGCACGTGACTATCGTCCTCGCTGCATCTCAACTTTCCTACTACGATGTCACCACCCACAAATTTGTTGTCACTCCAGGGATGTTCAGTGTAATGATAGGGTCGTCGTCGGACGATATCCGCCTCAGGACAGCCTTGCAGATCACCAATTGAGTTCCTGTTTTAATAATGTTACGAAGCGCTGATTGTTCTCAGAAATCCAGGTGTTTTCGCAACTGTTCCTGTTGAAGTTGCGCGTATGGATTGCTGGAAACTCCTGGGAGAGGACAAAGGAGCTTTTTCACCATGGATAAACGAGAATTCCTGAAGACCTCGGGCGCACTTCTTGCCAGCAGTCTGTTTTCGAAGATAGCCACCGCGCAGACCAGCACTGGCAGTCGCACAAATTGGGCCGGAAACTACACATACAGCGCCAAAAACCTTGAGCTCGCGAACACGGTCGAAGACGTCCGGCACAGCATTCATGATCACTCTAATCTCAAAGCCCTGGGGGCGCGTCACTCTTTCAACGGCATTGCCGACAGCACGGTTGAGCAAATTTCCCTAAAGCATTTCGACCAAATCGAGCTCGATGCTAAAGCCAAAACAGTAACGGTCGGTGCTGGCGTCACCTACGGTCAGCTGGCACCATACATTGACAGCCGCGGATTCGCCGTCCATAACCTTGCTTCGCTGCCACATATCTCTGTGGTCGGGGCTTGCGCTACTGCCACGCATGGCTCTGGCAACAAGAACGGCAACCTTTCAACCGCTGTTCGTGCAATGGAGATCGTAACGGCGAGCGGAGATGCCCTGACCTTCTCCCGCGAAAAATTAGGCGATAAATTTCCAGGAACCGTGGTCGGACTAGGCGCTCTGGGTGTGGTCACAAAGATCACGCTCGAGGTGCAGCCGACCTTTCAGATGACCCAGATGGTCTACGAAAATCTCTTATTCTCGCAACTTGAACATCACCTCGACGATGTTTTCGCGAGCGGTTATAGCGTTAGCATCTTTACTGACTGGCAGAATCATCACGCTACGCAGGTCTGGATAAAGCGCCGCATCGACCAGGGCCTCCACGCCGACCCAACCACAAATTTCTATGGAGCGACGCCAGCGACCCGCAATTTGCACCCTCTTGCGGGGCACTCGGCAGAAAATTGTACTGAACAGATGGGCATACCTGGGCCGTGGTACGAAAGGCTTCCACACTTTCGCATGAACTTTACCCCAAGCAGTGGAGCGGAACTTCAGTCGGAATACTTCGTGCCTCGCGATAGGGGCTATGCGGCGATTGTGGCTGTCGAACAGCTTCGCGACCAGATCACGCCCCACCTGTTCATTTCGGAGTTTCGCACTATCGCCGCGGATGACCTTTGGATAAGCCCTTGCTACCAGAGGCCTTCAATGGCCCTTCACTTCACATGGAAGCCGGAGTGGCCAGCCGTGAAAGGCATCCTGCCACTAATCGAAGAAAAGCTTGCTCCGTTCGGTGCACGGCCCCATTGGGCCAAACTCTTTACCATGGATCCCATCCATCTCAGGTCGCGCTATGCAAAGATGTCCGACTATCGGGCGATACTTGCTCAATACGATCCGAATGGGAAGTTTCGTAACGAATTCATCAGCAAAAATATCTATGGTGCATAGAGATAGTTATGACTAGCACGACGCTTCCTCTCAAGGTCCGCCAAGTCCGATCTTTCGACAATGCACAGAAGCACCAAAGCGCTGCAGAGTTCCGATTTGCAGTCACGCATGCGAAGAGCCTGCTGTTGGGGCAGCAGGCGCAAAATTAACAAAGTCACGGCCAATGTAGAGACGGTATCCGGCAGCTCCGGGCGATGGCAGCACCTGCAGAGGAGTGGGTCGCCGCAGATCGGCATCTTTGGAAGAGCGGACGGTAAACAGGTCGTGGCCGCCAATGTCCATAACCACGAAGGAGTTGCCGGCGAGAAACCGCATCCATATGCGCCCGGTTCAAGCCGATGACCCTCAATGTCGATCGCCGTCTCGGTGATGAGATAGGCCTGATATCTTTCCTGGACAGAGCTTGAGTATCCCGCCGTGTCCACCAGGCTAATAAGAAGGAGCGCGTCTTTCGCAAATTGAACGCCACCAGAGTTTCTTGCCTGAATCGGCGCGCTCTGACCACGGAAAAAGACCACGTTGGGAAGAAATTTTGCTGCTTCTGAAGCGCTCAGCACCTTTGTTCCGGTCCTCACTCCTATCGGGAGAAGCAGCTTGAGGGGCTGCAAACAAGCCATCTGCGGCAACGGCGAGGAGAAGCATTGCAAACATCAGTTTCCGGAGCATAATTGGCCTCTTGTAAGTCGCATCGTACATCGTACGGAAAGCATACCGGACTCGTAAATGAGACCTGTGGCAGCCTTGCCCGCAGCTTATTTCCCTGGTTATGATGCGAAGGAATTGGTGGGCCGTTCAGGGCAAGCCGGTCATGGATGCGAAATCCCTTCATCTTCGATAGCGCAACATTGGAAGCCGTTCTTAGCAACCGACTCCTACCTGCGGCATTGGCTTTTCCTTCATATTGGAATCCCTAATATATATATATTTGCCCTCTCGCTGCCCGCGGCTCAGATATAGCACGGGCCGTCGGAATTGAATTTAGTTCCTTCCAAACATAGGGGCGAGCGCGCTTCGTTCGGCTGTGCAACGCGTTCCTTCTCTCGACTCAGAGAGCCCATTAATTGGGTTGAAAAAGAAATGTATCTTTAGGTGGAGAAGTGCTTGACAAGCTTAGTGTGGTTTAGTAGGCTTCGTGGCGATCAAGAAGTGGACAATCTTGCGTTAAGAGGCGACCTCATATTCTGCCATGTGAGAGGTCGCTTACCAAAAGAAGTCTATACGGGTCTGACCAGGGCATTTCGATAGTTGACCTTAATAGGGCTCTTATTTTTCTGTCGCTTTAGGTGTTGCGAGAAAACGTTTACAGAGAAGTCAGAACGAAAAACCAAATCCGCCAGCACAAATCCCTGCGGATCGAAAAGGGACTACAGGCTTTCCCCAAATACGTTAGTCAAATTCGGAGGCTGCATATGCATCGTTCTCGGTTTGCATTGACAGGTATGTTTAGCATGGTTCTGTTACTCGCTCCATGTGCGTGGGCTCAGGAAAACGCAACCATCGTTGGAACTGTAGTCGATGCTTCCAACGCAGTGGTTCCGAACGCCGAAATTACTCTGACCAACACTGCGACCAGTCAGGTAAGAAAGGCAACGTCGAACAATTCGGGAATCTATTCTCTTCGCCAACGTGGGCGTCGGCCAATTCACGCTGAGCGCTACAGCCAAGGGATTTCAGAAATACGTCAAGACGGACATCACGGTAAACACCGCTCAGACCCTGAAGGAGGACATCTCCCTCACGGTCGGCAGCGAAGCACAGACGGTCACCGTCGAGGCTAGATGCTCTCGTGCTCCAGTCGGAGACCAACGAGGTAAGCAACCTGATCACCGGTGCCCAGGTGACCCAACTGGCGACCAACGGTCGCAACGTGGTCTCAGCTTGCGGCCTTGGGAATGGGCGTGTCCAACAACTTGCCGGCTTTCGGCGGCGTCAATGCCCTTACCTCCGCCAACGGCATCAGCTTCAACGGGACCCGCGTGACCCACAACATTTACCTGTTGGATGGAGGCGAACTGAATGATCGCGGCTGCGGCGGCTGTTTTAGCTCACTGCCCTCGGTCGATGCGCTCGCACAATTCCAGACTCTCACTAGCAACTACGGACCTGACTACGGCATCGGCTCAGGCGGAACTATCCTCATGGTCCTCAATTCAGGGACCCACGACTTTCATGGAGGACTGTGGGAGTTCAACAGGAACGCAGCCTACAACGCCAACAATTATTTCAACAACCTAGCGGGACGGCCGCGTTCGAAGTTTAACCTGAACATCTTCGGCGGCAACATTGGCGGCCCATTGTGGATTCCTCACGTGTACAACGACTCGCGCACTAGAACGTTCTTCTTTGTGAACGAAGAATGGCGGAAGCTGATTCAAGGAAGTGCGCCTGCGATTAAGAACACCATCGCACTCAATAACTTTCCGGTAGCTGGGCAAGATCTGGCATATGCCGTTCCATCCAACGGAGTAGCTCCAATTGTTCCAATCACCACTGACCCGGCAAAACTGGCGATCTATGCTCAACGCGGCTTAACACCGGGACAACCATTTCCGAATAACATTATTCCGAAGCAACTCATGGACCCGAATGCGGTATTGGAGTTGAACGCGGGCACCTTCCCTCATCCGAACTTTGGCACCAGCCAATACATTTCGTCCATCCCTCAGCCAACCGATGTTCATGAAGACGTCGTGCGCATCGACCACGCCATCAACAGCAAATTGCAGTTGATGGGCCACTACCTCCATGACGGGGTCACTCAGTCGTATTACCCGCCGTTGTGGGGCAACAGTACGTACCCTACGGTAGGCACGGCCATGCAGAATCCGTCATGGTCGGCGACGATCAAACTCACCCAGACGCTTTCGCCAAGCTTGCTCAACGAAACCGCCTTCCTCTACAGCGGCAACACGATCCACTTGACTCCCATAGGTATTTCGGCGCAGCCGTCCGGGTGGAACGCTACGACCTTCTTCCCGGCTGGCAACAACTTTGGAAGCCGCATGCCGGAGGTCCAACTGGGCGCTCCCTACAGTACCACCTGGAGTTCAAGCTACTTCCCCTGGAAGAACTCCTTTGAAGGCTATGAAACCCGAGACGATCTGTCATGGAACAAGGGAGTGCACCAATTCAAATTCGGCTTTAGCTGGCTGCACGCTCCCAAGAACCAGCAGCTGCAGGCCAACACTCAGGGCACCGCGATTTTCAACAATAATACGTTTTCCAAGGACTCATATATAAACTTCCTACTTGGCGACGCCGCGTCCTTTACCCAACTGCAGTATCTCAATGGCAAACATTGGGTGCAGAACAACTACGGCTTCTACGTCCTTGACAACTATCACGTCATTCCCCGATTGACTCTCAACCTCGGTCTTCGTTTCGACGGGTTGCCGCACACCTTTGAGCGATACAACCAGTTTGCGAACTTCGTTCCGTCAAGCTACAACACATCGCTGGCTTATCCCCTCAATCCGGACGGCACTCTTAACCCCGCTTCACTCACGCAGTTCAATGGCACGCCCGTTCTATCTCAATGGCATCAAGGAGGCCGGTGTCAATGGCTTCCCCCGGGGAGTGGTCCAGAACTACTATTACACCTGGCAACCAAGAGTTGGCTTCGCCTACAATCTCCCCGGAAAGGGAGCTACCGTACTCAGGGCCGGTTTTGGAATGTTCTATGAACGTGTCCAGGGCAACGACGTTTACAACGCGGCCTTGAATCCGCCCTTTGCGTTCCAGCCTTCCGCCAATAACGTTTATTTCTCTAACCCCAACACCAGCGCCTTGACCGGACTTACAACGACTCAGGCCTTTCCGTCCACACTGACTAACATTCAATACAACTACAGGCCACCAGGGACCGCGCAGTTCAGCTTGGGCCTTCAACGGCAGCTCGCCCCCTCCGTCATTGGGGTAATACAGTACGTTGGCTCTCTAGGCTGGACCCAGAATAATGACCGGGCAATCAACACCTTGCCCTTGACTCATATCGATCCCAACGATCCAACCAAGAATCCCTATTTCGACAGGCAGGGTGTTGCCGGACAATTATTGGATCCAACAGATCCCTTAAAGAAGAAGACTCTGCCAGCGTTCAACGCGAACCTGTATCGACAGTTCCCTGGCTTTAGCGGTATTACGCAGGAGGAGAACGAAACCAATTTCAGCTATAACGCTCTCCAGATTGGTATACGCATGGAGAACAAGCATGGGCTGACCTTCCAGGTGGCCTACACCTACTCCCATGAGATCGATCAGGTGGCCAATGATCTCAATGGGGTCTCAAACCCATTCAATCTGGCATATGACCGTGCGTCGGGATTGTTCGACCGGCGTCAGATATTCAACGTCAATTACATCTACCAGTTCCCATTCTTTGCTAAGAGCGGCAACGCGTTCGAGAGAGTGGTGCTGGGAGGCTGGGAGCTCTCCGGGATAACGGTTGTGCAATCGGGGATCCCGCAATCGATTAACTACAATGGTGCCGACACTCTCGGTCTGGGCGGCGGCACTTCCAACCGTCCGAACATTGTGGGTCCGATTTCATATCCCAAGACACAAACAGCATGGTTTAATAAAGCTGCTTTTGCGAGCACCCAGTTGCCCCTTGGGATCGGTGGCCCGAATAACGGCTGGGGCAATGCTGCAAGGGACGCAATCATCCTGCCGGGACTCTTCAACTGGAACATGTCACTCTTTAAGAATTTCTCATTCACAGAAAAGGTCAAGTTCCAATTTCGGCTCGAGACCTTCAACACCTTCAACCATACGGAATTTAACGCAATCGATAATGGCTTCAATGATGGGAACTTCGGCCAGGTGACCGGCGCCTACGATCCTCGCGTGCTGCAGCTTGGTGGTAAGCTCTCGTTCTGACGCGAATCTGTGTATACATAAGGGCGTCGAGGCATCACTGCCTTGGCGCCCGTTTTATTTCTGGGATATTCGATGGCCTTTGCTTCGATGGATTTTTTATGCCTTGCAACGAAGACTTGGAAATACCTTGGCCTTCCTTGATGGTCACCAACTGATTGGGTTCGACACCGGAAAAGCGTTCGACCAGACCGTTTGTCCAATGAATCTCAAGATCGGCATGAGTGCTCCGTCCCAGTCCGAAATGGAGTCTGCGGTCGTTCACGGAATAAAAGCTCGATTGGCCCATGACTGCTTGGACCTGCACCTTGCCGCCATACCTGGCTACAACCCTTGACCCGATTGCGCTACGGTTCGACTTCGTCCCGACGAGGAACACCTTAAGCCAGTTCAAATCGCTCTTGAGATCGTTTCGAAGCAGGGAAGGGGGTTCGTTCAAGTTGATGACGACCATGTCGACGTCGCCATCATTGTCGAAATCACCGAAGGCGCAGCCTCGACTGCAATGTGCTGCTGAAATTCCTGGGCCCGCCTCTTCAATCAGTTCTTCGAACTTGCCATTTCCCAGATTGCGGAATATGAATCGCGGAGTCTTCAACGGGTACTCTGGGAATTCCGCTTCCACCTCCGGATAAACGGATCCGGTAACGACTGCCAGATCTGGCCAGCCATTGTTGTCGAAGTCGGCGAACCCGGTCCCCCAGCAGATGTAGCGGGTTTCAACCCCGAAGCCGGCAGGAACCGTTACATCCGTGAAGTTACCGGCTCCGTCATTGCGATATAACACATTGGTGTCGTCTGAAAAGTGGGTCTTAAAAATATCGAGATTGCCGTCCAGATTGTAGTCGCCGACTGCAACTCCCATCCCAGCCTGCTCAGCGCCATCTGCGCTGAAGGCTACACCCCGTTCGGCACCTTCTTCCGCAAAAGTAGAGTTATGTTGGTTCCGCAAGAAAAGGCTTGGAGTCGAGTCTGAGGCTACATAAAGATCCGTCCAGCCGTCGTTGCTGAAGTCGGCGGCCACCGTAGTCATGGAATAGGTGCGAGGGGCCTTTGCGATGCCAGTCTCCTCAGAGACATCACGGAACGTCCCATCGCCTTGATTTCGATAGAGGTAGTTCCGTGGCATCGGCAACCCTCGAGGACCACAGTTGACTGCCACACCTTTGAAGTTGCAGAACGGGTTTGCACCGGGTTTTGGCAGTCGGTCAAGATGCAGGTCGACATAGTTGGCCACGTAGAGATCCAGATATCCGTCGCGATCATAGTCAAGAAAGGTGCATCCAGATCCCCAGCGCGTGTTGCCCTCATAGAGTAGTCCAGCTTGCTGGGTAACATCAGTAAAGGTGCCATTGCCATTGTTACGATAAAGAACATTCTGACCGTAATAAGTGATGAATATATCCTCAAAGCCGTCGTTGTTATAGTCTCCGACCGTTACTCCACTGGCCCACCCGGAACGTATTAGCCCGGCCTTCTCTGTAACATCGGTGAAGGTGCCGTCCCGGTTATTCTTGTAAAGCCGATTACTGGAATCAGCAACTGGTTCGTCCATGCGCATGCCGCACAACACGAAGATATCCAACCATCCGTCGTTGTCAAAGTCCAGGAAGGCGACACCGCAACCCACTGTCTCGATGATGTAGTTCTTATGCTTGAGCCCTCCGTAGACGACTGGGAAGGTCAGGCCGGCCTGGGCAGCGACGTCGGTGAAGTCGGGCAAGGAACGGGATACCTGACGGCTTACCCCTGGGTAGAGGTTTCAAATTTCGAGTCGACACGCCCTGGGCCAAACCCATTGTCGACGCGGCAGTCATCCACAGAAAATCCCGGCGCGAGATGTGGGTCTTCACTTTGCTCATTCGCGGTTATAGCTTATGTTTCTTTTAATCATAACTGCCGATCTAAAGAATGCTAGCTATTTCGGCACAGTGCTATCACCAGATATCTTCTCAATCAGCGAGTCTTCTGTCTTGCTATGCAGTTCCTTTGTTTTTGCAAACTCCTGCGCGGCCTTTTCTTTCTGTCCAAGCACCGTATACAGCCGCGCGAGACGGTAATGCGCGTCCGGCTGCGTAGGGTCCAACTGCACGGCATGCAGAAGAGCTGCAACAGCTTCCTGATTTTTGTTTTGGTCGGCATAGATGCAGCCGAGATCGAAGTAGGCCAACCGGTTTTCACTTTGTAGTTGAAGCGCCTTCTGCAACAGCGGTTCCGCCGTCTTGTTGTCATTTGTATGCAGCGCAATGTCACCCAGGTATAAATATGCTTGAGCATAGCCAGGATTGTTTTTGATCTCTAGTTGCAGTTCCGGCGACGCCTTATCGTATTCTCGCTGCTTGTAGTAAAGGTAGCCTAGCTCGAAATGAAGGACAGGTTCATTTGGCGAGATGTGCGCCGCCGTCTCAAGCTCCTTGATTGCGTCCTCCGTCTTTCCCATGCCGTCAAGCGCCTCAGCCAGAAGCATATGTGCCTGAACGGCATCCGGGTTGACCGTAAGAATGCTCTTGTACTCCGTCAAGGCACAGTCGTACTGGTGGCTCCATAGACAACTCTGGGCCAGAACATTGTGTAACTCCAGATTGGAAGGATCATGCTGTAGGGCTATCCGTAAATACTGGCTCGCCTTGTCATATTGACGCTGCCCAAAGTAGCTCATCCCTAGAAGTACTGCACTGCGATGGTCTTCCGGCTTCTCCTTCGCCACCAACTCAAATGCCGGGATCGCAGCGGAAAAATGTCCTTGCTTGAATTCAGCGATACCCAGGTTGAAGGCAACCTCAGGTTGGTCTGGTTGTAGAGCCAGAGATCTGCGGTATTCGGCCGCAGCAGTCTCAAGCTTTCCCTGTTGCGCGAGCGAGACGCCCAGGTTGCCATGTATCAAAGGGTCTTTCGGATGCTGTTGTTCCAGTTGACGCCACAATAATTCAGCATCGTGAAACTTACCTGTTCGCATCAGTTCTGACGCTTGGAGAGCTAGATCATTCTGCGCTCGCAAAGGGAGGACTGCCCAAGCCATGATCGCAAGAATCAACATCAAGGGAATTGGCCACGGGTTTGAGATGGACACCCAACTCCGAGCGCGGTGCATCCGTAACCTCCGAAAACCGGGTCGGCTCCCCAGCCAGCCTACGGACATCTCGCGTAAGAAAATCATGTCAGGTGGATTATCCGCTAAACATCGGTGCTATTGGAAGGACTGCTCAAGCCAGGCCACCCCATACAGTTTACCGTCACAGCGACACACTTCCTCCAACTTCTTCAGGCAGATTTGAGTGCCCTCAAAGTTGCGTAGAGCCAGGTAACCACAAACAGCAATTACCCTCATTTTCGCGAAGATTTGCCATATTCAGCATCACTCCGACCGCATATAATTGGCCCGTTCAAAGACCTCTTTTACTAGCCCTGTGAACCCAGGAGACTGATATGCGAAAGTCTTATCTCCGCCTCCAATCTCTCTCGAGCCTCTGCTTCGCGCTCGCCATGTTGCCGCTGCATGGGCATGCACAGCAGCAGTCGGGCACCCAGTCTTTCCAATTCATGAATCGTGCTCTCCCGATCGATCAGCGAGTTGGTGACCTCATCGGCCGCATGACTCTGGAGGAAAAAGTTTCACAAATGCGCGATCACGCTCCTGCAATCCCGCGACTTGGCGTCCCCAAGTACGATTGGTGGAACGAAGGTCTGCACGGCGTCGCCTTTGCCGGCTACGCCACTAACTTTCCTCAGGTCATCGGCATGGCGGCCACCTGGGACACCAGCCTCGTACACCGCATGGGCGACACTATATCAACCGAAGCGCGTGCTAAGTACAACCAGGCTATGCGCGAAGATCACCACGAAATGTTTTTCGGCCTAACCTTCTGGGCTCCCAACATCAACATCTTTCGCGACCCGCGCTGGGGCCGCGGCCAGGAGACCTACGGTGAAGATCCATTTCTGACAGGCCGTATGGGCGTGGCATTTGTTACCGGCATACAGGGCGACGATCCCAAATACCTGAAACTAGTTTCAACTCCAAAGCACTACGCCGTCCACAGCGGCCCGGAGCCGACCCGTCATCAGGACAATGTCGACGTGTCGCCTCACGACCTCGAGGATACTTACCTACCTGCCTTCCGCGCCGCGGTTACGGAGGCCCATGCTCAATCCGTCATGTGTGCTTATAACGCAATCGACGGGGCGCCCGCCTGCGCGAACACCATGCTGTTACGCGATCACTTGCGCGATGCCTGGCACTTTGACGGCTATGTCGTTAGTGATTGTGCAGCAGTCGCCGACGTCAATACAGGTCATCACTTCGCTTCCGATATGGCTCATGCCGCCGCTGCAGCAGTGAACGCCGGTACCGACCTCGAGTGCGGCTTCGGAAAAGGACAAGCGTATCCAGCTCTTGTCGATGCCGTGCATCAGAACCTCATTACGGAAGCAGAGATCGATACTGCGTTGCGCCGTCTCTTCACCGCACGCTTCCGTCTCGGCATGTTCGATCCGCCCTCCAGCTACGCCTACGGTCGCATTCCTGTCAGCGAAAACGACTCACAGCAACATCGCCAACTCTCTCTTCAGGCGGCGCGCGAGTCGATGGTCCTGCTCAAAAACCAGGGCAAGACTCTCCCCCTCAAATCCGGTATAGGCCGCATCGCCGTTATCGGTCCCACAGCAGAGCTCGTCCAATCCCTGCAAGGCAACTACAACGGCCCCCCACCGTCGCCGGTTTATCCGCTCAACGGGATTGAAAAACGCTTCCCCTCGTCCAAAATCTTCTATGCTCAGGGCTCCAGCCTCGTCGAAGGTTTCGCGATGCCGATCGAACACACAGCCCTACACCCCGTCAGCGGTTCCGGCAACGGCCTTACCGGTGAGTATTTCAACTCAAAGGATTTCAGCGGCCAGCCTGTGCTCAAGCGTACCGACCGCAACATTAATTTCAACTGGGACAAAGTCGTTCCGGTTGCCGGCTTGCAGCGCGACAACTACTCTGTCCGTTGGACTGGCACCTTCACACCGCCCGCTCCCGGCGACTACAAACTCGGTGTCCGAGTAAACTACTGCTACGCCTGCCAAAACGCGGAGGGCTTCCGTCTCTACCTTGACGAGAAAGTCGTGGTCGAAAGTGGCGCCAAAGGCACCGGCGAGCGTGGCGCCGTGATCGAAGCCCCCGTGCATTTCGCCGACGCCAAGCCCCACCCCATTCGCCTTGAATACCTCCACGGTAACGGCAGCGCCGGCATCGACCTAACCTGGGATGCGCCTGCCGCCATCTTGCGCGACGAGGCTGTCCAGGCGGCTAAGGAGTCTGACCTCATCATTGCCTTTGCTGGCCTATCCCCTTCACTCGAAGGAGAGGAGATGCCCGTCAAACTCGCCGGCTTCACCGGAGGTGATCGTACGGCCATTGATCTGCCGGCGGTGCAGGAGGAGCTTCTGAAGGCCGTTGCCGCGACCGGCAAGCCGCTGGTGGTCGTCTTGCAGAACGGCAGTGCTCTCGCTATCAATTGGGCCCAGGAACACGCCAATGCCATTCTCGAAGCCTGGTATCCGGGTGAAGAGGGAGGAACCGCTATCGCCGAAACGCTGGCTGGCGAGAACAACCCCGCGGGACGGCTTCCATTGACCTTTTATTCTTCACTCAGTCAGTTGCCGTCCTTTAATGACTACTCCATGAAGAGCCGCACCTACCGGTACTTCTCCGACAAACCGCTCTACAGCTTCGGCTTCGGTCTCAGCTACACTAGCTTCGCCTACAGCGGCTTCAAGGTCTCCTCGTCAACCGTCAAAGCAGGCGATCCAGTCACCATCGAGGGCGATGTGAAAAATACTGGCTCCGCCGCCGGCGACGAGGTCGCGGAGGTCTACCTCACACAACCAAAAGCTTCCAACACTCCCATCCGCGTGCTGGTCGGCTTTACGCGTGTTCACCTTGAACCAGGCCGGTCTGCCCATGTCGGATTCAAAATCGATCCACGCTCGATTGCTCAGGTCGACACGAATGGAACCCACATAATACTGCCAGGCGACTACACAGTCTCGCTCGGCGGTGCACAGCCGAGTGACGCCGCATCGGTTCAAACCGGAACGTTCACCATCACTGGTAAAGCGGAACTCCCTAGGTAACCCTGCTAAAAATGCGAAGTCGCCGACAATTTTGCACTTTGGCTACTTTTGCGGAGGTGGAGGCGCGCTACTACTCAGCATGTCGTAAAGCGGCTGGGCGGGATTCACTGCCGGATTCTCCTCCGCAACGGAGATAGCTAGAATGCGAATTTTGTCGTCGTTGGGCAATGTGAGCGTTCTTTCGCTTCCTGAAACCGCCATCGAGTAAGCAAAAATATAGGAGTATTGATACGGCTCGTTTAACCCTTCGGCGGTGTGATGATGGGAAGCATACCAGGCAAGGCTCGCGGGCTTGACGTAACCGGCCTGAAGGCCGACATAGTCATCCGGGTATCGAGGGGAGATTGGACGCTGCTCTCGCTCTTGTTCATCTGCCGGAGGCCAGACGGCGTGATTTGCAGATATTGCCCAGTCGCGTTGAGGCGAAGTCTTCCAGAGGCGGGTATCCCATTGGCCAATAAATCCACTCCAATCCTGGATGTTCAGCTTGGCAGCTTGTCCGCCAACCTTGAACTCCGCTTGCCGATCTCCGTCCGACGATGCCGCAAGAATATAAACGCGATTGTGCTGGCCCGCGGGCAGATTAATCGTCTGCCCTTTGGCGACAATTGCGTTTGGAGATCCTGTTTTGGCGGATGCCAAATTAAAGTCTACGCCGTTATAGTTGATGGTTTTGAGTAACATTTCGGCAGGCATCGCGTTACCCTTTCCATCGAATCCGCCACCTTCTGTCTTAGTGTCGTCATTGCTTGCAACCGCAAGGTCATATTGCAACGCCACAGGCTGCGAATGAATGGGACTAAGTCTGGAGCTCGCCGGACTTAGACGCAGCGCAAAGGTGCGAGGCTGGTACGCAGTAAACGATGTGGTCAGTGCACCATTTTGGATGTTCGCTGAGCCTAGGGGCTGTTCCTGGGCATTGACTTCTCGAGCGGCCGCCACCGCCGCGGCAAAAGAGACGCTCACGTTTTCCGCAGGTTTGCCATCCAGTTCGACCAGACGGACAACGATCTCATCAGTCGTCTCTGCTTTTTTGAGAGCAAGCACACGAATGCGGCTGTTGTTCAAATGGAGCAGCGAAAAGTTTTTGCCCAGGGAGCCGGGGTGGATTGTTGTCGTGAAAGCGATCAAAGGATCGTTCAGACGATAGGCCTGCCAGTCCGTTTGGGCTCTTCTCCAGTCGCCCGCGTGTCCCGTCAAACCAAATACGAATTCATGATGGCCCCAGTCCTGATTAGCCTGATCGGTATACGCTTGCGGACGGCCATTGCTCGCTGGTTGCATGCCCGGGGATCGCATAAGAGTCAAGCGAAGGGTATTGTCATTGGGCTTGTCGGAGCCGTTTTTGCAATCGGTAAGAATGGTCGTGCCGAAGTTTCCACCTTTGTCGGCTAGGTCAATCCACCGGTGAGAGGCCACCTCAAACTGGCGCTCCTGAGCATTAGGCCTCTGAATCGTGCCAACCTCCCAATTATAAGTAGCGTCCTTATTTGATGCTGCAAGAGGAAAGACCACCTTCAGATTGGCGTCCAACGTTCTCCAATCGATCGAATTGCCGAACTCAACACGATTGCCGGCATCGCCCGCAGAGAGGCTGACGGTCTGAGCAAACTTTGAGCCTTCGGTCTCGCGTGTCACCTCCAGAGAGACACGAACAGGTCCGTTCTCCTTGATACGAATCTGGGCAGGACCGCCAACGTACGAACGGGGCGGTGCCTGCTCCTGCTCAAATTCCATGTTCCACGCGGGATATATCTTCGGCGTGTCTGTGGAGATGGCGAGGCGAATCGGGCTCGAAAGCAGCTCTTTCTTCAAGGTCTTGTCGAAAATACTCGAGACATCGCCGGTTGGATCGAGGCGTATCCGATACCGATCATTTTCAAGTGACGACTTAGTCACGGTCAGGGTTGAACGTGAGCTGGTGCTCTCAGCCGGTTGTACGTCATAAACGGCATAACCGACAGAAGGAGCCTTTGCTGCGAAGAGAACCTTGCTGCCTTCGAGTTGTGATGGAACTTCTTTCCCATCTGGATCAGTGACGCGGACCGCCCTCGGAATGCCGCCAGGAAAAGCAACTTCGGCTTCAACAATATCTTCACGTGCAATGTTCAGAGGGTTGAAGATGACGACTGGTATCCCCTTGGCTTGCGTGTTGAGGCCGGAAGCGATCGCCTCGGTCGCGCTAGTCAGAACACCCGCAAATTGGTTCGCGACAATGATGTCGTCATTCCATGCAAACTCATACGCCCGCGGCGTGGCCGTTCCTGCGCCGGTATCATGAAAATGGCCACCCAGTTCGAGCGTCCACGCGTCATTGAGCCGCTGCTGGGGATAGGTTCGCCCCCCCATCCATTCGGCCGCTATCGAAGCCTTTTCGGCCGCATCGGCAAGCAGTTCGTTCTTGATGATCCAACGCTTGTGATAGGCCTGCGAGGTCAGGGAACCGGCGGAGTGATTGATCAGCTCCAGGTCGCCCTGATAGGAAGGCATGCGGGACTGCATCCCAGGCTTGATCTCATTGAACATCTGATCCGCGGTGGCAACGACAACATGCACCGGCCCCTCGCCAACTTTTACCTCGGGGCCTGTCGCTTCTGTTGTAGGACCCGTACCCTGCCCAAAGAAGGGCCTGGGAGGGGAGGGAAGTACGGTTTCTTTCTTGTCGACGATGGCTTCAAGAAGCTTGATTGTCGATTCGTGTGCCGCTCCGCCGATGTCGCCGGTGCCCACATAGTGATAGTCGGCGAAGACGCCAGTTACCTTTCCATTCAGGTCGATACGTTCGACCCAGTTTTGCTCCCTCTCCCTGGGCCGCTCCAAAACGCGCAGCTGCTCCGGTGTGGCATGAGCCTTCTGCTCTGCGGTCAATTGCGGCGGCGGCGGTGGTGGTCCGGGCACGCTGCTAAGATCGGTGTATACGCTGCTTCCATATCCACCCGGGTTCAATGCAGCAAGCACACCTTTTCCATCCGGACCAACCCAAATTCCAACGTTGAAAGGAATGCCCTCAGGCGTTCGTTCCGGTGAATCCGGACCACCTATCTTTGGAGCTGGTTGCCATTGCGCATTCAGTTTTTGGGTCGAGAACCCCTTCACGCCTGCGTGGGCCAGTATGCTCGGCAAGGACGCAGGAAACCCAAAGCAGTCAGGCAACATATACTCTGCGCTCGCCTTGCCGAAGTCTTTGCGGAAGTATTCGTTTCCGTACAAAACCTGACGAAAAATCCCTTCGGCGCTGGGTAGATTGACATCGCCCTCTTCCACCGAGGAACCTGCAGGAAACCAGCGGCCCTCGGCGGCGTACCTCTGCACCCGAGCGTAGTCGCTGGGAAAATACTCTTTCATGAGGCGATAGCGATTCGATCCGGTCCAGTTGAAGACGTAGTGCGGGTACTTATCCATATAGTCGAAGTTCACCCGCATCGTCTTCAGCAGGTATTCGCTAATGGTCTGTGGCATCTCCCACCGCCACTGAGTGTCGAGATGAGCATATGGCACGACGTAAAGAGTAGGCACCTGAGCGATGTCGGGAGACTTCATCGTCTGACTATGGGCCGCAATGGGCAGCAAGGAAGCTGCGACCGCAGACAATATTCCGACGCGCTCTGAGACCCCTGCGAAAGGACTTAATCTCATCAAGAAGAGAGCCGTAGAAGTGAGTCAATTGCATAGCTGGAAACCATCCATTCGCGGGAGTACCCGGGCCTAGAATTGCGTGCGAGTGAAAGAAAATCCCGCACGTCGGATGGCGTGCGGGATTTCCAGAGTGCCGTTTTTTAGAAGATAAACTGCAGTGCGACCTGCAGTTGACGCGGATTGGTAGTCGACTTCTGCGTGACTCTTCCAAACGTACCCGACGTCGGATTGAGGTCAGGGCCGCCTGTCTGTCCAATCTGGGCCCAGTTGGGGTGATTGACGAAGTTGTATGCATCCGTGCTGAACTCGAACCGCGACCGCTCATTGATTGGGAAGCTCTTTCGTACAGAGAGATTCCAATTCTGGAAGCCCGGTCCGTAGATCGAATTGCGCACTCCCCTCTGAAGATTGAAGGTACCTGTAGGCGGCGCTGTGAAGATCGACGAACCATCAAAGTTTTTTGTGGAGAAATATTGTCCGGTCTGGCCCGGATAACCCGCGAATTGTTTCAGTATCCGTGGTTGTCCATTCTTCACCCAGAATTGCCCCTGGGAGCCGCAGCCAAAACTGCCAACCTCGCCGACACCTGCAGCGTCATTATTTGTGCCAATTCCGCACGGTTGGCCGGTCTGGAATTGAGCGCTGCCGCTTAGCCGCCAACCTCCCAAGGAGTTTGGTTGTGAGAGTTGTCTGGTTCCGCATGAACGGAAGAACGTAGAGATAGTTGACGACGGCCGCAGTTGCGAGCGTCGTATTCGGACGGTCCCCAAAGATTGGTTGTGTTGTAGGTATCGGGCACGATGTCGCGGTAGTTCGATCCGTTATCCATGCTCTTTGCCCACGTGTAGCGAAACCGAACATAAAACCATTTGTGAAGCGTCTGTTCCAGGCGACCTCAAGTGAGTCGTATTTCGCACTTCCGTTGCTCTGCTCCTGCTGAATCGCTGCGAAGCCTCGATAAGGACGGAGGTAATTTACATTCTTGCCGGGGTTTGCCTGCAACGCTCCGGCGACAGGCTGATTGATGTCGAATACTCTCCAGTTGTACAGACCACGGGCACCGACATAAGCAATCGACAGTGTCGAATTCAGCGGAAGCTCCCGTTGAAAAGTGAAGTTCCAGTTCCACCTTGCGGGCGCCTTTAGCTTCTGGTTCAACGTAGTGATCGTCAAAGGCGGCGCGACGCTCGAGTTCAATGCCGAGCCCCGGATTATCTACCATACTGTTGAAGTTGCCTGCTGCGGCGGCCACTGTAACGAACGGTTGGAAGGGAGGATTGCCGCCCGGAAAGATATTGTCGAGCAGACCCATGCGAGTCGCAAATCCGCCGCCCCCCACGCGAAATACTGTCTTGGGGTCTATCTGATACGCGAACCCTAAACGTGGCTGAAATGTGTTGGTAGTGTTGACGTAGCCGTTGGCCAGATGTGGGGCGAACAAGCCGGTGCAGGGCCCGCCATCACAGGCGGTTGAGTTAGGCTCTGACCCGACCACTCCATGAGCTACAGCCGAGCTGGGGAAGCTGGTGAAACCGGGAATCACGACCCCCGTATAGGGATTGCCTGTTCCCAGGAGAACGTTGCCCGTCGTTGGATTGATCTGTGGAGCCTGCGTCGCACTATACGAGGCCGGATCAAAGAAGGCGTTGTTGGCCCATTTCGGCTTATAAGGAGTTATTGTGGTCACGCGGAAACCGAAATCAACATGCAATTTAGGAGTTCACCGACCATGAGTCCTGCGCAAACTCCTCGTACATCTGTCCGGTCCAGGCGGTGTAGGACTTCGGTCCGATTTCGGTGTAACTGTCGGCGAGCCCTAAAGCGAGGTTAGCCATGCCGACACCGCTGGTGCCACCCAGCCCGTTTCGGGTGTCAGTAAAGACAAACGAACCGTTCTGATTATTGGCGCCACCCGGTACGGTCGATACGTTGATCTGATCGTTATCGTTTTCACCCTGGAAGTTGACGTAGATCCCCGCTTTGATTGTGTGAGCTCCCCATACTTTGGTCACACTATCCGAGACCGTGTAGATAGGTCCCTGGGAGTGAGAAGGGTAGGGACCACCGGCCAGACCGTAAAAGTTTGGAACGGTGACGGTCGGGATCTTGTTCGGCGCAGCCTTAGCGCCGGGCACGATGTAGGGAAAATTGATTCCCAAAGTCTGCCTGTTGAAGCCCGCAAGCGCAGTATTCACGGGTATATATACCCGATCGATGCTCACCGTGCCACGCAACTCATTGATGAGACTCGGAGAGATAGTCCATGTCCAGGCCAGCACATTGGTCTGGTTTGGGCGATTGAAATACTTACCCGTCAACCCCGATCCCTGGTCAAAGGGTTGGTATTCCAGGTAAGTCGCGTCCTGTCGACGAAACTCGAAGTGGTTATGCTCATTGAGCAGGAAATCTACGTTGATAACCTCTTTCCGCTGATCGATCGGGTGTGCGGCTTGTCCAATCCAGTTTTGCGTTCCCGACAGAAATCCAGGAGTAGGCGCGGGATATGCGTTCATGATTGCCAGACCGTTTGGACTGAGATGTCCTGCCGCCCCAGTCGGAATGATATTGCCGGGATAGGCCACGCAGCTTGCCGCACCTAACGTCGGGCAAGTCGTTGGATCATAGATTTTGGCGCCGGAGGAATACCAGGGATTACCAGGAGACCAATAGCTCGCTGAAATCGCCCTGCCGCATTCGCACCGTGGGTACAGCTTGCTGCTGCGTATCGGTGAAGCGATACCGGATCCAGTCTTCATTCAAGAAGAAGAACAGTTTTTGCCTCAGCGGTTCCATCCAATGAACCCCTGGTATCCAAATTGGCCCGCCGAACGTGAACCCGAAGTTGTTGTACCGGAATGGTGAGGCAAATCGGGTTGAGGGGGTGAGGTTGCGCGACCATGTATTGGCGTTCATAGCCGAATTTCTAAGGTACTCATAAGCCGACCCATGGAAGTCTCTGGTTCCGCTCTTGGTCACGATGCGCACCTGACCGCCCGCTGCGCCGCCGTACTCCGCCTGGTAGCCAGCCGTCATGACCTGCATCTCCTGGGTCGCATCTACGCTCGCGACACCGATGATTGCGCCGCTCCCACGGGTCCGGACAGCAGGAGCGCCGTCAAAGGTGACCAGCGTATCCTGCGTGCGCGCTCCATGGATCTGATAAGGGAACTCCGCCGCCAACGGCAAAATTGAAATCGCCAAGTGTCGAACCGCTCCGAACCCCGGGAAGCATTTGCCCCATATAAAGCGGGTTCCGCCCATTTAGCTGCTGGTCCCTTACCTGTTGTCCCGTGACCTCGGCCTGAAGGGCTCCAGACTCCGTCTGCAAGTTTCGAAGCAGTAGCGGTGACCTCCACGGTCTGGGTCAGCTGACCTATTTCGAGAGTAGCGTCAAGATTGATCGTGCTGTGGCGCCAGCGTATTGTGGGTGCTGCTGAACTTCTTAAAGCCCTTGGCTTCGACGGTCATGCTGTAATCGGCGGGCCGCAGGCTTGGGCACCGTGTATCGGCCCTGCGCATCGGCGGTAACTGTTTGCTCTGCTGCAGTTCCCTCATTCCTGATCGTTACGCTCGCACCTGGAACGATAGCTCCAGACTGGTCGCGCACGAATCCGACAATCGTACCGACGTCTGACTGCCCATAGGCAGGAATCGCAAGGAACATGCACGCCAACAACATGGCACCTAGAAACGACGATAGAGACTACTATCGCTTTTCGCATAAGACCTCCCTCTTGAGTGAAAAACCCGGGCCTGTAAAAGGCTCGCAACCGACATCGTCGTCTCGCGTCTATTCTGTTATGTCTGGCCGATGTCGCGTGTATGATTGCGCTACCACAACGATCAACTGTGTACACAGTCAGCGGTAACGTTGTCAACAAGGAAAGTGGCTAAATTGTTGAACAATTCGAGGCAAAGGGACTAGGTGGGCTTAGTGATAGGCTTCCCAGAAAAAGGAGGAGAAACGCAAGTGCCGAAGTCATCGCCCACACAACGAGCGACGCTCGAAGGATGTGGCAAAGGCCGCTGGCGTGGGGCCCATGACGGTCTCCCGCACCATCAATGGCCACCCCTACGTCGCAGAGGAGACAGCAAAGCGAGTGCGTGCTGCGATTCGCCAACTGAATTATCGGCCCAACCATGCCGCCCGTATGCTGACAGGTCAGCTGTCGAGATCGATCGGATTGATCGTCCCGGATTTGGCAGACTCCTTCTTTTCGGTGATCAGCCATGCAGCTCAGGAGACGGCCCGTGAGGGCGGCTATCTGGTGTGGTTAGCCGCCTCCAATTACGACCCTTCGATAGAGGCCGCGCAGGTAGAACAGATGACGCATCATCCCGTGGACGGAATTCTGCTGGTCCCGGTAGACAGCCGCCATGCCTATCTGAAGGCCTTAGCTTCGGGAAACACTCCAGTTGTGACCATCGATCGGCCCATCGAAGTCGGTTCAACTGACTCGGTGGAGACCGAAAATCGATCTGGAGCACGGATGGCCGTGGAACACCTTATCAGCCATGGCTGCAAGAAAATTGTCTGTGTGGCGACGAACTCCCATTTACGAACGATCAGAGGGCGCATCGCAGGCTACGAAGAATCTCTAAAGAATGCAAAGCTGCCCCGCGCGAAACCATTGCGTTTAGCGAGCTTGATCGACGCAAAGACAAGTCTGTCAGCGTTGTTCACATCCCGTAATCGGCCTGACGGCTTGTTTACGGCTAATAACGCCTCCACGATTTGGGTTATTGAAACACTCCGCGAAATGAATATCAAAATCGGAAAGGACGTGCTGCTCGTAGGCTTCGATGACGTTGACTTTTACACCCTCATTACCCCTCCCGTCACAGCCGTTCGTCAGCCCGCGACAGAACTTGGTCGAGTGTCGGTTCGTCTTCTCATGCAAAGGATCAAGGGCGACTCCTCGCCATCTGGCGTCAGAACCGTGTTGCCAGTGTCGCTCATCATTCGCGAGTCGTGCGGCTGCAAACGAAGAGAATAGCTCTCTCCATAATCCGAATTTTCACGTTGCTGCCTGCGTCGCCTAAACCACTCTCATCGAGCCCTTGCAGATAGGTCCGTCTTGCGCTGACGAGAGTCCGCACTACAGGCTTAGTCTTCCTCAGCCGGCAGCATCTGATAACTGACAAAAGCGAGGTGGTGGCTATCGGGTGCCCAGGATGGAACGTTAATCGTGCCCGAACCACCGACGATGTTCACAAGCACCTTCACTTTTTTGTCGTTCAGGGACATGACACGCAGCACAACATCCTTGTTCGCAGGATGTCCCGTTACACCCGTTTCGTAACTGAGGAAGACCATCGACTTGCCGTCGGGTGAGATATGGGGCGTCCAATTCACCATGTCGTCAGCGGTAACTTGTTCCGGGTTGCTGCCATCTGGATACATGCGCCAGATCTGCATGGTCCCTCCGCGGTCCGAGTTGAAGTAGATGTATCTTCCGTCTGGAGAATAATCCGGATCGTCGCTCACTCCCGTACCCGTGGTCAAAGCCCTCTCTTCGCCGCCCTCAGCCGGTATCGCGTAAATATTCAGGGAACCGTGGTCCGGGCGACTAAAGAGGAGCGTCTTACCGTCGGGCGACCAGCTATGCCAGTAGGAGTTAGGGTGTTCCGTTATCAGGCGCGGCGTTCCTCCCTTAGAGGGGATGATGTAGATGCGCGATTCGGGCTTTTCCGGCATACCGCAGCTGATCGCCAGCCACTTGCCGTCTGGCGAGAGCCCGTGACTTCCGTTGCAGCGAGTTGCGGCGCCAATGTCAACGGCATCAGGCGTTCCACCTGTAGCAGAAATCTTCATGATCTTGCCGTCCTGGTTGAAGAGCAGAGTGCTCCCGTCCTTGGTCCAGTTGGGCGCCTCAAAGCGGCCCCGCATCGAATAAATCATCGCCCGGCGTGAGTTGTCTTCGGTTCCGATCGTCTGGAGAGTGCTGTAGAGCGCAAGCTTGCCAGGCGTGGCCGGCGGCAGCGCCTTGAGCTCGACATTCGAGAAGATAGCCTTTTCTACAGTCTTTACATCGTGGGAGCACACCCCAAGGCCAACATAGAACGGCTCGCGAAGCTGAAGCTTGATTGACGAACCAACCTGATGAAGAGGCTCGCTGCCCATGCTCAGAAACATAGTGACCATGTCGCCACGTTTCTCTAGGCGTAGCCTCTTTGGAGAAGAGATTTCCAATTCGATGTCTTGAGTTGTTGCGTCTTGTGCCAGCCGATATTGCATCGCGGTCAGTCCCGAACCGTGCTGAGCCGCATCGACATAGACACCACCGGCGTCGAGGCTCTGCCGAAACATCAATAACGCCTTGCGATGGGGATTGGGGTTGCCTGTTTTGATGGGAAAATCGATATCTGCAGCGAGCGATACATCGCCGGAGACCTTCTTCCACACAAAGTGGAAGCCATCGACCGTAGACCAGAGATTAGCGCCTGCCGCGGCGATGGTGTAGGTGGCGGTTACTGGGTCGTACACGAGATTTCCTGGAGGGGTAACACTGCCCACGTCGGACTGACCTTCGAAGACGCCTAGAGATTCCTGCGTAGCCGCGGGCGGGCCCTTACTTCCGGATCCCCCAGAGGCCGTGACCGGGCCTTTGGTGAACGCCGGATCCATCTCTGCGATATCGACGCGAAAACTGACAGTATCTGCGGTTGGGAATCCCGCTGGCACCTTCTGAGTCACTTTTCCGGTAGCCGCCCACTCTGTTCCTCGTTGAAAGGTCGTGATGAATCCAACGTCGCTCAACGCGGCGACGTCATGCCCTAAAGTAGTGTGGAAGATCCTTCCCCTTCCGTAGTTGAGAACCATCAGCATCGGCTCGTCGCGGCCGGTGCCCTTGTTATTCGTGTCGGAATGTGCGGTGGCGAGCACGGTCATATCTTTTCCCGGACCACGGAGCGTTGCATAGAGCTCATCCGCAGCATGCATCCAGACGTGCGGCAGCCCCTTCATAATCGGGTGCTCCGGCACGCGCGTCTCAATCTGGAAGGGAAGCCGATTGCCATGCGACCCAGCGGACCCTGGAGAAGTGTCAGAGACGAGCTTGCCGTCTTTGAAGTACCACAGAGGCCCTGCGTTTTCGTTCCGGTTCCGCCAGCCGCCGACTCCAGCCATCTGGTTGAAGGCCGGCCAATTGGGAAACGCATTGTCAGCCGCATGAACAATGACAAGACCGCCGCCGTCTTCTATGTAGTGCTCGAACTGCAAGCGGAGGTCCGCTGGCCAATCCGGTGCGTCGTAGTTGAAGACGATCACTTGGTATTTGCTGAACTCGGGCGTGAAGCCGCTAAAGTCGCCGCCAAACTGAGGAGAAGTCGCTACCGTGACCCGAAACCGGCCGGAATCCTCCAACTCCTTTTTCAATACAGGCGTTGTCAAACGCCAGTTGTGATAGGCCCCAGCGCTTTGCCCATCAAGGAGCAACACGCGTATGGGACCCGTTTGCGCAGATGAAGTGGCTACAAAGAGGGTGCTCCAAAGGATCGTGAACGCAAGTCTCTTCATACGCTTTCTCCTCGTTTCAAGCAACAGAATCTGGCATCGTGGTAGCGGTTGGAACAGGCAAATAGCCTTCCGCCATACCAATGGGCGAGTCTACAACATCAAGCATACAAATCTCTCGGGATGCCCTTGTAACCCTCCCCCCACCGCCGCACTCGGTAAACTATCTATACTGATCCGCGGAGGCTAAGAGCATGAAGGTTGGTGTATTCACCGCGCTACTGTCGCAGTTGCCGCTCGACGAAGTGCTCAAGAAGTTGAAATCGTTTCAGATCGATACCGTAGAACTCGGGACAGGGAACTACCCGGGCGACGCTCATTGCAAATTGTCGATGCTCGAAAACAGCGCAGCACTTGTAGAGTTCAAGACCAAGCTGGCTGACCACGGTGTGAACATCAGCGCTCTCAGTTGCCACGGCAATGCGCTGCATCCTGACGCAGACCGGGCGCGGCAGGCTCGCGAAATTAGCCGCAAAACAATTCTGCTCGCGGAGAAATTAAATGTCCCCATCGTAGTGGATTTTTCCGGTTGTCCCGGAGATTCCCTTCAGTCCACTGCGCCGAACTGGGTCACCTGTCCCTGGCCTCCTGACTATCGCGATGTTCTGGAGTGGCAATGGAACGAAGTCGTCGCGCCTTACTGGATAGAGCACGCCGCGTTCGCTTCCCAGCACGGAGTGAAGATTGCAGTAGAAATGCATCCGGGATTTGTCGTGTATAGCCCCGAGACGATGCTGAAGCTGCGATCGCTGGCGGGACCAGCGGTCGGCTGTAACTACGACCCAAGCCACATGTTCTGGCAGGGAATTGATCCAATTGCAGCCATCCGGATTCTTGGCGAGTCGATCTTCCACGTTCATGCCAAAGACACACAACTCTACCCCGCAAATCTGCCGCTGACCGGTGTGCTCGACACGAAACCCTACACCGACGAGCGGAACCGCGGATGGATCTTCCGCACCTGCGGCTACGGCCATGGCGCGGAGTGGTGGAAGGAGTTTGCCTCCACCCTCAGAATGTTCGGCTACGATAACGTGCTGTCCATCGAGCATGAGGACAGCCTGCTCTCTCCCGAGGAGGGACTCAGAAAAGCAGCGCAGTTGTTGAACGAAATCGTCATCAGAGAGCAGCCCGTAGCAGCATGGTGGGTATAAGAGACCACGTTTCGGTGGACAGGGGTGAAAGTGAGACGAATTAGAACGGCAATCATCGGAACCGGATTTATGGGCCGAGTGCATCTGGAGGCTCTCCGGCGTGTGGAGTTCGTCGATGTGGTCGCGATCGCTGGCCGCGAACTTGCACCGGCACAACGACTCGGAGCAGGGTTCGGCGTAGGAACCAAGGTCGACGATTATCGCAAGCTGATCGAAGATGCGACGATCGACGCAATCCACATCTGTACCCCGAACGCCACGCATTATCAAATGGCAAAGGAGGCGCTGCTCGCAGGCAAACATGTACTGTGTGAGAAACCCCTCTCCGTTTCAGTGGAACAAGCTCAGGAGTTGGTCAGTCTGGCTCAGCAGCGTTCGCTTCGCAACTGCGTCTGCCATAATCTCCGCTACTACCCCATGGTTCAGCAGATCCGCAGGATGCGTGAAGATGGCGACCTCGGCGACGTACTGGTAGTGCAAGGAACATACTCGCAAGACTGGCTGCTTTTTGACACAGACTGGAACTGGCGCATCGACGAGAAGGCAGGCGGAGCATTGCGTGCGATGGGAGACATCGGCTCGCATTGGTTCGACATGGCGGAACACCTTACCGGGTTGCGAATTAGCTCTCTATGCGCCGATCTGCAGACATTCCACCGTATCCGCAAGCGGCCAAGGCAAAGAACCGAAACGTTCGGTGGAAAATTACTCACGGCCGCCGATGTCGAGAACACACCGGTACAAACTGAAGACTTCGGAGCAGTCCTGTTTCGAATGGGGGAGCATGCGCGAGGCGCGATGACCGCGAGTCAGGTCTCCGCCGGCAGGAAGAACCATCTCAGCGTCGAAATCTATGGAACAAAGTCATCCGTTCGCTGGGACCAGGAACGACCTGATGAGTTGTGGATCGGGGAACGCAACAGTCCGAACCGAACCATCGTTAAAGATCCGTCCCTGTTGAAGAAGGCGGCGGCCGGATATGCCGATCTGCCCGGTGGTCACTCCGAGGGCTACGATGACACGTTCAAGCAGATCTTTCGCCGGTTCTATACCTCCATCGCCGAACCTGATTCTCCCGCAGAATATCCGCAAATGACCGACGGTCTCCGGCAAATGAGAATCATGCAGGCCGAACTTGCAAGCCATCGTGACCGGCGTTGGATAGATCTCCCCAACGACTAACTCATACCTAGTTTCCGTAGGTAGTCGGCATCGATCTTCAAAGACTGCTCCCAGGGCACATTAAAGGCCTCTTGTTCCGCAAAGCAATGCCTTATCTTTCCGGCCTTGGCCGCTTCCGCAAAGATGGGAGCGTAATTGATCGTGCCCTGTCCCAGTTCTGCAATGGCAGGTCGATTTGTGTTCGATGGCGGAGTCGCCGACGGCTTGAAGTCCTTCACATGCAGCATCGTAATGCGGTCCGGATAGTTGTGCAGATATTCAATTGGATTTCCGCCCCCCACAGTGACCCATCCGCAATCCAACTCCATCGTGACTTTTGAAGGGTCCGTCAGGCGCAGTAACTCGACATACGGTATCACTCCATCCGTCTCCTTAAATTCCAGAATGTGGTTGTGATAGCCAAACTTCATGCCGGCAGCATTTACCTTTTCTCCAAACATATTGAACTGATCCGCATTCCATCGCCAATCATCAAGCGTAAAGGCCCCTTTGTCTGCCGGGTTCTTATGGCCTGGTGAGGAACAGATAATGTAAGTTATGCCCAACTCATGGCTAAAAGAGAGAATCTGATCCAGGTTCCGATGGAGATCGTCTGATGGATGATGCGCGCTAACAAGTTTCAAGCCGGCATTATTCATCGCCATCTTGACCTCAGCCGCGGTGTGATTGAAGTAACCGGCCGACTCCACTTCCTTATAGCCCAATGCTCCGATCTCTTTGAGCGTACCGTCAAAGTCCGTGGGCAGGAGTTGCCGCACGGAATAGAGCTGAAGCGCGAGCGGCAAATTTAGGGTCTTCGCACTTAGTTTGCCCGCGTGTAGCGCCGAAGAACCGCAGACGAGGGAAGCAGAGCCAGCTTTCACAAAATCTCTTCGCGAATAATTCAAAACAAGACCTCTTTCTTCGGTCGCAAAATTTGTCGGGTTAGGTTAGGAAAGCACGTCAGACATTTCCTCGACGCATCTGTTCAGCCAGGTATTCCGAAGCACGCATCGCCAACGCCACAATCGTCATGGTTGGGTTTTGCCATCCTGCACTTACGAAGCTGGCGCCATCGACAACGAACAAATTCTTGATGTCGTGGCTCTGGCTCCATTTATTGAGCACGCTCGTCTTTGAATCATTACCCATCCTGCAAGTCCCCAGCTCATGGATGCTGTAGCCGGGCGGATTTGGATCGTAGTTCTTTGAAAGAACTTCAAAGCCTGCCGCCTCTGCCAGCGCAATGCTCGTATCTACGGCATCACGGGACATGTTGAATTCATTGTCGGTGTATTTGGTCTCGATACGCAGCGCCGGAATATCCCAGGCATCGACCACGTTCGGGTCGATGCTTACATGGTTCTCATAACGCGCCAGCACCTCGGCCATAATGCTGGTCGAAAAGCCACTGCCGTTATAACTATCCAGTTTGCCTTGCAACTCCTCCCCATAAGCCGCGAAGTTGCGCGGATCCATTGGGCGCGTACTGCTATGCACATTGAGGGCATAGCCGCGGATAAAATTCTTCGCCTTGCTATCGATGTTGCGGAAGCGCGGAACCAACGCGCCGCCGCCGATCAGTTCCGGCGTGGCCCGGCCATTGCGCGCCTCGGGTACTGAACAGACAATCCCCGGGTCCATAAACCTGATCGACTAAGTAGTGGCCCATCACTCCGCTGGAGTTCGCCAGTTTGGAGTTGAGCAACAGCCGCGTACTCTCCAGAGTGCCAGCCGCCAAAACGACCACTCGCGCCTTCACTGACATCTCCCGCCGCGAAAGACGATCAACGAAATGAGCTTCATTTACCAGGCCTGTATTTTTATCCACGCTGAGTTCGCGAACCACCACATTCGGAATCGCCTTCAGCTTGCCCGTAGCAAAAGCATCCGGCAAAAGAAGATTGACCGAACTCGCCAAGCCGTCTACACCAAGAGAACTGCGCGGTTTGCAAACCGGAACTCCCATCTGTTTTCCCGCTGCAATAAAACGCTGCATGCATCCGGTCCACGGCGACTCGTCCGGAACAAAGTTGCCGTCCGGGTACTGCGGTAGCCCGTCAGCGCGCCCCTGCACGCGAAATATCGCCTCGACCCTCGAGTAATAAGGAGCTAAGTCCGCGAGGCTAATCGGCCAATCATCCCCATAGCCATCATGAGACTTCCCCTTGAACTCATAGTCGCTAAGCCGAAACGATTGTCGCGACCAAAACAGTGACCGTCCCCCAAACAGCCGCACCCTCACCCAGTTGTACGGATGTTGCGGATCATAAGTGTAGGGAACTTCTCGTTCGTCTACCCAGGTATTCGCATTGAACTCGTTCGACTGGAAGACGTGGGGCAGACGGCCCGGTTGGCTGAAACCACGAAAAGGCAAAGCATAGGCCGGCTTTGGTTCGGTGTCTTTGTGCACATCGGCTACCGGCCCCGCATTCAGCATTAGGCAAGAAATGCCTTTTTCGGTCAGAACCTTTGCCGCCATCCCACCAGAATGGCCGGATCCAATGATAAGAACGTCAACCTTTTCTTCCGCCATAGCTCCTCAGTTGTTCTCTCTTGCACAAAATAAGTTTCAGTATTCAAATCCCGAAGGACGAATCCCGAGGTGGCCTTCCTAGCCTCCCTGGGATTGTCGCTTCTTCGGAGTAGACCGGCGGACTGAAGCAGGACCTTCCCGATGGATGTCTGGATCGACCGGAAACCAATACAACTCCATGTCCGGCGCTCGCTGCCTTGCTTTGCTCCAGGCCTCAGAGTTGATCGTTGCCGTGCGGATATCGCTGTGCGCAAGATTGATGAAGCGCGCATACGATTCAGTCGGAGGATGGTCCGTCATCCAGGTCCTCAGCCACGGACGGATCAATTGATCCGCCTGTGTCTTGTCCACTCTTGAAAACGCAACACCAAAATGTTGCTTCGCCTCCGCATCGAGCCGGTCCAGGCCAGATTGATACATCTGCTGGCGGTCTGCAGGCGAAACTCCGATCAGAAAGTCGATAAACTCCGGGGTGCCTGCCTCTTTCGCTCCCGGATAGCCTCGAAGTGGCGGCAATAGAATCTCGCTCAATCGACGCAACGTTGCGAACTGCTGTTCATTAAAGAAATAGGCATCGGTTTGTGCCACCGCATCAGGAACTGTCGACCCTATGGGTAACGGTTTCACCTCCATGAGCCCACGCATCCATGGCACAGGTCCAGGCGCCGTCGGCGAAGCGGGCGGCACGGCAGGCGGTACAGAAGGCGCCACCGGCGTCGCTGATTGTTGTCCCAACATTGTCGTAGCGGTCGCCGATGCCGCCATCATCGCTTTGACAAAATCGCGTCGTCGCATGCCTATAAGCTCCTGTGATAAGACCTGTGAAATCCCCGCACATCTCCGGGAGTCAAGGCGTATTCTCGCGTACAAAGAACTCGAGACTCATTGTCTTTGGATTGGATTCGAAAACCAGAATCCCTCCGATTGAGGAGGTTACGAGCCTCAGCCTCAGATTGCAAGAGGGCCTTTTCCTCACGATCAAATCACGTCACGCAATTGCAAAGGCTCAGGCACCGGATGGCTTCGAACGGCCTCCAGAGCTAGATGTCTATCGCAATCACCTCATGATCAAGAACGGACGGAACCGTGACGGTCAGCACAGAGCCAGAAACTTCAAAGGCGACGCTTCTATCAGCAGCCAGGAGGCGTGCATGATTGGCACGAACGCCGCTGGGCAGCTGAAGCTTGACGGTTTGTGGTCCAACAGGGAAGAAGTCGCGATATGGCCCCTTCATCGCCATGGGGTTGGTGAGATTGACGAGATGAATCGTGATGGAGCCTGCGTTCTTCCACACGGTCACATCAAGAAAGCCAGGCCCATTGACCTCGACAACCGGTTGCTCTGTATGCGCCCACCGGACTGCGTTGCGAAGCAGTTTGAGGTGGTCAGCGCACAACACCTCCCAGAATGTCCTATCAATGTCGCAAGGAAAGTACGCCACGCGACCCCCGGTTTGCCGGAGGTAAAGGCAAGAGACGTCGGTCTTCGCCCTTCGCGGATACACCTTCTCCATGGGCAGATCCGGATAGCTGGGAATGAGAGTGAGAGGCACTTCTGCGAACGTTGCCCGCGGTGTGACCTCGATCCGTGAGACTCCATTAATGACGCGCGGGGCGTCTTCGAGACCAGTGAAGACAACATGATGTGGCAGCTTATCATGCTCCAGGCGGATGTAGGAGTTCAGCATCGGCCCCTCGACCTTGCCTGTCCACTCCACTCCAAAAAGATCAGCGAGGCCGAAGTTCCCCCGGCGGACACCCCACTCGTCGTAGAGACTAGTCTCGTAGGTAGCGATGAGGTTCCCCCCATTTTTGACGAAAGCCCGGAGTTGGTCACACTGAGCCTCGCTGAGTGCGGCCAGATTCGGCAAAATAACCGTCCCATACTGAGCAAGGTGCGCAGTGTCTAGCAGGCCGTCATGCACCATCTCGAAGGGTATCCGCGATTCGACAAGCGCCTGGTACCAGCCGAGTGCGTAGTTCTCCACCTTCGCATCGGCTCGCCCATCCCCGTAGTACCACGCTGTCTGCTGCGAGTACACCAATCCGACTCGCGCCAGTGATTGCCGGTGCGTAAGGTATGACTGGTTCTTCTCTGTCCAGAGATAGACCTCCTCAACACCCTTGAGCCAGCGCTCGTCATGAAGAGTTCCGGAGAACTTGCTGCACCAGGGACGCATACCATTGGCAATCGCCTCCAGAACCCAGATGCGGATCTCCGCGTCGCTCGTGACGCTGTCCTTCCATCGGTAGGGTTCCTCGAGGCCGACGCCGAAAAGACCAATAACAGGCTTGTCGCCCATCGTGGCGCGATACTCTTTTGCCGTCTTGCCCATCAGCCAGGGGGCGGCAAGACCATGGCGCGCCTGCCGATCTGCGGCAAGCATAGGCGCGCGGCGGCTAGTCTCCAGCGCATTAAGCGAAGTCAGCGCGCCGCTGCCATTGTTGGGGATCACAGCCGCTTCGGGGTTGATCTTGCGAATCTCCGCGTTCCATACATCGATCAGGCTGATCAGCCGCTCCTGCCGCCATCGGAGATAGGCGCCATGAGAAGGGGCTTGCTCACCTCCCGGTCGCGGCAGATCGGAACCGGTCGCCTCTTTGAAATTGGTGACGCAGTGCTCGCAGTAGCACATGCCTGAACCGTCCCAGCGATTGATGAAAAGCCCATCGACACGATAACGCGACATGATCTCTCTGTGCACAGCCGTCATGAACTCGAAGTTGTACGGACCATAGCAACAGGTCACCCACATCTCCGGGGAAGACCAGTGACGTCGAGGCTTGCCGTCAGCATCAACCGCAATCCAGTCAGGGTGTGCGATCTTCACGTCGTCATACGTAGCATGAGGATCCGTCCGTACAAGGACGGACATGTTGAGCTTGCGACACCCATCGATAAGTTCACCAAGAACGTCACGATCTCCAAGCCAGACGCTGCGATGGTGAAATGGAACATCAGTCGGGTAGTACGCAACGCAGCCTCCGCCACTCAGGCATACGCCATCAGAGCGTGTTCGTTTGAAGTAGTCGAGCCAGAAGCCGAGATCGAAGTGAGCAGGATCATCTTCCACGAGGGTGAGTTGCATCCAGCGCATCGGCTTGGACGCCCATGCGGGCACTGACTTCGATTCGGCAGGCGAGGAAGATTGGCCCCGAAGCAGGCTGGGTATCATGCGATCGAATGTGGCTCCGGAACCGGCGACGGTAGTAGTCTGCAAGAACTCTCGGCGTGTCGAAGTGAGGCGTCTCATGCCGCACAATGATACGTGACGCACCCAACCCAGGACCCCGTAGACGTCTTCAACAGATTCACCGTTTCTTCCCCGGGATCAGTTTTGGAATGAGCGCATCTCCCTCACCCAAAAGTGGTATTGCGACGTCGACACGCAACTGGTTAATGTCATTTCACACAAGGGAAAAATATCCTTGGACCAGGCAACCTTTATTTGATTTATACTTGGTTCCATAAGCCCAAGCGGCCTCCCTCCTGTGCTGGAATCTAACCCCAGCCAGGCCTGCTTTGTACGACCTCCTGCCAAATCTGAATAGCAGTGCTCGATGGTTAGGCATCAGCACGTAACTACCTTTCCACCCGAGGTTTGCTCCGCTATGCGCATTGCATCTGTAGGTACAGCATTTCCTGCGCATCGATATCCGCAGGCAGTCATCACCCAAGCACTCAAAGACCGTATGCAGGACAAATTGGAGATCCCTGGCGTAATGAACCGCCTCCACTCCAACTGTGGCGTGGATTTCCGTCACATCATGTTTCCTCTGGACACGCTAGGAACGATCTCCGGCTTCGGCCCAATGAATGATCTGTGGATCAAAGGGGCTCTCGAACTTGGCCAGCAGGCCATCCAGAGGGCTCTCGATCAAGTCGGGCTCGAGCCTTCGGATATCTCAGCCATCTTCTTCACCTCTGTCACCGGTATTGCCTGCCCGAGTATCGACGCCCGTCTCGTCAACCTTATGGGCTTCCCAAAAGACATCAAGCGCACGCCAATCTTTGGCCTCGGTTGCGTCGCCGGAGCAGCGGGTATCGCCCGCGCTACTGACTATGTTCGAGCCTTTCCTAAACAGTACGCACTTCTGCTCTCGGTCGAACTCTGTTCGCTTACCTGGCAGGAGAATGACTACTCCATGGCCAATCTCGTTGCCTGCGGCCTCTTCGGAGATGGTGCTGCCGCCGTCGTCCTCGCTGGAGAAGAGACGCCACTCGCCGAAGAGCCTACGAGCGTCGAAAAGCCCTGCCCCCGGGTCGTCGCCACCCGCTCCACGTTCTATCCCGACACGGAACATCTGATGGGATGGAACATCAATCACAGCGGCTTCAACATCGTCCTCTCCGCCGACGTTCCCGAGCTTGTCAGTTCACAACTCCGGAACACCGTCGAGGATTTCCTTGCGGATAACGATCTGAGCATGAGCCACATTTGCAGCTACATCTTCCACAGTGGAGGACCCAAGGTCCTCAAAGCCATGGAGAGCGCCTTAGGCCTTCCTCCCCACGCTCTGGCTTCTTCCTGGAATAGCCTTCGCCAACGAGGCAATCTCTCTTCCGCCTCCGTCCTTACAGTGATGCAGGACTTTCTGCTGAACCGCCCAGGCAGTCCGGGTTGTTACAGCATGATGGGTGCGATGGGGCCCGCCTTCTGCTCTGAACTACTCCTGCTTCAGTGGTAGCCGTAGCTCACGAATTAAAACATACGGGAGCCGATTGCGGCTCCCGTTATGAACGTTAGGAAAAATTAATTAGCTCTGAATTTGCGACGAGCGATCCCGACAATTCCGACCAGACCAGTTCCGAAGAGCGCTAGCGAAGCTGGCTCAGGAACTGGAGCGGGGGTAGCCGAGGCAGACGCCGAAAACGATGTTAGAGTGCCAACGGTTTGGCCCGGAGGATATTGGCTGGTAAACACGAACGTGGCGGGGCTGTCCGTGTAGTTCACCGTTCCGGTTCCAGTAAAGAAGCCAGTACCTGTCACAAACAAGCAAGTAGCGCCGCTTGTGCAGCCCTGTGTTCCATTATTCACAAGGTTTGCGTTGTAGCCGGTAATGTCGAACGCGAAGGTCTCGCCAGCCTCCGTAGTCGAGAAGAGTTGAATGGGAATCATGCCAGGAGGAGTATTTGCCCCCTGCGCATATGGAAGAGCTCCGGAAAGAAAAGTGATTGGATTACCGTCCGTCAAATAGGTGGCGAAGGTTCCTCCAATTGCTCCTGCTACCGAAGAAGTGCCGGGTGCAAATGTGATGGATGAGCTGGTAAAGGAATCGGTTCCGTTAGCAGAAAAGAAACCGCTAATGGAATCGGCGTGAGCGACAGCTGCACTGCTAACAGCTAAGGCAGTCAACACGACGAGGCGTTTGAGCATGGTTGTCTCCGTGTACAGGTTGAAGGTTCGAGGAAGATTCCTCGCACTGACATCTATGATGATGCGCCCTTAAGCTCGAACCGTTGGCCAATAGAACAAAAATAAATTAAGCCCCTTTCTTCCACAATACAAAGACTTTCCACACCATAAAAACGGTAGATAACTACCACTTGTAGTGCAAAGTTTTGCTTAATCGAGATGGCACAGGTCATACGCTGGCAAGATCGCTGTGCAATGTGCATCTTATCCGCCCCACCAGATTTTCTGTCACGGTTTGTTTGGTAGTTTTGCTAGTTGCCCACGGCATGGCTGTTTCTATAGCGTTGCCTCATTCCCAAGTTTTTCCGACTGAGGATATGCTTGGGCGATTTGGGTAATCTGCAGCTCTCACGTCCGACCAGTGGTCGGATCACGATCACGGATCGCCAGGTTCCCGCAATGATTCTCATGAATTCAATAGGTTCGGCTTCAATCAAGCATTCTCTTCGAAAGGGATGAATACGATGATCAATAGCAATCTCCCACGCTTCGCCGCTCGGAAATTCGCCTACAGCGGTCTTCTGCTCGCTCTTCTGCTGGCAGCGGCCATACCGGCTATCTCCGCGGATGACAGGAAAACAGAGACGATTGACGCCACCGCGATGGGTACCAGCACACAGATGGGTAAGACTGTAAGCGTCAAGGTGACCATCAACCAATTCTCTACACAAGAGGACAGACAGGTCCTTGTCGCCGCGTTCAAGAAGGGCCAGCACCAGGGTTTGGTCAAAGCGCTCCAGGATATGAAGCCAGTTGGACGCATTGCCATCACCGGCACACTTGGCTATGACCTCAGCTACATCGCCCTGATTCCCTCGCCGACCGGCCGCAAGATCCGGTTCGCTACCAACCGCCTGATCAGATTCGGTGAAGCCTATGCCAACACCCAAAGCCAGGCCTTCGATTTGACCGCTGGCGAATTTGACTTGAACGACTCCGACAAGAAGAAGAGCAGTGGAGTCCTCTATCCCGCCGCCCAGCTGATCATCAACAAACAGGGCCAGCTTCAGTTCGAGCTCCGCCAAAATCCCTGGAAACTCGTCAACATCATCGATTGGAACGGCGCTGGCACCAAGGAAGGCCCATCCTAAGGCCAATGAATCAAGCCGACTCCTGAAACGCTGCAGGTGTAGCCATGGTTGACCTTCGCCTTCAGAAACAGGACCGTCCGGGCGATGGGAAAGCTCCATCCCAGAAAGAGCTAGCGTTCACGCGTCGCTCTGATCTGTGCTTGATGGAGTCAACCAACGTCGCGCGATCTTGCTCTGATTGATCTCGCTAAACAGCCCGATATTGCATCGTAGCCCTCGGCAGCATCATCAAAGGTGCTGTATTTTCGCGGGTGAAAGAGGGGCTCATCCAAACGAGCTCCAATCCGAGATAGGGAACAGCGCGCCCCTCAGCGTAAAATTGATGTAGAACATGTCTTCTTCCTTTGGCCCATCCAAATTCGGCGGCGGTATGAAGGCTGCAGATCGCCCCTCGCGCAACGTCGGCAAAGCCACAGCGGCCGACCTCACCGCGAAGCGTCCCAAGCCAAAGCTGAAGAAGGTCATGCCCGAGGTCTGGAAGCTCGTCAAGCCGCGCCGCTGGCTCCTCCTCGGCAGTTTTCTGCTGATCATCCTTAATCGCCTCTGCAGCTTCGCCCTGCCTGTCTCCTCCCGCTACCTCATCAACAACGTGATGAACCGGCATCAATTTCAACCTGTTGCCCTACATCATCGGCGCCGTTGCCGCCGCTACCTTTCTTCAAGGCGCTCACCTCCTACACCCTCACCCAACTCCTCTCGACCGCCGGCCAGCGCCTCATCTCAGAGCTCCGCACCCAGGTCCAGCGCCACATCGGCCGTCTCCCGGTCGCCTTCTACGACGAAAACCGCACCGGCACTCTCGTCGCCCGCATCATGACCGACGTCGAAGGCGTCCGCAACCTCGTCGGCACCGGCCTGCTCGAATTCGTCGGCGGAATCCTCACCGCCATCATCGCCTTCTGCATCCTCATCCGCATCAGCGGCCGCATGACGCTGCTCACCTTCTGCATCCTCCTCGTCTTCGGCCTCATCCTGCAGAAGGCCTTCAAAACCATCCGACCCATCTTCCGCGAGCGCGCCAAAATCAACGCCGAGGTCACCGGCCGACTCACCGAATCGCTCGGCGGCGTCCGCGTCGTCAAGGGCTACCACGCCGAAGACAGCGAGGCGCGCGTCTTTGCCGTCGGCGTCAAGCGCCTGCTCGACAACGTCATCAGCTCCATCACCGCGCAGTCGCTCGATGACCCTCTCCTCCACCATGGTCCTCGGAGTCGTCGGCGCCCTCATCATGTACCTCGGCGCCAAGGAAGTCGCCGCCCATCGCCTCGACGTCGGCGGCTACGTCGAATACACCATGCTTCTCGCCTTCATGATCGCGCCTATCGTTCAACTCGTCTCCATCGGCACCCAGCTCACCGAGGCGCTCGCCGGTCTCGATCGCACCACCGAGATCATGAGCGAGCACGAAGAGGACAGCGAGCCCAACCGCACCGTCGTCCTGCCGACCATCCACGGCGATGTCGCCTTCCAAGACGTCACCTTCAGCTACGAGCCCGAGAAACCCGTTCTTCACGGCATCAGCTTCGAGTCCAAACCCGGCACCGTCACCGCGCTGGTCGGCTCCTCCGGCTCCGGCAAGTCCACCATCATCTCGCTCATCTGCGGCTTCCACACCGCCACCGGCGGCCAGGTCCTGATCGACGGCATCGATCTCGCCACCATCCGCCTCAGCAGCTATCCGTCAGCAACTCGGCGTCGTCCTCCAGGAGACCTTCCTCTTCGACGGCACCATTCGCGAGAACATCCTCTTCAGCCGCCCCGACGCCACCGAGGAGCAGTTGATGGAGGCCTGCCGCATCGCCCGAGTAGACGAATTCGCCGAGCGATTCCCGGAGCAGTACGAGACCATCGTCGGCGAACGCGGCGTCAAGCTCTCCGGCGGCCAGCGTCAGCGCATCTCCATCGCCCGCGCCATCCTCGCCGACCCTCGCATCCTCATCCTCGACGAGGCCACCAGCTCCCTCGACTCCGAGTCCGAGGCCATGATCCAGAACGGCCTCAGCTACCTCATGCAAGGCCGAACGACCTTCGTCATCGCCCACCGCCTATCCACCATTCGCCGCGCCGACCAGATCCTCGTCGTCGAGCAGGGCAACATCGTCGAACGAGGCACCCACGAGTCCCTCTACCAGCTAGGCGGCCGCTACTACGACCTCTACACCCGCCAGCACGGCCTCGAAACCAACCTCTTCCTCGCCCCCGGCGAAGGCGACAAGATCGAAGAAGACCTCGCCACCAAAGGCTAGCCTTCCACGCCCAACTCCCTCAGCAGAAACGCATAATCAAAGGCAATCTCCTTCAAATAGTCATACCGCCCTGAAGCCCCGCCATGCCCCGCATCCATGTTGATGTGCAGCAGCAGTGGCGTGTCATTCTTCTTCAGCGTCCGCAGCTTCGCCACATACTTTGCCGGCTCCCAGTACATCACCTGCGAATCATTCAGGCTCGTCTTCACCAGCATCGCCGGATAGTCCCCGGCCTTCAAATTGTCGTAAGGCGAATACGACCGCATGTACGCAAACGCCTCCGCCTCATTCGGATTCCCCCACTCCTCATACTCCGCCACCGTCAGCGGCAGGGAAGCGTCCAGCATCGTATTCATCACATCCACGAACGGCACATGCGACAGCACCACGCGGAACAACTCCGGACGCTGATTCACGACAGCCCCCATCAGCAATCCGCCCGCGCTTCCACCTTCGATCGCCACTCGATCCTTCGCGCCGTACCCCTGCGCGACCAACTGCTCCGTCACCGCGATGAAGTCCGAAAACGTGTTCTGCTTCACCATCATCTTTCCAGCATCGTGCCACGAATCGCCCATCTCGCCACCACCACGAATGTGCGCATACGCAATCACCACACCCCGGTCCAGCAGCGACAATCGCGACCCGCTAAACCCGATCGGCAGAGGATATCCATACGACCCATATCCATAGACATAGAGCGGATTCTTCGAGTCGCGCTTGAAAGAATCGCGACGATAAACCACAGACACCGGAATCTTCACTCCATCCGCAGCCTTCGCCCAAACACGCTCCGAACCATACAGCGCCGGATCAAACCCGCCCGGAACCTCCTGCTGTTTCAAAAGCGTCGAATCGCCAGTTCCCACATCGACCTCATACACCGAAGCCGGCGACACCAGCGACTGGTAGCTGTACCGAAACCTCTTCGTCTCGAACTCCGGATTGATATGGGTGCCAGCCGAATAAACCGGCTCCGGAAATCGAATCTCCCTCGACTGCCCGAGCATGTCGCCCGCAGCAAACTCCGTCAACGTCAGCGTCGGCAGTCCCATCCTCCGTCTCGAGCTGACGGAAAACGACGCGAACAGATCAAAGCCCTCAAGCGGCGCCTCGGGGTCCAGCGCAATCAGTTCCTTCCACGACTCCCGCCCCGGACTCTCCACCGGCGCCGTCACCACTCGAAAGTTCTTCCCCACATCGTTCGTCCGGATATAGAACAACCCGTGACGATGGTCGACGACATACTCCTGCTCTTCGATCCGCGGCGCAATCACGCGAAACTCTCCTTCAGGAGTGTAAGCCGACAGAAACTGCCATTCACTCGTCGTGTGGCTACCGGACACTATCAGCAGATACTTGCAGTCCTTCGTCTTGTCCACGCCAACGTTGAAGCGTTCATCCTTCTCCTCGTACACGATCACATCCTGCGCCGCGCTATCGCCCAGACGATGCCGGAACACATGATCGTGCCGCTTCGTCACCTCATCCTCGGTGGTATAGAACAGCGTCGTCGAATCGGCTGCCCACGCAATCGATCCCGACCCTCTCCGCCGTATCGGTCAGATCCTTTCCCGTCCTCAAATCGCGAACATGCAGCGTGTACTGCCGAAAGCCGGTGTTGTCGGTCGAGTAAGCCAGCTTGGATCCATCCGGGCTCACCGTCATCCCACCCACCGCCATAAACGGCTGCCCCTCCGCCAGCTGATTCACATCCAGCACAATCTCTTCCGGCTGCGACTCGTCAAACTGTCGCGCCCGTAGCCAATCTGCGGCAATGAATCGGATACTGCCGTCCCTCCACCGTCCGCACATAATAAAACCATCCCCGATTCGCGGTAGGGAACCGACACATCAGTCTCCTTGATGTGCGACAGCATCTCCGCATACAGCTTCGCCTGCAGCTCCTCCGTCGGAGCCATCACGGACTGCGTATAGGCGTTCTCCGCCTCAAGATACGCGATCAGCTCCGGCGACGACTTATCCCTCATCCAGCGATAGGCATCCTCGAGCGTCTGTCCGTGCAATGTGGTTGGTGTTGGTTCCTGGCGCGCATGGGGAGGGCTGATGGTACTTTGCGTCATGAATCGAGAGCTCCAACTGACAGAATACAGTGTCAGACTATAGTCGAGAGGCAACCAGACAGTATCCCTGCACACCAAACTGGTGTATGACCAAAGGCAAGCGTGAGTTGTATACTTGCCCGCTACAGAGGCGACCTCATGAAGTTCCATCATGTACCTTCGATTCTTCTTGGCACAGCGATCCTGTCGCCTGGTCTGCTCTTCGCCCAGACTCGACCCCACTTCGTCCTCCCGCATCCCAGACTCAGCCCGGCCGGCCTCCACAACAGACTGTCCCCGCACAGCAGGACTCAGGTCCCAACGCCGGAGATGTCGGCCAGGTCATGCAGGACAAGATGTTCCTTCGCAAAGCCGCAGAAGGAGGCATCGCCGAAGTGAAACTGGGTCAACTGGCCGCCCAGAAGGCAAGCAGCGAAGACGTAAAAGCCTTCGGTCAGAAGATGGTAGACGACCACACGAAGTTGAACCTCGAGATCGCCCAGGTCGCCGATTCCATGGGAGTCATGTTGCCGAAGTCGATGAACAAGGAAGACCAGGCCGAGTACGACAAACTCAACGCACTATCCGGCAACGACTTCGACATCGAGTACCTCACCTTCATGGTGAAGGACCACCACCAGGATCTTCATGAGTTCCGCATCGAAGCCGCCAGCTCCCACCGACGCAACGCTGCATAATGAGGTGGTCAAAGCGCAGAGCATCATTCACGACCACACCGTGATGGTCGATAAGCTGGCCCGCGCCAAGAGGCATTCCCGTACCAGCTCACGGCGAGCATAAGCCAAATCCCGCTCCCACGTTGTAGCATCCTCTCTACCGCCGCAGCGCACAACAGGGTGCACCGGCATCCTCTCTGCTTTAGCGGCGAAGGCCTGCAATCGTCGTGACGTTCTACCGCAGGCCTGGTGGAACTTTGTTAACCAGCCAAGCGTAGAATGACCATCGATGACCTACCTTTCGCGCTGGCTGGCAGTGGTTCTCCTGATCTTCGCACCGTCGGTCGTCCTGACGGCCGAATCGGTGAGCAGCCTTCCGGCTCCCACCGGCTACGTTAACGACTTCGCTGGCGTCCTGTCCCAGTCGACCAAAGCCAACCTTGAAGATCTCTGCTTCCCAGGTTGATCGCCAGGCCCACGCGCAGATTGCCGTCGTCACCATAAAAACCCTGGACAACGATCAGCCGATCGATGAGTTTGCCACCGCGCTCGAAGAGAAGTGGAAAGTTGGCAAGAAGGGAACTGATCGCGGCGTCCTGATGGTCGTCGTGATGAACCCGCGGAAATATCGAATCGAAGTCGGCTACGGGCTCGAGGGCATCCTCAACGACGCCAAGGTCGGTGATATCGGCCGTGCGATGGTTCCGTCGCTCAGCCAGGGCGACTACAACACCGGAATCACGCTTGGCGTGCAACAGATCGCCCGCGTCATCGCCGCCGACGCCGGCGTCACTCTGAACCTCGGCCAGCCCGTCCACCAGTACCATCGCCAGCAGGCTCCGGCGCAGCTCAATTTCATGGAGATCCTCCTCGGCGGCGGCGTCATCCTGCTGATCCTCTTCTTCCTCATCAAGACCGGCAACATGGGCCTCATCTTCTTCCTCCTGGGAAATCTGATGGGAGGCGGAGGAGGCTATCGCGGTGGACGTGGTGGAGGAGGCGGTCGTGACGGTGATGGCGGCGGTTTTGGAGGCTTCGGCGGAGGCAGCTCCGGTGGCGGCGGTGCCAGCGGAGACTACTGAGGAGAGCGAATGTGACAGAGAGTTGCTGCAAAGAAGGGCGCGCGAGATTCGGCTTCAGATGATAAAGTACAGCCGAACAGACCAGCCAGAGACAACATCGAACCCTAAACGAGAGGAAATCGAGGAAACATGAAACCTTCATGGATTGTGCTTGGTGTCGTGGCACTTCTCATCGTCGTTCTTCTTTTTGTCGGCGGCAGCTACGTCAGCTCCAAGAACCAGATGGTCGCCAAAGATCAGAACGTGCAGGCAGCCTTCTCCGAGATTGACGTGAACCTCCAGCGCCGCGCCGACCTGATCCCGAATCTGGTCGCGACCGTCAAGGGCTACGCCAACGTCGAAGAGACCGTCCTGAACAACATCGCCCAGGCGCGGTCCGGCCTGTTGCAAGCCAGAACGCCCGATGAGAAGCTGGCCGCAAACGACCGGCTTGAACGTCGCTCTCTTGCCCTTGATGCGGCTGCAGGAGAACTACCCTCAGCTCAAGAGCAACGACCAGTTCATGCGCCTGCAGGACGAGCTGGCCGGCACCGAAAATCGGATAGCTGTGGCTCGCCGGAGGTACAATGAGTCGATTCGGGAATACAATACTTTCATTCAGCAGTTCCCGAACAGCATCTGGGCAAACTTTGCCGGGTTCCATCCGAAGAACGAGTACTACACGGCAGATCCCGGATCGAAAGTGGCGCCGAAGGTCGACTTCTCGAAGTAGTGAAGCGAACTGAACTTTGGCCCAATAAAAAGCCGTCGCATCTGCGGCGGCTTTTTATTGGGCTAAAGCTTATCGGTCAAGCCCTGCCCGAAACGTTTACTTGGTGAACGAAGAGATTGCGGTTGCCTCGTCATCCTTGACGTCGAAGACCGTGTAGAGTTTCGTGATCTGCAGCAGGTCATGGACCTTCTTGGTCAGGTTCAGCAGCTTCAGCTCGCCGCCGCTGTTCTTGACCGTCGTGAAGGCGCTGACCAGCTCGCCGATCCCCGAGCTGTCGATGTAGCTGATGTCGCCAAGGTTCAGCAGAATCTTGTTCGAACCCTTCGCCAGCACATCACGAACGGCATCGCGAATCGTTACGCTGCCTTCGCCGAGAGTGATGCGACCGCTGAGATCCAGAATGGTGACGCCGTCGACCTGGCGAGTTTGTACTTTCATGCTCATGTGTTGTCTTCTCCTTAAGGTCCCCGGTGCTTTTGATCCCAGTCCCTTAGGTTCCAGGCTGCGCCGGTGTTCTATGTTTGATCAGTGTCAGTTCCGTGCCCGGATGTAACTGCCGAAAGTTTACCTCATCCATGAAGGCCTTGATCAGAAAGATGCCCCGGCCCGACCCGCGAAGGATATTTTCCGGTGCCAGAGGATCGGGAACCTTATCCGGATCGAGCCCCGGACCCTGGTCGGCAATGCGGATAATCAATGAGTCGGACGTCGTCTCAAACGAGGCAACAATATGCTTGTTCGTATCGTACGAATTGCCGTGCAGCACAGCGTTCACGGCTGCCTCGCGCACAGCCATGGCGATATGCGGAATCGTATCTTCGTCGAACCCGGCCCGCTGCGCGACTTGCTCGGCAGTCAGTTCAATCTTGTTAACGCTGTCCAGAGACGAGTCAAGGGTAAAGCTGACACGGCTTGAGTTAGAGTCGGCCAAAGATGTCCTTGCGTACTTATATGCCCGTTGTCAACTTCGAATAACGGTATTGATGGCAGTGTGCTTGTGGATTTCTTGAATGTCAAGGTTGCCCCGTCGATCTTTCCCAATTCGCCGTGCCTTAGTCGCGTCGTGACGTATCTGACAAGACCGGCCCTGCTTGCACCGATCGGCAGTAAGTTGGGCTAACATGCCGGGTTAGTAGGTAAAGTGGGTAGAGCAGCGCAGCCGATCCATGACAAAGAATGCCAATCAAAGGACGAGCGTCTCCGCCCTCATGGGGACCAGCCGTGGTCGACGCGAAGGGAGCCACCTTCGGTCACGTTCGCGAGTTTGCCGTCGCGCCGCTCGGTCGATGCCGCTCACATCCACGGCCTCGTTCTCAAGCTCGCCTCGTCCAAACGCAGCGACCGCCCTCGCTGGTCCCGATCGCCGACTTCCAGCTCACCCCCGGCGGCGCCTGCAGCTTCGCGATACCGCCCATCCCGCGCCCCTGCCAGACGGATGATAGCTATCTGCTGCTCGAGCGCGACCTGCTCGACCAGCAGATCATCGACGTCCATGGCCACAAGGTCGTCCGCGTCAACGACGTAGACCTGGTCTGGGAGCACTGCGACGCAAGACGCCGTCAAAACGGCGATCCCTCTCCCTCCGCATCGCCGAGGTCGAGGTCGGCATGCGAGGCGCAGTCCGCCGCCTCCTCAAAGGCCTGCCTAAGGAACCCGTCGACCGGATCTCCGCCCGCTTCAGCGCCAGCTGCATCCCGTGGGACTTCGTCGACCTCATCGACCGCGACCCCGCCCGCCGCGTCCGCCTCAAGAGTCGAGCAGGATCGCCTCTCGAAGATGCACCCCTCCGACATCGCCGACATCCTCGAGGAACTCGCCCCCGCCGAACGCCAGGCCCTCTTCATCTCGCTCGACGAGGAGGTCGCCGCCGAGGCCCTCGAAGAGGTCAAGCCCAAGATGCAGCAGTCCCTCATCGAATCCCTCGACTCCGAGCAGATCGCCGGCATCGTCGAAGAGATGGACCCGGGCGCCGCCGCCGACCTCCTCTCCGAGCTGCCCGACGAACGCTCCGAGGCCATCCTCGAAGAGATGGACCCCGAGGAGCGCCAGGACGTCGAAGATCTCCTCGAATTCTCCGGAAACTCCGCCGCCGGCCGCATGACCACCGAATACGTCGCCCTGCCCGCCGCGGGCATCGTCGATCAGGCCATCAACGCACTGCGCGACTTCGAAGGCGACATCGAAACCATCACCGATATCTACCTCCTCGACGAAGAGGAGCGAATCACCGCTCTCATCCCCATCGTCCGAATCCTGCTCGCAAAAGCCCATGACGCCGCTGTCCGGCCTGCCGCAAGGCCACCTCGTCACCTGCAGCGTCGACGCCAACGGCCGCAAAGTAGCCGAGCTCTTCGACAAATACAACCTCCGCTCCCTCCCCGTCGTCGATCACGACAAAAAGCTCGTCGGAGTCATTCACGCCGAACAGGTCATCGCCCTTCTGCGGGCCAATCACTAATGCACGGGCTTCATTCGTCCTGAGGCGCAGAAGTCTTGCCGCATTTTGCGGAAGTGCCACGGCTCGAAATCATCAGCGCAGAACACAAAGGAAACGCTGTACTTCGATGAAGATTCTGTATGCCGCCGGCCTCTCCCCCAAGGAATCCTCCCTCTATCGCCTCTGGGCACTTGAGCGCCTCGGCCACCACGTCGTCCCCTTCAACACCTTCGACTATCTGCCGCGAAGTCCCCTCGTCCGCAAAGTCGCCCATCGCCTCTCCGCCGGCCCCTCCGTCAACCGCCTCAACCGCGACCTGCTCCGCATCGCCGAAGCCGAAAAACCCGACCTCTTCTGGTCCGACAAACTTCTTTCCATGCGCCCCAAAACCCTCGACCGCATGCGCGCCATGGGCATCGCCACTGTCAGTTACATGATCGACAACCCCTTCGGCCCCCGCCGCGACCCCGGCTGGCGTCTCTACATGAAGAACATCCCGCACTACGATCTCCACGTCGTCCAGCGCGACAAGAACATCCTCGACTACACCTCGCGAGGCGCACGCGACGTCATCAAGATCCAGACCGCCTACGAACCGACCCTGCACTACCCGCCACCCGCCGGCTGGTCCGACGCCGACCGCGACCGCCAGGTCTCCTTCGTCGGCACGCCCTACGACGACCGCGCCCAGACCCTCGGCCGCCTCTGGCGCGAATGCGGCTTCTCCGTGGCCGTCTCCGGCAGCTGCGAAGCTCTGGGGCCGCGCCATGCAGCCCGACGTCTTTACAGCCACCTTCCGCGACGGCGAGCTCTACCGCGACGACTATCGCAACGCCATCTGGCGCTCGCGCATCAACCTCAGCTTCCTCACCCACTCCAATCAGGACGAGTTCGTCCACAAGAGCTTCGAGATCGCCGGCTGCGGAGGCTTCCTCCTCGCCGAGCGTTCCGCAGGCCACCTCGCAACGCTTCAAAGAAGACGAAGAGGCCGTCTTCTTCTCCGGGTTCGACGAACTAGCCGAAAAAATTCGTCGCTACCTCCCCGACGAAGCCGCCCGCCAGCGCATCGCCACCGCTGGCAACCTCCGCGCCGCCCGCGACGGCTACCACAACGACAAACAAGTCGGCCTCATCATCGAGCGGATCCAGTCCATCAGGAACCAGCCATCTTCTGGAAGTGAGTAAAATAAGCTCCATCCTCCGACCAACAGGAGGACCATAATCGATCATCGCCGCAAGACAAGGTACACACGTCACGAAGTGACCGCGCGCCGCGCAGGCGGCCCGTCCGGCAGGACAAAGGTTCTTCCAACCCAAAGTGATTCACGACCTCCTCCACGACATCCCGCCCGCAAACCTCACTCGCAGACATCTGCATCGTCGGCGCAGGAGCCGCCGGCATCACCCTCGCCGTCGAGTTCGCCCGCAAGGGCAAAAAAGTGCTCCTCCTCGAAGGCGGCGGAGCCGTCCGCGAAGACTCCTCGCAGGCCCTCTACGACAGCGAAATCGCCGGCCTCCCCCATCGCGGCATCCACACCGGCCGCATCCGCGTCAAAGGCGGAACCACCGTCCGCTGGGGAGGCCAGATCCTCGAACTCGACGCCCTCGACTTCACTCCACGCCCCGGCGTTCCCGAAAGCGGCTGGCCCTTCCCCAAGACCGAACTGACCTCGTTCTACGAACGAGCCCTACACCTCGAAGGCCTCGCCAAAGTCGAGCGCAAGCGACGACGCCGTCTGGCGCGATCTCAACCTGCCCTTCACCCAGTTCGACGACCTCGAAGCCTACCTCTCCCGCTGGTGCCCCGAGCCGAACTTCGCCCGCCTCCACAACAAAACCCTCACCACCCACCCCAACATCCACCTCTGGCTCCACGCCAACGCCGTCGAACTCCTCACCGAAGGCGACACCGCCACCGGCCTCCGCTGCCGAACCCTCACCGGCATCGAAACCATCTTCCACGCACGCCACTACATCTTCTGCGCTCGGCGGCATCGAAAGCTCACGCTTCTTCCTGCAGCCACGCCCCGGCGGCCTGCCCTGGAACCGCTCCGGCCTCCTCGGCCAACACTTTCAGGACCACATCGACTGCAACGCCGCGCAGGTCATCCCCCACAACCTCGCCAGCTTCCACGACACCTTCGATCCCATCTTCTCGCGCGGCTTCAAGTACCTTCCCAAGCTCCGCCTCCCGCCCCATCTCCAGTCCGCAACTCGGAACCCTCAGCGTCGGTTCCACCATGGGCTTCGAGGACACCGGCAAGGCCCGCATGCAGGCCAAGCACACCATCCGCAACCTCATGCGCGGACGCTTCAACGAAGTCACCCGCGACAACCTCACCCACACCGCAAAACACGTTCCCATGCTCTTCCGCCAGGTCGTGGCGCTACAACGTCGAACGCCGTGCCTACGCTCCTCCCGACGTCCGCATCTTCCTCCGCATCCACTGCGAACAGGAGCCCACCTCCCGCAGCAGCATCACCCTCACCGATCAGCGCGATCCCCTCGGCCTCCTCCGCGTCCGCTTCGATTGGCAGATCTCCGAAAGGGAACTGGAGACCATCCGCCAGTACGTCCTCATCGCCCAACGCTCCCTCGCCGGCATCGCCACCATCATCCCCGACGAAGACCTCATGTCCGGCAGCCCAAACTTCCTCACCCGCTGCGACGACAGCAACCACCACATGGGCGGCATGCGCATGTCCACCTCAGACTCCACCGGCGTAGTCGACACCAATCTCCGCCTCTACGGCCTCACCAACACCTACATCTGCTCCAGCGCCGTCTTCCCCTGCTCCGGCTTCTCCAACCCCACCCACACCGCTCCTCGCCCTGGCCATCCGCCTCTCCGACCACCTCAGCTAGTCTCCAAGCCGTTGTCGTTGCCATTGCTGTTCTTGCGTTGTCATTCGCACCTGCGTAGTCGAAGCGGAGGATCTGCGTTCGCATTGTGCAAGCGTCGCTCATCCACTCCACAAGTAAACTCAAACCCAACCATGCAAACCATCCCCTTAGCCAACACAACCCGCCAAACCACCCGCCTCGGCTTCGGCTGCGGAAGCCTCATGGGCGCAACCAACCGCCGCGACTCCCTCAAGCTCCTCGAAGCCGCCTACGAAGCCGGCATCCGCCACTTCGACGTAGCCCCTATGTACGGCTACGGCGAAGCCGAAAGCTGCCTCGGCGAATTCCTCCAGCACCACCACGGCCAGATCACCGTCACCACAAAATTCGGCATAGCCCCGCCAAAAAAATCCGCCGCTGATCAAACTGGGCCGCAGCATAGTCGGCCCAGTCATCAAACAACTCCCCAGCCTCAAGCAAAGCCTCGCGCATGCCGCCAACGCCGCCACCCGCAATCCCGAGCGCCCCGCCTTCACCGCCGCGGAAGCCAAAGCCTCCCTCGACCGCAGCCTCGTCGCCCTCCGCACCCGCCACATCGACCTCTGGCTCCTCCACGAGGCCACCGCCGCCGACCTGAACGACGACACCCTCCTGGCCCTTCTCGAAGCCGAAGTAAAAAAGGGAACCATCGGCGCCTTCGGCATCGGCAGCAGCGCCGACAAAATCCCGGCCCTCCTCTCCTCACACCCCGCCTACTGCCGCACCCTGCAATACGAGTGGTCCGTTCTCGACACGCAAATACCGGACAGCCCCTCCGCACCCTTCCGCATCCACCACCGCTTCCTCACCGACAACTTCCGCGCCCTCCACACCGCCCTCATCAACAACCAACCGCTCTGTCAACGCTGGTCCGCATCGACCAACACCGACCTGAGCAACCCCGAGGCCCTCGCTCTCCTCATGCTCAAAGCCTCCCTACTCATGAACCCGAACAGCATCATCCTCTTCTCCTCCAAAAAACCAACGCACATCCAGGCCAACGTCCGCACCGCCGCAGACACCACCCTCGAACTCCCCGCCCGCCAACTCTACAATCTGATCCAATCAGAACGCGACCAGCTTCTGATGACCATCTAACCACCAGGACCATTGCCATATCAAAAGATGAGTTAGCCTGAGTAGAGGCGAGCCAACGCGTTCTCCCGACCAGAAAAAAGGAATCAAGAAATGACTCGCTGGCGTCTTTGGAGAACCCGGCTCATCCTCGTCTTTGCCGTCCTCGGCCCGGGCTTCATCACGGCCAACGTCGACAACGACGCCGGCGGCATCCTCACCTACTCCCAGGCCGGAGCGCAGTATGGCTACACACTCCTCTGGACGATGCTCCCCATCACCCTCGCCCTCATCGTCGTGCAGGAGATGTGCGCCCGCATGGGCGTCGTCACCGGCAAAGGCCTCAGCGACCTCATCCGCGAAGAGTTCGGCCTCCGCATCACCTTCGTCATCATGATCCTGCTCGTCATCGTCAACTTCACCAACGTCGTGACGGAGTTCTCAGGCATCGCCGGCAGCATGCAGCTCTTCCACGTCACAAAATACGTAAGCGTCCCCGTCTGCGCCCTCATCGTCTGGGCGCTCATCGTCAAGGGCGACTACAAAAGCGTCGAAAAAATCTTCCTCATCGCCAGCGCCTTCTACATCGCCTACATCATCGCCGGCGTGCTCAGTCGCCCCGACTGGCATCTCGCTATGGTCGAAACCGTCAAGCTCCCCCCGCGCAGCGTATGGTCGGACAAAGCCTACATCTACATGACCGTCGGCGTCATCGGCACCACCATCGCCCCCTGGATGCAGTTCTACCTGCAGTCCTCCATCGTGGACAAGGGCGTCAACGTCAAGCAGTACAAGGCCTCACGCCTCGACGTCATCGTCGGCTCCATCTTCACCGACGTCGTCGCCTGGTTCATCATCGTCGCCTGCGCCGCCACCCTCTACACTCACGGCATGCGCAACATCGAAGACCCCTCCGACGCCGCCCAGGCCATGAAGCCGCTCGCCGGCGACTACGCCTTCATCCTCTTCGCCGCCGGCCTCTTCAACGCCTCGCTCTTCGCCGCATCCATCCTCCCGCTCTCCACCGCCTACACCGTCTGCGAAGGCCTCGGCTTTGAAAGCGGTCTCGACAAAGGCTTCCGCGAAGCAAAATTCTTCTACTGGTTCTACAGCCTGCTCCTCTTCGCCGGCGCAGCCGTCGTCCTTATCCCAAACTTCCCGCTGGTCAAGTTCAGCATCCTCTCGCAGGTCTTGAACGGCATCCTCTTACCCCTGGTCCTGGTCTTCATGCTGAAGCTCATCAACAAGCACGACCTGATGGGCAAATACACCAACAACCGCTGGTTCAACGTCATCGCCTGGGCCACAGCGATCATCGTCACCGCCCTCTCCCTCGTCCTCGTCTGGAACACCCTCCACGGCTAGACCACGTACTCGACCGATGGCTGCATCCGTCGCGATGTCGCGGAGGATTGCATAAGACGTTGCGATTGCAGATTCGCTCGGGTGCCTGTCCTTCGCGCTCTTGCGAAGGGTGGAGCGCAGAGATCACCCATTTGCTTTTATCCGTGTTGATCTGCTGAACATCCGCGGTCGGCTTGCCTACAACAACTTCCCCTCAGACAAATCCCGAATCAGCCCCAGATCCGCCGCCAGAAAGTCATACCCCGGCAGCTCGCGTCAGCGGAGCCCATCGCATATCGTTAAAAATCCGGTTCTCCAGCGCCCCATCGAACTCCCTCACCACAAAAAACTGAAGATCGATCGATCCGCCATTGCGGTACTTGTGCCTGACCTGTGCCACCCGCTGCCCAATCACCGCCTTGATCCCCAGCTCTTCATCGAGTTCGCGCGCCAAAGCGTCCTCGGAACTCTCCCCAGCCTCAATCTTTCCCCCAGGAAACTCCCACTTCAAACTCATCGGTTGATCCGCCTTCCGTTGACAGATCAACACTTCCACCCCGGACGCTCCATTCTCCACCGTCCCCCGCAAAATCAGCGCTGCCACTACCAGCCGCAGCGGCTTGGGTTCCGTTATCTCGGGGGCGTCCTCGATCTTGCGAAGGGACTCTCTCATGCCTGTAGATTAGACGATGCTCGACGCCAAAAGCCTCAATTTGCTTTACTTAGGCTCAACCGACCCCGGATAGTAAACCGGCCATCCCTCCCGGGCACTCCGCTCCACCAGCCCAGGCGTCGGATTCACCGGAAACGCCCGTCGCGCAATCGCCAGCATCGCCGCATCATGCACCGAGTTGCCAAACACCGCATCCGGCGCCATAACCCCAGCCCGCGCCAGCGCCGTCACCTTACCCTCGTCAGTCGGCACATCAAGCAGCACGTCCGTCACCACGCCGTCCTTGACCTCAACGCGAGCCGCCAACACCCGGTCGGCAGGAATGCCAAACCGCCGCACCCCCTCCTCAATCACCCAGTTGTTGGTCGAACTCACCGCCCAGATATCCACCCCCTCACCGCGAAGCTCCTCCACCAGCGCCAGCATCTCAGGAAAGATATTCCGTTCGATCTGCCTCTCAAAGAAAGTCTTCGCCCCTCGCCGCATCTCCTCCTCGCGCAGCCGCTGGTACATCTGCACCATCTCCCCGCAGATCGCCACCTCCGACACCTCGCCCTTGAGATACCCGCGGTACCGCCCATCGATCCAGTCCGTCGCCTCCCGCGAGACCAGCCCCGTCTCGATCGTCCAGTTCATGAACCCGGACCCCGCATCCCCCGACCACAGCGTCCCGTCGCAATCGAAAACAGCCACCCTGGGCGACAACGCACGCACCGCCTCATAAAACTCCGACGTACTCAAACGGCTTACTGCAACAACTTTACTCACCGAACCACACACCCTTCCGCGCGCCAACTCTCAATGCGCTAACTCTCACACATCGACCTGTTACCACTATTGCCCGATTTCAACACGGCAATATTAATCTTACGTGTCGATGCCTGTTCTTTTGTTCCTCATTCCGCATCTGAGCGTAGTCGAGCAGGGAAGGAATCTGCTGTTGCCGTGGCTGACGCAGCGGGCCTGATCGCTTATCACTCTCACCCCCCCAGCAATCGCCAAAACTAAATCGGCGGCAACCCCTGAACCACCGTCACCCCATCCGGCGGAACAAAAGCAAAATCCGAATCCTTCACCGGCACATTCTCTTTCATGTCAGAGAAGGCAAACTCCGTCACCGCTCCATCCACCTCTTCCAGCCGCATCCGTTCGATCGCCCCCGCCGTCGTGACCCAAAGCGACAGCAGTTTCACCCGCTGCTCCATCCCCTTCGGCACACCTGAGATCCGATACCCCGAACCATCCGCCGCCACCGTCAGATTCTCCAGCTCTTTCCTCAGCTGCGTATGCCCCAGCAGAAACCGCAACGGCGACCGCAGATCATCCAACTGCTTCGCCGGCACCCGCGTCGCCTGCGCATCGCCCGGCGTATAAAACCATGCAAACTTTCCATCCAGCACAAACACCTTGCCCACCGGAGCCGCATAGCTCCACCGCATTCGCCCCGGCTTCTTCAGCAGCAACGTGCCCTCTTCCGTGCGATCCATCCCCATCCCGGAGTAGTGCTCCGTATAGTGCGCCCGCAAAGAATTCAGATGGTTGTAATGATCATCGACCTTGCTGACCAGGGCATAGTTCTCCTGCGCCCCCAGCAGCAAAGGAAAGCTGAGCAAGCCCACCAGCAGAGCGTTCCTTACCAAATTGGCAACCCGCATTACTGAATCGGCTGCGTGCAGTTAGTCCCACCGGCCGGATCGAAGCGAACCGCATTGTTCTCGTCCGAGCAGAACCCGCGATCGCCCGTCCGCCCAATCGAGTTCGGCACCGCCGTTATCTCATACCCCGTGATCATGTCGTGGTTATTCACATTCACCTTGGTGCAATTGGTAATCGCAAACGTGTAACCCGCCTTCTGCCCACTCGCCAGATCCGGCGAAAGCAACTGCGAAGACTCCGCCGACGGAGCCCCCGACTTCGGATCGCCCCCCAGCACCGCCAGCGAACACGCAAACCCGTTTTGCGGATAAGCTGAGCTGTACTGCAGCTGCGCCTGCCCAATCGTACGCACCGACTGGACCGCCGACGTCTCATGCGCCTGCTTGGTCAGCTTCAGCATCTGCGGCACCGCCAAAGTCATCAGGATCAGCATCACCGACATGACGATCAGCAGTTCGATCAGCGTAAATCCATCTTCTGTCTGCCGTTCCTCAGCCACTTGCTCTGCGCGTAACCGATCCAATGCTTTCATCGTCTTCATCATTCCCCGGGGATCCCTGTTTCTAACTCCGAACAAAACTCTATCAGCATCGCCCTAACAGGCCAAATCCCCGCGCTCAATCTTCATCGATCCGAGATTCCCCAGCAGCGTCAAGCGCCATCGTCTCCGGCTGAAACAGCTCCTGCGCCAGTTCCTGCACATCCGCCGTCGTCACTGCCTCAATCTCTTCCATCATCTCGTCCACGCCAAAGAAGCGCCCGAAGTACATCTGCTGCCTGGCCAGATTCGCCATCCGGCTTCCCGAGCTCTCCAGTCCAATCACCATATTGCTCTTCACCTGGTCCTTGGCCCGCTTCAACTCCACGTCACTCACCGTCTCTTCCTTGAGACGCCGCAACTCCTGCAGGGTAAGCTGCAATACCTTCCTGGTCTTATCCACCGAGGTTCCCGCATACACGCACAGCGAACCCGTATCGCGAAACGGATTCATCTCCGAGTAGATCGCATACGCCAGTCCCTGGTCCTCGCGAATCGTCTGGAACAGCCGCGAACTCATCCCCCCGCCCAGCATCGTATTCAGCAGATAAACCGCATACCGCCGCGGATCATTCACCGGAGGAGCCGGCACCCCGAGACAAAACTGCACCTGCTCCAGCGCCTTCTTCCGCTTCAGCGTAATGTGCGGAGTCGCCTTGGGCGCATCCACCTTCGGCGCCGTCGCCTCGCCACTGGCGGACAACGAATCGAACTCCTTCTCCACCTGCGCGACAAACGCATCATGCTCCAGATTTCCCGCAGCCGAAAAGACCATATTGCGCGGAGTAAACCGGCCTGCATAAAAATCAAACAGAACCCTCTGGTTGAAGTTCGACACCGTCTTCGCCGTCCCCAGAATCGGCCGTCCCAGCGCATCGCCCTTCCAGAAGTTCTGCGTCCAAACCTCGTTCACCAGATAGTCGGGGTTATCCTCGTCCATCTTGATCTCTTCCAGAATCACGCCCTGTTCGCGAGTCAAGCTCGTCCGGCGTAAAAGTCGGATGCAGCACCAGGTCGGCCAGCACATCCAGCGCCGGCGGCACATTCTCATCCAGCACCTTGATGTTGAAGCAGACCATCTCCTTGCCCGTGAAAGCATCCAGATTCCCGCCGATCGTATCCACCTCGCGGGCAATCTGCTGCGCAGACCGGGTCGTTGTTCCCTTGAACACCATGTGTTCGACAAAATGCGAGATGCCATTCACCTCGGCGGCCTCGTCGCGCGACCCCGACCCAATCCACGCCCCCATCGACACGCTTCGTACATGGGGCATACTTTCGGTCAGCACTAGCAGACCATTGGACAGGACAGTCTTTCGTATATTGCGCGAGGCATTTTTCGACACACGGACATCGTCAATCAGCGTTGCAGGCATGCGGCTCCTTGAACCTTTATTGTTTCACAGCCAGGGGAGGATTAGCCTCACCCACCTCCCGCAGCGTAAACTAATAATGGCGGGTTCCAAGCGGCGCTTCCTTCAGCTATGTCAAACAAAACAAAAGACGAGATCGAAAACAGACCCGCCCACGCCCCCCTCTTCGGCCTAACCCTGCCCGAACTCACCGCCCTGATAAAAGGGCTCAACCAGCCAGCCTACCGGGCCACCCAGCTCCACCACGCCCTCTACCGCCAGCGAGTGGCCTCCCTCGACGAAATCTCCACCCTCCCGGCCGACCTCCGCGACCTCCTAAACGCCGAAGGCTACACCATCGGCCTACCCGAAATCGTTCAGACCGCCCGTTCCATCGACGGCACCGAGCGTTACCTCATCCGCATGGCCGACGGCGAGACCGTCGAAACCGTCTGGATGCCCGACGGCGACGGAGGCGAACGTGGCGACGGCTCCCAGGCCGCCGAGGAAGAAGAGAAGGAAGAACAGGAGAATAACTCCGCCGCAGCGGAACAAAATCCCGCCGCCTTCCCCTATCGCCGCTCCACCATCTGCGTCTCCAGCCAGGTAGGCTGCGCTGTCAACTGTCAGTTCTGCCTCACCGCCAAGCTCGGTATCCGCCGCAATCTCACCCCAGGCGAGATCGCCGGTCAGGTCGCTGCCGTCCTCAACCGCCATCAGGTCGCGCTCTCCAGCTCCCGCGGCAATCCCAACCCCGCCCGCATCAACCTCGTCTTCATGGGCATGGGCGAGCCCTTTCTCAACTACACAAACTTCATCTCCGCCGTCCGCCTCCTCACCCAGATGCCCATCCCCGAGTCGCGCATGACCGTCAGCACCTCCGGCATCCTTCCCGGCATCCTCGACTTCGCGAAAGAAACCGTACGCCCCAAACTCGCCGTCAGCCTCAACGCCTCCAACGATGAGGTCCGCGAGTCCATCATGCCCATCACGCGCAAATGGAACATCGCCGCATTGCTCGAAGCTCTCTCGACCATCCCCCTGCGCAACCGCGAGTGGATCACCTTCGAGTACGTCCTCCTCGGCGGCATCAACGACTCACTCCAGCACGCCGACGAACTGATCGCCCTGGTCCGCGGCACCCGCTGCAAGATCAACCTCATAGTCTGGAACTCCGGCCCCAACATGCCGTTCCACGAGCCCCCGCAGTCCGGAGTCTCCGCCTTCCAGAAACGCATCATGGCCGCCGGCATTCCCGCCTACATCCGCCGACCCCGCGGTCGCGACATCTACGCCGCCTGCGGCCAGCTCAAGCGCACCGTAGAACAACCCCCGCAACTGGTAGAACTCACCGCTAGCGTCTAGAGCCTCTATTTCGCCCTCCGGACAGCCACAACAAATCGAGTGTGCCATCCTTCGCATGCCCTATTGGCGAAGGATGGCATGTATTCTTTTGTTAGCCACGGAAAGCGAAGGAATCTGCTTCTGCCGTTGCACTTTGCTCTTGCGTCCCTTGGTGAGGCCTCCGCCTCCCCGCCACGATCCAAACTTTTCAACAACCCTCCCACCTCGCCATCCCCCGCCGAAGAGAGTAGCCTATTCTCTGCACGCAACTACGTCGGATGAGGCACTCGGCGGCCCTCAATCCTTCTTCAAGGTTCCGCAGTCAAGAAAGTCGACCGAACCAGACCGCCAGCCGCGTGCACACCGTAAACCCTCCACCTCAAACCCACATTCTTGAGGAGAACATCATGGCAGCCAAAGTCTCGTACATTCCCAAAGACTACAACTCCGTCACGCCTTACCTGATCGTCAGGGGCGCGGCGCAAGCCATCGACTACTACAAGAAAGTCTTCGGAGCCACTGAAACCGTCCGCATGCCCGGCCCTGACGGCAAGATCGGTCACGCCGAGCTCAAAATCGGCGACTCGCACATCATGCTGGCCGACGAAAATCCCAGCATGGGCCCGGGACACACCAGCGCCGCCACTGTCGGCGGCAGCCCGGTGAGCCTCTACGTCTACCTTCCCAACGTCGACGAAGTGGTCAAACGCGCAACCACAGAAGGGGCAAAGCTCCTCAAGCCGGTTCAGGACCAGTTCTACGGAGACCGCTCCGGCTTCATCCAGGATCCCTTCGGACACCTATGGGGCATCGCCACCCACGTCGAAGATGTCTCACCCAAAGAAATGGAAGAGCGCATGAAGAAGATCATGCAGCCAGCCTAGCTCGGTCCAGCCAGGAGGCAGGGCACTCACGCCCTGCCCCCTGCGCTCATACCTCACAGCTCGAAGCGCATTAGCCCTTCAACAAAAACCGAACGCAAAGATCACAAAATTAAACGCAAAAAGACCGCCACGGCGCCCTTTAGCGCGCTTAGCGAAACCTCAGCCTCCTCTGCGTTCATCTTTCATAACGATTCACCCGCCGATAAGTCCCATCCCGCAGGGCGCACCAGAGTTCAGGCAGCGCGACGAGGAAATCGAAACCCAAACCAACTGAATCTACGACTGTTGCCCTCGCCGTTATTTTTCTTTTGCTATTTTCCGCCCAAGAATCGCATGTCAAGCCCCCAAACCATCTAACCCCTTACTAGCCAAGAAGATCGGCGTGGCACTTTAGTTTCACTCAAACCGCTATACTGTATATAGATCAAAAAAAATAAGCAGGCCCCGGACATGTTCCGGGGCTAATTCGTTTAGAAAGAATACTTTGCGTGCAGGTCACCGTATTATCAATAGTTTGCCGGCGAAGTCCAACGGTAAGTCATATGTCATGAGCACTTTGCACAAAAAAGGCGCCCGGGGGGCGTCACATCTCCCATCGGGACTTTAGGAAGGAACCAAAGCCAGCCGCTCCAGTCCCAGAGCAAGCACCCGCTCGGCGACAAGATCATAATCATGCCGCAGCAGATCGCCCTCATGAACGAAGTTGCCGGTCACCGGCTCAACCCCCAGTGCCCGCACCCGCTCAAGATCAGCCTCAATCGGCTCCTGCCCTTCGCGCGCATACTTCTCCAGTCGCGCCGCCGAGATCGGACCCGTGTTAATCAACGCATAGTCGAAGATCGGTGCCTGCGTCCCCACGGCATGCTGCATGATCTTCTCGATATGCTGCGAAGCCGTCAGTCCCAGCGATTCATTTGCCTGCGTCATCAGGTTGCACACAAAAACCTTCGTGGCCCGCGACGCCGCCAGCGCCTCCGGAATTCCACGAACCAGCAGATTCGTAATCAACGAGGTGTAGAGTGACCCCGGTCCCAGCGTAATCACGTCGGCATTCGCAATCGCCTCCAGCGTCTCCGGCAACGGATCAGCCGTCGCCGGCTCCAGCCGCAACTCCATGATGCTGCGTTTGCTCGCTGTAATGTTAGTCTCGCCCCGCACCAGCGAGCCGTCATCCATCTCCGCCACCAGCCCCACATTCGTATTGGTCGAAGGAAAGATCTTCCCCCTGGCCGCCAGAATCTGCGACGACATCTGCACCGCCTGGGCAAAGTCGCCGGTTATATGCGAGAGCGCAGCGACAAATAAATTGCCGAAACTATGTCCCTCCAGGTCGCCATGCTCGAAGCGAAACTGAAACAGCTTCGACAGAAGGTGTTCATCTTCCGACAGCGCCACCATGCAGTTCCGGATGTCGCCCGGAGGCAGCATCTTGAAGTCTTCCCGCAGACGCCCCGACGAACCGCCATCGTCAGTCACCGTCACCACCGCCGAAAGCTCACGAATAACGCATCGCAACGAAGGGCAGGGCAGGCGGTGGAGGAGCTCTGGGTTCCTGGTGCATTCCCAATCCGTATCCCTCGTCTCCGGTCCGGAACCACGACATACCGCTTCAGCCCGCGCAGCAGAGTAGACAATCCCGTGCCACCGCCAATCGCGACGACGCGAAGCTCCTTTTCTTTCGATTCGGCCAAATTCGGCGACGACATGCGCGAGGTCTCCTACCAAGCTAAATGAACGCTTTTACAGCTTGGATGCCGGAGAGGGCTTAGACCTCCGGATAAAGCAGCTCCGTGAAGCGCGGATCGTCCGCCATATCCTGAAAGTCCGAATCCGAACGTGCCTGGATCCGGTTCCGCGGATTCTGACGGATCGCCTCCGTCAGATGCTCCAGGCAATGGTGCGAGTCGCCCGTCATGCTCGACAACACCGCCAAACCATATAGCGCATAGTCGGCCTTGTCGTTCTCCTTCAGGATCAGCTTGAACTGTTCGCGCGCATCTTCATAGTGCCCATCGTTCAGCAGCGACACGGCGTAGTCATAGTGCTCTTCATGACTGGCAAACGAGTTCTTTCCCTTCGCCGCCTGCAGCAGGCAGGCATTGGCGTACATCCGCACGCGATCGCTCAGTTCGCCGGCGCCCGCCGCCAGCATCTTGTCGAACGCCGCATGGGCCTTGTCGTACTTGCCGTCCTGCATCAGTCGCAGCGCCGCCTCGTACTGTGCGACGAGCTGTGCGCGTGCGTTGTCAGCAGCAGGAAGTGTTCCAGCCAGAGTGCGTGGAGCGCGCTTTGTAGGAGGTGCATTTGCCGTCTTTGTTTGAGCCATGGTCATTCTTGTCACCTGAGGGTGTTTCTGAGCTCTACCATTCTAACGGTAGCTCGCAGTTGGTTTGTTCTCGTGTCGGTTTTATACGCAGACTCGGCGGTCAGGTCAACTGGGGAGTCTCTCATCCTGCAACCTTTTCACCCGCATCTACTTTTCACCCACTGCCACTTTTTGACTATAGACAGCAGGATTCAACTCCGGGTCGTTATACATCTTCAGCTGACGGTAGAGCTTGAATCGCCGCGTACCCTTCAGCACCTCCGACCACAAAGCATCCAGACACACCGTCAGATCGTCTCGCTGCTCCTCCAACAAAGCCAGCCGCTCCGCATTCCGCAGCCGATGAGCCTCCGTCGCACTCGCCCGATGCGCCTCCTCCCGCGTGTGATAGATCTTCAGAGCCAGAATCGAAAGCCGGTCGATCATCAGCCCCGGAGTCTCCGAATGCAAGGGCGCCTCCGATTCCTGATCCAGCCTCTCCATTAGCCACAAGTCCATCTTTTCCACCAGGTCGTTTCGCTTCTGGTTCAGTCTGTCGATCGCGTGCTTCACCCGCGCAATCTCCGCATCGGCCACTCCCGGCACTCGCGCCTTGTCTTCCTCATGCCAAAGCTCAAAGTTGGCCCGGTGCTGCGCCATCGCAATTGCCATCAATCCATCCGCACCCGCCTCAATCGCCAACTCACCATCTGACTCATGCAGCGCTGCCGTCATCTCATCCTGCATCCGCGTTATTAAAAGAGCATCAAGCATAGGCCCTCCGTTCCTTCCACCCAGTTCTCGCAAACGTCAGCTTAACACTACCTCTGCTCCGCCAAGCTTGCCGGGAGCGCGCGAACCAAGCAGACTAGAGTCAGACAATGGCAAGTTCGACAAAACGGGTTCTGATCTACCGGCTGGGCAGCCTCGGCGACACCCTCATTGCACTGCCGGCCTTCCACCTCATCGCCCGCGCCTTTCCCGACGCCGAACGCCGCCTGCTGACCAACTTCCCGGTCAACGTCAAAGCCCCTCCCGCCGCGGCGATCCTCGAAAATACCAATCTCGTCCACGGCTACTTCCGTTACGCCGCCCGAACCCGCAGTCCCCGAGAACTCCTCAGCCTATGGTGGCAGCTCCTACGCTGGCGCCCTGAGGTGCTCATCTACATGGGCCCTGCTCGCGGAGTCGAGTCCGCCCTTCGTGACGCCAGATTCTTTCGCCTCTGCGGAATCTCCCGTCTCATTGGCGTTCCTGTCACCGACGACATGCAGCGCAACCGTTGGCAGGAGCAGGAGCAAGCCCTCGAACCCGAAGGCGAGCGCCTCACCCGCAACTTGGCTGAGTTGGGAAACGCCCATCTCGAAGCCTCCGAAAGCTGGGACCTGCACCTCACCGACGCGGAACACGCACGAGCAAAGGAAGTGCTGGCCGCAACCGCCGGCCATCCCATCCTCGCCGTCAGCGTAGGCACCAAGGTTCAATCCAAGGACTGGGGCCGCGACAACTGGCGCGCCCTCCTCCACCGTCTGGCAGCTCACTATCCCAATCACGCCGTGGCCCTGTGCGGAGCCTCAGAAGAGAGCGAAGCCAGCGAGTTCGCCGCCGACGGCTGGCGGCAAAACTCACGCAGTCCCATCGTCAATCTCTGCGGCCTGCTGACACCGCGCGAGAGCGCCGCCGTCTTCGCCCGGGCCCCGCTGTTTGTCGGTCACGACAGCGGCCCCATGCACCTCGCCGCAGCCGTGCAGACCCCCTGCGTCGCCATCTTCGCCGCCCGCAACAAGCCACGCGTCTGGTTCCCCTACGGCAAACAGCATCGCGTCCTCTACCACCAGACCGACTGCTGGGGCTGCGGCCTCGAGACCTGCATCGTCGAACGAAAAAAATGCCTCACCTCAATCACAGTCGATGAGGTCGTCACCGAGGTCCGGGCCATCCTCGGCTAGTCACTGAAGTTATCCACATGACCTGAAGTCATCCACAAATCTGTCATCCCGACCGAAGCGCAGCGGAGTGGAGGGATCTGCTGTTTGCCTCGGTCAGCAATCATGTCACACGCGTTCGCGATAACGCCGCCTGACTCACACTCACGACCCTGAATGCACGAAGATGCGATGATGGATTCAACAGAGTTTCAAGGAGACAGTCTCACGCATGCTGCCGGAACTTCATTCGATTCTGAATCTGCTGGAAGGCGGTTTCAGCCAACTCAAGGTGCTCGTAATCGGCGACATCATGCTCGACCGCTACATCCACGGCGACGTCGAGCGCATCTCTCCGGAAGCGCCGGTTCCGGTTCTGCGCCACGCCCGGCGCTACGAGCGTGCCGGTGGCGCGGCCAACGTAGCCATGAACCTCGCCGGCCTCGGCTGCCAGACCTTCCTCGGCGGCTTCTGGGGCAGCGACTCCGAGCAGGCTGAGCTTGCGGCCATTCTCGAACGCTCCGGCATCGACACCGTCGGCGTAGTCTCAACCTCGCTCCCCACCATCTCCAAAACCCGCATCGTCGGCCGCACCCAGCAACTTCTCCGACTCGACATCGAAAGCCGCGACACGCCTCCACCCGCCGAAGCCCAACGCCTCCACGACCGCGCAACTGAACTCGTCGCGAAGGTCCACGCCGTCATCCTCTCCGACTACGCCAAAGGCGCCCTCTCGGGAGCCCTCTGCGAAGCCGTCATCCGCGCCGCACGCACTGCCGGCATTCCCGTCCTCGCCGATCCAAAGACCCCCGACTTCAGCAAGTACACCGGCGCAACAACCGTCTGCCCCAATCTAGGGGAACTCGCCGACGCAACCGGAATCCCCAGCCACCATACCGACGATCTACTCGCCGCAGGGCAGGCCCTGGTCGCCGAACACGATCTGAAATTTCTAACCGTCACCATGAGCGAGAAGGGAATCAGCGTTCTCCGCCCCGCCTCTCCCGGCCACCCAGGCGTCTATCACTCGCCCGCCCGGGCACGCGAGGTCTTCGACGTCTCAGGCGCAGGCGACACCGTCATCGCTACCCTGGCCGCATCTCTCGCCGGCGGCCTGCAAATCGAAACCGCCGTAGAACTCGCAAACCTCGCGGCAGGAATCGTCGTCAGCAAAGTCGGCACCGTCCCCATCGCCGCACACGAACTCGTCGCAGCCTTAACGCCAAGCTCCGGCCTAACCGCAGGCGAAAAAATCCTCGACCTCGAACGCATCAAGCTCCGCGTAGCCGAGTGGCGCGCCTCCGGCGAGACCATCGTCTTCACCAACGGCTGCTTCGACCTCCTGCACGTAGGCCACATCACGCTTCTCGAAGACTGCCGCCGCTTCGGCTCAAAGCTCGTGCTCGGCCTCAACGCCGATGCCTCCGTCTGCCGCCTCAAAGGCCCCACCCGACCCATCGTGTCCGAGCGCGAACGCGCCCGCGTCATGGCCGCCCTCGCCGCCGTTGATGCCGTCGTCCTATTCGAAGAAGACACGCCGCTCGAGCTCATCCGCGCCCTTAAGCCAAATGTCCTCGTCAAAGGCGGCGACTACACCATCGAGACCGTCGTCGGCCACGAAGACGTCATCGCCTCCGGCGGCCGAGTCGAGATCGTCCCCACCGTAGAAGGTTTTTCCACGACCAACATCGTCAAAAAACTCACCGCGAATTCCATGCAGAGCGAGGAGATGCAGAAGTGATCATCGTCACCGGCGGCGCCGGCTTCATCGGCAGCAATCTCATCCACCAGCTCAACCGCGCAGGCGAGCGCGACATCCTGCTGGTGGATAACTTCGCGCCCGCGCCCAACCTCACCGGGCCGAAGTTCCTCAACCTCGCCGGAGCCGAGTACGCCGACTACATGGACAAGCGCGAGTTCCGCGCCGCCCTCAAAGGCGGCGACTTCGAGAACACAAAAGTCCGCGCCATCCTGCATCAGGGCGCCTGTTCCAACACGCTCGAAGACGATGGCCGCTACATGATGGACAACAACTTCACCTACTCCAAGGAGCTGCTTCACTTCGCACTCGACCGCAAAATTCCGCTCGTCTACGCCTCCACCGCCGCCATCTACGGAGCGAGCACCGAGTTCGCCGAACTCCCAACAAACGAGCGCCCACTCAACGTCTACGGCTACTCCAAGCTCGTCTTCGACAACTACGTTCGCCGCCTTCTGCCCGAGATGAAGAGCACCGTAGTCGGCCTGCGCTACTTCAACGTCTACGGTCCCCGCGAACAGCACAAAGGCCGCATGGCCAGCGTCCTCCACCACTTCACCCGCCAGCTCAAAGACACCGGCACCATCAAAATGTTCGAAGGCTCAGGCGGCTACGCCAACGGCGAGCAGCGCCGCGACTTCGTCTTCGTCAAAGACCTCGCCCGCATCAACATGTTCTTCGCCGGCCTGCTACCCGAAAGCCCGAAAAAAACCACCCACGCCGTAGTCAACGCCGGCACCGGCGAAGCCCGCACCTTCAACGCTGTCGCCGCCGCCCTCATGCAGGTCCACGGCCCAGGCAAGATCGACTACATTCCATTTCCCGGCGACCTCAAAAATCGCTACCAGCACTACACCCAGGCTGACGTCGCCGGCCTGCGCGCCGCCGGCTACACCGCACCCTTCACTACTCTCGAAGACGGCGTCAAACAAACCTTCACCGAGGAACCAGTCTCCTGATTTACTCTCGTTGCATGCAATAGAACTACATTCGTGACGGTTGAGCCGAAGTCCCATTCGTTCCCGCAGCAAGAGGAGCCAGCGTGACCGATCAGCAACAGCAGCCGACCATTCTCTGCATCAGCACCTACGAAAAGGGACAGCCCTTCCTCCAGGGAGGTCGCGCGCCTCGGTGTAAACGTCATTCTCCTCACCGTCAACAAGCTCGAGCACGCCGACTGGCCCCGTGACTCCATCTCCAAACTCGTCACCATGCCGGAGAATCTCACCCCCGAGCAGGTCCTCAACACCGTCAGCTATCTCGCACGCGAAACCAGAATCGACCGCATCGTCGCCCTCGACGAGTTCGACCTCGAAGTAGCCGCGCTCCTGCGCGAACACATGCGTCTTCCCGGCATGGGCGAAACCCTCACCCGCCACTTCCGCGACAAACTCGCCATGCGCGTCCGCGCCCGCCAGTGCGGCGTCCCCGTCCCGGAGTTCACCTCCGTCTTCAACTACCAGGACATCCGCAGCTTCCTGAGCCACGTTCCCGGCCCCTGGCTCCTGAAGCCGCGCACCAACGCCTCCGCGATCGGCATTCGCAAAATCGAAACCCCCGACGCGATATGGCCGATTCTGGATGAACTCGGCGACCTCCAGTCCCACTACCTGCTCGAGCGCTTCGTGCCCGGCGAAATCTTTCACGTCGAAGGCATCACCTGGGACCGCAAGGTACTCTTCAGCTCCGCCTACAAATACGGCAAGCCCCCGATGCAGACCATGCACCAGGGAGGCGTCTTCAGCACCTGCGCCCTGGACAGGCAATCCAGCGACGCCCTCGGCCTCGCCGGCATCCACGCTCACGTCATCGAATCGCTCGGCCTCATCTCCGGCGTCACCCACACCGAGTTCATCAAGGCGCACTCCGATGGCAGCTTCTACTTCCTCGAAACTGCGGCCCGCGTAGGCGGCGCGCATATCGCCGAGGTTGTCGAATTCGCCTCCGGCCTCAACCCCTGGGTCGAGTGGGCCAGAATGGAAGTCGCCGCCCTCTTCCACATGGAGTACGCGCTAGCAGAAACCAAAGCAACGCTACGCCGGAAGCGTCATCTGTCTCGCCCGCCAGGAGCAGCCCGACACCAGCCACTACAACGCACCTGAGGTCGTCTGGCGGCTCAATCGCCATCACCACGCCGGCCTGATCGTTTGCGCGGACTCAGCCGAACGAGTCGAAACCCTCGTGCACGAATACAGCGGCCGTTTCTTCGATGAGTTCTGCGCCATAGTGCCCGCCCCCGACAAACCCACGGCGTAAAACGCTCCGGCGATTCGGAACCTCATCCCTCCAGCTCGAAGAAAGGCATCGCCGCAAACTCGGGCCGATTCAACTCTTCCGCCAGCAACGCCACGCCCAACTCGCCTTTGTACAGGCTGTCTGAACGAAGCACAAGATCTTCAAACCCCTGTCCCGGAGGCATCTCGCGTATCGAACGCGCGGCTCGTTGCGTCAACGTCTGCGCCCGGTACAACCACTTGGCATCCCCGCTGTGCTTGTACATGTTCAAAAGAGCATAAGCCTGCCCACCAAACCCGCAACACAAGTTGCCGATCTGGCTCTCCGACTCCCAACAGTCGAACGCCGCACCCTCCGCCAACCGCGCCAACTCAGGCCGTCCGATCATCCGGTGCGCAAGTGTCCAGAGAAAAACAAACCCCGCGCTTCCGTTGCACCACCCCGCCATGTAGGGACTCCCTTCCGAAGACGACCCGCTCTGCCGAATGCTCCATTTCCAGCGCGTACTGCGCCCAAAGCGCTCTGCCATTCGCGCCAACTGATCCAGCCTCTCCTCCAGATGAGGCGGAAACGCCGCCCCCGAAACCTTGCACCAGTTCAGTGTAGCGAACAGAATTCCTGCCCAGCCATGCGCCGCACCTGAGTACGCTATCTGTCTGCATTCGCGAATCGGTCGAAACGTATCAAGCTCAGCCCAGATGTTCTGCAGCATCCCATTCCCGAAGCCGGTGAGCGCCGTAGCATCCAGATATTTGCAACCCTTGATCGCGTTCAGCAGAAAGGCAGCGCCAAGCAACGGCCCGGATCGCCCCAGCGTAACGTCGAGACTATCGCAAGGCTCCCGTTGCACCGCGCCTAGGAATTGTTCCATCGCCATCTGCTGGGTCAACAAATCCCCCTGCGCCCGCGCAATCAGCAACTGCACAGCATAAACGCCGCTAGCCGTGTGATACGGCGAGATGCGCCCGACAATCTCCGGCGTGATGTCGATATCGTTGTTGTAGAACGCATCCGGCCGCTCTGCGTCGCGAGCCGAACGCGCCACCCACAGATCCGCAGTCGCCAGCAGACGACAATCATCCCGGCTGCACGCCATGCGATACAGCGCATACGCAATCCCGGCCGAGCCATAGGTCACCGAGCTGCGCGGGGCTGCGTCTAAACCTGCGACAAACAAGCTGCCGCCCACATCCATCCGCGTCAGCACCGACCGAAGCATATGCTGCGCCTCAGGGAACGCCGCCGGCGTCACCACTTCTTCAACAGCAGCAGCATCTTCCGTCTGCGCAATCGCCGCTAACGCGGAGGAAAAATCTGCCACAGAGGCAAACCGTTCGACAGGCCGCTTGGCCAAAGCCTTCGCGAGCACCTCCTCCAACTCGGGCCACGCCGGTACACCCCGACGTATAAACGGCAACGGCGGATCTTCAACGATTTGCCGAAGCATCTCTTCCTTCTCGATCGAAAACTCTAGATAGTGATTGCCAGTAACGATCGAATAGAGCAACGCCGCCAGCGCATACTGTTCGCCGAGGGCTGAAGAAGCCGGTGGACCAAGTTTGCCCTGAGCAGCTTTGGCATACTCCGGCTCAAAGAAGAACGCCACTCCAGCGCGTTGCGCACCGCGAAACTCACTCTCAATGCCAGATATCCGTGCGAACCCAAAATCGATGATATTCACCCGTCCCTCGTCATCAACGAGAACATTCCGTGGATGAATATCGGAGTGAATGACGTTCCTTTCATGAAGTCGCACGTAAGCATCCAGAATCGAGGAGCACAGAGCCAACAGCTTGCGCCGCGACGCGGCTCCCACCTCCGCGCGAAGCACCGTAGATACAGACGCGCAATCCTTCCCCTCGCACCACTCCATCACCAGATAGCGTTGACCGCTCTCCGTCGTGCCACTGCGCAGCAGGCGCGGAGAAGCTCCCCCGGCAACACGCTCCAGCATCGCCGCTTCGCGATTAAACATGCGGCGCGCGCGATCCGGAGCATTGGCCCGTCCAAGCTTCAACGCAGCATATTTCCCGTCCTCCCCTCGCACCTGATACAACTCCGTATCGTCCAGAGACTGAACGCAGCGCAGAACCTCAAACTCCATGAATCGCGATGGAACCTCAAGCGACGGCAGAATCTTCTTCGCTTCTTCTGAAGTCGAAGGCACCAGCAACCGGCTGCCCGCGAGCTTCTCCAGCATCGGAAATGCCTCTTCCAAAATCTGTTGCGGATCGACCTTGCGCTCGCGGCTGTAACGGATGACCGCCTCAATAATCGTGATCGGCGTGCGGAACTCCTTCAGCAGATCGGCGGCCGCGGCGTCGACTATGCGCGACGGCGTGCGCGAGTTCGGCCGTGTCAACGCATAGTCCCCATCCTCCGCCTGTACCTGCTGCCGCACGTGCTCCGGCAGATCCTCAATCCGCATCAGAACCAAATCAACCGGCAGCATCATCGGTTCGGTCATCTGCATTGCTAGTTCACCTCCATCGCGGGTGTGCGGCCAAATCCAGCCAGCGGAGTCCACGTATCGGTGTCGATAGCATCCAGACGAAGCCGTTCCAGCGCGAAGCGCCACGGAGCAAGGCGGCCATTCTGCGATTGCCGCGCCCCAATCATCGCAACCGCGACGCGATTGGTGATCCACATCCGCCAGCTCTCTCGCTCCTGCCACGCAAGAACGCCATTCTGCCTTGGCGGATCGACACCCCACGAGAGAAGCCTGCTGCCGTCAAGAGCAGCAGTGAACGGCACGCCCTGTGCCGGGCAGTCGGCAAGCTGCGCCGCAATCTTCCGCCCAGTCTCCTCCAGCGCTTCAAAGCTGCGGAAGTAAACCACAATCTTGTCCGGCCGCAGCAGGCCGTATCCATCGTCTCCCACTTTGAAGTGATACGCCGCAGAATCCTCGAGAGACTCCACAACGACTCGGAAAGCGTCTCGCGTCGCCTCCGGCATTGGACTCACATAGAGCTTGTATCCGGTCACGTCCTCGCCAGTCTCCGCTCGCCGCATCGGTGACGTCCACTGAAACCACCCCTCATTCTGTGCCGACACCGTCACACGCTCCCACCGGGCATCAAGCATTGGCCGCAACTCCCCTTTGCGATCGATCCCCAGCCATTGCGCAACCGCATCCCGGTCAGGGAACAAGCGTTTCCAACGCGGTGAGAGTGGCACCCGGTTGTACGCGTACAGCCGCGCCGAGAGCATGTTGCTGTCCTCGAGATCCAGCATCTGCCCATACTCCAGAGCATTCCGCGTCAGGTTCGAGAGCGGCACCTCTGTCTCTTCCACGTGCGGTTCGCTGTAGAGCAGGTAATAGGCCGCAGACCCGCACACAAACCCGCCGTCATCTTCAATCATCAACACTTCATCGAGCACCATTTCGGCAATCGCCTGATTCGCCCGCTCGCCAAGCGCGCTCTGAACATAAGCAGGAATAGGCCCCGGCTCCATCAGCGTAAACAGCAGCAACGCCGTACTCTGGCAGGCAGACTTGGTCTTGCGCTGGCTGCCGGCAGGTGGAACCAGCACACCATAAAACTCGGGATCCTTCGTAAGGTCGCGAAGCATCTCCTGTTGATCCGGTGGAAGGCGATCGAACAACACGAGGTTGTAGTCCCGATTGGCGCAGAAGTTCGCCGTCAGGATGTTCCGCAGAGGAACCACACTCGCATTGTCGCGACCGCCATCCATCACTGGGTTGTCACATAGCCCGTGTTCAGCTACTTGCTAGGCTCCTTCCCTTTGTTCTTCTCTTGTTTTTCCAGCTCGACACGGCGGGCTTTCAGTTCCTCCATGGCTGCCTGCAACTTCGCCTGCAGATCATCGACCTCAGCGACAGTCTGCGGTCGCATGCTCTCCGCTGTAGCCTTTTCCTGCTCTTCGATGGCTGCGAGCTGCTGTTTCAGTTGTGCCTTCAACTCTTCGAGGCTGGTGGCAATCTCCACAGGCCCTGGGTCGGGTATCGTCAGAATAATCGAGCCGCCAGGGCACGTTACAAACGACGGGTTGTGGCAGATTGTTTGTCCCACACTGCAGATCCTAACGCTGCAGGCGGCAAGTGCACTGCATGCATTCACGCTGCAAATGACAGCGCTGCATACATGGACACTGCATATATTCGCACTGCACGCATGGATACTGCACACATTGGCACTGCACGGATGAGCACTGCATGGGAACGCACTGCACGCATTGGCGCTGCAGGGATGCGCGCTGCACGGAAAGACGCTGCATGGATGAGCCGTGCATGCGACCACGCTGCAGCCGACGCACGAGGGTAGATTGCTGCAAGCCTGGCAGATGCTCGCCGTCTGACTGCACGCTCCTTGGCAGACACTTACGGGATGACAGATGGTTGGGTGACAGATAGTTGGATTACAAACGGTCACCGGTTTTCCGGGAAAACACGGGACCGACTCATTTCCATTACAGCTCAAACTGCAGCCGGGGCCGCAGATAGGCTGGACCTGAATCATCAGATCTTTCAACTTGAACGACTTCATAGTTTTCCTCCTTGGGAGGGGGGCCGCGAAGCCTTCGTCACGCATATCGCGCGCTGGGAAGGGAATTGAAACTCTGCGGATGAGGACCTTGCCCTGTCCTGAACTCGAGCGAAGGGGGCCTGCCGTAAAGCTTGACTGGGCTCAAGCTAACTCGGCTGATGCAACATGGCAGTGGACGTTACAGCCTTCTCTTCGCACTGTCAAGACAGTCGCGCAAGTCGCTGAATTCTTTGTGCCGACACGCAAAAAACGAATTGATACGGTGCGCACCGCATTCCGGCACACGCCGAATACGGAAAAAGCTACGTTATTCCGAGCTTTTTGCTCGAAGTTCACGCTAGGCGCGCCTCCGCCTGGGAAACGAGCGTAGTCCAACAGTGAAACCGATAGTTTTAGTTATTTAGCTTTTTCGACTCAAAAACAGACTTGAATCGTTGAGGTGTCCGTTGGACAACTTATCGAAGACCCTAAATCGCTGGCCACAGGCAAGCAACCGGTCAAGAGCACCAGCCCTGCTACCTCGAAACAGCCCTAAACCACCAGAATAAGAGAGAACAATCCAAGCGTATGAAGGCAAAGCTGTGTCTTCTACCTGCCTCTGCGCTATGGGGTGATCAAAATCCGTGAGGGTCCACGTTGCCGCGCACATGGGCCAACCCTGAACCCGAAAACAGCCTCTAAGTTCGGTAGGCGTCGTGACGATCGCGATCGGTACAGGGTTTAGGCAAAAGAGTCGAGGACCCCACAACGGGGGCCTTTATTTTTTACTCAGAAGGCAAAAGGGTAGAGGTAGAAGAATCGTGGCTATGAAGGCGAACCGGTCTTTTGCATTTGCTCCTGTCATCGAGTAATCGATGGCACGTTAGTACCGTCATGACTTCGAGAAGAAATGGAAGGGAAAAAGAGAAGACCCACCTCAGGACGATGGATCTTCTCTCTTCACTCCACAGGTAATCCAGTCTCCCAACTGAAAACCTGCCTCCGCTATAACGTCTTTCGTATAACGAGAGATTGTTGTATCAATACGGCATCGGTGAGGTATCTGCGCTAAACCACCGAAGGGCCGGTTTGTTTCGCCTCAGCACCCGTACGAAGTTGCAAGCGAATGGCCACTCGTGCCATGTCGGTAATTACCTATCAATAAGCAAGTTGCGTTTTGGCAGTGCGCTGGGTGTGTGAACGGGTGTATACGCGAATGTTTGAGCTGGTGTTTGCTCGTATACATGCGCACAAAAATGCCGTCGATGCGCACCGCGTTGCCGCCTAAGCCGTGCCACTTAATCGAATGGATCTTCCGTGGCACGCTCTATCCCCACCAGCAGATTCTACTTTTGTGCAATCTGTTCAGGCACCTTCCGAAACACACGGTTGTAAATCTCATGCGCGAGGTCCACTGATTCATTGATCGCGTTCGACGTGGGAATCTGCCGATGATTCACGCTGCTCTCCCTGGCCAGCCGTATACCGGCAATGAGGCACGCACCCAAGTAGATCATCCCTTTATTAATTCGCGGGATGTGTGCGTTTGGGTCGAACATGAGACAAGTTTAGCGAAAAAAAAACGAAACTGCGAAATCCATAATTGATGTCGAATTTTTTTTGGAGAGCAGCGGGTGCAAGATGCATGGCAAGCTCTCCTCCCATCTTGCATAACCAACTTGACGAGAGGGAACTTGAAACGCCCCAGCATGATGAATCAACTTCTCAAGAGCGACGCTTTACCAGTGTGATTTGTCGCCGGTGGGGTAGTCCCTCAGCTAGCAACGCCTCCTCATGAAGCGCCACTAACGGACCTACAGCCCTGCAGTTGGAGGATCAATGTTAAACCGACCAAGAGGGGCCCACAGAGTACCCAACGAGAGAGTATCCCTCTGTATTCCCCACACTTCTTAATTGCTTGTAAGTTGGTGAGAGCGCTGGGGCTCGAACCCAGGACCAACGCCTTAAAAGGGCGATGCTCTACCAACTGAGCTACGCTCTCAAACCACACTACCAAGTTAGCACATTCAGCCGAGGGAATTTCCTCTGCAAGCTCCGGCAACACAAGCTTTTATCTATGGTCGCATTTGTCGCCACAAATCCTTCGCCTCAAGACTCAAACCCTCGCCACGTCCGGTCACACTTAAGTCGCACAACGCTTTCATTGACTTGAGGGTATCCCCACAGTAGCCTCAGGCTATTGCATGATAACGGGTGCAAACACGTCTTGTTGAACTGGTAGCGAACCGGCACAGTTCAAGTAAAACCAATAGCGTCACCAGACCCACAGGAACACGAAAAATGGACTCTCGCAGCACGGACAAGATCGACGAACCGGTAGTAGCAGAGACCCCCGAAGATGTGGCTGTCCTCTACTCCTGGGCGAATCTTCACGGGGCAAAATATCGCGACTTCTCTGCCTCGCGCCGCGAGTATCGCGCGCAATTGAGACATCGCGCCGCCGAGCAGGTTCGCGAGCAGGCGTTGCTGGCCCAGGCCGAAGCCGAAGCCGCCGCCGCCGCAGCAGAGTCCGCCGCTCGTCAAGCTGCACAGGCAGCCCGCACTCATCAGGCAGAAGACGCCGACTCCTCCATGCATCGTGCTCTGCGCGAAGCCGAAGAAGCAGCGCGCACCGCCGCAGCAGAACGCGTCGAAGCCGCTCGCCGCGCCGAAGCCGCCGCCGTTGCCGAGGCCGCCGCACGCCGCGAAGAACGCGAGATAGCCGAAGCCCATGCCTCCGCGCAGAGACAGGCCGCCCGCTACGCCGATTCAGAGATCCGCCGCAAAGCACAAGCCGGAACGCATCCGCCCCCGCCCGAGACCCAGAATCAGCCCCCCAGCCAGATCCCCGGCCATCTAACCGATCCCTACACCATCTACTCCACGCCGCAACCCCCCGTACACTCGCAGCCAGCGCTGCGGCCCGCAACGGAACCGGCAGCGCAGGCTCAGACTCCTCCGCCCGACCAATCGCGCTCGAACAGCGATCGCGAACGTCGTGAAGCCAGCTGCGCCATCAGAGCGCCCAATCTCCAGCCGCCACACATCGCCACGTCGTCCGCAGGGCTACCATCCCGACGATGCATCCGGAGTTCGCCAGATCTACCGCGGCCCCGACTACGATGCCATGCAGGCCGAGTACACTTCCACTAGTTCGACAGAGCATTCAGCTCCTGTGGAGCGCCGCGCCCTTTCCATATCCGCGGCGATCCAGGACATGAAGCCAACGGCCGAACAGCCCAATCTTTCCCCGCGTCCTTCTTCTCCCAACACCACTGAAAGCCAGGCTTCGCCCATGGGTCAACGTCACACAGATCCCCAATCGCACGCCGCTCGTACGCCTCAGACTGAATCTCGCCACTGCCTCGACGACATCCACCGGCGGCCAATGGCCTCCCAGCTCCGGAGATCGTCCACAGTCGATCGATCCTTCACACGACTCCCCTCGCGAAGTCAGCGGCATCTTCCCGCCCACGAAGCCTCAGGCATCAAGGCCGACCGGCTCGTCACGAATCACTCCCCCTTCAACGCGACCGGTGTCGCCGTTCTCGCAGGCGCTGGTTCCCTCCGACTCAACCCGCGGCCGCCGCGCCCAGGACGACTTCGACTACCAGCAGTCCCAGGGCTTCCCCGAGCGTCGCGGCGTCTCCGAACCTGACGCCTCGACACTCCCGTCGCAGCGGCCGTCCGATCCCGCCGGCCCAGCATGGCTCTACGCTCCGTCCGGGCCTCTGGTTACACCCAAGCCCATCGTCTCGCAGCCTTCGCCCGTCCAGTCGTCGGTAGCTGACACCTTGCAGCACTCCCGCGAACGCGTAGCCGCTCGCTGGTTCGCTCTCAAGGGCGTCTTCGAACAGCCTGGCCAGGATGGCCAAGCCCAGCCCGAAGCCGCGCCCATCCGCCAGAAGGAAACCCGCACCCCCGTCCTCGCCGTCTTCTCGCTCGCCGGCGGCGTCGGCAAAACCAGTCTTGTCGCCACCGTCGGCCGCGCTCTCTCCTCCATGGGAGAGAAAGTCCTTCTCACCGACACCACCTCCCACGGCCTGCTGCCGTTCTACTTCGGCGCCAGCGAACTTCGTCAGGGCACCGTCCGCACCTTCTCGCCGCCCAGCGGCAGCACCGACGCACCCATCTATCTCGTCAGCTACGACGTCGACCAGAAGGGAAGCGACGCCGCCGCGCAGGAGCAGCTCGCCGAAGAGATCATCAACAACAGCCGCGGCACCCACCGCATCCTGCTCGACCTCACCGTCGGCTCCAGCTGGATCGTCCGCCGCCTCTCGCGCATGAACCCGACCATCCTCGTTCCTGTCGCGCCCGACATGAACTCCGTCATCAGCCTGCAGACCCTCGAAAAGTTCTTCAGCGGAGTCAACGACGGCGACGGCCGCCCCTTGCAGCCTTTCTACGTGCTCAACCAGTTCGACACCTCGCTCCCCCTGCATCTCGATGTCCGCGAAGTGATGCGCCGCCAGCTCGGAGAACGCCTCCTGCCCTTCGTCATCCGCCGTGCCCCAGCCGTCAGCGAAGCCCTCGCTGAAGGCATGACCGTAGTCGACTACGCCCCCGACGCGCCCGTAGCCGAGGACTATCTCAACCTGGCGACATGGCTCCGCACCGTCGCCGCACCCGCCACCGCAGGTTTCCGCAACGTGCGGTGGAGTGAAAGATGAGCTCGTCGCCGCTCCTCAAGCACTTTGAGTCTGGTGACAATCTCTTCTTCAAAGCTCTTCGGTTCCTGATTCTCGTCAGCGGCACCCTGCTGCTGTTCTTCACCGGCATCCTCGAACTCACCTGGCCCCAGCAGATCGTCCTTGGCATCCTCACCATCGCACTGGTCATCTGGCTGGATCGCAGTTCAAGCTCCTATCTCGTCACGCTGACGGTAATGCTCGTCTCCATGTTTTCCACCTTTCGCTACGGTTACTGGAGATTCGCATCGACCGGCAGATTCTTCCTCGATCCCGGCTCCGTCTGGAGCAGCCTCGACGCTTTCTTCATCGCGCTTCTGCTCTTCGCCGAAACCTACGCCTTCGTCATCCTCTTCCTCGGCTACCTGCAAACTCTCTGGCCGCTGCGCCGCACTCCCGTCCCGTTACCCGACGACACCGAGCTATGGCCTGCCGTCGATCTCCTTATCCCCACCTACAACGAGCCGCTCAGCGTCGTGAAGCACACCGCGCTCGCCGCCATGAACATCGACTGGCCATCCGACAAGCTCCACGTCTACATCCTCGACGATGGCAAACGCGAAGAGTTCCGCAAATTCGCCGAAGACGCCGGCATCGGCTACATGACCCGCGACGACAACGAACACGCCAAGGCCGGCAACATTAATCGCGCCCTCCCTCGCCTCGATGCACCCTACATCGCCATCTTCGACTGCGACCACGTCCCCACCCGCAGCTTCCTGCAGATCACCCTCGGCTGGTTTCTGCGCGACACCAAGCTAGGCATGCTGCAGACGCCCCATCACTTCTATTCGCCCGATCCCTTCGAGCGCAATCTCGACCAGTTCCGCAAAATCCCCAACGAGGGCGAGCTCTTCTACGGCGTCGTGCAGGACGGCAACGACTTCTGGAACGCCACCTTCTTCTGCGGCTCCTGCGCCGTGCTCCGGCGTTCCGCGCTCGATGAAATCGGCGGCATGGCCGTCGAAACCGTTACCGAAGACGCACACACCTCGCTGCGCATGCAGAAGAACGGATGGAACACCGCCTACATCAACATCCCTCAGGCCGCGGGCCTCGCCACCGAACGGCTGAGCGGACACATCAAGCAGCGCATTCGCTGGGCGCGCGGCATGATCCAGATCATGCGCATCGACAATCCGCTCTTCGCCCGCGGCCTCAGCCCCGCGCAGCGGCTCTGCTACTTCAACGCGATGACGCACTTTCTCTACGCTCTGCCGCGCCTGATCTTTCTCACCGCGCCATTGATCTATCTCATCTTCGGCCACGTCAATATTCCCGGCTACTGGGCGGCCATCCTCGCCTACGCCTTCCCGCACCTCGCGCTCTCGAACATCGCGAACTCGCGCATCCAGGGCCAGCACCGCCACTCCTTCTGGAACGATATCTACGAGACCGTGCTCGCCCCGTACATCCTTCTGCCGACCATACTCGCGCTCATCAATCCCGGCCTGGGCAAATTCCACGTCACCGCAAAGGGCGGCGTCGTCAACCGCAGATTCTTCGACCGCCATCTCGCGCGGCCATTCCTCTTCATGATCGGCTTGAATCTTCTAGGTATCCTCTGCGCGATTCCAAGGCTTTTTCGTTTTCCCGGCGCAGCGTCCGCTTTTCCGGCAAACCTCTTCGCCAGGATGTACGACGGCAACCACGTCGGCACCATCGTCGTGAACCTCGCCTGGGTCTGTTTCAACCTGATCATCCTCGGCGTCGCCACCTCGGTCGCGTGGGAGAGCCGCCAGCGCCGCCAAGCCGTCCGCCTCGCCATGACCGTTCCTGCCGACGTGCAGTTCGCCAATGGATCCACCATCCACGGCGTCACCATCGACGTATCCAGCGGCGGGCTCATGATTCGCATGGAGCGTGACTTTATCGCGAGCCCGGGCGATCGCATCAAGTTCACCCTTCCGGTCCTCGATGGCAACGCCACACTGCCGGCCACGCTGGTGGGAATCAGCGGCAACACCCTCCGCGCCCAATTCGATCCCCTCACCCTGCAGGAAGAAGAAGCCCTCACCATGGTGCTCTACTCCCGTGCCGACACCTGGCTCGGCTGGGGAGAAACCCGCGAACCGGACAAGCCGCTGGTCAGCCTCGGCAGGATCATCAAACTCGCGTTCTTCGGTCTGAAAAAGGCATTTCGCGAAACGATGAAATCCAGGAACGCTGTGCCGTCACGCAAACTGGCCACCAGCATCGTGCCGCTCTTTCTCCTTGCCGTTCTGATTGGCGCTGCCATCAAATCCCGTCCAGCATTCGCGCAAACCTCCAGCAGCGCAAGCACCGCCGCCGCCCCCGTTCCCTTCGACAACACCCTAGCTCTCTCCGACCTCGGCGTCTCGGACAACATCGTCCTTCACGGTGTCGACGCCTTCGACACGGTCCGCTTCTCCCTCCCGCGAACGCAACTCGTCAAGACAGCGACCATGCACCTGCGCTATCACGCTTCGCCCGGACTGATTCCATCTCTCAGTCATCTCAAGGTGAGCCTGAACGGCACCCTCTTCGCCACCCTCCCCGTAAGCATGACGCAGCCCCCCGCGGCCGGTCCCCCCAATCCCACACCAACAGCAGACGGCGCCCACAGTGAAAACAACTCCCTGCTGGAGACAACCCTGACCCTGCCTGCGGAACTGCTCACGCGCAGCAACGAACTGACCTTCGAGTTCATCGGCCACTACGCCATGAAGTGCGAAGACCCGTCCCACTCCGCCCTGTGGGCCCACATCGACAACAACTCCACCATCGAGTTTGCGGGCTCCCTCATCCCCATCGAAGACGATCTCAAACTCCTGCCCGCGCCCTTCTACGACCCCAAAATCAACCTCCGCCCGGTAATCCCCATCGCGTTTCTCACCCAGCCTTCGCCCAAAGCCCTGCAGGCTGCCGGCATCGTCGCGTCCTGGTTTGGCGTCCTCGCCGATTCGCGGCCGATCCGCTTTCCCGTCTCCATCGGCACCATCCCGCCGGGCAATGCCATCATCATCGGCGAAAGCGCCGCCACCCTTCCTGCCTCGCTCGAGATGACCACCATCTCCGGTCCCTCCATCGCCATCCGCGCCAACCCCTCCGACCCCTACTCGAAAGTGCTCGTCCTCACCGGAGACTCGCCCGACGATGTCCTCACCGCCGCCCTGGCCCTCTCGCTCCAGCAGAATCTCCTGCAGGGAGCCATGGTGCGCGTGCCTTCGATCAAAATGCCCGCCCCTCGTGCCCCCGACGACGCGCCACGCTGGCTCAGCACCGACAAGATCAACCGCATCGGCGACATCGACCAGAGCAGCACCCTCGACTCCTCGCCGGTCGCCGTCTACATGCGTCTCCCGCCCGATCTCTACTACCGCTACCGTTCGCGGCAGAACCTCGTCTTTCATCTGAGTTACCGGTACAACGGCATCCCGCTCGCGAACGACAGCACGCTGCAGGTCTCCGTCAACGGCGCCTACGCCAGTTCGACCCCGCTGCCCCACACCGACAAAGCCTCGGCCCAGCTTGATGCCGTCGTGCCCGTGCCCGTCTCGGACCTGCGCCCCTTCTCCAACTCCTTCCTGATGCGGTTCCTCTTCGCGCTATCGAAAAAAGACGAATGTCAGGACACATCACCCAATAACCTGAGCGGCGCCATCCTCAAAGATTCCTACCTCGACATCCAGGGCATCCCCCACTGGGCCACCCTGCCCAATCTCGAAATCTTCGCCAACGCCGGATACCCCTTCACCCGCAGAGCCGACCTCGCCGACACCGCAGTCGTATTGCCCGACACCCCCACCGCCGAAGAGATCGAGATGTACCTCACCCTCATGGGCCACTTCGCCGCACAGACCGGCTATCCCGTCCTCAACGTCTCCGTCACCAACGCCGACGGCATGAACTCCAGCGCCGGCAAGGACTTCCTCGTCATCGGCACCGTCGACGATCAATCCGCCATCAGCCGCCTCAATCCCTCCCTCCCCGTCGGCGTCGATGGCAGCGGCCTGCACATTCAGGACACCCAGGGTTTCTTCTCCCAACTGCAGCACGCCTGGTGGAAGGTCCGCAGCTCCGACCGCGTCCAGTCCGGCCAGCTCGAAACCGCCGGCGGCCTGCCCGACGCCCTCATCGAAGGCGTCGAGTGGCCCAGCGGATCCAGCCGCTCCGTCGTCGTCATCGCCCTGCGCGACAAAGACGTTGTCCCCAACTTCCTCTCCGTCTTCCTCAAGACATCGCAATCCTCCGACGTCTCCCAATCGGTCAGCGTCCTTCAACGGCTCGCGCTTCACCTCCTACCGCATCGGCAACGACGTCTACCACGTCGGCACGCTCTCGTCATGGATCAAGCTGAACATGCTCTTCGAGAACTACCAGTGGTTGATGGTCGCCAGCGTTCTCGGCTTCTGTTTCCTCATCGCCGTCATTCTTCGCTCCGTCCTTCGCAAAAAAGCCCGCGCCCGTCTGCAGGGAAACAGTTAACCGACTGAAGACTCCCCGCGGCAGTCAAGCTTCCATGCTCTCCCTCCCATGCCTCTGACCGGCATACAGATGCCGCCTTCAAGAACAAAGTCCATAAAAGAGAATCACCCAAAGGGGGCATGTCCCTCCTCTCTGAATTTTCTTGAATTGCCTCTCCCTCACACGTATAACTTGGCGGGTACACTTCCTCGACTTCCGGCCTCATGCTTTCGCCCGAGCGGAAAATGGAGTAGTGCATCAAGGGGCCCATGATCGAACCGGCAGCACCGCAAGCAGAGCAACTACGCAAACCTTCTATGTACTCTTTATCCTTGGTCGTTCTAACCTGCCTGGCCGTGGTCCCGGCCTTCGCCTCCAAACCGGACAGTGTTCCCGACTGGGTCCGTACCGCCGCCCAGCAAAAGCTTCCCGAATACTCCCCCGAAACCAACGCCGTAGTTTTGCTCGAAGACACCACCTACACCGTCGCCCCTGACGGCAGCGCCGTCGAGCACTACCGCCACGTCGTTAAAATCCTCCGCCCCCAGGGCAGGGACGAGGGCATCGTCGCCGTCCCCTTCGACAAAGACAGCAAGATCCTCTCCATGCACGTCTGGAGCATCGGCCCCGACGGCCACGAGTACGCCGTTAAGGACAACGAGATGGTCGAATACGGCTATCCCGGCCAGGGCAACTTCTTCATGGACCTGAAGGTAAGAGCCGCAAACGCTCCTGGCCGTGACCCCGGAGGCATCGTCGCCTACGAGTACGAGCAGCGCAGCCATCCCTACCTGACCGAAAAGACCTGGTTCTTTCAGAGCGACCTGCCGCGCCTCAACCAGAGCTTCACCCTCGAGCTTCCCCCCGGTTTCACCCACGGCACCGTCTGGGCCCACAGCAAAGAACTCCCTGCCGTCGACCTCGAACACCAGCGCTGGCGCTGGGAGACAAAGGACACCCCACCCGTTGACCTCGACCACGTCATGCTCCGCCCCGCGGCACCCTCGCTCGAAGGCCGCATGACCGTCCACTATGCCGGCCCCGGAATCACCGCTCCCACCGAGGGAAGCTGGCAGAGCATCGGACAGTGGTATCAGACCCTCTCGAAAGACCGCCTCGTCGCCACTCCTGAGATCGCCGCCAAGGCCACAGAGCTCGCCGCCGACAAGACCGACTTCTACGAAAAAACCGAAGCCATCGCCGAATTCGTCCAGAAACAGGTCCGCTACTTCGTCATCGAAATGGGCATCGGCGGCTACCAGCCCCACTACGCCGGAGACATCTTCCGCAACCGCTACGGCGATTGCAAGGACAAAGCGACCCTGCTCACCACCATGCTCTCGACCGTCGGCGTTCACGGCGCGCTCGTCATGGTCGACCATCGCCGCGGGGTAGTCGATCCCGATGCGCCCTCCATCGTCGGCGACCACATGATCGCCGCCATCGAGATTCCCAAAGGCTACACCTCGACGAAACTCCGCAGCGTCGTCACGGCGAAGAACGGGCGCCAGTACCTCATCTTCGACCCCACCTGGGAAAAGACCGCCTTTGGCCAACTCGAGCACAACCTCCAGGGCGGCTACGGAGTCCTCATGGAAGGCTCCGATAGCCAGATCATCCAATTCCCCGTCCTGCCCCCAGACCTCAACACCATTCGCCGCACCGCCAAATTCCAGCTCCAACCCGACGGCGCCCTCAAAGGCTCCGTCACCGAGAAGCGCTTCGGCGACGTCTCCGAAAGGCGTCGCGATCTCTACATCTCCGGCGACGCCAAAGAACAAACCCAGTCTCTCGATCGCACTCTGGGGCAGGACTTCACCAGCTTCACCGTCTCTGACGTCAAGGTAGAGAACGCCGAGTCCTTGAACAAGGACCTCACCACCTCCTACTCGCTAACCGCCGACCGCTTCGGCAAATCCATGGGGCCTCTCCTCATGATTCGCCCCCGCGTCCTTGGCAGCGAGAATCTCCGCGCCGATCAAAAGAAGCGTCGCGTGCCCATCAACCTCAACCAGACCATGCTGGAGCAGGACGACTACACCATCGAACTCCCCAAAGGCTACGCAGTCGACGAAATCCCTGATCCGATCAAGCTTGATCTAGGCTTCGCCTCCTACGAAAGCTCCAGCACCGTTAAGGACAACATCCTCCACTACACCCGCACCTACACCGTCCGCGAGGTCACCCTTCCCGCGGACAAATACTCCGACGTCCAGAAGCTCGCCGGTGTCATCGCCGCCGACGAACAAAGCAGCGCCGTTCTCAAGAAACAATAGCCTCCATGTCGCAACCAAGAAAGAACAATCAAATGCACCTGATCTCTTGCCGCACTCTGCTTCGCCTCTCTGTTGTTTCTGCCTTGGTATCTCTCTCTACCGCACATGCTCTCGCGCAGCAGTGGACAGCTCCCACCCCCGAAGAACTCTCCATGACCTCGCAACCCGAGGTCCCCGGAGCCCCCGCCGTCTATCTCTTCCGCGAAGAGACCACCGACGACAAGCTCCACATGTTCAGCATCTATGTGCGTCTCAAAGTCCTCACCGAGCGCGGCAAATCACACAGCAACGTCGAACTCAGTTACGCCAAAGCCCATGACGGTGGCGGTTTCACCGTGGAGGACATCCAGGGCCGCACCATTCATTCCGACGGAACCATCATCCCCTTCACCGGAAAGCCCTACGAGAAGCTGGTCGAAAAAACTCAGGGCATCAAGGTCATGGCCAAGGTGTTCACCCTTCCCGACGTCGAAGTCGGCAGCATCCTCGAATACCGCTACAAGCTGCGTTATAGCGACAACTCGTTGAAGTCCCCGGATTGGTACATTCAGACCGATCTATGGACGCGCAAGAGCCACTATCTCTGGAAGCCGATCAATCTCAACGGCAACATCGTCGTCACCGGCGAGCGCGGCCAGACCAAAAGCTTTATCGCCTGGGCCTCCGTTCTTCCCCAGGGCGCAACCGTAACCCAGACCCCCATCATCGGCACCGATCAAACCCTCCTCGAGCTCAACGTGCACGACATTCCTCCCGCTCCTGAGGAAGACTACATGCCGCCAATCAGCAGCTTTACCTACCGTGTTCTCTTTTATTACGCCGGCTATCGCACCGTCGATGAGTTCTGGAAGAACGAAGGAAAGTACTGGGCCAAGACACAGGACAAGTTCATCGGCCCTGGCTCCGCCGTCACTGCAGCCGTCAAAGATCTCATCGTTCCAACCGACACCCCGGATCAGAAGCTGCACAAAATCTACGCCGCAATCATGAAGCTGGAGAACACTCGCTATACCCGGGAACATTCCAGCGCAGAGGAGAGGGCGCAGGGCTTCAAAGAGGTGCACAACACCGACGACATCTGGACGCGCAAGCGTGGCAGCGACGACCAGCTCGCCGCGCTGTTCGTCGCCATGGCCCGCGCCGCTGGCCTCAAAGCCTACGTGGGGATCGTCACCAACCGCGATCGCAATATCTTCATGAAGAACTACCTCACCCTTTCCCAGCTCGACGATGTCGTCGCCATCGTCAACGTCGATGGAAAGGACCAGTTCTTCGATCCCGGCACTCGCTTCTGCCCCTACGGACACCTCGCATGGAAGCACACCTATGCGTCCGGAATTCGCCAGACCGACTCAGGCAGCGATTACTTCAATACCACTGGCGAACCCTACAGCTTCTCCCGCGTTCAGCGAGTCGCCAACCTCACCCTCAGCCAGCACGGCGAAGTCAGTGGATCCATCACCATGACCTACATGGGAGACCCCGCCATCCGTTGGCGGCTACGCTCCATCGAGGGAGACTCCGCCAGCCTCGAACGCGAAATCCGTACCAGCGTAGAACAACTCATGCCGGCCGGAATCGAACTCAAAGTCGCTTCCATCGACAAGCTCGAAGACTATGAGCAGCCCCTCGTGGCCAACATCCAAGTAACAGGATCGCTTGGCTCCTCGACCGGCAAACGCGTTCTCCTGCCGGGCGACATCTTCGTCGCCACAACCAAACCCTCCTTCCCCCACGAGAAGCGCGACATTCCCGTCTACTTCCAGTTTCCCCACATGACACAGGACGCCGTTCGCATCCACTTCCCGCAAACCCTCTCCATCGAGTCGCTCCCGGCAACCGAGAAGACCTCCTACGAGAAGTCGATCGCCTACAATCTGTCGTCCGAGTCCGCACCCGGCAGCTTCACCGTCCGCCGCACCTACGTTCTTGGTGAGATCGTCTTCTACCCGCCCCAGTACGCCAACTTCCGAACCTTCTATTCCAAGATGGAGAACAAGGATCAGGAATCCGTCGTTCTGACCAACGCTCCCGTCACCGCCACCGCCGCTCCAGCAACAAACTGAATCCAAACCCCGTCTGCCCCGAGCTTTCAGGGCAGGCGGCACACCTTCACCGCCTCATTCGCATAAGCGCAAGCGAAGTCCGTCACCGCCTCCCGATCCAACACCACCCAGGTCACTCCCAGCGGCCGCAACACGGCAATACGCCGCGAATCCGGCTCTGTGCCCAACCCCGCCTGCGCCTCCTGCCCTCGCAACCATTCCGCCGCAAGCTCCGGCTTGTTCGTCACTACACCCCCATCCTTTGAGAAGTCCGGCAACACACTCCGTGCCGCAATGGCTCGGAAGCTCTGGGCGTCTTCCCCCGGCTTCGTAATATAGTGCGCATCCATCGCGAAGAACGCCTCTTTGGGCGTATGCCTGCCGATCCACGCAAACGCCCGCTGATAAGCATTTCCCCGATCCGCCGACTGATCACCCGCCGTCACCCGCGGCAACTCCAGGTGCTTCGAAGCCGGAAACGTTCTTCGCTCCGCCATCACCATCACTCCCGCCAACACGGAAAACGCCAAAGCCCATCTCATCGGCCTCCGCTGCAATACGCGCTCCCCAAGCACGGCACCCAGCGCAAGCGTCATCACGACATACACCACCTGAAAGATTCGCAGCGGTTGCATCCTCGCCACCAGGTGCGTCGCCATGCCTACGCGCGCAAACAGCATCGCCACTACGGTCGCCGTCACTCCAGCGACGACTGCCATACGCGCCAGCCCCACCCGCGCCGCATCACCCTCCCTCCGTTTTGCCATCGCAACCACCGACAGAATTGCCAGCGGTGCTATCAACCCAGTCAACTCATACCAATGCCACTGGCTCAAAAACCAGTAATCCCGAGTCAGCACTACCCTCTGGTACACCTCGCTCTCCGGCGGCGCCGATAGGTGCAGTCCTCCCGCCAAAGCCACTGCTGTCAACCCCAATCCCGGGGCGCCCCACACCCGCACCCGCCAGCTCCGAGACAGCACAGCCCGCAACAACAGCACAGCCCCAAGCCCATAGGCCGCCATCAGAGGATGCATTACTCCCGCCCCCGCCAAGCCTGCGCAACACAGCGCCAACCCCCGCCATCGATCAGACCTGTTAACCGCCGTTTCAAACTGAGGCAGCAGAAACCTCAGCGCCCCCGCTAATGCCAGCAGGACACAAGGAGTCGACAAACTCCGCGCCGTCACATAAGGATCCATCAGCATCAACGAAGTCCCGGCGATCGGCAGCGTCATCCAGACCGCCAGCAGCGCCACCGCTCCGCCTCGAGCCTCCCGCGTCGAATAACACCGCGCCGCCAGCAGCCACGCTGCAAACAGCGTCATCCAGAACGTCGTCAGGTGCACCAGCAACAACACTATCTCAAGACTGAAATTCGAACCGCGAACCAGCCCGGCCATCCCCGGCGCAAACAGCGAATACCGAAGATGCCCGACGACAAATTCAGCCCCATGCGGATACAAACTCGGATCAAGCAGCCGCTTTATCTCCGGAAGATAGACCCCCCCGTCTTCGGCATATGGATGGTAGCCATGCACCAGCAGCGCAAAAAACGTCAGCGCAGTCACCAGCACAGCCGCGAGGCTTCGCTCCCGTCGGTACTCTTCGCGTTCAAGCCGCTCCGAAGAAACGGGCAATGCCAATGATGTCGCCAAATACTTTTTGCCCCCGCCGCGAAATGGTTACTGCACCAGACTGCAGTTTTTACATTGTCTCTTACATCATCAAAAGGCCAGCGATCCTTGCGGCGCGCTCATCGCGCTGTCAACCAAACTGCCTCACCACGATATCGGCACAGAGACGATTCCTGCAAAACTTTAGACGGCGAAAGCACTTCCGCCGTCAACAAAATCCCGTGTCCTCTACCCGCCCGTCCCGGGCGAGTCACTCACATCCTCCAAACAAAGATAGAGACGATACAATCGAAGCTGCATGTTTCATCGTCTCTCGGTCCAAACTCATTCCTGCGCAAACCCGACTGATCTCACGACCCATCCTTCCTCGCTGGGCCGGGTGCTTGCATGAGTGTTGCAACCACAAGTAACCGCAGCCTGATGAAGACCGTTCCCGGCCTGCTCATCAGCGGCTTCTTCCTCTGGTACACCTTCCGCGGAATCTCCTTCGCCCATATCCTCGCTCTTCGCGCCGTTCATCCGGCATGGATCCTCGGCGTCCTCGGCTTCACCTTCGCCAGCTACACCCTGCGCTGCGTTCGCTGGAGTCAAATGATGCCCCGCGGCACACGTTCCCTCCGCGCCCACTTCCTCGTCTGCGCCCGCGTCCTCATGACCTCGCTCGCCGCCAACAACATACTCCCCTTGCGCATCGGCGACGTCATGCGCATCTTTACCTATGCGGGCGACCTCGGCGCCTCCCCCTCCATCATCCTCAGCACCGTCATCCTGGAAAAGCTTCTCGACATCTTCGTCCTCGTTCTGATGTTCGTCACCACCGTAGGCCGCGTCGCCACACCGCATCTGCGCCTCATCGCAAACATCTCCCTCGCCATCTCCGCCATCGGCCTGCTCGTCCTCCTCGTCGCAGCCCGCAGTCTGCAGGCGCCCATACAACGCCTCTTCAGCCGCCTGCCGGTCAATCCCAAATTCACCAAAATAGAGCACTGGATCACTCTGGCCCTCGACGCCACCGGCCGACTCGGCGTTACAGGCTCACTTCTTCTTCTCCTCCAAACAGTCATCATATGGACCTGCGAAGGTATGATCTTCGCCTCAGCGATCTTTCTACTCGGAATGCCTGTCGATCGCATCGGCCCCTGGCTCGCCGTCTCCTTTGCGAATCTGTCTTACCTGATCCCCAGCTCACCCGGCGCGATCGGCCCCTTCGAACTCGCAGTCAAAACATCGCTCGTAGCCCATGGCGCCTCGATGTCGCAAGCTGCAGTCTTCGGCCTCGCCATTCACGCCTGGCTGCTGGTCTCCGTAACCGGAGCAGGCGGAATCATCTTCCTCACGCACCGAATCCAAATCCACAATCGCAGGCCGCTCTTCGTCGAAATCGAAGAACTCCCCACCGAGCTCCCATAGCAAACGAACGCGCCGAGCAACGCGAGGCCGCAAGCTGCTGACGTCGCCCCAACAAGGTACACCCGCCACGAAGTGGCCGCCCCGCGCGCAGCGGGTCCGTCCGGCAGGACAAGCGCTGATAAACTGACCTTATCTTCAAAGCGGTGAACCCCAAAGCATGTATCGCACAATCCAGCAGTCCCTGTTGGCTCGCATCCAGGCCATCCTCCTCGCGAAGTACGACATCACGCTCACGAATCTAGTCGTCGAGCAGCCGCCCAGCGTCGCCCTCGGAGAACTCGCTCTCCCCGTCGCCTTCGAATTAGCCAAGCGCCTTCGCAAAGCCCCTCGCGTCATCGCAGCCGAACTAGCCGCCGAACTCTCGACGCAACTCCCAGAGGGCGTCACCAGCGTCGAAGTCGCCGGAGCCGGTTACCTCAACATCCGCCTCGACCGCACCGCCGCCGTCCGCCGCATCGCCGCAGACCAGCACGCCGATATAGGCGGCCCCGGTTTCCGCCTCGTCGAACACACCAGCATCAACCCAAACAAAGCCGCCCACATCGGTCACCTTCGAAACGCGATCCTCGGTGACACCTTCCAGCGCCTCCTCCGCCCAGACAACTACAAACACGGCTACGAAGTAGGCGTACAAAACTACATCGACAACACTGGCGTCCAGGTCGCAGACGTCGTCGTAGGCCTGGTCCACCTCGAAGGAAAAAATCTCGCCGCCGCCCGCGAGCTCCTGACAGAACTCCTCGAGACCAACCAGCGAATCGACTTCTACTGCTGGGACCTCTACGCCCGCGTCTCTCAGTGGTACACCGCCGACTCGGAACAAACAGCAGCCCGCAAGCAGATCCGCCTGGATACCCTTCACGCACTCGAAGCCGGTAACAACGAAACCGCAGAGATAGCCGACCTAATCTCCACTGCCGTCCTCCGCCGCCATCTCGAAACCATGCAGCGCCTCAGCATCGAATACGACTTCCTCCCCCGCGAAAGCGAGATCCTATCCCTCCACTTCTGGGACGCAGCACGCGCCCTGATGCTCGAAAAGGGAGTCCTCTACCTCGAGACCGCCGGCAAAAACAAAGGCTGCTACGTCATGCGCCGCGCCGGAACCGAAGCCATCATCGCGCACGAAGGAACCGATCCCGACCAACCCGATGAAGACGCAAAAATCATCATCCGCTCCAACGGCACCGTCACCTACGTCGGCAAGGATATCGCCTACCACCTCTGGAAGTTCGGCCTTCTCCCCGGCAAAGACTTCGGCTACGCCAAGTTCTACGAATACTCAAACCACACCTGCTGGATCTCGACTACCCAAGGCGAAACCCCGCACCCCTTCTTCGGCCACGCCGACCACATCTACAACGTCATCGACTCCCGCCAGAACGATCCGCAGAACAATGTCATCGCCGCCCTCCGCGGCATGGGCTACACCGAAGCCGCCGACAACTACACCCACTTCTCTTACGAGATGGTCGCCCTCACCCCACGCTGCGCCATCGAACTCGGCTACACCATCAGCGACGAAGACCGCGGCAAATCCTACATCGAAGTTAGCGGCCGCAAGGGCTTCGGCGTAAAAGCCGACGACCTCCTCGACCAGCTCATCGCCGCCGCAAGATCCGAAGTAGACATTCGCCACCCCGAAATCGAAGCCCCCGATCGCCTGACAATCGCCACACAAATCGCCGTAGGCGCGCTCCGTTACTTCATGCTCCGCTTCACCCGCAACACCGTCATCGCCTTCGACTTCAAAGACGCCCTCAGCTTCGAAGGCGAGACCGGCCCTTACGTGCAATACGCCATCGTCCGCGCCGCCAACATCTTCCGCAAGGCCAATACTACCGAAGCCGAATCCCTCGCCGCCCTCGCCACGCGCATTCCTGCAGAAGCCCTCGCCAACCTCCTCGACAGCGAAGCAGGAAGCAGCCTATGGGAGACCTGGCTCCTCGCCTCCAAACTAACCCTCCTCATCGAGCAATGCATCGCCACCGCCGAGCCGGCCTACCTCGCCAAATACGCCTTCCAACTAGCCCAGCAGTTCAACAACTTCTACCACCGCCACCACGTCCTTCACGAAACCGACCCCACCCGCAAAGCTCTCCTACTGGCTACCGCAGCCGTAGCCCAGCGCGAGATGACTCGCGCCTTAGGCTACCTCGGCATCGAAGCCCCACCCGTTATGTAACTAGCATGGGATGCAATTGGTCCGAGCCTTGTTAAGGGCACGGCTTCAGCCGCGCCGTCACTCACCATCGAAAATGCGGCTTTAGCTGTGGTGTCTCAACAGGTTGTTGACATCGAGGCCTGAGCGGCTGATGGGTGGCGACTGTTTGAGGCTAGCATGTGGTCGGTGCCAGTTGTACTGGTGAGTCCAGGGCTGAAGGTGCTCCAGTCGCTGGGCTGAGTTTTCGTATCGTCGGGCATAAGCCCACTCGCGGATGGCGGTCTGGATGAAGCGCTCAGCCTTGCCGTTTGTTTGCGGACGGTAGGGCCGGGTACGACGATGCTCGATGCCCAGAGAGCGGCAAGCTCCGCCGAACTGGAGACGATAGAAGCAAGGGCCGTTATCGGTGAGCACGCGGCGGGTGTGGATACCGAAGCGTCGGAACCAGTTGGTAGCACGATGCAGGAAGTCGATCGAGGAGACGGCTTTCTCGTTGGGGTACATGGCGGTGAAGGCAAGCCGGGAGTGATCGTCGACGGCGACGTAGAGGAACTCCCATCCAGCGCCGCGGGTCTCGTCGCGGGGATCGCGGCCGTGAACTCCGATCAGCCAGACCTGCCAGACCCTCCGTCTTGAACCGCGTGACCCACTTGGCTGCCGTCTGCCGGCTGAGCCTGTGCTCGGCTGCCGCCTCGCACAGCCTCAGCCGGCCTTCCACAACCGCCCGGCAAAGAGCTTCTCGACCATGCACCGTCAAACGGGCATGATGGTGATAGTCCATCTGGCCTCCGAAGTTACTGCTTGCTCGACACAATCAGCTTCTACGTTCTCGGTCAGATGGACAACAACCTATTGCAACTTCACATTTAGCCGCTGAGGTACGCTTTTGGCAACTACTCCATGTGTTAGGCGTACACGCTCGATGGAGGAATTCCAGCCTCAAAAGTGATCTGGATCTCGCTTGCTACGATGCGTCCTTCAACGCCGTAGCATCCACCGAACACTAATTCGTAGCCTTCGTCTTGCTTGTTGAGTCCGAGATCAAAGATTACGTTCTGGTGATTAAACCCGTCGAGTTGCAGAGCGCAAATACCGTCGAGCAGGAAGCTAACGACAGCGTGTTTGTTAGTGATAAAGCAACCGCGCGCATCCAACTCTTTAGAAGTAGCGAACGTGCGCACTTTGAGCGTTGAAGTTCCAGAACGATTAAGTTCGATGCTTACTATCTCAGCATCGTGGAATGACGGCCAGTATCCAAACCAGCTGAAAATCTCGGCTGCACCAGGAACATCAATGGGGAAGTTAGTTGGTTCCATTCGATACCTATACTGTCCGCTCTTAAGCCGAATAACTTCTTACCCACTCCAGAATCGACCGCACCGCAATCCCAGTAGGCCCATTCGCAATCCACGGCTTATTCTCGTCGTTCCAAGCGCACCCAGCGATATCCAGGTGCACCCACGGAGTCTCCCCCACAAATTCCTTCAAAAACATAGCCGCCGAAATCGCCCCACCCCAACGATTCTTGCCCGTATTCATCATGTCCGCAATCTGACTCTTGATCTGGTCCTTGTAATCATCGGTGCAGGGAAGCCGCCAGAACTTCTCCCCCGAAATCTTCGCAGCCGCCTGAAACTTCTCCCAGGTCGCCTCATCGTTCGAGAACAACCCCGCATTTAAAATCCCCAGCGCAACCACACAAGCCCCAGTCAGCGTAGCTGCATTGATCAGATGCGTACATCCCAAAGTCTTCGCATAATGCAGTCCATCTGCCAGCACCAGCCTGCCCTCGGCGTCGGTATTCACCACCTCAATCGTCTTGCCCGACATAGCCGTCACCACATCCCCCGGCTTGAACGCCTTCCCATCCGGCATATTCTCCGCCGAGCACACCACCCCAATCACCTTCACCTTCGGCTTCAGTTGCGCAATCGCCCGCATCGCGCCAATCATCGCGCCCGCGCCCGCCATGTCGTACTTCATCTTCTCCATGCCGTCCGCCGGTTTGATCGAGATCCCGCCCGTATCGAACGTAATCCCTTTCCCTACCAGCCCCATTACCGGAGCATCCTTCGCCGCCACCTGGCCTTTGCCCAACTGAGGCTCATACGTCATCACAATCAACGCCGGCGGCTCCTCCGACCCCTGCGCCACCGCCCAGAACGCCCCCATCTTCAACGCATGCAGCTTTTCAGTCGAGTGCACCTCGCACTTCAGTCCCACCTCTGCGCACATCGCCGCAGCACGTTTCCCCAACTCCGTCGGTGTCAGCACATTGCCCGGCTCATTCACCAACGAGCGCGTAAAGTTCTGCGCCGCCGAAACAATCAACCCCTCATCAAATCCCACCTGAATCTCGTCCCGCTTCGACTTCTCAGCTTCATTGGCAACCACCGACAGCGACCGTACTGTCCGATCCTTGCGGTCGCTGCGATACGTGTCCCAGTCCATCTCCGCCAGCTCCGCGCCCTCCACCAGCGCCCGCGACAGTAGCACGCAGGGCAGCGTCTCCAGATGCTCATCCGACAAAGCATGGTCCTCCGGGAACGCTATCGCCAACTCCCGCACTCCAAGCGGTTTGGCCGCCCGCACAGCCGTGCCCGCGCCCTTCCTCACCTCATCCACCGAGAGCGCCTTCGCCTTGCCCAGCCCCACCACCAGCAGCCGCTCCGCCTTCAATCCACTCGGAGCATGCAGCAGCAGCGTCTCGCCCAGCGTCGCCTTGAACTCCCCGGACGCCAACACCTTCGCCGCCGCGTCCGTCACTGCATCCGACGTCGTAAGCAGCGCCACCAGAGGATCGGCGTCCTGGCCGATGGCTATATCAACCGCAAAAACCGCAAGCATCGGGGTCTGAAAGCCGGCAGAGTCCTGAAAAAGCAGCTTGGTTTCCATTCAACTATCGTAGCGCGTCAATGGGCCAATCGCGTTGCGGAAATATTACGAAAACAAATTTGACGAGGACAAAATTATTGCCGTTGACTTCGCGCAACCGCAGCCTTGGCCTCATTATCGGCCTCCCGCTTGCGTTCGGTGGCGCGCTTGTCCCACTCCTGCTTGCCCTTGGCCAGCGCCAGCTCGCACTTCACGCGCCCATTGCGAAAATAGAGTCGCGTCGGAATCAACGTATATCCCTTCTGCTTCGTCATCCCCTCGAGCTTCCGCACCTCGCTCTTATGCAGCAGCAGCTTACGCGTACGCAGTGAATCGTGGTTCATCGCATTTCCATGGGAGAACGGCCCGATGTGCGCATTCAGCAGAAAGCATTCCCCATCCTTCAGCAGCCCATAGGCATCCTTCAGGTTGGCCTTGCCTTCGCGGATCGATTTCACCTCGGTCCCGCGCAGCGCAACTCCTGCCTCGAACTTGTCTGACAGAAAATAGTTGAAGCTGGCCGACCGGTTGAACGCAGCATCCCGCTTTCCCGCAGCAACTGGGTCGCGGTCCTTTTCTTTCACTACTGGCTTCGGCTGATGAGCGATTGTCGGATTGGAAAGAGAGCGAGCCATCGAATCTTCTACTTTAACACGCCTGCAACTTTAGTCTTACCCCGTCCCTCTCACCCGCAATCGAACTACGCGTCTAACCATAAACTTCCATTAGTCGGGGTAGGAATTCCGGCATGTGGCTGCGATTAACCCTGTAGCCACGAGCCGTGGTCCAAAGCGCCCTCGTACCAATAAAGGCTACTCTTACTGATGAGGTCGAACGTTCCGCGAATGCTATACTCACCCGAGCGCAGCAGCCTGGCAGGCACAGCCCCCGAGGGCAACGTCCTGTCCAGGAAAATCTTCTCCCGGACTTTCTCCCGGATCATCTTCCCGGCAGGCGTGCAGCACTCCGGCAAACGCCACACTTTTTACCGTGTAAAGGACGAAAACGGAAGCAGCATGGGTCGTGGGTACAGATCAATCAGCAAACTATCGGCATTACCTCTTCGAGCGCTTCCCCTCCTGCTTCTGTGCTGCCTCGCGCCCCTTGGCTCTCTTACGGCGCAGACCCAGTCAACCAAGGAGATAGAGAAGGAGAACTCCAAGTCCGCCAAAACGTGGGACAAAAACGGACAGATCGCAGAATCCCATAAGGATTACGACACCGCCTTTCAGGACTACCAGCACGCCGTCAATCTCAAGCCCAACGACCTTCGTTATAAAGAGGGCCTCGCTCGCATGCGATTTCAGGCCGCGGCCGCGCACGTCGACCGCGGGCGCGTCCTCGTCCAGAGCGGTGATCTCAACGGCGCTCTCGCCGAGTTCCAGCGCGCTCTCGAAATCAATCCCGGCTTTGAGGTCGCCCAGCAGGAGATCGATCAGTTGCAGAAGCAGATCTCCGCTTCGGCGCCCAACGGCCCTTCCGCTCCCACCGAACAAATGTCGAGGCAGAACGAAATCCTCGCCTCCATCGGCTCTATATCAGGCCCGGTTGAACTCAAGCCGCTCTCGAACGACCCCATACCCGCCATTCACATGGTCGAGGACGTCAAGGTCATCTACCAGGCCATTGGCAAAGCGGCCGGTTTCAACGTCCTCTTCGATCCCGACTACACCTCCAAGCGCATCCCGGTCGACCTCACCAATGTCAGCTGGGCCGATGCCCTCCGCATCGTCGGCACCCTCGCCGGCACCTTCTACAAGCCCGTCACGCCGAACACCATCTTCGTTGCCCAGAACACCCGCACCAAGCGCACCGACCTCGACTCGCAGGCCGTCCAGACCTTCTATCTCACCAATGCCAGCCAGGCCAACGACGCCAACGAACTCGTCGTCGCCATCCGCAACCTGCTCGATCCCAGCGTCAAGATCTACGTCGTGCCCAGCCAGAACGCCATCGTCATGCGCGCCACTCCGGATGAGTTGCTCATCGCGCAAAAGCTGCTGAACGATCTCGACCGTGCCCGCCCCGAAGTCGTTGTCGACGTCGCCGTCCTCGAGGTGAACAAGAACGTCGAGCACAATCTCGGCATCACCCTTCCGCAGTCCGCCAGCGTGAGCGTGCAGGCCTCCCAAACTACGAACACAAGTGGAAGCACGACGACAAACGGCAGCGGCACCACAACCAATACGCCGTCCCTCAACACGTTCGCCCATCTCAACGCCAACAACGTCCTCGTGAACATCTCTCCCGCCACTGTCAACGCACTGTTCAGCGACGCCGACACCCGCGTCCTTCAGAACCCCAGCATCCGCGCCACCGACGGCCAGCGCGCCACCATGAAGATCGGATCGAAGATCCCTATCGCCACCGGCTCCTATAACGCCGGCGTGTCCACCGGTGTCGCCAGCATCGGCGTGCAGACCCAGTTCACCTACATCGACATCGGCGTCAATATCGACATGACACCCACGGTCCACAATGACCGCGAGGTCACCCTCAAGATGAAGATTGAGGTGCTCTCCCAGATCAACACCGTTACCATCAGCGGCGTTCAGGAGCCCGTCATCGGTCAACGTTCCTCAGAGCAGGTCATCACCCTCAAGGATGGCGAACCCAGCCTCCTCGCCGGCATCATCACCAAGAGCGACTCCCTGAACATCAACGGCACGCCCGGCCTCGGCGAAATTCCGTTCTTCAAGTACTTCTTCACCTCGCGCGATAAAATCAACGACAAAACCGAGATCGTCTTCATCATGATCCCTCACATCGTCCGTGAGTCCGTCCTCACCCGCATTAACACCCGCGCCATCGACACCGGCACCGGCCAGTCCATCGAGCTCCGCCACAACGCAGCCATGGAAGACGCGAGCGAGGCCATCAACCCCATCGTCAAACCCCGCACCGGCTCGGCCACAACCGCGGCCAACGCCGCCGCGGCCATGGCGCAGCAGCTGAGCCAGCAGGCCCAGCCCCTTACCCCGCCATCGGCCAATCAGCAGCCAAATCAGCCTGCAAATCAGCAGCCAGCAACCCAGCAACCCGGCACTCAAACCCCGGCCCCTGCAGCCGTGCCCGGGGGTCCCCCCGTCAGCTTTACCGTCGTCCCGCCCAGCTCAAACCAGTCCGTCGGCAGCACCTTCCAGGTAGGCGTCATGCTGGGCAACGGACGCGACATCTTCTCCGTTCCCCTGCAACTGAAGTTCAATCCGGCCGTCCTCCAGCTCGTCAACGTCGACTCCGGGGATCTCCTCAGTCGCGACGGTCAGCTCGCCTCCCTCGTCCACCGGGAGGACAACGGCCTGGTCGCCATCTCCACCACCCGTCCTCCCAACGCATCCGGCGTCAGCGGGCAGGGAACCCTCTGCACTCTTACCTTCAAGGCCGTCGCGGCTGGGGACTCCGACCTCACCCTCGTCAAAGTCGGCGCTCTCAACAGCAAGCAGGCCAATCTTCCGGCCGTCGGTTCGCAGGCCGTGGTACATGTCAAGTGATCGGCTGCTTCAACCCGGCTCTTTCGAAAATGTGGGCCCCATCTTCGGCGCAGCTCCATGTCGCGCCTAAGGTGGGCCGTCGAGCGCAGTTCGAACCGCCTTGCTTAAGGGCACGGCTTCAGCCCTGCCGTCGGAGACTCAAGCGCCGATGGGGCTTTAGCCCCTGGGGTACGCCCTTTGTTCGAGGGCCCGCGCCAGTATTCCGGCCTCCACCCCGAATCCGGCCTCACCCTCGTCGAACTCATCATCTGTGTCGCCATCGTCGCAATTCTCGCCTCGGCAGCTATCCCCATCGCCCGTTTTCAAGTCAAACGCGAAAAGGAGCGCGAACTCCGTCGAGACCTCTGGGAGATGCGCGACGCCATCGACCGCTACAAGGACGCCGCCGACAAGGGAGCCATGCAGATCAAGGCCGACAGCCTCGGCTATCCCCCCGACCTTGAAACCCTCGTCAACGGCGTCGACATTCAGGACAAGAAGGTCAAATTCCTTCGCCGCATCCCCATCGACCCCATGACCGGCACCACCGACTGGGGCCTGCGCTCCAATCAGGACGACGCCGACTCCGACTCCTTCGGCGGCCAGAACGTATTCGACGTCCACACCAAGAGCCAGGGCACAGCACTCGACGGAACCAAATACTCCACATGGTAAAGGCCACACCAATTCGCAGCTCATCGAATCCGGGCACCCACCCACAACACTGTCATTTCGACCGGAGCCGGCATCTTTGCACGCCGTAGCGGGAGAGATCTGCTTCTCTACTTCGACGCTCTCCCCGCTCACGCCGTACCACGCCGAATCCGGCTTCACCCTCCTCGAACTCATGATCGTCATGGTCGTCATCGGCCTGCTCGCCGCCATCGCCATTCCCGCCTACACCACCAACATCAAGCACGCCCGCGAAGCCGTCCTCAAAGAGGACCTCCACATCATGCGCCAGGCTATCGACTCCTACACCGTCGACAAGCAAAAGGCCCCCCAGTCACTCGACGACCTCGTCCAGTCCGGCTACATCAAAGTCATGCCCATCGACCCCTTCACCCACCGCTCCGACACCTGGATGCCCGTCCAGTCCGACACCCTCTCGAGCCTCGACCAGACCGAATCCGGCATCGACGACGTCCACAGCGGCTCCCAGGAAACCGCCCTCGACGGCACCTCGTACAACACCTGGTAAAGCAGTGATTAGTAGTTAGTGATTAGTTCTTGTCCAGCCCGAAACGCATCATCTTGCGTCCCCGATACGAATCTCTGACAACTAATCCCTACTCCACTGTCTTTCCCACGCTCACAAAAAGGCGCATACTATCGTCTAAGACTCGTCGAGCTGCGTCCGCCAGCAGGGAAGCGGCCCACAGGAGACAACTATGCGTTCCGTCACGCACCTCGGCCTGACCGCCGCAGTCCTCACCTTCTCCGTCGCCGCATACGCTCAGACCCCATCCAGCGCTCCTTCGACTCCAGCCGCTCAGAATCCGCCGGCGCAGTCGCCCACCACTCCTGCCGACAAACCGCGCAGCGTCCGACCAGACCACTCCGCCCCCGGCCAGGACTTCAGACACCACACAGGTTCCCGCTGACGTCCCCGCGGAAAAACCCATCCCCGGCCACCCAACCGCCACCAAAAAGCAGATCAAAGACGCTGCCAAGCAGGTCACAAGCCCAGAACAAGACCGACACCCTCCCCTCACCCGGCGAGGACCTTGATCCCCACATCAAGCCCGGCAGCGAAGACGACGTCAACGCCGTAGGCACCCGCAACATCGGCGGTCGCGGCGTCGGCAACTGGTACTCCACCGACTGGGAGATTCGCAACGGCAAGTCCTACTCCATGGAGATCGAGAAGTCCGCTCACCTCGTCACCGACCCCGTCATCGTCGAATACGTCAACCGCGTCGGCCAGAACATCGTCAAGAACTCCGACTGCAAGGTCCCCTTCACCATCAAGGTCATCGACTCCGACGAAATTAACGCGATGGCCCTTCCCGGCGGATTCTTCTACGTCAACTCCGGCCTCATCCTGGCCGCCGATGAAGAGGCCGAACTCGCCGGCGTCATGGCCCACGAAACCGCCCACGTCTGCGCCCACCACGCCGCCCGCCAGATGACCAAGATGAACTACGCGCAGATCGGTTCCATCCCGCTCATCATCTTCACCCAGGGCACCTGGACCGGCTACGGCATCTACGAGGCCGTGCAACTCGCCATCCCCATGACCTTCCTCAAATTCTCCCGCATGGACGAGGCCGAGGCCGACTGGCTCGGCGTCCAGTACATGTACAAGTCCGGCTACGATCCCCAGGCCTTCATCCAGTTCTTCGAAAAGATCGACGCCCTCGAGAAGCACAAACCCGGCACCCTCTCCAAGGTCTTCGCCGACCATCCCCAGACTCCGGACCGCATCCTCCACTCGGAAGAAGAGATCGCGACCATCATGCCCGCGCGTCCTGACTACATGGTCACAACCTCCGAGTTCGACGACGTCAAGGCCCGCCTCGCCCGCCTCGAAAACAAGCGCAAGATCAACGACGGCAAGGGCGGCAACAAGCCCACGCTCCGTCGCACCACCACAGCGAACGGCAACAACGATCCCAACAACCCCAACAACCCGGCCAGCTCCACCGACGACCGCCCAACCCTCGGTCGTAGAAACTAGCCGTCATAACGTAGCTCGAAATTGCGGCAAAGCTCAATCCTGGCGGAAGGACTGCGCATGAAGATCTTTGCGGCAGCGTCTCTCGTTGCCTTGGTCGCCATCGGAACCGCAGCATCCGCACAGACAAATCCCATCAGTACCGACCTCAAGGCGGATTACGCCACCGTCAAGGATTACTTCCTCCGTTCCGCAGAAAAGATGCCCGAAGCTGCCTATAACTTCAAGCCAACACCTGAGGTGCGCAGCTTCGGGCAGCTAGTAGGTCACGTCGCAGACGATCAATATAACTTGTGTGCACCTGCCAAGGGCGAGATCAGGCACGCTGCCTACGCCGAGATCGAGCGCACCCTCACAACAAAAACGGATCTGGTAGCCGCACTGAAGAAGGCATTTGCCTACTGCGACAGCGCCTACGACTCCCTCACCGACGCATCCGCCACGAACATAGTCGAATTCAATAAGAGAAAGAAAACCAGATTCGAAATGCTGAACTGGAACCTCTGGCATACCTGGGAGCACTACGGCAACGCGGTCACCTACCTCCGTCTCAACAACCTCGTCCCTCCATCCAGCGAAAAGAAGCCATAACCTCGACCCCGTACCAGGAACCGCCGTCCGTCAGCATCCAGCCGGGCCCCCGCAGCGAATCATGCCTCCTTCAACAGCTCCGTCTTATACTTCGCCGCCAACGCTACCGCTTTTTTCCTGAACTCCCCTTCCGCCGCAGCATCAAGCCTCGGTGGAGCCTCCGTTCTCGAACCAACGCGAACACCAATCTCCTCGAAGAACCTTTCCTGTCCCGCAGGCGCGCAGATGCACATCAGTCGTGCCGGCTCCTTCGAAGCATTTCGAAATTGATGTGGTGCGTTCGCTGGAACATGCACTGTATCCCCAGCCCGCGCCACCACTTTGCTGCCACGACACGTCAATTCGATCTCGCCGTTCACTACCGTGAACGTCTCCTCGAAGTCGTGTCGGTGTGGAGGAGGCCCACCACCCGGCGGCACATGCATGTCGATCAGGCAGTACCGGCCCGCCGTATCCTCCTCCGACAAGAGAACGGTGTACGTGTCTCCCACGACTCCGATGTGTGGCGACTCCTCCGCGCGCGCCGTCACCAGCTTCCTGTTTGGATCATCGGGCGGCAACACCTCATACTCCTTTAGCAAACCCGTAGTCTCTCTCATTCATCACTCCTTCCTTAGCGACATATTCCCCTTTGACGCCAGCCCGCGTTCGCGTGGTCGCTTCTCAACCCGATAAAATAGATCCATGAGTCCCAAAAAGAACAAAAATAAAAAGCGCACCACCGGCTACACCGACGACCACGCCGCCGCCGGCCTCGACACCAAATTCCCCCCCATCGAAACCTGGCGCAACCAGTTCCAGGCTTACGAGATCCTTGTTGACGACCCCGAATTCACCTCCGTCTGCCCCAAGACCGGCCTCCCCGACTTCGGCCGCATCCTCATCCGCTACATGCCCCGCGAAACCTGCCTCGAGCTCAAGTCCCTCAAGGAGTACCTCTTCACCTACCGCAACCTCGGCATCTTCCAGGAGAACATCGTCAACCAGGTCCTCGACGACGTCGTCAAAGCCTGCAACCCCGTCTGGGCCAAAGTTGTCGGCGACTTCCGCCCTCGCGGCGGCATCTCCACCATCGTCGAAGCCTTCCACCCTCGCCCCAAAGCTTCCAAAGGCCCGAGCAGCTAAAACCGCATCGCAACTCCGGTCCAGCCCGTCTTGGCATATACTCCCGCCTGAGGAACTTCGTAGTCATCTTCTCCTCTCCGGCCCCAGGTCTAAGCCCGGTCCAACCCCGGCAAATCCAAACACGGAGCACCAAGATGAAGAGACTTGCAACTCTCTGCGCCATCGCCGCCATGGCGCTCACCATGACAGCCTGCAATCAGACCCCCGACACCCACGACGCCGACGTCAAAGCCGTCCAGGACAACGAAGCTCAGTGGAATCAGGACTGGGCCGCGAAGGATCAGGACAAGATCGTCGCTCACTACGCCGACGATGCCGTTCTCATGGTCTCCGGAAGCCCGTCCAGCTCCGGCAAAGAAGCCATCAGCGTCGCTCTCAAGCAGATGACCTCCGATCCCGCGCTCTCCCTCAAATTCCACGCCACCAAAGTCGAAGTAGCAAAATCAGGTGACGTAGCCTACACCCAGGGCACCTACACCCTCACGCTGACCGACCCCCAAACCAAACAACTCATCAACGACCACGGCAGTTACGTCACAACCTACCGCAAGCAGCCCGACGGCACATGGAAAGCAGTCGCCGACATCGCCACCTCAGAGGTGCCGCCACCCGCTCCTCCTCCAACCAGCCACACATAACACGACAGGAGCTGCAGCATCACCCATGCTGCAACAGCATCTTGATGCGAGCCTGTTGCGCCTGCCTCACATGGTGGCGAACCGCCGTCTCGGCAGCGGCAGGATCCCGTGCCTCGATCGCCGCAACAATCGCGCGGTGCTCCTGCAAAGCAGTCTCGCGGCGCTCGTCGCCAACTCTCGCCACCTGCCCCAGCAGCAGCATTCCCGTCTGGATATACTCCAGCATCTTCAGAATGTAACGGTTATGCGAGCAGTAATAAATCGCCTCATGAAAACGCCGGTTATGCTCTGCCAGCCTCCCGCCATCATTCAGCATCTGTTCTTCCAGCTCCACCATATCGCGCAAAGCAAGAATCTCCATATCAGAGGCATTTCGCGCCGCCAATCCCGCCGCCGTCGCCTCCAGTACCTCCCGCACCGCATAAAGCTCCATCATGCTCTGATAATCGAGTTTCGTCACAACACGCCCGCGAGCGCCATCGACCGACACCAGCCCTTCGGCCTCCAGTGTGGCAATCGCCTCCCGCACCGGCGTACGGCTCATCTCCAGCAACGTCGCTAACTCGCTCTCAAGAACCCTCGACCCCGGCTTTAATCTTCCTGTAGCAATTGCCTCCCGCAAAATCTGATGGGCCTTCACCCCGCGAGACCCCTTGCCCGCAGAAGAATTCACAGCCTCGTCAGGGAACTCAACAGCACTCTTCAACGTATCTGTAAAACGAGAGGGTTTGCGAACCGCAGCCGCAACCACCGTCGTTCCGGCCAGTGTTCCCCTCTTGAGCTTGTTATTGCACCATTTCGGCCGCGTCTTTTCCCGGCTTCGAATCATCTGACTTTCTTTGATCGTCATCGCAGCTCTTTTGCTTGTCTGGCAAATGTAAAAATCTTGTATGCAAACGTACACATCTGCATACACCAACTATACTAGCTGAAGTACAGAGACATGCTTATGACATACACCTCCCCAGAACTCCCCATCGCCGCGGAAAGCGTCGAGCAGCCCGACCTTCCTGTTGGTAGCCGCCATCTCAAACCCGACGGCGAATCCCGCGAAGACACCCAAAGCACCTTCGAGCTGCAGTTTTCCAGCTGCCGCGAGATGCTTCATTTCATCGCATGCCGCATCCTCACCTCCGTCGATCTAGCCGAAACGGCAGTAAGAAACTGTCACCGTTCCGCCTCTCGCAATCCACCAAGGTTCCAAAACGAAGGCGCCTTCAAAAGCTGGCTGGTCAGAATCCTCATCGACGAGGCCACCCACCTTCTCCGCAAGAGGTAGAGCGACTCCCGCCTCAACGCCTCAACTTCGACGCGACCCGTCCAGGGCCACCGACCACATGGGCCAAAAGTGGTCGGCGCCTCCCAGGATAGCCGTTCTTCTGTGATAGCATTAGACGCCTTCAAACAGGCGCTCTTCTCACAGGGATCTGATCCATCCAACCTCTGGGCCAAACGCAAGGGCCGCGTAGTCGGGACCCGATCCAAACTTAAATCAGAGGAGGGCACTATGGCGCCCATCACTTTTGCAACTGAGGTCTTGGCCGACGGACCAATCGGTTTCTGGCGTCTTGGGGAAACCCCGGGAACCGCGAGCGCAGCCGACGCATCGGGAAACGCAAACAACGGAACCTACAGCGGTGGAATCACCCTCGGGCAGCCCGGCTTTCATGGTGGAGACACGGCCGCTCTCTTCGATGGCAAGACCGGACGAGTCATCGTTCCCGACAGCAATTCGCTCAATCCCGCGAATATCACCATGGAAGCCAAGGTTCGATGGGACGGCCCGAACGACCTTCAGCAGCGCATCCTCGAGAAATCGAGCTTTGCCGAACTGGCGCAATACGGCCTCAGCATCTTGCCCGACGGTCATGTGCAGGTCGAGATCCGCACCAGCGCAGCCACCACGAGCGTCAACGTCAAAAGCATAGGCGTGGCCGCGCAGGGCGCAGAAACCCATATCGTCGCCACCTACGATGGTGCAACCATCCGCATCTTTCTCAACGGCGTTCTGGACCCCAGCGTGACTGCCGCCCCCGGCAGCATCTCGCCCAAGCCGCCCGACCCCAACAACCCAAACGCGAGCGGTGTAGGCATTGGCAACCAGATCGACAGGGATCGGCCGTTCAGGGGGCTGATCGATGAGGTGGCTCTCTACCCCACAGCGCTTTCTCCCGCCAGAATCCTCGCCCACTTTCAATCGCAACTGGTCACGCGCGTGGTCGTTCAATACGCAACGAAATTTGTCTGCGGAAAATCCCCTGGCACAGTTGTAGCGCCCGGAACCTATTGGACCGCAGTGAACGTGCACAATCCAAACAACAATGCAATCGCCTTTCGCGCGAAGATTGCAGTTGCGCTCCCTGGGCTCAAGCCAGGCCACGTATCAAAGTTCTTCGACGCGAAACTCGGCCCCGATGAAGCCCTCGAAATCGACTGCCCGGACATTCTCGAACGCGCCGAAGTGAAAGCCGACTTCCTGAAGGGATTTGTTGTGATCGAAAGCGACGTAGAACTCGACGTCGTCGCCGTATACACAGCCGCTGGCAGCAACGGACAGATTGCTCTGCATACCGAACGCGTCCCTCCACGCCGCGTTGCACTCCCAGCGTCGAATTAGATCACCGTTTCCGCTTGGCGCTTTCAGTGTCGTGCTACGAACAAGGCTACCGTGTTGTGGCGTCGGATTTGCACATCCTGGAACTGCCTTCTCAACATCCTTTGTAATCCCTCGAAGGTGTCGGCCAAGTTATGCATCACTCCCTTGTCGTTATAAAGCTTCAGAAGCATTCGCCCCGTTGCATTATGGCCGGCTTCATCTCCCAGAATAGTAGCGCCATAGAGAACGCCGTCTTTCGACAGATAGCGTTTCAAATTAGCGATCGCCGTCTCTTTATCGTCCATCGTGCCAGGTAGGCAATGCAAAAGATAAAACAATGAGATGGAGTCGTACCCAGTGTCCGCCGGTTCAGAAAAAGGCTGCATCACGTCTCGCAGGAACGTGCGAACTTTAGCTTGTTTCACTTGGGCCGCCGCAGCTCGCAGGCTGTTTTCGTTGAGATCGAGCAGGCTCACCTGATGCGATCTCGTCAGACCGGCACGGGCAATGTAATAACCAGTTCCTACTCCAACATCCAGGTGTTTCTGGCTCAGATGTTCTTTATAAAAAGGCAGAAGGACTGTCTTCGTCGGACACTGCCAGACGAAGCGGTTTGACAGACCAAGCACGCCGAAGTCATAAAGTTTCAGAATTGTTGGGGAATAGAATGACGCGCCGGCTTCAGTGTTCAGTTGTTCTGGAGACTGTGCTCGTTCATCCCTCATCCTTCCAGCTTATAGCCAACCAGCTTAGTCGGCCTTCTCTGGGTATGCGCAGAAAGAAACAAGAAACCCGAGAGCAGAAGGATTGTCTCCACCCATCCGACCTGGATCAAGCTAGCCGGCCCGCTCGCTGCTCGCTCGCGAGGGCTTCGGCTTACTCTTGGCCTTGCCCTTGAGATCCAGATTGAGCGCCACTGCAGCGCGGATAAGATCCTTCAAAGCCGCCTCATTGACTTTGTCGCCTTCGTGGATGTCGATCGCGCGCCTGACATTCCCGTCGAGGCTGGAGTTGAATAGACCTGAAGGGTCCTCCAACGCAGCTCCCTTAGCAAAGGTCAGCTTGACCACGCTCTTATACGTCTCTCCCGTGCAGACGATGCCGCCATGGGAGAAGACAGGAGTCCCCATCCACTTCCACTCTTCAACAATCTCAGGGTCTGCCTTGTGGATGATTGCGCGCACCTTCGCGAGCATCTTCCCGCGCCAGTCGCCAAGCTCGTTGATCTTCGCATCGATGAATGCAGAGGCAGATTCCACCGGGACAGTCCTTTTCATGTATCGCTCCAACTCTCGCACCTAATGTAGCTGCGCTGAGCGTAACCCGCAACCTCCGCAAGGACCCGATCAGACTTATAAGGACAAAGGGCTTCAATCCGTTTATCTCTGGTCGCTCCAATCAACGATCGCACGATCAACTAGGGGAACTACGTATTAGGAGGCAGAACCGGAAATAACGCCATTCCGACTTCTGGCGCATCCAACCCATGTCCATGAGTAACTCGGCGATCCCTCAACACTATATGCCCGTTCACTCGACACGCCGGAGGTATTCACCGGCGCTAGCTGGAATTCATTTAAGAAAGCGTTGTGATTCGCATACATGAATACGGCTACCGAAGTCCCCACCGTCTGGAATCAACTCGCCGAAACCATGTATCTCAAGGATTCGCCTACGGCAGAGGTCTGGCTGTCCGAACGTGCCTCGTTCCGGTTTGGGAGATTTCAGAGCAGCGAAGGTCTCCCAGAAATTGCGACGTCCGGTCGTTGGTGAGCGTGGCTACATTGTTGCGTTGCAACTCAAAGCCATACCTTTTATCGAGCAATTCCTTGGCAACAAAAAGGTATCAAGTGGTTCTTACCCAATTGGGGCCGTTAGTGCCATCGACCTACAAGAGGAGCCAGCCTGTCTGCTCCCACATCCCTTCGACGCATTGGTTCTGTATGTCACGCAAGCTGCGCTGGATGAAGTTGCCTATGCCCATCGGGCGCCACGAGTGGAGGGATTGGTTTGGCCGCTTGGGGCATTTGATCCTGTCGTCTACCACCTGGGCAAGACCTTCCTCTCTTCGCTGGAGCAACCCCATCACGCTTCGAAGATTTTCCTGGACCATATCCTGCATGCCTTGAACTGTCATCTTGTCTGCTCTTATGGCGGCGTGACAATATCGACTCCGCAATTTCGGGGTGGACTCTCTTCTCTGCAGATGCGAATAGCAACAGAGCTATTGGAGGCTCATCTGGACGGCAAGATTGCCCTCCAGCAGGTTGCAGAAGCGTGCGAATTATCAGTAAGCCACTTTGCTCGGGCCTTCAAACAAACCTTTCGCAGGCCGCCTTATAAGTGGTTGATGGAACGCCGTGTGGATAGGGCGAGAGATCTTATGACGAATTCCCGGCTGCCTCTTGCCGACATCGCCACTCGGTGTGGATTTGCGGATCAATCTGCACTCAACCGCTCCTTCAAACGAATTCACGGGGTAACTCCTGGGATATGGCGACGGAGGACGACTCGCGGCAGCAGCGATCCAGGCCGTTCAAGCGGCAGCGACATTAGTCCATGCCAGGAGTTGCGATCATAGCCACCGAACGCATTCTCAAGTGGCGCATTAAGGAATGCATTCCGTCATGCTTTGTGGCCCGCCATCATGGCGGGCCTTCTTTTTGCCACCGCTCTTGACATATACAGCAGGAATGGCCAGCTTTTGATGGTTTTCGCCTAGATGCTTCCCGTCATCCAAAACTACGCTCAGATAGAACAGGATAGCGAATGTGAGAATGGCCACAGAAATGTGTGTTTGTCCGCATTAGCTCGGTCTGTACGGATTCTCAGAGAACTTCGAGTCTTGTGCGGATCCTCCGTTCATCAAGGAGAAAGACAATGCAACTATTCAAGTTTGCTCGGAATGTAATGGCGACGTGCGCCGCACTTACTCGCGATCATCGTTCCTGCCGCTAAGGCGACGGCACAGACGCAGCCCACTACAGCAGTAAAAACCGTACTCCTCATTCACGGGGCATGGGCGGACGGTTCGAGCTGGTCGAAGCTCATTCCATTGTTGGAGGCGAAGGGCCTGCGTGTTGTTGCTGTTCAGATCCCGCTGACATCATTCGCGGACGACGTTTCAGCAACCCAGCGGGCCATTGCTCTCGAGGATGGGCCGGTATTGCTCGTCGGACACTCGTACGGCGGAGCTGTCATCACCGAAGCTGGGAACGATCCTAAGGTGGCCGGACTCGTCTATGTGTCGGCCGTGGCTCCAGATATGGGAGAATCAGCCTTCGGTCTCATCACGAGCGTTCCGACACCTATCGGCTCAGAACTACGTCCCGACAAGAGTGGTTTCCTCAAACTGACTCCCAAGGGGATTGCTGAGGATTTCGCGCAAGACCTTTCCGCCAAAGAGATTGAGGTTCTGACTGCAACCCAGGTGCCAGTAAGCGTCGCTGCAATGAAGGGTGAGGTCACGATCCCAGCCTGGAAGTCGAAACCGTCGTGGTACATCATCGCAGCAAATGACCGGGCAATTTCTCCCGATCTCGAAGCAGCTCAGGCGAAGAAAATCGGTGCGACGACGACGACTGTCCCATCCAGCCATGTAATTATGCTGGCTCAACCGTCGAAGGTCGCCGCTGTGATTTTAGACGCGGCGTCAAAAGCCGGTTCGAAGTAGAGCTCCGCAATTCTCTTCCTCCTCAAGGAATGAGTAAGACCCGATCTGTCGTACCTTACAGGAAGGTACGACAGATCTCTTATCCTTGGTGGTCAACGAGAGCTCGATGCGGAATACGCGGCTCTCGGGTTCATACCGGCATGCCGTTTTTCGCTTGAATGAGGATGCCTATGGCGCGACTTTGGGGTCGGAGCGCCCACGATGCCACAGTGAGACCAGCAAGGATGAGCGGGGCAAGGACGTGAAAAGCGTAAGCGCCATAACCGCCGATTGCAGCGCAGGACGCGGCCGCGCCTGTCAGGTCAAAGAAGATGCCGGCATAAGCCCATTCCTTGAGCCGTGGATATCGCGGCACAAGGATGGCAATGGCTCCTAGAACCTTCCAAAATCCCAGGATGGCAAAGAAGTACATTGGGTAGCCAAGGACGGGCACGACGCCATGGGGGTTGCCGTAATATTGTGCGATCTGCGCGACACCGCCGCTTCCGATAAAAAACGCTATGAGGATGGTCGTTGTCCAATAAGCAATGTTTGTCGCTTTCGTGGTCATTCCACTTCCCCAATAACACGCTCCAGACTTCCGAAGAATTTCTGCCAGCCGTAGTTTGCACCCTGATACGCTGCCTGCTGATCGGGACGGAATCCGGACTGCTCCATGCGAAGGTGGGTGCCACCCTCGGCCGGGGTCAGCGTCCAGAGCACCACCCATTGAAGTCCGGATTCGCTTCCTCCAACACCCCAGTTATAGGACAGGCGTCGGAGTGGGTCGACGATCAGCACCTCGCAATCGACAACACCATTCCAGTTCGGCACCGGATCGGCCCGGAATTGGAACTTCCGCCCGACCACCGGCTCGAAGTCGTTGTTCATCATCCACTGCGCGAGCAGCGGGCTCTCCGTGAGCGCGCGCCAAAGCTTTTCAGGCGGGTGAGGGAATACCCTCTCGACCACAAGGGTACGCGTACTCTCTGCTGTATTGGTCATTGATTCCTGGGTCATGGGTCCATCCTTTCCAAAAGGGCTTCAAGTTGATCGAACCGTTCACGCCAGAAGGCGCCGTAGAGATTGAGCCAGTCCACCATCGGTGCCAGCGCATCGGGCCGTGCGCGATAGTGAGTCTCGCGTCCCGCACGGCGATGCCGTACCAGCTTTGCCCGCTTCAACACCGTCAGGTGCTTGGAGACAGCAGGCTGGGACACGCCCGCATAGTGAGTTAATGCGTGCACCGTCTGTTCGCCCTGTCGGGTCAACTCCTCGAAGATGGCCCGGCGAGTCGGGTCGGCAAGAGCGCGAAACACGTGATTGGCATGAGCTGGCTTCACAGACAAACCATAGCCAAATGGTTATGATTTTGTCAAGAGAGATAACGTAATTTCTAATCGCGGCACTGCGATTAGGTTCGCGCACTACACGATTACCGGTGGCGCACTTGTCTTCGGGATGAAGGCTCGACGTATCTCCTCGGTGTCTCCGAGTGGTTGTTCGGCGCGTTGATCCTGTCGCGCTTCTGGAACAAAAAGGTGGGAGCGTTAGGAGCTTTCGGCTCGGTGCTCACCTTCATCACGACAATTACGATCATTCCGTTCATGCCCGAGGGTTGGGCGCCGTCGGCAGGCGGGTTTCCCGCGATGGTGGGCAACGTCGCCTTCCTGATGAAGGATGTAGTTCTTCTGGCGGTGTCTCTCTATCTGCTGAAGCAGGATGTTGTGAGAGCTGCTGCCCAGTCTGCCTGAAGCAGTACCGGCCACGCGCGGGAAGATCTATCCGCGCGTGGCCGGCCTTCCCGCCGATCGTCAAAAAAAATAGTCAAGCAACCCAGCCCTGCTCGCTATAAGATTCTCCTTCACTCAGCATCGCGTGACCGGGATGAATCCCGCATGGGACAGCCCCTCATCCGGCCTATGTTTCGTCATCGACCACACGGAGACATCTATGCCTGTATTGACCTGGGGGATGATTGGAGCGGGAACCGCCGCGCTCGCGACTGGACTCTTCCTTGTCCGGGCGCGGTTCGCGGCAGCGTCAGGCGCCGGCAGGATTCTGGTGCTCGGCCCCGTCTTTGAAGCTGTCGCGCTAACGATCTTTGCCGCGGAACATTTTCTGGCAGCACGCGCTCTCTCAACCATTGTGCCGCGCTGGATACCGGGAGCCCTGTTTTGGACTTACTTTGTGGGCGCGGCTCTGCTGGCTGCCGCCATCAGCTTCATCGCGTGGCGATATGTGCGCTGGTCGGCATCCCTTCTCGCACTGTTGTTCCTGATCATCGTTGCCACAATCGACCTGCCCAACCTGCCCAAACACGTACATGAGCGGCTGTTCTGGACGCTCACGGTGCGCGAAACCGCCTTCGCCGGAGGAGCGATGGTGCTGGCGGGCAGCCTATGGCCCCGCGGGAAATCGACAGGCACGGCAGGCACTACGCTCATCCTGTTGGGTCGGTCAATTGTCGCGTGTACCTTCGTCTTCTATGCAATCGAGCACTTTCTCTTTCCCCGGTTCGTGCCCGGTGTTCCGCTGGAAAAGATGACCCCCTCCTGGGTGCCCGCCCCGTCGCTGCTCTCCTACATCGTCGGCATAACCTTGCTCGCCGCAGGCGTTGGGCTGATGATTGGCCGCACTCGCCGCACCGCCGCCGCCCTCGCAGGCACAGTGCTTCTGCTACTCACGATCTTCTTCTACCTTCCGATCCTCATAACAGAGATCCACTCTCCACTCGCGGTGGAAGGGGTCAACTATGTGGGCGACACCCTGCTGTTCACAGCGACAGCTCTGTTGGCGGGTTTTAGCGCGGACTGGCCTGGACTCTCAGAGTCTGAAGTGCAACTTCAATCCAGGTTCTCTCAGGACGGCATCAGAACGTAGGGCACGTCCCTCCCGAAGATAAGAGAAGAAGGGTTTATCCGAGCCGTACTGTAAAGGTGCGGGTTGCCCGTGACTCTTCCAAGCGGGCTGGCAGTTTTGCTAGTTATCCGTGCAGCACGCGGCTTATAGACTACTCGCGAGAATTGCAATCATGTGAAGGTGCCCAAATAACGGAGGGTACGGGGATGCAGAAAAAAGACTTGTCGGCAATACCCTTGCTGGTCGCAATCCTGAGCCTGCTGCCTCTGTCGTTGGCGGCGCAGCAGATGGATAGGACCGTGCTGCCGGTTCCCGAACCTCAGCCCCCAACCATCACGGAACTGGATGCGCGTAACGTCAAGGCGCCGCCGCGCTTTGAGCTCAAAGCTCCGAAGGGAGCACCTAACGTCGTCATTGTCTTGCTGGACGACATCGGCTTCGGGCAATCCAGCGCCTTTGGTGGACCGGCGAAGATGCCCACGCTCGACAAACTGGCTGCCGAAGGTCTTCGCTACAACGGCTTTCACACCACGGCACTCTGTTCGCCGACCCGCATGGCGCTGCTCACCGGCCGCAATCACCACGTCACCAATACGGGAGCCATTATGGAACTGGCGACCGCATTTCCCGGCAACACCGGCATTCGTCCGCAGAGCGTTGCGCCGTTAGCCGAGATGCTGCGCCTGAACGGATACAGCACCGCCGCCTTCGGCAAGTACCACGAGACCCCGGCGTGGGAGGTCTCGGTCTCCGGACCGTATGACCGCTGGCCCACACACTCCGGCTTCGACAAGTTCTACGGTTTCATCGGGGGTGAGACCAACCAGTGGGCGCCTGCCATTTTTGACGGAACAGTCCGCGTCGAGCACCCACCTGACCTCGACTATCATTTCACGGTAGACATGACGAACCAGGCCATGGCCTGGATGCAGGCACAGCACTCCCTGACCCCCGACAAGCCATTCTTTGTTTACTTCGCCACTGGTGCGCTGCACGCTCCGCATCACGTGCCCAAGCCGTACATCGACCGCTATAAAGGCCAGTTCGATGACGGATGGGACGCCGAACGCGAGAAGACGTTCGCACGTCAGAAACAGATGGGGGTCATCCCGCAGAATGCGGAACTGACCAAGCGACCCAAGGAGATTCCATCCTGGGATTCGCAGACTCCGGAGCAGAAAAAACTGGAAGCCCGGCAGATGGAGACCTTTGCCGGATTCGCCGAGCACACCGACGAGCAGGTAGGACGTCTGGTGGATGCCCTGCAGGAGATGGGCGTAATGGACAACACCTTGTTCATCTACGTCGTCGGCGATAACGGAGCCAGTGCAGAAGGCGGACCGCTGGGCGCGTACAACGAGATGATGGCGCTCAACGGAATCATCAGCGACGCCAAGATCAACATGCCCCATCTGGACGCCTGGGGCGACCCCAGCACCTTCCCCCATTACGCCATCGGCTGGGCATGGGGTGGCGATACTCCGTTCCAATGGACCAAGCAGATCGCGTCCCACTACGGCGGAACGACGAATGGGTTGGTGATCCATTGGCCGGCGCGCGTCAAGGCCAAGGGGGAGTTCCGTTCCCAGTTCACCTACGTTACCGACATTGCGCCGACGGTCATGGAAGCGGCAGGCTTGCCGTTTCCCAAGAGTGTGAACGGGACGGTGCAGCGGCCGTTCGATGGAACTTCGATGATCTATAGCTTCGACAATCCCAACGCGAAGGAGACACATACGACTCAGTACTTCGAGATGTTCGGAAACAGGGGCATCTACCATGACGGCTGGGTGGCGGCTGCACGCCACTCCATTCCGTGGCTGATGGCGCCTACTCCACCGCTTTCGCAGGACGTCTGGGAGTTGTATCACGTTGCCGACGACTTCAGCGAAGCCAAGGATCTTGCTGCCCAGGATCCGGCAAAGCTGAAAGAAATGCAGGCGCTGTTCATGACGGAGGCAGCGAAGAACCACGTGTTGCCCATCGACGACCGGCGATCCGAGCGTTTTGACGCGTCTATCGCCGGAAGACCCGACTTGATGGCGGGCCGCACTACCCTGACGGTTTATCCAGGCATGATCGGGATGACGGAGAATGCGTTCATCAACATCAAGAACCGTTCCTTCACGATCACTGCGCCGGTGGAACTTGCGGACGGCAACACCAATGGGGTGATCATTGCACAAGCGGGCAGATTCGGCGGCTGGACCCTCTATATGAAGGAGGGCAAGATCCATCACGAGTACAACTTCTTCGGCGTGGAAAGCACCAATATCGCCGGGCCGGCACCGCTCACTGCCGGCAAACATGAGATCAAGTATGAGTTCATCCCCGATGCTCCCAAACCGGGCGCCGGAGGCAAGTCGATCCTCTACGTTGACGGCAAGCAGGTGGCGGAAGGACATGTACCGAAGACTCAGCCCTTCGCCTTTTCTGCCGACGAGGGTACGGATGTGGGCATGGACGGTGAAACCGCAGTATCGAACGACTACAAGCAGGGAGACAACAAGTTCACCGGCAAGATCTTCAAGGTCACGATCGATACGAAGCCAACCGGCTTGAGTGCGGCCGATAAGAAAGCAGTAGAAGAGGCCGAGGAGGAGGCGGATGCGATCGTCGATTGATTTCTGTCATCGCCGCCAACTAATGTCGTTTGAAGTCGCCGCACTCTCGGTATCAATTCGAGCCAGCGCGCTAAAACTCCCCCATGGTCGGCTACTCGGAAGTTAGCAGTGCGGCCGAATCTCGGTGGGTGCCAAATCGACGAGTTTCTTATCGAGAACGGTTAACCGCCCGTTGATTTGTTCTTTCCTTTGTTTTGCCGACTCATTAAGCGAAATTGAATCTGTTACTTACACTTCCAAGCTCTCAAAAACCTCAAGAAAATTGCTTGTCAAGCCCCAAGATCATGCAAATTGACCGATAAGCATCTATAACTGAAGCAAAATGAATATCTTGCAGCCAAAAAATAGTTCCATCAAAAGTGGCATTTTAGTTTCTCTCAATTCGCTAAAATAGAAGTAGATAGAAAAAAGCCCGGCCTTCAAGCCGGGCTTTCGCATTTAACCGGACGAACCAAAGACCTGGACCACGAAGTACAGACTTAGGTCGTTTCTTTTGAAGACTTTGTACACTTTAAACCCAGTGGGGGGGGACACTTGCAAGACACCATCATCGAAACCGGAGCACCAAAACGCTTCCAATGCCGTCACATCTTCACCGACGGCCATCGCTGCGGCAGCGCTTGTCTGCGCGGCGAAGAATTCTGCTACTACCACCACACAACCAGAAAACCAGTTGCCAACCCGCGCCAACGCCAAAGCCGCCGCGCCGCCTTCGACCTGCCGCTCCCCGATCCCAACGATCGCTCCGGCATCCAGGCCTCCATCGGCGCAGTTCTCCAGCGCATCGCCGCCAACGAAATCGATCCTCGCCGCGCCGGCCTCCTCCTCTATGGTCTCCAGATCGCCAGCCTCAACCTCCCAAAACCCCAGCGCGAATCCGCTCCCGAAATGCGTAGAAGCCATCACGACCGACCCCGAACTGGGCATCCTCGCCCCGCGCGCCGAGATGGACTCTCCCACACAACGCCCCAACGCCGTCGCCAGGTTGCTCATGAAAATGCTCGAAGAGAAACAACCCGCCACGCCCAAATCAGAAACCAACATTCTGCCCACGCTCAACGCCGAAGCCACTCCGACCCTTACACCTCCACTCAAAAACTCTCCTCTTCCAACTCGGAAACGAAATCAGGCCAAACCGACGCCACCAATCGCAACATTCATCTGCGACTGCTATCCTTTCTCCACGAATGGCCTCCGTGACCAAAACCACCAGCGCCCCCTCAGTAGCCGGAGCCACGACAGCCCTCGTCCTCCTCACCGCCCTCAACTTCGTCAACTACATCGACCGCTACATCCTTCCCGGCGTCCAGGAGCAGATCAAATCCGAGTTCCATCTCTCCGACGAGCACATCGGCGCGCTCACCTTTTGGTTCATGCTCGCCTATATGTTCACCTCGCCGATCACCGGCTGGCTGGGCGACCGCTTCCCCCGCAAACCCATGATCGTCATCGCCGCGCTCTTCTGGAGCGGCGTCAACTTCTTCACCGCCTCGCGTCCACTCCTACGATTCGCTCAATCTCCGTCACGCCGCCCTCGGTATCGGCGAAGCCAGCTTCGGTATCTTTGCCCCCGCGCTGCTGTCCGACTTCTACCCTGAAGACCAGCGCAACCGCGTCCTCACCATCTTCAACATCGCCCTCTTCGTCGGCGCTGCACTCGGCTACATCATCGGGGGCACCGTAGGCGAGCACTTTGGCTGGCGCATGTCCTTCATCGTCTCAGCCGTACCCGGCACCATCATTGCCATCCTCATCGCCTTCCTGATGAAGGAGCCCACCCGCGGCGCCAGCCAGCACGACAAAGCCACGCTGGAGAAGGGAACTGTCTCCTCCCTCATCCGGAACAAGGCCTATCTCTCCTCCATCCTCGGCTACGCGATGGTCACTTTCTCACTCGGAGGCATCTCCTGGTGGATGCCTTCCTTCCTCCAGCGCATCGACGGCCGCTCGCAATCCTCCGCAGCCTACCTGATGGGAATCATCACCCTCGTCGCAGGCCTCGGCGGCACCGTCACCGGCGGCTATATCGCCCAACGCTGGTCGCGCACCAACTCGAAGGCGCTCTATCTAGTCCCCGCCATCAGCGCCGCCACCGCCGTCCCGCCCGCGCTGCTCTGCTTCTTCGGCCCCCACTCCCTCACCCTCGTCGGACTCGCCCTCGCCGTCTTCCTCATCTCCCTGGGCACGGGTCCCGTCAACGCCGCCACCCTCAACGCCGTACGCCCCGAAATCCGCGCCACCGCCATGGCCGGCCAGCTCTTCATCATTCACGCTCTCGGCGACATGATCAGCCCCCGCATCATCGGCGCCGTCAGCGACCGCTCCACCCTCAACCTCGGCCTCGGCTCCACCCTGGTCACCATGCTCCTCGCCGCCATCATCTTCTTCAACGGCGCACGCTACGCTCCTCCCCTGCACTCAGCCGATGAAGTCGCCATCGCATGATCCTTGCCATCGAGATCATCGCCTGGCTCGTCGCTGTCACCTGGATCTGGAAGGTCGCCTCCGCAGTCTTCGGCCTTCCCCGCATTCCCAACCTGCTCTTGCCCGAGCACGACATCGCACCCGCAGGCAGCCCGTCAATCACCGTCATCGTCCCCGCCCGCGACGAGGCGGCCGACATCGCCGCCACGCTTCACTCCCTCCTCGCACAGGACTACTCCAACATCCAGATCATCGCCGTCGACGACCGCAGCACCGACCAGACCGGCGCTATCGTCGACACTATCGCCACCCAGCACCCGGACAAACTCCGCGCCCTCCACGTCACCGAACTCCCTCCCGGATGGCTGGGTAAGACCCACGCCATGGCCCTCGCCGCCCGCCAGGCCCCCACCGACTACCTCCTCTTCACCGACGCCGACGTCCTCTTCCGCTCCGACGCCATCCGCCGCGCCCTCGCCCATGCCGTCGCCACCAGCGCCGACCACCTCGTTACCATCCCCACCACCCTCATCCACCGTTGGGACGAAGCCGCCATCCTCGGTTTCTTTCAAATATTCGCCCTCTGGGGCGCCCGCCCCTGGCGCGTCGCTGACCCAAAATCAAAACGCGATGCCCTGGGCATCGGAGCCTTCAACCTGCTCCGCCGTTCCGCCTATCTCAAGATCGGCGGCTTCGAATCCCTCCGTATGGAAATCATTGAAGATTTGGGCCTCGCCCGCCGCATCAAGCGTGGAGGCCTCGCCCAGCTAGTCGTGTTCGGTCGTGGCTTGGTCAGTCTTCATTGGGCCTCCGGTGTCGCGGGTTTGGTAGGTATCATGACAAAGAACCTCTTCTCCGCCTTCCGATTCCGCATTTGGTTGGCGCTGCTCGGCTGTCTCTGGCTCCTCATCTTCTGCGTAGCCCCAGCCGCCGGCCTCTTCTTCGACCCCACCCGCCTCCCCGCCATCTTCACCCTCGCCGCGGTCGTTTTGGCCTATTGGCTGATGGGCCGCCACTCCCGAATCTCGACCTGGAACACGCTCTTCTTCCCCCTAGGCGCCCTGGTCTTCGTGTTCACTCTGCTCCAGTCCATGTTCATAACGCTCAAACGGGGCGGTGTCATCTGGCGCGGCACCTTCTACCCCCTCGCCGAACTGCGCAAAGACGCAGCAACCCTCCTTTTGAGTCAGGACTAATGTGCCAACAGGATTACGCCTACACAGACGAAGAGAGCGGCTAGCCAGCGACGGCGGTCCACGTTCTCGTGGAGAAATATCTTTGCCGCGGCAGCGTTGCCGATGAAGGTAAGGGAGGCTGTGGCCGGGGCCGCGAGCGAGAGATCGACGATGGAGAGGGTGTAGAGCATGGCGAAGAAGTTAAGGGCCATGCAGAGTGCTCCGGCCAGAAAGAGCGGGCTGGCAAGAACGGCTCGTGTGGGACCGAGGTATCCGCGAATACCCGGACGATCTCGGAGAAGATCGAGATCGCCGAGTCGGCGCATCGCACCGGCGATGAGAACTTCACCCGTAATGGCGAGGGCTGCGACCGCCACAATTGCGCTCCAGGCGTGGAGCAAAGAGGTGGGTATTGGCGGATTTGTTACGGTCATCAGCGCCCAGCTCCGGAGTCCATGAGATCGAGGTCGGGATGTCTGGACGGGTGTTCGGTGCGGGATGGTCCTCCGGCAACAAAGCCCACCGCGCAGACGATAAGAACAATCCCGGCCCAACGATAGATCGAGAGATGTTCATTAAGCCAGAAGCGGCTGAGGAGCGCGACGACGACGTACCCAAACGCCGTGGCAGGCATCACGAAGGTGAGGTCGGCCCATGAGAGCGCGGTCATGTAGCTGGCGAAGAAGCCAATGAGCAGGATGATGCCGGAAGCGACGAAGGGATTGAAGAGAGCATGCCAGAGGTGATCCAGATGATGGAAGTCGACGGGGCCGACCTGGGCCATGCCACGGGAGAGAAGGGTATCGCCGACAGAGGCTGTGAGCATGACGGCCAGCAGGATGAGATAACGCTGGGGCGTGAGGGTGTGCTTCATCTACCTCTAGTCTAGAAGAGATGGGTGGATAGGTGTCGAAGGTGATTTGAACGAAGTGCGTTGGCTAGGGTTTGGCGGGAGCAAGTGTCGCCTGATGGATGAGACGCATCAGCTTACGGGCTTCTTCCTTGGTTGGCTTTTCGTCGGCGGCAAAGCTGCCTTCGGAGAGGTCGTCGGAGACAGCGTGGCAGTAGGAGCAGCGGACCTTCATAGTGATGGCAAACTGCTTCATGATGCCCATGAGTTCTGGCTTCGTGATGGTTGTGGGTAGAACGGTGAGGTTGGTGAAGTGATCGGGGATGTTGGGGCTGGGCCGCTTGGCGGGTGCTGCCGGTGGAGCCTGCGAAGAGTCTGCTGGTTCCTGAGCGACGAGAGGAAGGCAGAGGAAGAGAAGGAGGGCGGCGCGGGACGGCTTCATGGCAGCTCCTGCGGAAGTTGAAGTTGTGATGAGGAGACAGAATACTCCGATGTGATGGGAAAGAATACGTTCGGAGTGAAAAAGAGAAGGATGACCGAGTGGCCATCCTCTCCTTTCCAAGTTGAGTGTGACCTTTGTTCTTGTACCCGCTTCAATGATTGATAGTTTCCAAGGTCAGAAGTCCTAGTTGTTTGCCATCGATCTCGATCGCCAACACTCTCTTGCTGTCGATGGGGAAGTAGCTATAACTTCTTGAGGTGGTGAGCGCGGTCGAATCGAGGCCGGTGAGGGCGAGCATTGCGTTCGAGTTGGTTTCGGTGCCGGTGAGAGCCTGATTTGCCGTAGTTGCGGTGCCAGATGCGCCGGCATTTTGTGCGGTGTAATCCGTGGACCCCGTGAAGGCGTCGGAGGCGACTGTGACTGGGCCGACTGCGCCCCAAGCAGGTAAACCCGTTGCGTCAAGGATTCCCTGGCCCAGAAGGGCATAGCTGCCTTCAAAGTCCGCCGCGGTTGTGGTTTGCAGGTAAGCTTGTCCTGCCGTTGTCTGGAGAGTGTCCACTCCAAGTTCCAAGGCGTTTCCGTTTCCGTCCAGATAAAGCTGGAAGGTGAAGGCGGTTCCGCTTATGGCTGGGACGTTCACGCCGGTCAAGGTTACGCGACCGGTGGGATCGACCGTGAAGCTACCACCAGAGATTGGGTTTGTGCCAAAGACCGCCCCGTCGTTGATGGCCAGATTACCGGCGACGGCCCCGCTGGAGTTGAAGGTGAAACTACCGCCGATTGTCACGAGGTTGTTGACGTCCTGCCCGGAAGCCCCATAGACATAGGTCTTGCTCGCAATGGACGCCGCGGTAAACTGGCCGGTGTTGGTACCTTGACCAAGCGCCATGCCGCCGAGATCGTCGTCGAGCGTGTCAGCCTGGCTTTCGACGAGCTGGATTTGGTTGGTCCCGACGATGTAGCCGGTCAGAACGAACTGAGGGACACCGGAGGCCGCACTAGGGGTGAGATTGAAGGTGACCCTGCCAAAAGAGTCTGGCGCAGTGAGGGTGCCGGAGGCGAAGGTCTTTGCTTGCCCGATCAGGCCACCATTGAGATTGAAGTCGAAGACACTGTTGGCGACGTTGAGAGACGTTCCCGAGATGTTGAGTACGCCTCCAATAGCCAACGGACTGGGAGGATTGGAAAGGTCGAAGCCCGAGATCGCAAAAGCATAACCGCCGGAGGGAGCGGCGGCACTTGTTTGAAGGTCGATGGAACCGGTGCCAGTGCCGAAGGCGTCGAACTCCGAGATCAGCACGCGTGTACTGGAAACCAATGTGCCACGCAGTGTTTCGACTCCATTGACACCGATGGCGGTGTTAGCGGTTGCGAGGACTATCTGGATATTCTTCCCAGCAACGGTAAGGCTGCTGCCTGAGGCCACAAGGGGATCGGTGTATCCACTTTGAACGTCTGAGAAATCTTGTTCGCCACTTGTGATGACGCCACTCTTGACAGTGAAGGCGCCGGCGATGAAGGAGGGTCCGGTACTCACCCATCCAGAGAAGTGATAGACATAGGTTCCGTCGGCGAGAATGGCGGAGGGCGCTCCGATGGTGATGGTTGCGGTGGCTGACTTCGTCGTGTCGGTCACGGACGTTGCGGTGACTGTTACGGTGTTTGACGTTGGGATGGCGGCTGGGGCGGTGTAGGTGGTCGCTGAACCGCTTGTGGTCGAGGTGGGATTGAAGGAGCCGCATGCACCAGAGCTGCCGCAGGTGACGGACCAGGTGACGCCTTTGTTCTGACTGTCGTTAGTTACGACGGCGGTGATGCTGGCGGTTGCGCTGGCGGCGAGCGACGTTGGTGGCGTGGGGGTGAGTGCGACTGCGATGGCGGGGACCACGATAGTGACAGATGCTGTGGTTGATTTTGTGGTATCGGAGACGGACGTTGCGGTGATGCTGACGGTGGTGGGTGCGGCGGGTGCGGTGTAGGTCGTCGCGGAACCGCTTGCAGTGGTGGCGGGATTGAAGGAGCCGCATGGAGAGGCGGCGCAGGTGACGGACCAGGTGACGCCGCCATTTTTGCTGTCGTTGCTTACGACGGCGGTGATGCTGGCGGTTGCGCTGGTGACGAGCGAGGTCGGGGGTGCAGGGTTCAAGGCCACGGAGATCGCTGGGGGCGGTGTTGGTGGGGTGGAACCCCCGCCGCCGCATGCGGTGAGCCAGAGGGTGTATGAGGCGATGACGAGAAGAGAGGCGCGGTGTCGGAAGTTCATCGCGCGCCTCCGATCTTGCTGCTCGGAGTGCGGACGGAGCGCGGACCGGTGGAAGTTGATGGGTAGGTCAGGAACCCGCGCTGATTGCGGACCTCAATTTTGCGGTCGCCGATTTGGAGTTCCCGAGCCAACAGGTAGTTCTGGCCGCTGAATGTCCGGACTACGCCGACGACCCGAATAACCTGGCCGGGCGTGAGCGCTTGCTTTAAATCGTCGTTAAGCTTTGGCCCGACGTTGACGTAAAGGATCCGCTGCGATCCGTCCATCAATAAATTCACGCCGGTCGGTGCGCTTGGAGGATTTTTCGAAACGACTTCGTGGACGGCTCCCCCGAAGGAGATTTCGTCACTGGCCTTCCACTCTTTCAGCGACGAAGACAATTGGGAAGAGCGGCTATCTTGCGCGGCAGCCGGACGAACGGTCCCGGTGCAAAGTAGAACCATGCAGAGAATTGAAACGATAATTCTGTGGGGCGTCATTTGTTGCCTCCGGGGCCGGCGGCGTGTATGACTCGTTGTTTGCCGGTAGATCCTTTGTTGAAGGTGATTCCTTCACCAAGCTCCTGAGCAATAACAATTTACACCTGATTGTTTAAATAAAGCCATTCGTCCGGCCCGATTTCGGGAATTTTTCATGGAGGTTTTTGCCGGAATGAGCGTTGCATCTAAAGCATCAGGCGGCCCAGATGCTGGCCGCCTGATTATGCTGATTGATTGTAACGATGGTTTAGGCGTTCATGCTGACAGATTCCTGCGCCTTGAGAGCGTTTTCTTCCTTTTTAAGACGAGAAGCCTTGTTGCGCTGGGAGCGAAGCTTCATGAAGGCCTTGGCTTCGACGTACAGACGAGGCACGTCCCGGTTGACGACGGCCTTCCAGACGACTCGGAAGGCGGCTTTGGGACGGAAATAGTATTCGTCGTAGAACTTGTGCACCATCTCCATGACGTACTCGGTGGGAAGACCGGGATACTCGATGTGAGCCATCTGGTGGCCGCCGCCGTCTTCCATCTTTTCGTTGGTGATGAAGTTGTTTCGCGCGGCGAAGTCGTAGAACTCGGTCCCGGGATAGGCGTGGGCGACGGAGACCTGAATGGTCTCGCAGTCGAGGGTCTTGGCGAAGTTGATGGTGTTACGTATCGACTCTTTGGTCTCGCCGGGGAGGCCGAGGATGAAATCGGCATGAATGATAAGGCCGAGATCGTGGCAGTCTTTGACGAAGTCACGGGCGCGTTCGACTGTGGCGCCCTTCTTGATGTTCTTAAGAATCTGCGGATCGCCCGACTCGAAACCAACGATGAGAAGGCGGCAGCCGGCTTCCTTCATGGCCTTCAGAGTGTCGCGGTCAGTCGTGACACGCGATGTGCAGGACCAGGTGATGCCGAGAGGCTTGAGCTTGGAACAAAGCTCGATGGTGCGGGCCTTCTGGATGTTGAAGGTGTCGTCGTCGAAGAAGAACTCTTTGACGAGCGGAAAGTTTTCTTTGGCCCACTTCATCTCAGCTGCTACGTCGTCGGTGGACCGCTTGCGCCAGGCGTGACCGGAGAGCGTCTGCGGCCAAAGGCAGAAGGTGCACTGAGCGGGGCAGCCGCGTGTCGAGTAGAGCGCGATGTACGGGTGGAGCAGGAACGGGACGTTGTATTTCGTCACATCCATGTCTCGCTTGTAAATCTTGGTGGCCCAGGGCATGGCGTCTAAATCTTCGACTTGGGGACGATCGGGGTTGTGTTGAATGATTCCATTTGAAGCCTTATACGAGATGCCGAGAATTTCGTTGAGAGGCTTACCGTTGGCGTATTCGACGACAGAAAAGTCGAACTCTCGGCGGCACACGAAGTCGATAACGTCGCATTCGTTGAGTGCGCGGTCAGGGTCGGTGGTGACAGGTGGACCGACGAATGCGATCTTGATGGAGGGATTTGCGTTCTTGATGGCCCTGGCGAGGCCGTGGTCGCCGCTCCAGCCTACCGTGGAAGTAAAGAGGACGAGGAAGTCGAAGCTCTTCGCAATTTCGATGGTCTCGTCCGCGGAGACGTGGTGTGGCGGAGCGTCCAGAAGCTTCGAGCCCTCGAGCATACCGGCGGGGTAAGCCAGCCAGACAGGGTACCAGTACGACTCGATCTCGCGGGTAGCGGGCCAGCGGGAGCTGGCGCCGCCGTCAAAATTCTCGAAGGAGGGCGGATTGAGGAACAATGTCTTAAGGGGCATAATAATAAGCCAATTTTACCATTCAGTAACGAGGTTAGGTGGCTTTTCTGGAGTTCCGCCGTTGGTTCGCACCGATGCGGCTCAGGGGAGAAAGATTCTCACCTTAGATAGATACGTAAAGTGGAGACCCACTAGGGTTTTGTGGGGGGAGCGGGCTGGGCTCGCAGGAATGCAGCGATCCAGGTTTCGAGTTCGCCTGCTGCTCGCAGGAGGCCGATCTCGGCTTGCTGTGCCTCGAAGTTTGCATTCAGAACGGCAACGAATTTTTCGCGTTCGGTGATGCGAACGGTCTGCTCATCTTTGGGAGACATCTGCGGACCGGAGAGATTGCCGGTGCCTGCCTTCAATTGGATGAGCAGTACATCTAACTGCTGCCGTGCGAGCTGCTGGTCGAGAGAGGCGATCTCGGCGCGCGTTGAGAGTTCGGACGCCGTGTGGCGGGCGCGCAGCCGGCTATCGAAGAACTGATCCCGGATCGCATCGGCTTCGTGTTGTGCGTGGGCCGCGTCTGCTGCCGATTCCCGTGCCTTGGCGCGATGGGCCATGTCGTATAGCGGAATCGTGATCTGTACACCAACGGCGGCATTGTTCTGCTGGAAACGGAAGTAGTAGTCCTGGATATTGGTGTACTTAGCGAAACGGCTGTACTGTCCCTCGAAGTAGATCTGCGGTCTCCAGAGATAGCGGGCGTCGCCAAAGGCAGTTTGGCGCTTGGAGCGCGCGACTGCGTAGGCGGACTCTACCGCCGGACTCGTGGCCGGGGTGCTGCTGCTGGGCTCAGGCGATGCGTTGGGTAAGGCAGGGATGCTATCGCTAGTGGTGCCGAGAGCCTGCGCAGGAAGACCAACGAGGCGGGCGAGATGAACCCGGTCGGAATCAGTTTCATCTTCAGCACGGAGCCCGGCAAGCCGGACCTGCGCGGCGGTGAGGCGAGAGGTGGTGAGGTCAATAGGCGTGTCCTGGCCGGCGTCGACACGGTCCTGCACGATGCTGACGAGGCGGTCGGCGAACACTTGCTCCTGTTGAAGGGCCGCCTGGCGGCGTATGTCACGGTCAAGCGCGAGGTAGGTTACTGCGGCGTCTTCGGCTACGCCTTCGCGCACGTCTTTGAGGTTGAGGTTCGCGGCGTCGAGCGCAGCTTGGGCGGCGCGGAGATAATCTCGTTGAGAGTAGCTGAACACCAGCGACTGCGAGGTGATATTGAAGATTGACGGTTGGCCGAGAGGAAAGCCATAGGAGGGGGGACCAACCCCGGAACCACCTACGACGTTGGGAATATATGCGTCACGGAGTTGCTGGAGAGTGGCGAGCGCTTTGTCAACGTCGGCCTGGGCCATGAGGACTTTCGGGTTGCTCTTCAGGGCGAGGGTCACCGCTGTTGTGAACGATATCTGAGCGTAGGCAGGCACGACTGCAGAGGCGAACGCAGAGCACGCGATGCATAAGCGAAGGATGCGGATCATACGTCCTGAGATACTTCCTTGAGACCGACTACAGACCATGGTATCGCTTTTCTTTAAGAGCCCTGCATCGCTTTTCGAGCAGGTGCATAGTTGGATGCGAGGGCATGTGCGGCGGCATATTCGCGATGCGCCGCAATGGGGTCGCCTTGATGCGCGAGGAGATCACCTAGCTGGAGGTGCACTTTGAATGCCGGGGCCTCATCGGTTTTGGCGGAGGAGGACAAGTAAGCGCGGAGAAGAGTCTCGGCGAGTTCAGGAGAGCGGTGCGCGTCTGTGAGAATGCTAGCTGCATCGACCAAGGAAGGGCCTTTGCGGCGGTCGCTCGCAATACCGGATTGGAGAGCGTTGACCATCTTATCGGGTTGATGGTGGCGTTCGTAGAAGTGGCCGAGGTCGATGTAGGCCTCGGGAGTCTTTCCGGCAGCGACGGCATTGCTGAATTCCGCCTCCGCGATAGCGTCTTCCTTTTTCTTTTCGGCGATAAGAGCTAGCAGCCGGTGAGCCTGAGAGGGAAAGTGCGGCTCCATTCGGGCCGCCAGGGCCTGCGCCTTGTCGAGGCCACCGCCGATAATGGCTGGCGCAGCGACGTAAAACTCACCGAGATCGTTCAGCGCATGAATATTTTCAGGATCGAGTTGCACAGCGCGTTCGAAGGCTACGCGAACCTTGACGGCGAGGCTAAGAGCGCTCAGCGGGTTGGCATGAGATGCCTTGAATCCGTAGGCGCGACCGAGCCACATCTGATTGTCACTGCTGGCGGCGTCGCTCGATGCTGCCAGCTGACATTCGTGGATCGCATCGTCGGCCATATCCTGCGCGTAGTAGATACGACAGAGAAGCTGGTGGGCCTGGCCATCGCCGGGGTTTGCGGTGAGTGATTTCGTGAAGGCTGGCAGCCGCTTCATCGACCCGACCCTGCTGAAGAAAAGCATTGGCCTGGGTTAGTGTCGGCCAGGAGAAAGCGATCGCTGAAGAGCAAGAGAAGCGAGAAGGCAACGAAGATACGGGTCGCAGGTCTCGTAGTGAGCATGACTAATCGACTATTTTGACCGGAAGTCCATTAGAGAGTTCACGGTTGTTGATCGCACCCAGCGCGACTGTATCTTTTTCGGTAAGACCGCTTGTGATCTCAGCGCGAATGAGATTGGTGGCTACGCCAATCTGGACCGGAGTGCGGACCAGCTTGCCATTGACGACGCGGTAGACAAAATCGCCTCCGTCGGTGCGCAAGGCTTCGCGAGGGATGCTGAGCGCATTGAAACGCTGCGCCGTGGTAACCGTGACGATGACATTGGTATTGGGCAGCAGATCGCCACGAGCATCATCGACGGTGATGATACACTCACCGACGTTTCGGGTGCCGTAGGTGATGACAGTGGTGGGAGCGATGCTGATGTGTCCGTGCCAGACTCTGGTTGGGCTTTGCGTCCCAGGTAATCTTCACCGCTTGTCCAACGGCGAGTTTGCCAATCTCCGGTTCGTCGAAAGTAGGCGTGCACCTGAATCTTGTTGAGATCAGCGACATCGACCAGGTTCTCGCCGGCAGAGACGAAATCGTAGGTGGAGACGGGGATGGAATAGACCGTCCCGGCCTTCGGCGTCCGAATATTGAAGGCTCGTAGCTGCTCTGGGCTGCGGCGAGTGCTGCTCGAGCATCTGCGACCTGTGCCTCGACCCGTGCCTTGTCTGCCGAGCCGTAGCGTTGAGTAGTGCGCGATTGAACGGCTCTGCACAGAACTGTTCGGCCGCTTGCAAACGTTGTTCTGCTGCGGCGACCTCACTGGCCGAGGCGGCGCCTTTTTGCTCGAGTTCTTTGAGGGCAGCGAGATCTTTTGTTGCCTGCTGTTGCTGTAACTGAGCCCGGCTTGAGGTCCCCGGTGAGGGTGATGCGCTCTTCCTGAGAGCCGCCTTGTTCCATATCGTGGAGAGTGGCCTCGGCGGTGCGGAGGGTGGCTTTGCGCGCGCAAGCTTCGCTACCGCGTCCGAGTCGTCCATTTTCAGGAGAAGATCGCCGACCTTGACCTTTTGTAGAACCTCAACGTAGACCTTTGCGACGATTCCGGCAGCCGGCGAATACGCCTGAAACTCTCCAATCGGTTCAACTTTTCCGTTGGTCGAAACTGAGCTGACAAGGCTTTGGCGAGTGACGGCCGCTGCATGAACCTCTACTAGCTCGCGGGTCGACGAACGAGCAATAAGAAATGCGACAAGAATGATGGCGAGAAAGATGACCCAGAGCATTAGCGGATTCAGTCGTCTTGTCTCGGTCGTAGGCATCAGATAGAAGCTTCAGTATATAAGACGGTAGTTGCACCGGAAACGAAGCAGAAAGTTTTTGACCGCGAGGTAGTTACCCCTCCGATTACGAGGCTGTCAGGCCCTGACTGTGGGCGAAGAGAGAGGGCCTCGAGACCAAAGCTCTGATGCTCGGCCATTCCCAGATGCTGACGTCAGCGGGTGGAATGTTCCTACGCAATTCGGATGTCGACGAGTTCAAGTTCAAGTCCTGGGAATTGAGGGTTGCTCTTTGTCTTCAAATGGTACGCGACGTCGATCAACGATCCCTTATCGAGTTCTATCTCCGTGCAGCGGGCGGGCCAGTCGACGCTGCGGCTCCAGCCGAGTGCGCTGAAACGGATGGCTTCTCCTGGCTTTTCAAGTTGGAGGCAGATGTGCTTCTCTTTGATGAAGCGGATCGGCGCAGTGAGCATTAGGCCGTGAGAGACAAAGACAGGCTCGCGATTTCCGATTCCAAATGGTTCGCATCGCGTGAGCCAATCGAAGAAGTCCTGCGTGAGGTCAGCGAGCAGCACCTTAGCGTCGCATTGTAGAGGCGGAGCGAGAATGGTTTTCGTCAATCGGGTTGATCCGTAGAACTGCATTCGTTGCCGCAGGAGCTTCATGCGGTCGGATGGCATCGAAAAACCCACGGCATGAGCGTGACCGCCGAAACGTGTGAACAGCCGGTCTAACCCATCGATCTCTCCATGAACTGCAGTGAGTGCGTCGAGCAGGTGAAAGCCCTCGATTGAGCGACCTGACCCATGCGCATGTCCATCTTCGTGGGTTAGGACGAGCGCAGGACGTCCGGTCCGATCGACGATCCGGGAGGCGAGAATTCCGAGGACGCCACGATGCCAGTTGGGATCATCGAGGATGATGCATTCCGCGAGAAGGTCGGCAGGGTTTTCGTTCGGCGCTGCAAGCTGGGTTTCAATCGCCTCAAGGGCCTTTGCCTCCGTCGAACGGCGTTCGTCGTTGAGGCGGTTGAGTTTCTCGGCCAGCTCCATCGCACGCGCTGAGTCCTTTGTCAGAAAGAGTTCGACGACGTCACTAGCGATGTCCATTCGGCCGGCGGCGTTGATACGCGGCGCGAGGCGAAAGCCGACCTCTGTGGCGCTTGGAGCGCGGTTCAATGGGATCTGAGCTACCTCCATGAGAGCGCGAAGGCCAGGCTGGACCGGATTGCGAAGCTCACGCAGGCCCAGTGCTGCGATGACGCGATTCTCTCCTTCGAGCGGGACGGAGTCGGCAATGGTTGCGATAGCGACCAGTTTCAAAAAAGAGGGAATCAGGCTGCGCCTGAGGCGGAGGCGTAGTGCATCCGGATCGTCTGTGGTTTCGGCAGCCGATAGCAGCAGTGCGTGAGCTAATTTGAAGGCGACCGCTGCGCCGCAGAGCGACTTGAATGGGTATAGGGCAGTTCGCCTGGGCTGGGTTGAGTACAGCAACCGCTTCGGGAATTCCGATCGCATTGTCGGGGAGATGGTGGTCGGTGACAATGAGATCCATCCCAAGGGCTTTTGCTTCTTCGGCTGCGGCGAAGGCGCGGATGCCGGTGTCAACACTGATGACGAGGCGGACACCGGCGGCGGCGGCTTGTCCGAGGACGCTGGTCTGCATGCCGTAGCCTTCGCGCAGGCGGTGGGGGACGTGGTAGGTGACGATGGCGGGTTTGTCTTTGGGGGCGATCCGCTCGATGGCAGTCTTGAGGAGGACGGTGGCGGTGGTGCCGTCGACGTCGTAATCGCCGTAGATGAGGATTGGTTCGGTGGACCGGACCGCCCGCTGGATGCGGGCTACGGCCAGGTCCATGCCGAGCATGAGCATGGGGTCGTGGAGATCGTCGATGGTTGGGTTGAGGAAGGCCTGGGCGGCTGCCGGGTCGGATATGCCTCGTGAAAGCAGGAGGCTGGCGATGGCGTTTGGGCAGTGAAGGTGCTCCGCAAGGCGTGCGACTTCGGCGGGATCGACCGTTGGAATTATCCATTGCTGCGGCCCAGCGTGGGCTAAGGGCATCGTTCGTCTACTCGTCGCTCTCGCGGTTATCGACCACGATGCCGCCGAGGTCGGAGACAGTCTCCATCAGGTTCTGGAAGCTGTCGTACCAGTCGGTGGCGACCTCGAAGATGAACATGACGCCCTGGTGCGCGAAGCCAAGCTGCAGATAGCCGACCTTGCCGACGTGGTTGACGAGATACTCGGCGTCGTCGATCTCTTCTGAGGCATCGGGGAAGGTTTCATCCCGAAGCTGGTCGAGGAGGATGGCGACATCAGCTTTCTCGAGTACGACCTCGCTCATGGTGATGAACGGCGCGCCTGCGGCTTTGGCGTGTTCGACAAAGTCCTTCCAGCCGTCGGCGTTTTCTTCTTCGAAGATGACGGTGGGGACATCTTCGGTGATGAACGCACTGAGACGGCGCATACCGTGGCCGGCGATGAAGGCCACCATGTCGTCTTTGAGCGAGATAAGATTGTCAGGTTGCATCGCTGCTTATTGTCTCAGAAACCCGCGTGCACCGCACAGGAATCAACAAAGCTGCCGAGCCGGGAGATGGCCGGCCCTTCAACACCATATCTCTTGCGGGATCAACGAGGGGAGCAGAGCGTTTCGCGCTGAGCGTGTGATGGGTGCGAAACCTTGCGTGGTATATTCGAAGGAAAGTCAAATGATTTTTTCTAAAGATTACGTTGGATATCTGGCGCGCCAGACGGTAAAGCATTTAGTCGCCGAGAAGATGATCCACACCGAGAAGCCGGCCCTGGTTAATGAGCGTGTCGCGGCTGCGATGGTGGATGAACTGTCTCTGGAGGACCGCATTAACGATGAGGTGCGGGTGATTCTGGAGGCGTTTCAGGATGATATGCGCAAGACCGGCGCGAGCTACCCTGAGATGTTCAAAAAGGTGAAGAACGAACTTGCCCGCAAGTACAAGGCGGTGCTGTGAGAATTTCGCGCGACAAGTTGAATAAGCTGGCCCATACGGTTGCGGATACGCTGGCAGAGATCGCTGAGGTGGACTTCCTGGAGGACCGAAACACGATCCGGCAGGAGGCGCGGAAGGCTCTGGAAAAGCTGCTGACGGAGGAGACCAAGATCGATGCGGCGGCGCGGCAGAAGATCGCTTCGCAGCGGAAGATCATTGTGGAAGGGCTCTCAGGAGTGGGACATTCTTTACCGGAAGTACTACAACGATGAGGTAAAGAAGCTCGGGCTGTAAGGTGGGATTCCTTCCGGCGTGCGATTAGTACCCCCCTCCCCCGTCAAAAGTGTGCAAAGTCCTCGAATCAGGTGAGTTAAGTCCGGACCTACGTGGGGATCTGGGTTAGATATCTAACCTAGGGACCTGGCTTGGATAAAGTTTAAGGGTCCAGTGAGCCCGGGTCTGTCAAATCTCACGGATGAATCTTTGACACTTAGAGCGCAACGGTAGTGATTCAATTCGATTCCATCGGACTCTCTCTTGCCGTTTTACCTTGACGCTGAGAGCATTGGGGTAGAGGTGCGGGTATGGCTAAGAGAGAGGCTATCCTGATCGTCGCGGTATGGGCGCCCAAAGTGACTTTATCGCTGAACAGTTCGTACCAAATGAAAAATACAAAGCGGAACAGATGGCCAGAGTTCAACGCTTGCTTGCCGCAGGCATGAGTCCTGAACAGATCGCGACGATGTTTTCCATTCCCTTCGATCTGCTTTCAGATTCAAAACACAATCCATAAAGCCAGCGTAAAGATGAATCCAAACTGATCTGCTAATAGTGCAACCTCCTGGTTGCTTTTCTGGTTTGATTTGCGCTAATGTGCAACTGGGAGGTTGCGTCTATGGCGAATGATCGCATCGAGAAGCAGATTGACTTGAAGGCTCCGGTTTCGAGGGTATGGCCGGCGTTGACGGACTACCGTGAATTTGGGGAGTGGTTTCGGGTGAAATTGGAAGGGCCGTTTGTCGCGGGAAAGGAGGCTCGGGGCCAGATCACGCATCCGGGCTATGAGCATGTCTATATGACGATGGTTGTACAGAAGATCGAGCCGGAATGGTTGTTTTCGTTTACGTGGCATCCTTATGCGATCGACCCGAAGGTGGATTATTCGCAGGAGACCCCGACGCTGGTGGAGTTCACGCTGGAGAAGAGTGCGAAGGGGACGCTGCTGAAGGTGACGGAATCGGGCTTCGATAAGATTCCGAGCGATCGCCGCCTGGAGGCGTTTCGGATGAATGAGAACGGCTGGGGACAACAGCTGAAGAATATCGAGAGCTATGTTGCAGAGAGACCGTAGCGGCGCGGGTCGTGCGGCCGTCTTCGCTGCGCTGGGCGATGAGACCCGGCTGGCATTGGTTGCGAGGCTGAGTGATGGGAGGTCCGCTTCGATCTCTCAGTTGACCGAGGGTCAGCCGGCCGGGGGCTCGAAGCTGACGCGGCAGGCGATTACGAAGCATCTTCGGGTGCTGGAGCGGGCGCGGATTGTGCATGGGGTTCGAGCGGGGAGGGAGAGTCTGTTCGAACTTGATCCGAAGCCGATCAGGGAGCTTCGGCAGTACCTGGATCTGGTGTCGGAGCAGTGGGACCAGGCGTTAGGGAGGTTGCGGTCGTTTGTCGAGGAGTGAGAAGGGAGATCACTATCCAAGACAACCCCGTCGCACTGCTCACAGGGGCAAACAAGGGAGTTGGTTGATCCGGCAAGTTTCGCGGCTAGTCGGTCATCCGGAAGCTACACGACTTGTTTCCGACACGCCGACTGATTTCTCGGAATGGGTATTTCGCCGATCATCCAGGTTTGGGCGCAGTTCTTCGGCCGCGTTTTCCCTTACTTGAGAGAGGGGCATTCGTCTTCAGAGTCTGTGCAACAAAACCCGAGCATTGACCGCTCCTTCTCTTTCCGGCGGCTAATACGGGAACGCCGCTTCGGCGCAATTTCGCTACTGCGGCGTGTCCTGGGGGTGTGCGCTCTTTTCGTAGAATTCGTTTTGCAGTTTGAGGCTGAGGTCGTCGGCTTTGATGGCGACAATGACTTTGCTAACGGAATCGACCCACCATTTCATTTGATATTCGCCCAACTCACGGGTTGCTGCCGAGCCCTCGCCGGCATAGTGATTGGGAAAGCGCGCATACCACCAGATGCCGGTGTAGACGCCCTCCGGCAGGTTCAGGCGATGCTGGTCGGCGCCTGATTCGCTGGTTGCCCGGTCCTGGTGCAGGAGATCGGGGCGGACGATCATCATCTTTGATGTTTCGCTTTCACCGGCGTGCGCGTCGATGGAGCTTTTCCGTTGGGGGCCTCCGGTCGCCGGAGTGCGCTGGTCGAAGAGATAGACCACGTAATCGTGCGGCTTATCCAACTGCGATTGAGCAAAGTAGGGCAATAAACTGCCATTGCCGCCGTGGCCGTTAACGATCAGTATTTTCTTGCAGCCGTTGCGAGCCATCTCGTCCGTGGTTGCCTGAAGCAATGCCAGTTGCAAATCGCGACTGTAGGCGATGGTGCCAGGCTCATGACGCGCCTCGGAGATTTGGCCAAAATAATACTCCGGGAAGACCACGGCATATTGTTGCTCGGCGGCATGCAGTGCGGTGTAACGCGCATTAAGGAGATCGGAGCCAATCGGCAGGTGTGGCCCATGCTTTTCGAGAATGCCGAATGGCAAGAGGCAGGTGCCCTGCGAACGTTTGATCGCCTCGAGGAACTCTGGTCCCGTGAGTTCTTCCCATTGCACCGATAATTTGGCCTGCGGCGAATTGGACTGCGCTTGTGCGATTCGTCCCGTACCTAAGACCGCACCAAGAAGTAACAAACCCGCCACACAACCGTTTTTTCGATTCATTTGGCCCACTCGGTAGTCGCCTTCTCGGCGGATTCTAGCACGGGAAATAGAGCGAAGCTCAACTTGAGAGGGCTCAGGGTTCGATCTCAATCTGAATCGGCGTTGAGGTCTACACAGGCATAAATGACGGGACAGGACTGGGATTACTCTCAGTTGTCTCATTAAAAGGCTTCTGCGAGTATTGTTTGCTGGAAACTCCAGGGGTCAAGCGAACGGGCTGGAAAGGTCTTTCAATGCAAGAAAAGACAAGGGCGCGACCTGACTTGTATCTTCTGTTATCACTGCTGCTGGTCATTCTGATGTCTCCGGTGCTGAATCACGGTCTCCTGGGCAGAGTGATGCTGGGACTGCTGACGTTCATGGCGGTAATCCTGGCAACGGTGAGATTGTCGCAGATCAAAGGCTGGCTGTGGCTAACGGTTCCACTGTTGTCGCTCGAATTTATCGTCAGTGCTGCGGATACGTTTTTTCCTAATCGAATAGGAAACGGGACCAAATGGGTAGTGCTGACCGCGCTCTTCGGGATCAGCATTGTTGGACTCTTCTCCTTTCTTAAGGGTGCCCGCTCGGTTCTCAACGCGCATCTCTATACCGCCGCCAGCATTTATCTGCTGCTCGGGCTGGTTTGGTTTGCTCTCTACTCTGCCATTGAGGACTTCTATCCGGGGTCAATCTTGGGCAGCAGCACCACGGCGATGGCGGACCGTCCAAGCGAACTCTTGTACTTCAGCCTGGTAACGCTCTCAACCATCGGTTACGGCGACGTTGTCCCGCTTCACCCGGAGGTGCGTATTCTAGCAGCGCTGGAAGGAATTACGGGTGTTCTCTATGTTGCAATCACGGTGGCTGTGTTAGTTAGTGCCTACAAGCTGCAGCACGCGTCGCGCGAGGGTGAATCAATTTGACTACAAGTTCAAACGGACCGACCACGGCTGCGCTCCCTTGAGTTGCACGCGGCTGCTTGCTATACTTTATAGATGCGCTGGAGAAAAAATCCTCCTGCGACTATGCGGTTCTGGCGTTATGGTGTAACTGGTTAACACGTCGCCCTCTCAAGGCGAAGAGTCCGGGTTCGAGCCCCGGTAACGCTACCAAAATCCTCCCTAGAGATTTACTTGTTTTCGCCGGTATCTAAAGCGGTTGTGACGCCCTTGTGACGAGGGACGAGATTGCCTGTTTTGTTTGAGTAGCTTACTCTGTGTTTCCGGACCTCGGCACCTCTTTTTGAGACGTTCATCCGAAGGAAGAAAAGGTTTTCTGGATCTGTTTGGCAGCTTTGCGGCTGCCAGCCTGATCGCTGACGGGGTTCTGCAAAAGTCCGAATCACAAACAGTTTATAGATTGCGAGGTATCCATGACCAAATCGACGAAAGCATCAGCTGCCAAGGATTCAGCCGGCAGCAAGAAATTGCTGGAGCAATTCACTGCGCCTCGCCCATCGATCGTCGACCGGATGGAGGCGGGCAAACGCCTGCGAACTGCCGTGCCGAAGGCCAGCCTGGCCGAATACAAACCCCAGGCAAACCGTAAAGATCCTGTGGCAATTCTTGAGGCTCAGGCGAAGACGCGGCTTCAGAATCTCGTCCCGGTTCGTCACGCCCGCATGCTGACTTCGCCTTTTGCCTTCCTGCGCGGCTGCGCGGCTGTTATGGCGCAGGACCTGAGTCCATCGCCGGTCAATGGCCTCCAGGTGCAACTCTGCGGCGATATGCATGTATCGAACTTCGGCGTCTTTGCATCTGCTGAACGCAACCTCGTGTTCGGCATCAATGATTTCGACGAGACGATCCCTGGACCGTGGGAGTGGGACCTGAAACGATTGGCGACGAGCGCGGTTGTTGCCGGTCAGTTTGCGGGAAAAGACCGTGAGTGCTGCGAGTCGTTCAGCCGGGCTGTCGTGAGTTCTTACCGGCAGCACATGCGGGAATATGCCGAGATGGGATACCTGGCCACGTGGTATTCCGTGATTCGTGAGGACGACATATTGGCCACTGTTCCGCCGAAGCTGCTGCCCGCATGGAAAAAGGGCATTGAGAAAGCCAAGAAGGGCTCGCACCTACAGGTGTTGGAGAAGATGACGGACCTGGTCGACAACAAGCAACGTATTGTTGAGAACGCGCCGTTTGTTGTGCGCGAGACCAAGACGGAAGATGGGATACCTATCCGCGAAGCGGTAGGGTTATTTCTGGAGCAATATCTCGCATCGTTGCCCGAGGATCGAAGACACTTGGTCTCGCGCTACCAGATACTGGACGTGGCGCGAAAAGTTGTTGGCGTGGGCAGCGTTGGTACGCGTTGCTGGATTGGTTTTATGCGAGGTGCGAATGAAGGCGATCCGCTCTTTGTGCAGTTTAAGGAGGCCCAGGAGTCCGTACTAGCGCCTTACCTGAAGGCCACTCCTACGTTCCCGAACCAGGGTTTCCGTGTGGTCTCCGGACAGCGGCTGATACAAGGATCGCCCGACATACTTCTGGGGTGGGGACTCCTCAACAAGGTGCATTTCTATGTTCGGCAGCTACGCGACATGAAAGGCAGCTTTGAGTTTGATCCAGAGACGAACAGTCGTAAGGGCATAGAGACTCACTGCGGCTTGTGTGGCTGGGCGCTGGCGCTGGCGCATGCCAAATCGGGAGATCCTGCGATGATTGCAGGGTATCTGGGCAAGACCGATGAGGTTGACGAGGCGTTGACGAAGTTTGCGTTTGCTTATAGCGAACAGAATGAGCGCGACTATGAGGAACTGCAGAAAGCGGGACGCACGGAGCGTATCAAGGTGTCGCAGGTTTCCTGAGCTAGAGGAGCTTATTCCGCAACAGCTTTGCAGCGCCTGACGAAATCGAGGTAAACTAAGGGGGGACGCCCCTCTCCTGCCGAACAGTGTAGGTTGCGGCTCCGGCAACGCCATCAATCTTTCTATTGTGCCGTTTTCATGAAGCGGACGGCGTATCGCTGAGTGGTCCGAGTTGTTGTGTTTGGCGCCATGGTGTAACTGGTTAACACGCGGCCCTTTCAAGGCTGAGAGTCCGGGTTCGAGCCCCGGTGGCGCTACCAAAACCTTCGATGAAGTATCAGGCGCCTCAGGCCCGGATGAAACGTCGCGCCGATTCAGACAAGTTGATTTAGACAATTTGAGAGGGAATGGCAATTGGCGCGAACGAGGAAGAGTGGAGTTGCCGACGTAGTCTTTGAGGGAGTTGTCATCCCTAAAGGCACACGTTCGGCGAAGTTGGCCAATAAGGGGATTAGGACCGAAGATGAGATGGGGAAGTTTTTGACTTCTGTCTTCGCCGACACTCTTAATGGCAAGATCATTCTGCCTAAGGCTGACGCCGGAATCGGTGTACCTTCACGAATCCTTAATGGCGTGGAAGAGAAGCTCAGGCAGGGACTGCCCATCGATATTCAAGCGACTGGAAGCCTCAAAAGACCTCGACAGGATCGAAGGTCAAAGAGCCTTAAGACGGCAAGGGGACCTTGCGGCGTTTTCTTTGGCTCGATTGCTTGGGCGGCGTCTTCACCCTTTGATCCGTTCCTTTACGCTGCGAGCCAGTTTCTCGATCTCCTCGGCCTTCTTGATCATGTCCACCGACAGAATGTCTTTATTGGATTCGTCGACCTGCGCTTTTAGAGCTGTGGTCAGTGCCACTAATTTTTCCGTATCGGCCTGCCAGGCGCTTCTGCCGTTCGGCGATCCGCATTCTTTGCTGTTCCATGTGCCGCACGATGTCCGGCTGTGACATGCCCTCGGGTATGTGATTTGACCAGGGAAGCGAAGGTGCAGGAAGCATCTGTCCTCCGCTTACTCTCACGGAACCAGCGGTAACCAAGGCCACTCCAATTATTGCCATTGTTAGCATTTTCATAATCGTCTCCGATGAACCGGGCGTAATAATGCTCCTTCGGGGCATGAGTGCGCAAGATGTGGGGAGGTATATTTTTGGTTCTTTAAAAGTTCATTGTGTGTTGCTGGGTAGCTGCGTTGCGGCTGGGGAGTATTGGTAAGGATTCCTACGGGTTAGCCGAGCCGCGAGCGATATACTGTAGCGGTGAGCAAGACTTTTTATATCGAGACGTTTGGCTGCCAGATGAATGCCCATGACTCCGAGAAGGTGATTGGGACGCTGGAGCAGCAGGGGTATGCCCGGGTGGAGGACGAGGGCGAGGCTGGGCTGATTCTGTATAACACCTGCTCGATTCGGGATAAGGCCGAGCAGAAGGTGTTTCATCGGCTGAATGAGTACAAGCGGCTGCAGGGTGAGGGGAAGAAGTTTGCCGTGCTGGGGTGTGTGGCGCAGCAGGAGGGCGAGCGGATCTTTGAGAAGGCTCCGTATGTGTCGCTGGTGGCGGGGTCGGCGTCGTACCGGAATTTGCCCGAGATGCTGCGGCGGCTGGAGGCGGGGGAGCAGCGGATTACCGGGCTCGACGACCGGCAGACGGACCTGACGTTTGAGACGGAGTTCACGGCGCGATCGAATCCGCATCGCGGGTACATCACGATTATTGAAGGCTGCGATAAGTTTTGCGCTTACTGCGTGGTTCCGTATACGCGCGGGAAAGAGCGGAGCCGGACTTCGGCTTCGGTGCTGGTGGAGGCGCGGAAGATGGTGGATGTGGGGTATCACGGAGATTCAGTTCCTGGGGCAGAATGTGAACTCGTGGCGCGATCCTTCGGGTCGGATGTCGTTTGCGGAGTTGCTGGTGGCGGTGGGAGAACTGCCGGGGATTCGACGGGTTCGGTTTACCACGTCGCATCCGCGGGACTTTACGCGGGATATCGTGCAGGCGATTGATGCTACTCCGACGCTTGTGTGATCATGTGCATCTGCCGGTGCAGTCGGGGTCGAGTGCGGTGCTGAAGGCGATGGCGCGGGAGTATACGCGGGAGTGGTATCTGGAGCGGATGAGCTGGATCAAGGCCGCTAAGCGCGATATCAGCATCACAAGCGATATGATTGTTGGGTTTCCGGGTGAGACGGATGCGGACTTCGAGGAGACGATTACGCTGGTGGGCGAGGTGAAGTACGACGCCGTGTTTGCCTTTAAAGTTTTCGCCTCGTCCAAATACACCGGCGGTGACGATGGCGGATAGTATTCCAGATGCGGTGAAGACGGAGCGGCTGCGGATTCTGATGGACCGACAGCGAGAGATTCAGCGGGAGCACTATGGACGGCATCTTGGCCAGGTGCAGGAGTGTATGGTGGAAAGCCATAATCCCGCGCGTTGTCAGGTTGTCGGGAGGAGCTCGCAGAATAAGACGGTGAACTTTACTACGGCTCAGCTTGCTTCTCAGCCGCCGGTGGGAAGTTATGTGCCGGTTCGGATTACGCAGACGCTGCCGAATTGTCTGGTTGGCGAGGCGATGGCGGACTCAGCGGAGGCTGCGGCGTTTGTACCGGTGGCGCGGATTCCGCAATTTGTGGTGTTGAACTGATATGACGACGACTCCGACCCATCCCGTGACGCAGGCCTCCGATGAGGTGGAGATGCAGATTCGCGGGCTGATGATGGACCCGGTGACGAATATGCCGATCATCGTGCTGAAAGATATCGGGAGTGATCTGGTGCTACCGATCTGGGTGGGAATCTTTGAGGCGAATGCGATTGCTCTGGAGTTGGAGAAGACGGCGATGCCGCGTCCGATGACGCATGACCTGCTACAGAACATGGCGAGAGGGCTGAATGCCGAGGTGCGCAAGGTGGTGGTCTCGGAGCTTCGCGATGATACGTTTTATGCCGTGATCTGGATGGATCATGCGGGGGAGACGGTGACGATGGATGCTCGACCATCGGATGCAATTGCGCTTGCATTGCGTTGGGATTGCCCGATTTACGTCAATCGTGATGTGTTGGAGAATTCGAAGCAGGCGGCCAGTGCGCAGCATGTGAATGCCGATGAGATGCGACGGTGGCTGGAGAATTTGAACGACGATGATATGGGGCGATACAAGATGTAGGTGCTGACTGTGTTCCCGGAATTCCCACAACTTGAGTTTCGCGCCGGTGCAAGCAGTTGAACAGCAGATCCCTCCACTTTCCTTTTGACTCACTGCGTTCGCTCAAGGACCGGTCGGGATGACGGCAATTCATTTTTTGGGACCACGCTACCCAGGGTCGAGTGGCATTCCGGTTAGTTGGTGAAGGAGGCGGTCCCAGGTCTCGCCGTACTGGTCCCATCCGCCGAGGGTTTTCACGCGAAGCATGGCTGCAGCGCTGAGTTGGCGCTGGAGTGCGGGGTCGTCGGCGATCTGCTGCATTCTCTGGGTGAGGGCGTCGACGTCGCGGTCGGGGACGATGAAGCCTTGCTTGCCGTCGGTGAAGAGGTCTTCGGCGCCGGTGGCGGTGGTGGCGAGGACGGGACAGCCGCAGGCCATGGCTTGACCTTGGACGAGCGCCAGGCCCTCTTCGATACTGGGGAGGACGAGCAGATGGCTGGCGCTCATTTTCTTTGCGAGTTGGGATTGAGGGAGAGTGCCGGTGAAGACTGCATTGCCGGTAGGCAGGGTGGAGAGAAGCGTGCGGATGTCGTCCTGGACCGCACCAGCGATGGTGAGGCGTTTGTTCGGGTGGTTGAGTCGGGCGAAGGCCTGAAGGAGGTAAGGGATGCCTTTGCGCAGGCTGACCTGACCGGCGAAGAGGACTTCGAAGGAATTCTGCGGTGGGTCTTCGGTGCGGGTGAAGTGGTCGAGGCGGACGCCGTAGGGGATGACGCGGACTTTTTCCTCGGGGATTCCCATTGCAACGAAGGAACGCTTGGCTACGGTCGACGGTACGGTGATGGCGTCTGCGAGCGAATAGATTTTTTCTTCGCGTATGGTGATGTGGGGTTTGCTGAGGGGCTGGGGAAGGTTCCAGCGGCGGTACTCGTCCGCGACGATATTTTCCTGGTAGCGCTGGTGGGTTGAGCCTCGGTCGCAGATGAATTTTCCGCCGCGGGTTTGCACCTTGTGTCCGGTGAGCAGACCTGCGCCGGAGATGGCGATGAAGGCGTCGCAGGACTCGATCTGGCTGTTGGTCCAGCGATCGAAGGCGAGGGTGTTCCAGGAGGCGAGCTTAGATGAGAAGCGGGGCGAGGCAAGGGGGGTTCGGTTGAGGAGATAGTCGGTTGTGTGAAGGAGCGGGAAGCAACCGACGAGGGAGTGCGGCAGGCCTTCACGTTTCAGACGGGTCCAGGGCCAGGTGGAATAGATTTTCTGGAGATGATTTCGCTTGTGAAGTTGATGCGCGAGTTCGAAGTGATGGAAGACTCCAAAGACGGCTTGGGTAACTTTCATGAAGAATGGCTGCTCTCTGAGTCATGCTAGCAGATGGTGCGGCGCGAATTTTTTACTGTGTGCTATTTGATAATTTGGAAAGTTCAGAGCCAGTTGCAGAGAGTGGCGACTTGTTCTGCCCATTCGTCTTCGGTGGGAAGGTGGGGCTGCGCGATGGTGTGATGTTTGCCTTCGAGAACGGCGTCGATGGCAGAGCGGAGAGCCGTGGTCATGCGGTCTTCGCCGGCAGTCAGCACAGTGGCCCAGGGTGTGTCGAGCAGGATGTCGCTGACACCGGATTCGCGGTGCAGCAGGACGGGGATGCCGCGCTGGAGGGACTCGATGGCAGGGATGCCGTAGCCCTGAACGGCGGGCATGAGGAAGAGGTGGGTTTGCGAGAAGAGACGATCGAGGTCGTGGTCGGAGACGAAGCCGTGAAAGTGAACGCGGGTGCCGATGTCGAGGTTCTGCGCCATAGCCTGAAGCGTGGGGATGAGGGAGCCACTGCCGGCGAGGTCGAACCTCCAGTCGATGCGTGCGGAAAGGGGTGTCTCGGCTTGTTCGAGTTCGGCGAGGGCACGGAGGATCCAGTCGATGCGCTTGTTGGCTTCGATGCGGCAGACGGAGAACATGCGTAGCTGTTGTTCGACGGGATGAATCGGAGGAGTCGGGGACGCCGGAGTGAGGCCGCCCATGCGAGCGATCTTTGCTTCGACGTTGAAGTCCTTGCGACATTCGCTGCGGAGGTATTCGCTAGTGACGATGGTGCTGCCGCCGGTGCGGAGGCCGTATCCGATGATGCGGTTGGAGACGGCGATGCGGAGTCTTGTTTTGGCGCTGCGGGATTGCTGGTCGCCGAAGAGGGACGGCGTGTCGTGCATGAGGACGTGGAAGCCGCGCATGCCGGCGAGTGTGGCGTGAAGCGCGGGTTGATAGCCGGAGAGGAGGGGTTTTGGCGTGGGGTGTTGACGGAAGTAGCGGCGCAGGGCCGCGATCTTGTTGCGCGGGCCGGAGGCTGGTTTTAGTTCGACGACTTCGAGGGGATGAGTGGCGTGTTCGGCCAGGTTGCAGCGGTCGTGGTAGACGACGACGTGGTTGGGACGGTTTTGCTGGTAGAGCCAGCGGGAGAGGGCGACGACGCTGCGCTCGGCTCCGCCGAACTGATCGATCTCGGTCATGACGATGGGCCGGGAGCCGGTGGGAATGGTTTGCATGGACCTCAAAGGAGATTCTTAGCCAGCTTATCAACTAGCCAGCTTATTGGTCGGCGGAGTGAAGCGTGTTGGACTAGCGCTGGCAGAGGGCGTCGAGGTGGGCGAAGAACTCGGGAAAGCTGATGGCGGCGGCTTCGGCTCCGTGGATCTCGGTGTCGCCGTCTGCTCGCAGGGCGGCGATGGCGAAGGCCATGGCGATGCGGTGGTCGGAGCCGGAGTCGATTTGTGCGCCGTGGAGGCGCTGATTGCCGGGGATCTCGAGGCCGTCTTCGTGTTCGGTGAAGGTGGCTCCCATGGCTTTGAGGTTTTTGGCTACGAGGGCGATGCGGTCGGACTCTTTGACGCGGAGTTCGCGGGCGTCGCGGATGGTGATGCCGTTGATGGTGTAGGGGGCGATGGCGGCGAGGACGGGGAGCTCGTCGATGATCTGGGCGGAGAGCGCTCCGCCGATGTGCATGCCGCGTGGGCCGTGGGCGGGGCCGTTGACCTGGATGGTGCCGATGAGTTCGCCGTGATGCTCTTCGACGTTGAGGACTTTGATTTTGCCGCCGAGGGCGGTGATGACGTCGAGGAGGGAGGCTCGGGTGGGGTTCATGCCGATGCTAGTCGAGGATGAGGTTCGAGTCGGGGAAGAGGAGGGCGGCGCAGAGGAAGAAGGCGGCGGAGGAGAGGTCGCCGGGGATGTTGGCGTCGATGGCCTTTAATTTTTGGCCGCCGGGGATGCTTAGTTTGGTTATGTCTCCTGGCCCAGTGTTGGTGCGGTTTAGGGTGGCACCGAAGGCGCGGAGGGCGTGTTCGGAGTGGTCGCGGGTGCGGATGGATTCGGTGAGGCTGGTGGTGCCGTTGGCCTGAAGGCCGGCGAAGAGGACTGCGGTTTTAACCTGGGCGCTGGGGATGGGGGTGTCGAAGTCGATGGCGTGGAGCGGGCCGCCGTGGATGGTGATGGGGGCGTGGCCGTCTACCAGGTCGATCGTTGCGCCCATTTGGGTGAGGGGTTTGCGGATGCGCTCCATGGGGCGGAGGGTGAGGGAGTGATCGCCGATGAGGGTGAAGGTGTGTGGGTGCGGGGCGATGAGGCCAGCGAGCATGCGCATGGTGGAGCCGGAGTTGCCGCAGTCGAGTGGGGCGGCTGGCTGGATGAAGGCGCCTGCGGTGCCGGTGATCGCGATGGTCTTGTCGGGGTTGTGCACGACGGTGGCGCCGAGGGCTTGCATGCAGGCGAGGGAGGAGTGGGGGTCGGCTCCGGTGGAGAAGTTGGAGAGGCGGGTGGTGCCTTCGGCGATGCCGGCGAGCATGGCGTAACGGTGGGAGATGGATTTGTCGCCAGGGAGGGTGACGGAGCCTTGCAGCGTGCGGGCGGGGCGGACGATCTGGGTGGTCGAGGTGGAAGGCATTGCCTTTAGCTTAAATGGTTTTCGAGTTGTTGCGTTGCGCGGATGAGCTGGAGAGGATTTTCACCCTGCTTCGGAAAGTGAGAAGGCGGCGGAAGAGCTTCCGCCGCCTTCACTTGTGTGGCTGTGGAACCAGAGCTAGCTAACCACTATCAGTTGTGCTAGTAACGGTCCCCGCCTTGATGGTCGCGATCGCCACGGTCGTCATCGTCGTCGCGATCCTTGTCATCGCGCCCGGAGGGAGCGAAGGAGACGCCGCGGAGGACTTCTGCGAACTCGGCCTTGCGGACGATAGTGAACTTCTCCGTTGCGGCCTTGGCGGCGTCGGTGTTGGCCAGGACATCGGTGACGGCTACGAGGCGGTTGGGATCGGCGCCTGCGTCTCCGTTGCCGCTGACGGTAGAGGTGATGCCGTAGATGGTGACCTTGCCGTCGTGGCCGATGGAACCGGTGATATTACGGATCCCGCCGGTTGCGGGCGCCCAGGGAAGATTGGTGACAGAGTTGTTGCCGGTGGGGTACTGGTTGATGGTGTAGGGAATGCCGAGTTCGAGGCCGGTTTGAAGTGTGTAGGCGAGGCCCCAGATTTTGGTCGAGGAGTTGAAGATCCACTTCTGAATGCCTGCGGTGGTTTGGGCCGCGGCGTGGGTGTAGAGGGTGGAGTCTTTGGCGAACTGATCGCCTTCGTCGGCTACGTAGAGGGTGTCAGCGTTGGCGAACCAGAGGCCGAAGGGAGCGGCGGGAGTGGCCAGATTTTTTGCAAGAGTTGTTGGGAAACCAGCTAGGATGCACATGTTACTGGGCAGGCCGGTGGTCTGGAGTTTGGAGGGATCGAAGGTGAGTGGTGCGATGGGGAGGGTTGCGCCTGGGGCGGGGATGCCTACACCCTTGGGGCAGGCGGCACCGGTAGTGTCGACGAAGTAGATGGTGTTGACGCCGTTGCTGCCGCTGCCTTTGGTGAAGTAGACGACGTCGTTGAAGACGGTCAGGCCGCGGAAGTTATCGTCTTTGCCAATCTTGTCGGCCTTATCGCCAAGCAAGGTGACGGAGAAGCTGGAGAGTGGCGTTGGAGTGCCGGGGGTCTGGAAGCTCTCGGGTGCGCTGGAGGGGTCGAAGAACTGTGCGCCTGCACCGAGGACGACGCCGTCAGGCTGAGGGTTGGCGCCGTTGCCTGCGTTGCCTGCAGTGTAGAAGAAGTTTGCGCCGTTGCTGTTGTTCAGAATGGCCGCGCGGCCGTTATTTCCACTATAGGCATTGGTTTCGGTGAAGGTGAACTTGCCGTTTCGGTCGACGGTTGCGGCAGCACGGAAGAAGGTTGTGCCCACCGGGTTGGTGGGATCGATGACGCCGGGTGTATTGGAGTTGGACACATCGATGGTGTTGACAGGGGCAACGTAGCCCATGAAGGTGAGGAGCTTGCCGTCGGTGGAGAGGTTGAGCGCCATCTCGGATTTGGAGCTGAAGCTGGTGACGAGCTGGTTGCTCCCGGTGTGGACGTTTTTCAGGGAGCTGTTGGGAACTTCAAGGCTGTCGAGGAGGAAGCCGGAGGGGGTGATCTGGTCGAGGAAGATTTTGGCGGTGATTCCGAAGCTGGCGTCGACGGTGTCGTTGTTAAAGACGAAGGGATAGGCTCCGTTGCTGATGGCGGCGACGCAGGGGCCGACGGTGTTGGCGCAGCCAGTGGGGAGGGACGCGCCAACTTTTACGTTGTTGACGTTGTTGTCATAGACGCTGCGGCTGACAACGAGAGTGCCGGGAATGAAATGGCCGTGATCACCGTCATGGTCCTCTGCGACGGCGGGAGCGGCGGCGAGGGAGGATATTGCGAGGATAGCCAGTCCTTTTGCCAGAGGATGCCAAGAGCTTTTCGAATGGGAAAGGGGAAATTGCATGTTGTCTCCGAGGGATTGAAGTTTGTTACTGAGTACGGAGAGGACAATATGCTTGAGATGTTAGTAACTCATGAATATGTGCAGCCGATAGCTTTTGCTCAACGGTAGTTGCAGAGTAAGCATGCGGATATGGCTGTTTTCAGTGAGGTTTTGTAAATTGGGTTACCTGTGTGGTGAGAGAACGAGCTAGGCTGGAATACTTAAATTAACCTTAGTAATCTGGTTGAAATTACTAGAATTAACCTTAATGTTTTTTGACTTAGCGGGTTGAGTGAGTTGATGCGCCGACTCGCTCCTTCCAAATGAGCAACCGGGCGGAGGCCCCTAGAACTACAGGAGATATGTGTAGTATCGGGATAGAAGCCGGTTCGATATCCAAGACTCTCTTACGTACGAAAGAGGATCGATGTCTCGAAGTATTTTGCGCTGTTTGACCTTTTTTGTTTTGCTGATTGGGTTTGGGTTGAGCGTGGGCCTTGTGCGAGGCGCTTCGACGAAGCGGCCCGCGTTCGATGTGAGGGAGACGACGATTGCGGAGACACAGGCTGCGATTCGGGCGGGGAAGGTGACTTGCCGACAGCTTGTTGAGGCTTATCTTAAGCGGATAAAAACGTATGACCAGAGTACGCATCTGAACTCGATGATTCTGCTGAACCCGGACGCGCTTGCGGACGCGGACCGGCTGGATGCGGAATTCAGGAAGACGCATACGATGCGACCGCTGCATGGAGTGGTTGTGATTGTGAAGGACAACTACGACACGAAGGGGCTGCAGACGACGGGTGGGTCGCTGGCGATGGAAGGGACGGTACCGACTACCGATGCGTTTATGGTGAAGCGGCTTCGGGAGGCGGGGGCAATTGTTTTGGGCAAGTCGAATATGGCGGAGTGGGCGTTTTCGCCGTATGTGACGGAGAGCTCGATTGCGGGGATTACGCGGAACCCTTATGCGCTGGATCGGGTGCCTGCGGGGTCGAGTGGAGGGACGGCCGCGGCGGTGGCGGCTAGTCTGGGGGAGGTGGGGTTGGGGACGGATACGGGGAATTCGATTCGTGGGCCTTCGTCGCACAACGCGCTGGTGGGGATTCGCCCTACCATTGGGTTGACGAGCCGGGATGGGATTATTCCGTTGAATTTTTTTGCGGATGTGGGTGGGCCGATGGCGCGGTCGGTGGCGGATGCGGCTACGGTGTTGGGTGTGGTGGCGGGGTATGATCCAGCTGATCCGGTTACGAAGATGGCTGAGACTTCGAATGGGAAGGCGGAGACGGATTACAGGAAGTATCTGGTGAAGGATGGGTTGCGCGGGGCGCGGATCGGGGTGGTGCGGCGGTATGTGGATGCGGAGACGGGCGATCCGCAGGTGAAGGCGCTGATGGAGAAGGCGCTTGCGGATTTGAAGGCGCAGGGTGCGGAGATCGTCGATCCGTTTGTGATTCCGGAGTATGAAAAGCTGACGGACAAGATCGGGTGTGGGGATTTTCAGAAGGACTTGAATGCCTATCTGGCGCTGCATGCGCCGAATGCTTACTACAAGAGCTTGTCGGAGATTGTGGATTCGGGGCTGTACCTGCCCTATATCGAAGCGCAGATGAAGCGGAATGTTGCGCCGAGGACGGAGGCGCAGTTGGCGCGGGGGCCTTGCGTGGATACATACCATGACCCGAAGAAGATTGCGTTTCGGGATGCTGTGCTTGGTGAGATGGACAAACAGCATGTGGATGCGCTGGTGTATCCGACGTGGAGCAATGCGCCGCGCAAGGTTGGGGATATGAAGAGTCCGGCGGGGGACAACAGCCAGATACTTTCGCCGCAGACGGGGTTTCCTGCGATTACGGTGCCGATGGGATTTACGTATGACTCGCTGCCGGCGGGGATGACGATTCTGGGGAGGTCGTTCAGCGAGGGGCTGCTGATCAAATATGCCTATGCGTATGAGCAGGCTACGAAGCATCGCCGGTCGCCGGCGGGCTTTGGGCCGGTGCAGTGAACAGAAGAGGATTCGGCTACGTATACCTGTCTGCGCCTCGGGATATCTCTGGATATCTAGAGGGAGAGCGGACGCATCCCATTTGTATTGCGCGAACGGTCTTGCTCCTGTACGTAGAGTGGCGCGACTTTATGCTGGGTTCGACGTCCAATGACATTGCGGGCTGAAGTTTTCTTCAGCTTTAGGTGCGCGGGTTTTCGGCAGCAATTAGAAAGAGAGAAATGAGATGACCCCTCAGGAACAGGAAATGATCGGCGATCTGATTGATCGCGTGAATAACACGCAGCTGACAGAGAAGGATATGGAAGCGGAGAAGATGCTGCGGGATGGGCTGGGGAAGAACCCCGATGCGCTTTACATTCTGGCGCAGACGGTGCTGGTGCAGAAGTACGCGCTGGAGCAGGCTCAGGCACAGTTGTCGCAGGCGCAGGCTCAGATTGAGCAGATGCAGCAGCATCCAGAGCCGAAGCATGCGACGAGTTTTCTGGGGAGTCTGCTGGGACGAAACGAGGCGCCGGCTCCGCCGCCACCACCACCCCCGCCGCAGGGGTATGCGTCACAACAGGGTTATCCGCCGCAGCAGGGTTACGCGCCGCTGCAGGCTTATCCGCAGTATGTGCCGGTAGGCGGCGGGTATGGAGCGCCGATGGGAGGAGGAGGAGGATTTCTCCGTGGTGCGATGCAGACGGCTGCGGGTGTGGCCGCGGGCGCTCTGGCCTTTCAGGGCATCGAGTCCTTGATGCATGGATTCGGTCATGCGGCCGGGTATGGTCAGGACTTTGGGGGATTCGGCGGGGAGGGTCAGCGTCCAGTGGAGGAGGTCGTCAACAACTACTACGGCGATGACCGGGCGGAGCATGGAGGGCATGCCGTCTCGGCTGATGAGCGGGCGTTGGGACAGCAAGAGGACAGGGATTTCGGTTCGCTGGACTCGAAGAGTGATCGCGACTCGTTGTATGGTTCGAGCAATGATGGTGGATCGGGCCTGAATGGCGATGACAATAGTAGTTTTGATGATAACGGATCGAGCTTGGATGATTCCAACCTGGATGATGCGTCATCGTTTGATGATGGAGGGGGCGACTTTGGCGGTGGCGGAGACGACGGCAATTTTGCGTAGAGAGAGAGATGCTAGACTTTCGTGAGCTCGACCTGAGGCGCTAATCGCTGATCTTTCTTTGTGTGTTGAAATCTACGGGCCCCCGAAAGACTATTTCGCAGGACTGTGAGCCTTGGAGATGAAGATCGTCAAAGGTGTGGCGCTGGGAGTGTTGGTGGCGGCCTCGGCATCGCTGCATGCGGACTTTACCTATACGGAGACAACGCAGATTACGGGCGGCTCGATGCTTGGCCTGATGAAGATGGCTGGGACTTTCAGCAAACAGGCGCGCCAGGTTGGGGATCCGATCGTCTCTACTGTTGCCATCAAGGGCAACCGCATGGCGCACATCAATCCTGACCGTACCGAGATTATCGATCTGGATGCTGAGACGATTACGACGATCGATACGTTGAAGCGTCAGTACACGGTGATGACGTTTGAGCAGATGAAGCAGCAGATCGCGGCGGCTGCAGCGAAAATGAAGGAACAACAGCAGAAGACGGATGCGACGAGTCCTCAGCAGCCTTCGACGACGGACATCAAATTTCAGATTCAAGTGCGGAATACTGGACAGGCTAAAGACGTGTCCGGGTTGAATACAAGCGAATCGATTCTTACGATGAACATGGATGCCACCGATAAGAACTCGGGGCAGACGGGATCGTTGGCGATTACGAACGATATGTGGCTGGCTCCGGAGATTCCGGGCTATGACGAGGTGAAGGAGTTCTACCGGAAGTTTGCGCTGAAGATGGGAACGGTGTTCAACAGCGCTATCAATCCTGCCATGCTGGCGCAGTATCAAGGTGCGGACAAGGGAATGGCGGACATGGCGGAGGAGATGTCGAAGTTGAAGGGGACGCCTGTTTTGCAAGTAATGCGGATGGGAATGACGACGGATGGTAAGCCGCTGCCTGCCGCGTCCGAGGCTCCTTTGCCACCATCGCCTGCCGGACCCACGATGCCGAGCGCTGGGGACGTGACTCAGCAGGCAGCCTCGTCGGCAATCTCCAGCCAGCTCAACAACTTTGGGTTAGGTGGATTCGGGCACAAGAAGAAGGCCGATCCTCCTCCGGCCGATCCTGCTCCAACGACGGTGGCGGCACAGCCGACGTCGAGTGTGTTGATGGAGTCGAATACGAAGATGGGTGGGTTTTCGCGGACAGTGAATGAAGCGAATTTTGCGATACCGGCGGGATTCAAGCTGGTGCAGATGAAGGGCGAAAACTAGTCAGACGCTAGTGTGAGGGGACGGGCGGCTCGAGGGCGCGGAGGACGACGATGGTCTCATCGTCGAAGTGGGCGGTGCCGGCCTGGAATTCGGTCACGGCCTGGAGGATGGCGTCTACCGTGGATTGCGCCGTTGGGTGGTGCTGGGACTCGAGGAGTTTGGTGAGACGCTCGTCGCCGAACATGTCCCCGGTGGCGTTGACGGCGTCGACGATGCCGTCGGAGAAGAAGACAATGAGGTCGCCGGGTTGCGTGGAGAGGGTGAACTCTTCGTATTCGGCGTTGGGGAAGAGGCCGAGAGGGAAACCTTCGGCCTGAATGGTGCGGACGGTGGGGGGCTTGCTGGTGTCGGCGGGGTTGGCGGCGACGAAGAGTGGTTGGACGGAGCCGGCGTTGGCAATCTGGAGGGTCTGATTGCTGTCGTCCCAGATAGCCATGAGCATGGTGACGTATTGGGAGTCGAGTTTGCGCTCCTGCAACTGGTCGTTGAGGGCTGCGAGCATCTCTGCGGGTGAGAGGTGCTGGGGGGCGAGCGAGCGGAGGATGCCGCTGACGAGCGCGGCGTAAAGAGCGGCGGGGGCGGCTTTGCCGCTGACGTCTCCGACGGCGAGGGCGGTGCGGCCGGGACCATAGTCCAGGTAGTCGAAGACATCGCCTCCGATGGAGCGGGCGGCGACGAACTGCGCGGCGATCTGGGCGCGCTCGAGCTTCGGCGGGCGCGAGGGCATGAGGCGCAGCTGGACCTGGCGGGCCATCTCGAGGTCGCGCTCCATGCGCTGCTCCTCCTCGTGGATGCGCTGGTAGAGGCGGGCGTTGGCGATGCTGATGGCGATCTGCGAGGCGAGGGTGGAGAGGGTGCGCTGGTGGTCGTCGTTGTAGTAGTTGACGCGTGTGTGTTCAAGGTCCAGGACGCCGATGACCTCGCCTTTGTAGACAAGGGGAACGGCGAGCTCGGAGCGGACTTCGGGGTTGGCTTCGATGTAGCGGGAGTCTTTGCGGACGTCGGGGGCTAGGACGGGTTCGCGGAGTTGGGCGGCGCTGCCGATGAGGCCTTCGCCGAGAGCGATGATGCGTTCTCGGATGACGCGCTCGCCGAAGCGGGAGGAGAAGCTGTGCTCGAAGTGCTGGGTGCGGTCGTTCCAGAGGAGGATGCTGAACATCTGAAAGTCGACAATGCGCTTGAGGAGTTGGGCGATGCGTTCGAGGAGGTCGCCGGGGTCGAGAATGCTGGTGATCTCGCGGGAGATGTCGTTGAGGACGCCGAGGGTCTGGGCCTGTCGGGAGACGCGGGTGTAGAGGCGGGCGTTTTCGACGGCGACGGCCATGCGGGAGGCAACGAGTTCGAGGAGGCGCTGGTGTTCGTGAGTGAAGTAGCCGATGGTTTCCGACTGCAGATCGAGCACGCCGATGACCTTGTTCTTGATGATCAGCGGGACTGCGAGTTCGGCGCGAACGTTAGGGTTGGCGTCGATGTAGTTATCGGTTGTTGTGACGTCTTCGACGAGAAGGGATTTGCGCTGGAGTGCGGCCTGGCCTACGATGCCGCGGCCGAGCTTGATGCGCATGCGCTCAACCTCGGTGGTGTGGCCGATCTGGAAGCGCATGCGTAGGTCTTCAGAGCGGTCGTTGAGGAGAAGGATGGCAAAGATTTTGTAGTCGATGACGGCGCGGACGAGGTCGGCGACGCGGTGCATGAGGGTGTTGAGATCGAGGGTGGTGTTGAGGGCGTCGGCGAGCTTGTGGAGGAAGTTTACCTGGAGGGGTTCGACGCGAATTTTTGGATCGGGGGCGTGGGGGTGAAAGAGTGTGGGCGCAGTGGGGCGATAGTCGCCTTCGAAGGGGTGCTCGGGCGGGTGTGTTTCGGGGGAGGCGGGTTTGGGGCTCTGCGGTTTGTTGGGTGGAGGCATTCTGCTTTGGGTTGATCTTACCGGGTAGGGTGGAGTTTGGGGAGTGCTTCGTACTGCGCGAGAGACGTGGCCAGGCGAAGAGAGCGGTTCGCTTCGCGAATGCTCACCTTAACGCGGTACCCACGTTTGTGGAATGAGATGCTTTAGTAGCCGGGGGTGGCGGCTGTTGGGTCGGCGGTTTGGCCGGCTAGTTCAGCGACGATTTTGACGCTGGCGCTCGCACCGATGCGGGAGGCTCCGGCGTGAAGCATGGTGGTGGCGTCGGCGAGGGAGCGAATGCCGCCAGAGGCTTTGACGCCGGCGCGGGTTCCGGCTACTCCGCGGAGGAGGGTGATGTCGTCGGCGGTGGCTCCGCCGGTGGAGAAGCCGGTGCTGGTCTTCAGGAAGTCGGCGCCGGCAGAGAGAGCGATCTCGGAGGCGCGGAGTTTTTCTTCGAAGTTGAGGAGGCAGGTCTCAAGGATGACTTTGACGATGGCGCCGTGGGCGTGGGCGAGTTCGACGACGCCACGGATGTCCTGGCGGACGGCTTCGTAGTCAGCGGACTGGCCGGATTTGAGGAGGCCGATGTTGAGGACCATGTCGACGTCGTGGGCTCCGAGTTTAAGAACGCGCATGGTTTCGTCGCGTTTGGAGGCGGAGAGGGTGGCACCCAGGGGGAAGCCGATGACGACGCCTACGGGGATGCCGGTGCCGTTGAGGGCGGCGGCGGCTACGGCGACCCAGGTCGGGTTGACCATGGCGCAGGCGAAGCGGTACTCGGCGGCTTCGTTGCAGAGCTGGAGGACCTGGGTGCGAGTGGCGTCGGGCTTGAGTAGCGTGTGGTCGAGGACGGCGGCGAGGTTCTGCGGAGAGGAGAGGGTGTGAGCGGCGAAGGCTGCGGAGTCGAAGTGTTCGGGTCCGTTAGGAAGAGGATCGGAGATGGACAACGTGTTCAAAAGCTGACTCCTTCGGCGAAGATCGTCGTTCGCCGGGTTACTTTCTATCATACTGAGGTGAGGACTGGTTGAAGGAGGGACCCCCTACCCGTTGAATTTGTGCAAAGTCTTCATTCTTTGACTGTTGGTGGGGTACTTGCTTACTTCGGGTGCGGGACGGCATGGTACTGTGGAGGGCTATCGTGTCAAGTTTCGTGCGTTCCGTTTATTGGATGAGGCGGGGGTCCGGCGGTTTCAGGCGATAGCGATCGACTAAGAGCAGATTCCTGCGCTGCGCTGCGGAATGACAAAAAAGACAGGCAACGGCAAATGCAACAGCAGGTCCCTTCGACAAGCTCAGGGCAGGCTCTTCGACTTGCTGCGCGCATCACTCACGATGGCAATGCACCGTGGCGGGACGTTGAGGGGTTCGTGGGTCTTCGTGCGGCGGCGGACATCTAACCGTTATGAACGATGGTGGAGTAGTGGAAGGGTTGCGGCTTTCGGTGCTGGATCAGTCTCCCGTGCCGGCGGGGAGTACGCCGGGGCAGGCTTTGCAGAATTCGATTGCGCTGGCGCGGTTGGTGGATGGGCTGGGGTACAGGCGGTTCTGGATGTCGGAGCACCATGCGATGGATACGCTGGCGTGTACGGCTCCGGAGGTGATGCTGGCGCGGATTGGGGCTGAAACGAAGAGGATTCGGATTGGGTCGGGTGGAATTATGCTGCCGCACTACACGCCGCTGAAGGTGGCGGAGTGTTTTCGGATGCTGCATGCGTTGTATCCGGGGCGTGTGGACCTGGGGATTGGGAGGGCTCCGGGGGGCGGGCCGGTGGAGGCGCTGGCGTTGAAGCGGGACCGGAAGACGCGGATGCAGGATGATTTTCCGGAGCAGGTGAGTGAGTTGCTCGCGTTTCTGGGTCACTCGTTTCCGGCAGGGCATCCGTTTGCGGGGATACGAGTCGCGCCGGAGATGCCGGGTGGGCCGGATGTGTGGATGCTGGGGTCGAGCATGTGGAGCGCGGCGGCGGCGGTGGAGTTTGGGCTGCCGTATTCGTTTGCGCATTTTTTCAGTCCGGTACATACGCGCGCGGCAATTGAGACCTACCGGCGGGGATTTACCGCTAGCGCTTACCGGAGTGCGGCGGAGGCTACGGTAGCGGTGGGTGTGATCTGTGCGGAGACGCAGGAGGAGGCGGAGTTTTTGGCTTCGAGCGTGCGGCTGCTGCAGCGGAGGATTCGGCAGGGGGATCGCAGGCCGGTGGCTTCTCCTGAGGATGCGGTGCGGGAGTTGAGGCTGTTGGGAGAGATGCCGATGGAGGAGGGGGAGTGGCCGCGGTATTTTGTGGGGACTCCTTCGCTGGTGAGAGAGCAGTTGGAACAGATGGCGGGGGAGTTGGCGATCGGAGAGCTGATTGTGAATACGATTGTGTGGGATCACGCGAAGCGGCTGCGGAGTTATGAGCTGTTGGCTGCGGAGGTTGGGCTGCGAGAGGGTGTAACTGTTCAGGCCGTGGGCTGAGGGGCGCGGCTCCAGTCGATGTTGATCGCAAGGCGGAGAACGTCACCCTTTTTTCCTTCTTTGGTGGAAGCAACAAACAGAGTTGGGGTGATCGCGGCTCCGCCGATGGCCTGAGCTTTGTTGTCGGCTTTGCGGTCGAGGAAGGCGTTCTTCAGAGAGACGAAGTTCTGGGCTCCGGGGATGGAGGAGAAGTCTACGGCGAGACGGATCTCTTCGCAGTCTTCGGCGACGAAGGACTTGAAGTCCTGATGGTCGCCCTGAAGGCCGTTTTCAAAGTGAGAGATGGTGAGGAGGGTGTCGGTGTCGTCGTTGACGTCCATCTGAGCAATTTTGGCGATGGTGGCAGTCGTGTCCTGCTGGAAGCGGACGAGATCCTGCCAGGGGATGACCATGCGGGCGTCGACGGCGCCGGAAGAGGAGTCGGTGCGAGCTTCGAGGGGACGCTTGGCGGGAAAGAGCTCGAGGGTGTAGTAGAGGGCTTCGTCGTATACGGGAACCTGACGTTCTGAGGTTTCGAGGCGGTCCAGCGTACGGGTGTAGATCGGTTTTCCGGTGGGGCTCCGTTGCGTGAGATAAACGACTTTGATGTAGAGAAGTTTTCGATAGCCAGACGCTTTACGGGCGATCTCATCGGAGGAACTTGCTGCACGGATCTGAATGTAAACCGGGCCGATCTTGCGGCCTGCGCTGAGTGTGCCTTTATGGGTAAGCCATGCGATCACGGCCATGACGAAGACGAGAATGACGGCGACGAAACCGAGGACGACGTAGAGGATGTCGCGATTGGCAGGGAGAAGCAGCTCTTTGATGATGTCGATCACACAGACCACCGATGCTATGAAGATGGATTTGGATGTGGGAGTTTTATAACACGGGCCTGCGCATAGCAGCAGATTTGGGAGTGCTTGACAGAGAGAAGCGTGAAGATTACAAGGTGATTTCCGGGTCAAGATCGTACGCGATTGCGTGGGAAGACGACATGTTTGGTTCAGTTGTTCTGGATGTCGCGATTGGGATGGCTTTCGTTTATCTGTTGATGAGCCTGATTGCGTCGGTAATTCAGGAGTTGCTTGCGACTTTTATGCAGCTTCGGGCGGCGAACCTGGAGAAGGGCCTTCATAGTCTGTTTTCCGGCGATTCGATTGGCTCCGAGATGGACCTGGTGAACAGCATTTATGACCATGGCCTGGTGAGAGGGCTCTACTCCGACCCGAAGAAGGACGGCGGCAAGCTGCCGAGCGTATTTCGCAAGGTGATGAATTGGGTGCGGACGATGATGCGGCGGGTGATTGGCATCAGTGCAGACAAGCCGCTAACGATTACCGCCGACCCGTTACTTCTGCCTTCGTATATTCCTTCGCGAACGTTTGCCCTGGCGTTGATCGACATTTTGAATACGAACAAGAAAGAGGGGCCGGAGGCGATGGCCTCGATCAAGGCGGCTCTTGCGACGCATAACAACAAGGCGGCGCAGGCGTTGTTGACGCTGGCGATCGATGCGAAGGGAGATGTGGTTGCGTTTCAGAAGAACCTGGAGCAGTGGTATAACGACGCGATGGACCGGGTGTCGGGGTGGTACAAACGGTACACGCAGAGAGCGCTGATTGTGATTGGGCTTTTGCTTGCGATTGCACTCAATGTAAGTTCTGTGAGGGTGGCGCGCACACTTTGGTTGGATCGAGATGCGCGGCAGGCCATGGTGAATTCGGCGGGAAACTATGCGAAAGAGCATCAAACGGTTGCGGCGGCGACAACGGATCCGGTGAAGCTCAAGGAGCAGCTGCAATCGGATGTGAATGTGTTTAGCGACGTGACGACCTCTGCGCTATTGCCGTTGGGATGGAAACAGTCCTGGCATTCGTATGAGAGCTATTTTGAAAGGACTCCAAAAGATGCGACGTTCACTGCGCTGACGGTGCTGGCGGGGTGGATTGTGACGGCGCTCGCGATCTCGTTTGGTGCGCCGTTCTGGTTCGACACGCTGAACAAGTTTATGGTCGTGCGGAGTACGGTGAAGCCGCAGGATAAGAGTGCGACGGAGAAGGCGAAGGGCTAGGGCAGTTTGGGTGGCGGGTCCGAGGAGAACAAACAACTGCAAGAGCTGGCTGGGAGGTGTTTTACTTCCCACCCATCGCGGTAAGACTGCGATGGATGGGGCACGCTATCGTTCTGTGGCTGGTTGTGATGGGACAACGGCAACTGCAGAAGCAGATCCCTGCGGGATGACAATCAAGAAGACGGGATGACAACCAAGAGAAACGGAGAGCGCGGCTAGTGGCCAGCGACTTCGGCGGGGAAGATGCGGATGTCGTCGACGCCGCGGTAGCGTTCGGCGTAGTCCATGCCGTAACCGATGACGAACTGGTTGGGGATCTTGAAGGCTACGTAGTCGGCCTCGATGGGGACGAGGCGGCGCTCGGGTTTGTCGAGGCAGGTGGCGATCTTGAGCGACGCGGGTTTGTGCTGGAGCATGAGGCCGCGGAGGTAGCTGAGGGTGAGGCCGGTGTCGAGGATGTCTTCGACGATGATGACGTGTTTGCCCTCGATGGGGTTGTCGATGTCCTTGATGAGTTTGACGGCGCCGGAGGAGACGCGGGCGCGGCCGTAGCTGGAGACGGCGACGAAGTCGAAGGTGTTGTCGACTCCGATGGCGCGGGCGAGGTCGGCGAGGAAGATGGCGGCGCCTTTGAGGACGCCGATGAGGACGACGGATTTGCCGGCGTAGTCGGCGGTGATTTTTTCGCCGATCTCACGGGTGCGGTCGGCGATCTGTTGTTTGGTGAAGAGGATTTCCATTGCTGCAGCGGGAGGGAAGACGGGCGTGCTTGTCGGCATATGGGATAGCGTAGCGCGAGTGGGGGGCGGAGGGAAAGGTAGCTATACTTAAGATGAGCGAGGATTATGTTTCCCTATATCGATATTGGCCCGGTGCATCTGGGTACGTTTGGGTTGTTGTTGTGGCTGGCGGCGGTGGCGGCGACGGTGGTGCTGCATAAGAATTTTGTGCGTAACGGCGTTGATGCCGATGCGTTGAGCGTGGTGGCGTTTGTGGTGATCGCAGGAGTGATTGGCGCGAAGACGTGGCATGAGTTACAGGATGTTCATAATCTGAGGCTGGCCGTGAAGATGATGGGTGCGCCGGGATGGAAGCATCCGTTCGATGTGGTGATGGAGTTTCTGCACTGGTTCCAGGCGGGTTTTGCGTGGTTTGGCGGGATGCTGGCCGGGATTGCGATGCTGATGTGGCAGGGGCGGCAGGCGAAGCCGGAGGGGCTGACGGGGTGGAGGGCTGCGGTGCGGATGCTGGACCTGGCGGCTCCGGCGGCGGCGATTGGGTATGGCGTGGGGCGGATTGGATGCTTGACTTCGGGAGATGGCGACTACGGGATTAATACGACGCTGCCGTGGGGAGTGCATATGGCGAAGAATGCGCTGGTGCCGCCGACTCCTCCGGACGCGCTGGTGCAGCCTACGCCGGTGTATGAGTTTTTATTTTCGCTGGCGCTGGCTTGGGTGTTGTGGCGGCTGGGAGCCAAGGCGCGGCCGATTGGCTGGCTGACGGGAGTGTATCTGGCGTCTGAGTGGGCTGGGGAGATTTCTGGTGGAGTTTGTGCGGGTGAATCCGCGGCTTTACTGGGGGATGAGCAATGCTCAGGTGGCGGCGCTGGGTTCGCTGGTGGTTGGGGCTGGTAGTGATCGTGGTGACGCGACGAGGGAGTGTGGTGGAGGCTCCGGTGGTGGAGGCGAGTTCGTAGACGGCTACGAACTCACCTTTGGTTTAACTATTTGGACATCTCTTCGCGGATGGGTGGTTGTGGAGCGGCGAAGAAGGCGGTGGAGATGAGGCCGCCGATGATTGCGCCGAGGATGGGCGCTACCCAGAAGAGCCAGAGTTGCGCGAGTGCCCAGCCGCCGGCGAAGATTGCGGGGCCGGTGCTGCGGGCGGGGTTGACCGACGTGTTGGTGACCGGGATGCTGATGAGGTGGATCAGCGTGAGGCAGAGGCCGATGGCGATGGGGGCGAAGCCTTTGGGGGCGCGCTCGTCGGTTGCGCCGAGGATGACGAGAAGGAAGAAGGCTGTGAGAAGAACCTCGATGAGGAAGCAGGCGATGAGCGAGTAGTGCTCGGGGGAGTGGTCGGCGTAGCCGTTCGAGGCGAATCCGCCGGCGAGGGAGAAGGTGGAGTTGCCGCTGGCGATTACGTAGAGGACTCCGGAGGCGCAGATGGCTCCGAGAACCTGCGCGACGATGTAGGCGGGGAGCTCGGATGCGGGGAAGCGCTTGCCGACGACGAGGCCGATGGAGACGGCAGGGTTGAGATGGCAGCCTGAGACGTGGCCGATGGCGAAGGCCATGGTGAGGACGGTGAGTCCGAAGGCGAAGGCTACGCCGACATAACCGATACCCAGGTGAACGCCTGCGGCGAGGACGGCGCTGCCGCAGCCGCCGAAGACAAGCCAGAAGGTGCCGAAGAATTCAGCTGCCGCTCGTTTAGACAATGGCATTAGGGATCTCCTCTTTCCGTGTGATTTTCGTTCGTCAAATCTTTGCAGATTGAGATTACGGCGATGTGCGTGTCCCGAGGATGGCGGAAGTGTAGCACGATCTTGTTGCTGATCGGCATTCTGGGGGAATTCCCATTTTTAAGTGTTTTGAATTGTCAGGCGATGTGGCGGGATTCGAATGAGAAAAGATGCCAGTGCCTGCCATCTTTTCCGATGAGGGCCGGGTGGATCAGCCTGCCGGTAAATTCCGCGATGGCATGCTGCCAAAAATCGCGCGCTGGGTGATTGGAATCCATCATGCGGACCTCCCACTGTCCGGGGAACCGCTTCCACACCTCGTGCGCGGCTGCGGTCCCTACTCCGCTTCTGCGGTGCCCACGAAGGATGAAGAACTCTGCCATGTCCCAGGCCGTTTCATTGCCTGATAGCTCCGAGCCTCTCTTCACCAGAACGAAGCCTGCCAATTTGCCGTTCAGCGTGAGGAGGAACGGATGCCGGTCAGGCTCGAGTCAGTAGAGCGGCAGATTCCTGTAGCCGAATCGGCCATCCGGTCCCAGCTCTACATCGTGGAATTCGCTGAAGTCGTGAATGTACAGCTCAAGCAGATTGGCGAGGAGCGGCTGCTGCTCCAATGTAGCGGGAATCAGTTCGATTTGCGCCGATGGTCTCGCTGCATCTGTTGTCATGATCACTGTTGAACGTTTCTCGTTCAGAGGCGCTTGAGGTAGGCTTTGGCGGTTTCGAGGTCGGGGAAGAGACGCTCTTCGGCCTGGAACTCGCGGGAGTGGACGCAGCGGCGGCCGGCTTTGACGCGGACGGGATGTTTGAGGTGGAGCATCTCGTGGTAGAGGAGATACTCGATGGCACAACGCGGAGTGTCGGGGCGGTCGAAGACGCGGGAGACGACGATGGTGTTGTGGGCGGCGTCGTAGTGGCCGAGCATGCGGCGAGCGTGGTGGGCGCTCCAGGTGAGTGTGGGGCGGCCCAGGAGGCCGTGGAAGAAGCGGGCGTTGAGAGACTCGAAGACCTCGTCGAGATTGTAGTGGTGGCCGGCGGATGTGGAGAGGCGTTTGCGGCCGCGGGTCTGACGGACGTGCTCGGCTTGTTTAGAGACGGCTTCAGAGGAGACGTGGCGGCGGTAACGGTCGGCGTGGATGCGGGCGATGGGCTTTTTGTAGAGCTTGGCGAGTAGGATGTGGGCGATGGCGTGGTGAACAGTGTCGGGTGCGGGCTCGAGGAGATCGGACAGGCGGACGTTGAGGCGGCCTTCGCGGAGGCGGATGGTGGTGTTGAGCGAGGTGAAGCGGCGGAAGCGGATGTCGAGCGCGGGGATGGGGGCGCGCGGGCGGAGTTCGCGGTACTCGTGTTCGAAGATGGCGACGAGCGAGGTGGATGCGGGGATTTTTTTTGAGCGGGGTTTTCTGGGTTTGGGCGGATGGAGCGTGGTTGCGGGCGGCTCGTGAAAGAGGGTGGGAGGGGCCGCGGGGGGCGGGGACAAGAGAGGCGGCGAAAAGAGCTGCAGGAATTGACGCAGGGGTGATGGGCCGGGATGCTTTGGGGTGGTCAGGGCTGGTCCTTTGGGGTTCGGTTAACGATTGGTACAGGATGATTTTATAAGAGGGCGGGTTGCTGGATGGAAATGCGAATGGGGATGCAACTGCGAATACAACAGCCGGGGTCTGTGCAAAAGGCAAAAGCAAGTGCAACCGCAGGTGCTTCGACTGCGCCGTTCGCATGATGCGCGAACGGGTTCGCTCAGTATGACAGTTTTGGGTGGTGTGGTTGCGACTGCACCTGCAAAGGCAACGGCAGAAGCAGCTCCCTTGCGGGATGACAACAAGAAGAACAGGCAATGACAAAACGAGAGCTGGCTGGGAGAGGGATTGCAACCCACCCATCGCGATAAGGCTCGCGATGGATGGGGCACCCGATCGTTTGGGTGGAGAAGGCAAAGGCGAGGGCGGAAGCAGATCCCTTGCATGATGACAAAAAAGGCCAATGCAAGTGCAAACGGCAAGTAATGGGCAGTGGTGAGGGAAGTATCAGGTGGTGGTGTAGTCTGCGATGAGTTTTGCCAGCGGTGCGCGGGCCTGCTGGTATTCTGGGTGGTCGGCGAGGTTGGTTAGTTCCATGGGATCGGCCAGGACGTCGAAGAGCATGGCGCCGTTTGCGGCGTCTTTGCCGGCGTGGAAGAGCTTGCCGCTGCGCAGGGTTGTGTAGCCATGTTCGCGGAAGAGCTGCGGGAGAGTGATCCAGTCAGGAGGCAGGTTGCGGACGCTAGTGCTGTTGCCGAGGACTTTGGTGGTGTGGGGTGGATGGCCGGTGAACAGAGAGGAACGCGACGGGTTGCAGAGAGGGAATTGTCAGTAGTTACGATCGAGCGGACGCCTTTGGCGGCGAGGGCGTCGATGTTCGGGCTGTGGGACTGGAAACGGCTGTTGTAGCAGGCGAGCTCGGGGCGCATGTCGTCGGACAGGGCTTGCAATTGAGTGGCGGGGGATTTGGTTGCCGTCTGGGTGGGTGGTTCAGTGTTTTCCGTTGATGCGGAGGCTGGAAGTACGGTGGCGAATGCGGCTCCGGCGGCTTTGGCGATGAAGCTTCTTCGCGAGGTAGTGGGAGTCGCCTGCTGATCGCCGTCCGGAGCGCCCATGTGAAGGTGTTCCCTGGAAAAAAGAATTTCAGTAATGGTTTGACGAGTCAAGATTTTGATTGGACGCAGCGAAAACCGATGTTCGACGTGGCACTGTCGGGAGTGTTCGAGGTGCGGGCTGCGACGCGGTAACGATTGCAGTACGAGGCGTGGCAGAGGAAGGAGCCTCCCTTCATGACTTTGGTTTGTCCGGTGGCAGGGCCGATGGGGTCGTGCTGCTGTAGCGGTGGTGAAGGCGGTGTGGAACCAGTCGGAACACCACTCCCATACGTTGCCGGTGATGGAGTAGAGGCCGAAGGGGTTGGGTGGGAAGCTGTCGACGGGGCAGGCTCCGGCGAAGCCGTCTTCGGCGGTGTCGATGCGGGGGAACTCGCCTTGCCAGATGTTGCAGCGGTGTTGGCCATTCGGGCGTCAATTCATCGCCCCAAGGGTAGAGCTTTTGTTCGAGGCCGCCGCGGGCAGCGTACTCCCACTGGGCTTCGGTTGGGAGAGACTTGCCGGCCCATGCTGCGTAGGCCGCGGCGTCATTCCAGGAGACGTGGACGACGGGATGATTGGGGCGGTCGTCTATGTGGGAACCGGGGCCTTCGGGGTGGAGCCAGGATGCTCCGGGGACTTTGCACCACCAGGGAGCGGCGGCGACGGTGTCTTCGACGAGTTCGTTGAGGCGTTCGGGCGGGAGGTGTGCCCAGAAGACGAAGGACCATTGGAAGTGCTCGGATTCGGTGAGGTAGTTGGTGGCGGAGACGAAGGCGGTGAAGTCTCGGTTGGTGACGGGGTAGGTGTCGATGGCGAAGGGCGAGAGGAAGACGGGGCGGACGGGGCCTTCGCCGTCGGCGGGGAAGGCGTCGCGGTAGTCGGTGCCCATGAGGAAGGTGCGGCCGGGGAGCGAGATGGTTGGGCGAGTGGGAGCAGAGGCTTGTGAGGTTGGGGACGGCGGCGGACGGGGGGGCGACGGTGTTTCGTGCTGGGCCGACGGGGTGCAGCACGAGGGATTGCGTGGTGTCGTGTTCGTGTGGGCCGGTCGGGTCGGTCATGGCGGATCTGCTCTCAGTATCAGCCTAATCAATCTGCTGTTGCGACGAGGCGCCGGCTATTTTTGGGATGCGCTTTTCAGTCAGGAAGGTTGGTGGGGGACTTCGCGCGCTGGAACGTTGTCGGGTTCCTTGGCGGGAGGATGAGCGGCGAACCAGGTCTTCTGGTCTTCGACGAGGTGAGTGGCTTCTTCGCGGATGTCGCGGATGGATTCGAGAGCTAGTTTGCGGGAGAGATCGTATACGGGGTTTTCGGGCGGCTGCTTGATGTTGGAGGCCCAGCGTTCGGTGGCGTCGATGAGCTTGGGCAGGACTTTGCGGATGTCGCGGTGATGGGGGCCGTAGTCGTCGAGGTTGTCGTTTAGCTCGTCGGCGATGGAGGTGAACTGCTCGAGGAGATCGTGGGTGTCCTGTTCGCGGCCGGGTTTGCGTGGGTGGGCGAAGAGATCCTGGATCGCTCTTGTTGCGTGCGTCGAGGAGCTTGATGAAGACGAGGATGCGATCGTTGGGGAAGTAGGCGGAGTCGCGGAGCTGCTCGATCTCGCCCTCCGACATGGCATTGTCGTCGCGTTGTTGCGCGTGAAGGGGCAGAGTGAGAGCGAGGAGAACGAAAGCGAGCGGGAGCCGACGGAGCATTGATTCCTAGTGTTTGAGGACTTCGGCGAGGAGTTCGTCGTGGACCTGATCGAGCTGTTTGAGGGTGGCCTTGAGGGTGTCTTGATCTTCGCTGGAGGCTTTGTGGAGATACTCGCCGAGACGATAGGTGGTGTGGTGCATGAGCATCTCGGCGTTCTTGATGCGTTTGCTGTTGCTGGCGAGATCCATGTGGATCAGTTGCGCGTATTGATTGACTTTCTTAAGGGTGTCACTGGCCTTCTCGATGTCGCCGTTGATCATCTGTTTTCCGGCAATCTCGGTCATGGTATGGACGAGTTCGGTGTAGAGGAAGCACTGGTCGCGGGGGCCGGCCTGCTGGGCTCGGATTTCGAGCTGGGCCAGGGCCTGGGCGTCGGGAAGATTGTTGTCGACAGAGGAGGCGTACGCGAGCGCGCAGGGGGCGAGAGCGAAGGACAGGGGAAGAAGGACTGCAGCGAAACGAAGAGTAAATTTCATAACGCACCTCTTAAGGAGCGCTTACTACTTCATGTGTTCGAGGGTGATGAGGCGGTGGCGGGCCTCCCACTCCTCGTCCGGAAACTGGCCGTTTGCCACGGAGAGGAACTGTTTGTACAGGTCGGTCGCCTGTTTGATGTGGTGCAACTTATCGTGAGCCGTTGCGGAAAGGAACAACGAGCTCGGTGAATTGGCCAATACTGTAGCACGTAATGCTAATGCTTGCAAGGTGACGGTTGGGTCATTGTTGGCGGAGGCGGCGAAGGCGAGGTGGCTGGCGGCGTTGCCGAGGTCGTCTTTGGAGGGGAAGGCGGCGGGGTCGGCGACGGCGCGCTTGAGGAGGGCTTCGGCTTCGGCGTAGTTTTTGAGGTGAATGAGGGTATCGGCCGAGTCGTCGAGGAGGGTGGGGTCTTTCGGGGAGCCGGCGACGAGCGCGGCGTATAAGCGGTGCGGCCTCGTCGTACTGCTGGTTGCGGGCGTAGAGGCGGGCGAGGAGGCGGGTGAGGGCGGTGTCGTCGGGGTGGGCGGTGTGGAGCTTTTGAACGATGGGGATGGCCTGGGCGGTTTTGCCCTGCTTGTCGTAGAGGCTGGCGAGCTGGGCGTTGAGGGTGGGGTTGTCGGGGTCTTTGGCGAGGGCGGCGGTGAGGAGGGTCTCGGCCTGGTCGGGTTTCTGTTGGTGCAGGAGGAGATGGGTGAGGGCGGCGGTGGCGTCGTGGTTCTGCGGGTCGGCGGCGAGGAGGCGGCGGTAGGCGGCTTCGGCGGCGGTGGGGTCGCCGGAGGCTTCGGCCAGTTCGCCGGAGAGGAGGATGTCGTCGGGGGTTTCGGGGGAGAGCTTGAGGGCCTGGAGGAGTTCGTCGCTGGCAGTGGCGGGGTTGGCGGTCTGATCGATGCGGGCGAGGGCGCGGTAGGCGCGGGCTTTGAGGGCGGGGTTGTCGGTGGTGAGGGTGGTGGCCTGGAGGAGTTCGGCGTGGGCCTGGGGGAGCTTGCCGCTGCGGGCGAGGAGGAGGCCGAGAGCGAGGTGCGGGTCGAAGTATTTGGGGTCGGCGGCGATGGCGCGGCGGTAGGTGGCTTCGGCGGCGGATGTTTGGTCGAGTGCGTCCTGGGTGGAGGCGAGGTCGTAGAGGAGGTGGGGGTCGTTGGGGGATTTTTCGGTGAGGGTGGTGAGGAGTTTCAGGGCGGTGGGGTAGTCGTGCTTGTCGAGGGCTTCGTTGGCCTGGGTGAGGAGGGGGTCTTGTTTTTGGGTTTGGGGCTGGGTGGTGTCGGTGGTGCCGGCGGGGAGTTGGGCGTGGAGCTGGGGCGGGAGTGTGCAGGCTGTGACGAGGAGCGTGAAAAATATTAACGACGGTGGGGGCAAAAGACGGTTGGGACGGAGCGCGGACGGGGGTGATTCTGTGGTGTGTTGTCTTCGGCATCTTGGTACTCCCCCTCCTACCTTAAAGTGTGCAAAGTCTTCCAATAAAAGTGCTTAAGTCCGGACTTCAAGTCGAGCATTAATTGCGGAAGCCCGGCTTTGATGGCCGGGCTTCAACGGGTGGTCTCTCATTCAAGGATAACAGGTGAGTCAAGATCTGGACTGTGGAAAGGGTTGGTTTGCCAGCGGTTCCAGAAGCTGCTCGCCTGCTCGGAAACTCTGGTCCAAAACTCTGGGCCAAAACAGCGCGTGTGGGAGGAGTTACTTAACTCTTTTCCCTGTTGCGATGACTGCGTTCCCTTCGACGACCTGTCTGATCTCCTTGCCATTGTTCACCACCACAAAATAAACGACCAATGGAGGCTGGGGACTTGAGGGGAAGTTGATCGTTGCTTTTCCAGTGCAGTCAGCGTTGACGGAGTAGGTGCCGGCCGCGGGTCTCCATGCTTCTGGCGGTGGCGTACCGTCAATAACGACGTGGTCGACCTGGGTAATATGACCGTTGCCATCGTAAGTTTGCAGGACTACGCCGCGGACCTGCGTGCCTGGGCCGGGAATATTGAGAAGGCCCTCAATCGTGAAGCCGTAGGCGCCATGAAGAGTTTGATTCGAGCAACCCTTGCCCTCATCTTTGTCATTTTTTTCATTGAACTGGGAGGCCCCTGCGGCGCAGTTTACGGCAGCTAAAGCGCAGGCGATCATGACGGATATCGCCATCCTTGTTCGTTTTGAAATACATCGATTTTGCATTTTTCTACACCTCTCTTTGCGTGGATCGTTCCCGAGGGTCGAAGGAAGGACGGTTGAGAAAGCCCTTCTAACTTGTGGCAGGAATCGACTCGACAAGGTCCGTTCTGCGATCCGAATCACGCGGTGCGCGTCGACTCGAACCGGTGTTCCCAGTTCTGAACGGGTCGTTGATGTTGAAGGTAGGGATGGCCCAGGTGCATGCTGACAAGGACCCAAGCAAGTCGGGGACACGTTACTCCAATTGCATGCGAGAAGCTAGTTTCTGGGTTGGCTGAATGGTTTTCTGAGGACGGGGAGCCTATGCCGATGAGAGGCCGAAGGTCGGAGAAACAGATGTCGTGCGCTCAGTCACGAACTGGAAAAGCGCAGGGTGCATGTCGCTCCTGGCGCTAACGTAGTTGCTCTTCCCGCAGTAGTCTTCGAGTGCGCACGACTGGTTAGCATGTTGGCGTGTTCCGAGTTCGGCACGGCGAATATTGCGTCCTCAATCCTTCACCAGGACCGTTACCACATCAACTGAACGGAGGTTACACCTATGAAATGCCGACTTGTTCTCGTTGCCGGTCACAATGCTCCTTTTGACCAGTATCCCGCTATTTGCAAAAAAGGATCCTTCCGGAGTGTCCGCTGACGTTGCCTATTGGATTGATTACTGGGGAAGACCTAGAGTGGTTCTCTATGGTCCCGAGGAGGAAGCCTTCAACCAAAACGTGCATAAAATCACGTTCGCCCATGATGGCTTTGACCATGCGTTGGACCAGGACACCCTGAATGCCGACGTCCAATGGTTGAAGGATCATCCAAGTGTTCGTTTTTACATCGACGGTTACGCCTCCTCGACGGGCACCGAGGCCTACAATCTAAATCTCTCACTACGACGAGCGGAGTGGGTCAAACAACTTCTGATACGCAAGGGCATTGCGGAGAATCGGATCAAACTGGCGGTGCCATGGGGGCAGTTGTGTCCATCTTGTACCGATGACAGCGATGAGTGCCATGCCAAGAACCGGGTCGTCCGGTTTGTTTACTCTCCAGATTGAGAGAAACACTCGATCAACGCGAATCGACCCAGAAGTGAGACTGCATTCAGCCCAACTTCCTGTTGGCCAACAAAACAAGCCGGACCGTTTTGAAAGCTGCTCTCGCCTTAGGGTCATGCGGTTGTCTGTAACTTAGTGGGTCATTGCGTAGACGACGTAGTTGACGCCTATGCGGATGCCTAGGTCGGAGAACTTGAGGGGGTAGCGGGGATCGTTGAGCCACTCCCAGGAGTCGCCGAGGTCGGAGTTCTGGGAGATGGCGACCATGATGTGGCCCTTGTCGTCGTAGATGCCGCGCCAGCGGGCGACGCGGCCATCCTTTTTGTAGCCGGTGCTGAGGTGTTCGGCGCCGGGGACCTGGTAGCGAGTCGTCGAGATCGAAGACGGTGTGGAAGATGGGGTCGTTGTCGGGGATGTCGACGATGGGGCGGTCGGGGAAGACCATCTTCATGGTCTTTTCGAAGTAGGCTTGCTCTTCGGAGCCGTGGAAGTCGTCGGCCATGAAGAAGCCGCCGCGGAGGAGATAGTCGCGGAGCTTTTTGCATTGGGCGTCGGTGAGTCCCCACTCGCCGACCTGAACGGCGTAGAGCCAGGGCCAGTTGTAGACTTCGTCGCCGTCGTCGAGGTTGACGGGCTGCTCGACGGAGCGGGCGTCGACGCGGGTGAGGCGGCCGACGGCTGCGGAGAGGGCGCGGTCGGCTTTGGGGTAGTCCTGGGTCCAGAGGGAGAGGCCCTCCTGCCATGGGCCCTGGAAGCGCGGGTAGTAGCCGTCGAGGGGGCCGGGCGGGTACATGAGGCGGGCGAAGGTCCACTCGGCGGAGCGCTGCCAGTCGGAGGGGAGCGGCATGGTGTCGTAGCCTTCGACGGAGGGGTAGACGCGGAAGGGGCGCTGCGCGTAGAGCACGCTGATCATGATTCCTGCGAAGGCAAGCGCGCAGGCTGGTCGCGATAGGGATTTCATGGCATTCACTCTCCGTTCTCTTCTGCGTTCTACTCGAAAGAAATTTGCGGCGCCTTGGTTTCAGTTTTTGTTATGCGGTGACCTGAAGCTTCGGCTCCGGTTTAGACGCTGGCAGATGCAGGACGGGAGCCAGCCAGTTCCAAGGGGTAATTGAAGACGGCTTCGAAAGTATTTCGACAATTAGAGGCGCCGAATCAGCAATAGCGTCTGATCGTCTATCTGCTTGCCAAAGGCGCGGACCGAGCTGAGTATTGCGTCGGCCAGAACGGGAAGGCTCCTGGTCGCGTGGCCCGCGATCGTTGCCTGCACACGATCGAAGCCAAATTCTTCTTCGTGTTTGTTGGAGGCTTCGAGAATCCCGTCGGTCAGCGCGATAAAGAGATCGCCCGGAGACGACGTCGCTATCTCCGACGCGAAGTTATCGACGGGCAAGAGTCCGAGTGGGAGTTGCTCTGTTGAAAGGTAGCTTGAATCTAAATTGGCTTTGCAATGGAGGATGGGAGGATGAGCGGCAAGCGAATAAAAGATGCTGCCATCGGCATTCAGGCGGAACCCGGCGAATGTGGCGTACATCTGGGCTTCCTTAACGGACGGTAAGACACGATTCAATCTCTCCATCAGGGAAGGCAAAACCATTTCAGGCTCGATAGCGGACGCGTCGAAGAGTGCCGTGCGGGCCGCAGTCTTCACCATTCCCATGAGGATGCCGGCCTGCAGGCCGTGGCCGGCGATGTCGGCTAGATAAGCCACGGCGCTGCCATCGTCGAGGAGAACTATGTCGACCAGATCGCCTCCGACCTTATCGCTTGGGTCGGAACGCCCGTAGACCTCGAACTGGGACGTACTCTGGTGGATTGGGGGGACTAGTGTTTTTTGAATGCCATGCGCCAGTTCAAGTTCGTTGCGGATGCGATAGGATTCCTTGCCTTCGTTTCTGATGAAGTTGATGAAGAAGCCGTAGGAGATCATGACGACCGTTACGCTGCCGATTGCGGCGAAGGGAATGCCGGCGCTGGGGGGCGCGGGTTGGAGGTGGAAATGATCTTGTATGAAGTTCGTTAGATGGGAGCCGAGCCAGATGAGTGGTACCTGGGCGAGGATCAGGAGGAAGCAGTCCATAACGCGGCCTCCGGGACAGTGATGATGCTCCAGGCCGCGGCAGTGATGCCGCTGTAAAACGCGCTGGCCAGGACCGCTGGATATGCCGTGCGTCCGCCGCCCATCAGATCGCCGAAAAAGCCGAAGATGCAGAATAGAAAAAAGACCGCCAGAAACAATCGGCTGAGCCGTTTGATCGGGATGCTTCGAAAAGGGGCCCAGGCTCTCCGGGGTCGTTTCGATACCACGAATCGCGGTAGGGTCAAAGCCATAGGCAGGACGATACCAGAGTTCTGGTGTCGTCACTCCTGGCAATGTTTTCAGTCGAGCGCGCCGCGCTGATCTCCGGTTATGCGGTGACCTGAAGCTCCGGCTCTGGTTTAGACGTTGGCAGGTGAAGAACAGGGGCGAGCCAGTGGCCGGTGTGGCTGGCTGGGTTGGCGGCGATCTCTTCGGGGGTGCCGATGGCGACGATCTGGCCGCCGCCGCTGCCGCCTTCGGGGCCCATGTCGATGACCCAGTCGGCGGATTTGATGACGTCGAGATTGTGCTCGATGACGAGGAGGGAGCCGCCGCCTTCGATGAGTTTGCGGAAGGCGGCGAGGAGTTTGGCTACGTCGTCGAAGTGGAGGCCGGTGGTGGGCTCGTCGAGGATGTAGAGAGTGCGGCTGCGGGCTTTGGCGGCGGTCTCGTTTGTGGCGCGGCCGGTGATGGAGCGGGCGGTGGCGAGGTGCGAGGCGAGTTTGACGCGCTGGGCTTCGCCGCCGGAGAGCGTGGTGGCGGATTGGCCGAGACGGACGTAGCCGAGGCCGACCTCGTCGAGGACGTAGAGCTTGTCGACGATCTTGGGGTGGCCGGCGAAGTAGACGAGGGCTTCTTTGACGGTCATGTTGAGGACGTCGTAGATGCTCTTGCCTTTGTACTTGATGTCGAGGATCTGCGATTTGTAACGGGTTCCGTTACATTCTTCGCAGGGGAGCTCGATGTCGGCGAGGAACTGCATCTCGACGGTGACGGTGCCGTCGCCTTCGCAGACGTCGCAGCGGCCGCCGGGGACGTTGAAGGAGAAGTGGCCGGGGCCGAAGCCGCGGCGCTTGGCGTCGGGCTGGGCGGCGAAGAGGGCGCGGATGTCGTCGAAGGCCTTGATGTAGGTGACGGGGTTGGAGCGCGGGGTGCGGCCGATGGGGGACTGGTCGACGAGGATGACGTCGTTGAGGTGCTGGGTGCCGGTGAGTTCGCGGAAGAGGTGGGCGGGGTCGCTGCCTTCGGTCTGGCCGAGGGCTTGCATGAGGGCGCGGTAGAGGACTTGGTGGACGAGGGTGGATTTGCCGGAGCCGCTGACGCCGGTGACGCAGACGAGGAGGCCGAGGGGGATGTCGATGTCGACGCCGCGGAGGTTGTGGATGCGGGCGCCGGTGAGTTTGAGGTGTTCGCGGCCGGGCTCGCGGCGGTATTTGGGGATGGGGATGGTGAGGCGGCCGGAGAGATATTTGCCGGTGATGGAGTTGGGGTTGGCGGTGACTTCCTTGACGGTGCCTGAGGCGAGGAGATGGCCGCCTAGTTCGCCGGCGCCGGGGCCGAGGTCGAGGAGATGGTCGGCGGCGCGGATGACGTCGGGGTCGTGCTCGACGACGAGGATGGTGTTGCCGAGGTCGCGGAGGTCCTTCATGATGCGGATGAGCTTGGCGGTGTCTCGGGTGTGGAGGCCGATGGTGGGCTCGTCGAGGACGTAGAGAGCGCCTACGAGGCGGGAGCCGAGCGAGGTGGCGAGTTGGATGCGCTGGGATTCGCCGCCGGAGAGGGTGGAGCTGAGGCGGTCGAGGGTGAGGTAGTCGAGGCCGACCTGGTGGAGGAAGTGGATGCGCTGGCGGACCTCTTCGAGGATCTTGCCGGCGATTTCTGTTTGTGCCGGTGAGAGTTGCAGATTGTCGAAGAAGGTTTGTGCGGCGGCGATGGTGAGGGCGCTGGTTTCGCAGATGTTCTGGGCTGGACCATTTTGAGGCGCGATGAGGACGGCGCGGGCTTCGGCGCGGAGGCGCTGGCCGCGGCAGTCGGGGCAGAGGGCGTAGCCGCGGTACTTGGAGAGGAAGACGCGGACGTGGAGCTTGTATTTTTTGCGCTCGAGCGCGGCGAAGAAGCCGCGGATGCCGGGGAATTTGTCGTCGCCTTCTTCGATGAAGCGCTGCTGGTAGTCGGTGAGGTCGTACCAGGGGACGTTGGTGGGGATGTTGGCGGCTTTGGCGGCGCGGATCATCTCGCCGTGGTGGGGGCGGTATTTGGTGGTGCACCAGGGGGCGATGGCGCCGTCGGCGAGGGACTTGGATTTGTCGGGGATGATGAGGTTGGGGTCGAAGTCGATGGTGTTGCCGAAGCCCTGGCAGCGCGGGCAGGCGCCGTAGGGGTTGTTGAAGGAGAAGAGGCGGGGCTCGGGTTCGCGGTAGGCGCGGTGGCAGGTGGTGCACTCGAAGGCTGCGGAGAAGCGGAGCTTCGTAGCGTTCTCGTTTCGCGCTCTCGCGGCGATGGTGATGGAACTGGACTTCGCCGGATTCGCGGTAGCCGGTTTCGATGGCGTCGACTATGCGTGCGCGGACGTCGGGGGTGATGGCGAGGCGGTCGATGAGGACGAAGATGGGTTTGGTGAAGTCGAGTTCGAGGAGGGACTCGGGGGTGGAGAACTCGACGATTTTGTTTTCGCCCGCTTTGGTGGACTGATAGAGGCGGTTGTAGCCGCGGCGGCGGAGTTCGGTGAGGCGGTCTTTTAGTGCGTCGGTGAGATTGAAGGAAGAGGCGACTGCGGCGTTTTGAGATTTGACGGATTTTTTTGATGCGGATTTTTTGGGTTTGGGCGCATCGGCTGCCTCTTCGACGGTGGGCATCTGCATGGGCTCGAGTTTTACTTCGGCGCGGACGATGGGGAAGAGGGCGTAGGTGCGGGTGCCTTCGGGGAGGGCGAAGAGGGCGGTGACGATCTCGTCTACGGTGTCGTGTTTGACGATGCCGCCGCAGTGCAGGCAGGTGACGGTGCCGCAGCGCGCGTAGAGGAGGCGGAGGTAGTCGTAGATTTCGGTTGCGGTGGCGACGGTGGAGCGGGGGTTGCGGGTCTGGTTTTTCTGCTTGATGGCGATGGCGGGGGCGAGGCCGTCCATGTGGTCGACGTCGGGCTTTTCGATGCGCTCGAGGAACTGGCGGGCGTAGGCGGAGAGGGATTCGACGTAGCGGCGCTGGCCTTCGGCGTAGACGGTGTCGAAGGCGAGCGAGGATTTGCCTGAGCCCGAGACGCCGCTGACGACGGTGAGGGCGTTGTGGGGAATGTCGACGTCGATGCCCTTGAGGTTGTGGGTGCGGGCTCCGCGGATTGTGATCTGGTCGAGGTTCTGCCTCTGCGCTTTTGCTCTCTCATGGCCAAACTTCTATTGTCAGGCATGAGGAAGAGAATTGCGAGTCCCAGTCGCCTGGAGAGAGGGTTGGATGTCCCGCGGCGGCCTCTAAAGTGCTGATGGTATTGTCAGTGCATGGTTCGACTGAGCGTGATGTACCCCGCTACTCCGGGATCCCGTTTCGACTGGGACTACTACCTTGGCCCGCATCTGGAACTGTCGAGGCGATTGCTCAACTCGCGCGGGCTGCTACGGACTGAGATTGACCGAGGGATTGCAGGTCTTCCTCCAGGCACGCTTGCACCTTACAACGCTGTGGGTCACCTATTTTTCCAGACGATGGAGGACCTGGCGAGTGCGCTGGGCGCTACGGCTGCTGAGTTCATCGCCGACGAGCGCAACTATACAGACGTTCCAAGCGTGGTGCAGATTAGTGAAGTCGTGGAGTTGTGAGCGGAGGCGTAGTGTCGCCGGCCCAGAGTTGCTCAAACGCTATTTCCAATGCAATCCTCAAGAGATGAAGCGAGAGACGTTATTAGGCGCTGTTGTGGGGTTGGTGTTGGTTTGCGGTGTGACGGCTGCGGCACAGGACAAGGGATATTGGCGTGCTACCAGCTCGACCGCGAAGTCCATTACGGGGGATGTGGCCCTTGCCGACGAGAAGATTTCTATCAATTTGTTGAGCTTTACGATCGCTCGAATACGCGGTTTGGAGCAGGCAGAGGCAGGCGCTCTTTTCGATCCGGACGGCACAGGGGCGGGAAGTGGCAGTCTGTATCGGCTGAACGTGCCGGGAGCAAAGAAATTTTTGCACAAGAACAGCCTGTGCGGTTCTGACGATACGCAGTGGATGGTCACTTATGTGACGGGGCGCTCGTTGCAGCTGGCATTTTTTTCGGGAGCGAAGCCGCCCGTCTTTACTGCTGATTCGCTCGCGAATTCGACGGATATGTGCGGAAAGTTTGGTTATGTGAGATAGATCTTCGGTTCGAATCGGGGATTAATTCGGAGTTGTTGGAAGCACGGTTACGCTGGACGTGAACTGATGGTAGTCCGAGTAGTGAACGACGAAGTGACCTTTGGCCTTGGTCTTACCGTTGATGGCGTATTCGACTACTGCGGTCGGAAGCCAGAAGGTCTTGCCGCTGAAGCTGACGGGGGCGTAGTCGGTTGAGGCGAAGAGGACCTGAATGCGCGGCGCGGCGACTTGAGGAATTTTCCACTCCAAGTGGGTCAGCTGATGCGTTGCCGGATCAACGCGGGCGATGCCGGTTAGGCCCTCCATGTGGGGCGAGCAATCGGGAAGGCTGGCTGCGTCGCGGCTGAGGGCGATGAGGAGTTCGAGGGAGCTGCCGGGCGTGGGTTGCTGTGCAAGCGTGAAGCTGAAGCAGCGGCGATGCTGAGTGCTGAAGAACGTACTTTGGTGGTCGTCGAAGTCACCGTAGATGTTAGTAGGCAGGACGACATTTTTATCGGGAGCAACCGGCTTTCCATTCAACGTGGTGAACTGGCGAGATTCGACCAATGGGCCGCCGGGTTGGTTGCGCACCATGCGGACGGTGGCCTCCGCTTCAGCGTGAGGCTTGTAAAACATGATGGAGGCATCGGAAGCGATGGTCTCGTGTGCAGTGAGCGATGGAAGGGTAGCGCGGTAAGACGCTGCATTCTCGACCAACTGATCGACGAGTTCATCGGCTTGTATTGCAGCAGATTTCGTTGCGGCAGGTTCAGACGAAATCATGGGCGATGTTTGAGCCGAGCCTGAAGCACTCAGCAGGCAGGCGCAAAGGAACAAGAATTCTGAGCGCGAGAACAATGGGCACTTCCCCGGGTGCAGCACGGATGCGGGAGATCATACACCGATCCAATTCGGCTTCGGCACTACTGATTTGGTTGGGGGCGGAAGATTTCGATGAGGAGGAGGCAGGCCCCGATGACGATGCAGCTGTCGGCTACGTTGAAGTCGGGCCAGTGGTAGTGGATGATACGGACTTCGAGGAAGTCGATGACGTAGTGGTAGCGGACGCGGTCGTAGAGATTGCCGAAGGCTCCGCCGAGGATGAGGGCCAGGGCGACCGAGGTGAGGGTGAGGTAGCGGCCTACTCGCCAGAGCATGCCGAAGAGAACGACGACGGCGATGACGGAGAAAGCGATGAGGATATTTCGGACTGTGGCTGGCGACGCGTTTTCGGCGAACATACTGAAGGCTGCGCCGGTGTTGTGGACGTCGGAGATGCGGAAGATGCCGGGGATGACGGTGAAGGTCTGACCGTTGGGGAGCTGCTGGGCGACGATGTGTTTGGTGATGCGGTCGAGGAGGACCACCAGGGCGGAGATGGCGAAGACGAGGGCGCGCTTGTCCTTCGGTGCTGTTTCGACTGGTGGCTTGGTGGTTTCGTAGGTTGCGGACATCAGGCTTGCGGCTCCGTGGTGCTGGGGGGTGCGGTGTAGGGTGGGAAGTTGATGGCCTCGAGCGCGTCGGCGCAGCGGAGGCAGACGGTGGGGTATCGGGTGTCGTTGCCTACGTCTTCGGTGAAGCGCCAGCAGCGTTCGCACTTGGTGCCTGTGGCGGGTTTGGCCTGTACGTAGAAGGCTCCCTGGGCGACCTGGCCTTCCGTGACGATGGCGTCGTTGATGTGGACCTGGGCTACGCCGAGGAGCTCGGGAAGGATGCTGTGGTATCGCTCGAAGATAGGGTTGGGCGGAGCGGCGACGGAGTTGAGCCAGCCGATGGTGACCTGGACTTCAGACGGACGATTGCTGACCTCTTTGGCGGTGCGGGCCTCTTCGAGGACCTTGAGGACTTCTTCGCGGAGAGTGAGGAGATGGTCCCAGTCTTCTTCGATTTGTTTGACGCTGCCGGGAACGATGTCGGCGATGTCGGGGAAGAGGGCGAGGTGAACACTGGGCTCGCGGTTTGCGACTCTTGGGGAGAAGCTGCCAGACCTCGTCGGCGGTGAAGCTGAGGATGGGGGCGATGAGACGGGTGAGGGCTTCGGCGATTCGCCAGAGAGCGGTCTGCGCGCTGCGGCGGCCGGGGTGGTTGGGGGCGAAGGTGTAAAGGCGATCCTTCGAGAGGTCGAGGTAGAGCGCGCTGAGGTCGGTGTTTACGTACTCGTTGAGAGCCTGGTAGGCGCGATGGAACTCGAAGTCTTCGTAGGCCTCGCGGATGCGGGCGTCGAGTTCGGCGGTGCGGGCGAGGATGAATTGGTCGAGAGGTTCCATCTGCGCGAAGTGCGACGGCGTTGGTCGCGGGGTCGAAGTCGTAGAGGTTGCTGAGGAGGAAGCGGAGGGTATTGCGCAGCTTGCGGTAGTTGTCGCTGACGCGCTGCATGAGATTTTCGCTGGCGGCGACATCTTCGCGGAAGTCGACGCTGGCTACCCAGAGACGAATGATCTCGCCGCCGAGACGCTTGGCGATGTCGACGGGGTCGACGCCGTTGCCGAGGGATTTTGAGAAGGCTCGGCCTTGTTCGTCGAGGGTCCAGCCGCTGGTTGCGACCATTTTGTATGGTGCGTGGTTACGGACGGCTACGGAGGTGAGCAGCGAGGAGTGGAACCAGCCGCGATGCTGGTCGCCGCCTTCGGTGTAGAGGTCGGCGGGGGAGTGGAGTTCGGGCTCGAGGTCGAGGACGGCGTGCCAGCTTGCGCCGGATTCGAACCAGACGTCGAGGATGTCCATCTCCTTGCGGAACTCTTTGTGGCCGCAGGAAGTGCAGGCGGTTTTTTTGGGTAAGAGCGCGGCGGCTTCGTGTGCGTACCAGGCGTCGGCGCCTTCTTTTTTGAAGAGGTCGACGATGGTTTGATTGATTTTTTTATCGTTCAGGGGTTCGCCGCATTTGTCGCAGAGGAAGACGGCGATGGGAACGCCCCAGATGCGCTGGCGGGAGATGCACCAGTCGGGACGGGTGGCGATCATGTTGGAGATGCGCTCTTCGCCCCAGGCTGGGTCCCAGACGACTTGCTTGATCTCGTCGAGGGCGCGCTGGCGGAAGGTGGTGGCGACGCCTTCGGGAGTGAGCATCGGGGTTTCCATGCCGATGAACCACTGCTCTGTGGCGCGAACGATGATGGGGTTGTGGCAGCGCCAGCAGTGGGGGTAGGAGTGCTCGTAGGTGGTGGCGCTCAGGAGTGCACCGCGTTCGCGGAGAAGTTCGATGATGGGGGCGTTGGATTTGAAGACGGTGAGGTCTTCGTAGGGCTGGGCGATGTCGCCTCCGCCGAAACGACCGGTGTGGCGCTGGCGGCCGGCGTTGTCGACGTACTGGATTTCGGGTAGGTGGTAGCGCTTGCCGGTGTCGAAGTCGTCGACGCCGTGGGCGGGTGAGGTGTGGACGGCTCCGGTGCCCTGGTCGGCGGTGACGTAGTCGGCGGTGACGCCGAGGATGCTGCGGTCGAGGAATGGGTGCTGGAAGGTTGTGCCTTCGAGTGCGCTGCCGGGGAAGCGGGCGAGGATGTCGGCCTGGGATGCGGGTTCGCCGTTATTTTTTCCGCTCATCAGATTGCAGTTCGACGATGACGGAGGAGAGCAGAGCTTCGGCGACGATGTAGGTGGCGTCGGCGCGGTTTGGAGAGCGACGTATTCGAGGTGTGGGTTGAAGGCTACGGCCTGGGAGGCGGGGAGGGTCCACGGGGTGGTGGTCCAGATGATGGTGTAGACGGACTTTCCGCCGAGTTCGCGGTTGATTGCTGCCGGGTCGCTGGTGAGTTTGTAGCGGACGTAGACGCTGGGGCTGGTGTGCTGTTCGTACTCGACTTCGGCTTCGGCGAGCGCGGTCTTGTCGTGGATGCACCAGTAGACGGGGCGGAGACCTTTGTAGACGAATTTTTTTTCGAAGAAGTCGTAGAAGGTCTCGACGATGCTGGCCTCGTAGCCGTTGGACATGGTGAGGTAGGGGGTGTCCCAGCGGCCGAAGACGCCGATGCGCTCGAACTGGGTGCGCTGGAGGTCGACGTATTTTTGCGCGTACTCGCGGCAGGCGCGGCGGACGGCGAGGGGGTCCATCTCGAGTTTTTTGCGGCCGAGCTGCTCATCTACTTTGATTTCGATGGGGAGGCCGTGACAGTCCCAGCCGGGGACGTAGGGGGCGTCGAAGCCGGCCATGGTTTTGGTCTTGACGACGAAGTCCTTGATGCACTTGTTGAGGGCGTGGCCGAGGTGGATGGCTCCGTTGGCGTAGGGAGGGCCGTCGTGGAGGATATATTTTGCGGCTCCGGCGCGGGCGGCGCGGATTTGGGCATACAAGTGCTGTTGTTGCCACGCGGCCAGGCGCTTGGGCTCGTTTTCCGGCAGATTGGCCTTCATGGGGAAGGTGGTCTGAGGGAGGTTCAGCGTGGATTTCAACGCTTTGGCAGCGGGTTTTTGATCTTCGTGGTTCGCCTGAAGCTTCTCTGGGGGTGCGTCCGGCATTCGTTCCTCGTATCCTGATAGCAGAAGTGCACTTTGCGCCAAACTCTTATTGTAGCCGGGGTGCGGCGAGGGGACAAAAAGGGGGAGGAGACCTTCATAGGGGACGTGCGTCCAAAGTTATCAAGCATTCGGAGGTGAAAGTTTGTAGAATGTTCTCTGGAGCCAGGTAACGCTTGCCGCCCGAAAAGAAAAACCGGCGAAAGACCGGGAACGTATTGACAGAACGACAGGCGGCGCACGATTTTTTAAAGTGGGTGGAGCGCGGCGACGGCTGACTCCACCGAGGCGAAGCAGCTTATGGCGAATTCATTGTTGACTCCACCACCCCGGATCGATCCCGAGAGACCGTGCCCCGACATTGCGTCCGGCAGATGCGCCGCACCTGAATGAAGAGACCGATGGGTCGATGTGGACGTCGCTGATCGCGAATCTGCGGGATGCCTTCAGCAAGAAGAACGAAGAGCCGCTGCAGCTGGAATCGAAGCCGGTGGAGAGTGATTTCATTATTAAGGAAGAGGGGGTATTTTCCTCTCTGTGGGCGAGCATTCGGGATGTGTTCTTCCCGGTGAAGCTACCGCCGCTGGTGCTGGAGTCGAAGCCGGTCGCGGTGGTGGACCGGATGAAGACGAAGCAGAACCCTTTGGCGACGGGTTCTGCGGTTGCGATTTACGCTCTGCTGATTTTACTGATTGCCTGCCTGCTGCATAAGAAGGTTCAGTTTGCCGCGCCGGTAAGGGCGATGGTCGTGACAGACCTTGCGGTGCCGCCACAGGCTCCGCCGAAGCTGGACAAGATGGGCGGTGGTGGCGGGCAGCGTGGGCCGACTCCGGTGACCAAGGGTACGCCGCCGAAGTTTGCGGACACACAGATTGTGCCGCCGAATAAGCCTCCGCTGATTGAGCCGAAGATCCATATTGAGCCGACCATCGAGGTGCAGCAGGATGTGAAGATGGCGAGCAGCATTCCGCAGATCGGCATTGCGAGTTCGCCGCTGGTGGGAATGTCGATGGGCAATGGGTCGGGGACAGGTTTGGGTTCGGGCAACGGTTCCGGGCTTGGGCCGGGGTCGGGTGGAAATACGGGCGGTGGACCGAGGCGGATTGGCGGTGGCGTTTCGGCGCCGGTGCTGATCTATTCGGTTGAGCCGGAGTTCTCGGAAGAGGCTCGCAAGGCGAAGGTCGCAGGCAACGTGCTGGTGAATCTGTGGGTCGATACCAACGGAAATCCGAGCCATGTGCATGTGATTCGCGGCGTTGGTATGGGGCTGGACGAAAAGGCGAAGGAAGCGGTGCATGCAGTACAAGTTCAAACCTGCGATGGAGAATGGCAAGCCAGTGCTGGTGGAGCTGAATGTCGAGGTTAACTTCCAGATCTTCTAGAGGCAGGGAATAGGGTGTAGGAGTAGAGAACAAATACGAAGCGTTGCGAAGAGGGTCCTCCTTGCAGGACCCTCTTCTTTTTGACATGACGAGTAGTGCTTTGGATTATGCGGGTTGAAGTGTGATGTGGGGTTGATTGTTAGTGGAGGAGGGGATGAGCCTGGTGTCGGGTGCGGACTTCAGGCTGAAGCGATCGACCTGCTGCTCGAGTGTGACGGCGGTGGTGCGGAGCGATTCGATCCCGGCGGCAGTGGTGGCCATCTCGGTGAGGTTGTCGTGGCTGAGAGAGTGGATGGCGTCGAGGCTGGCGCTGGACTGATCGGCGGCGGCGGCCTGTTGCGAAGCGGCGATGGCGATCTGGGCGATCATGCGATCGACGCGCTCGGCCATGCCGATGATGCGCTCGAGAGCTTCGCCGGCCTGAGTGGTCGTGACGACGCCCTGCTCGACGGTGCCGGTGCCGCTCTCCATGCTGGCGATGGCGGTGCGGGTGCGGTCCTGAATGCCCTGGATCATGGTGGCGATCTCGCCGGTGGCTTGTGCGGTGGATTCGGCGAGACGGCGGACTTCTCCGGCGACGACGGCGAAGCCGCGGCCCTGATCTCCGGCGCGAGCGGCCTCGATGGCGGCGTTGAGAGCGAGGAGGTTGGTCTTGCGAGCGATCTCGTCGATGACGGTGACGATCTGCGAGATGCGGCGGGAGTCGTCGCCGAGGAGTCCGACGGTGGCTGAGGTGTCGCTGACGGCAGTGGCGATGGAGTGCATGCTGCCGAGGACCTGCTTGACGATGGTGCCACCTTCGCGCGCGGTCTCTGCTGCGCTGCGTGCGGTTTCGGCGGCGGACTGGGTGTGGCGCGAGACCTCGGCGATCGAGGCGGACATCTCCTGCATGGCAGTGGCGGCCTGCTGGGTCTGCTGGCTCTGCTGGTCCATGCGGCGATGGATCTGATCGCCGGCGGTGCGCATGGAGGCGGCGCTGCCGGTGAGAGAGCCGGCGGTCTGAACGACCGTGCCGATGATGCCGGAGAGATTGTTCTGCATCTGCTGCATGGCAGCAGCGAGGGTGCCGATCTGATCCTTGCTGTCGAGGTCAAGAGAGCTGCCGGTGAGGTCGCCGGCGGCGATGGCGTTGGCGCGCTCGGCGACGAGGCTGACGGCGCGGGTGATGCGGCGAGCGAGGAGGATGGAGACAGAGCCTCCGATCAGAGCGCCGAGAATGGTGGCGAGCCACAGGGTGAGCAGGGTGGAATGATTGGCGCGGCGAAGGTTTACCAACTCTTCGTTCGTCTGGGCCATCTGCGACTGGGCGAGATCAGTGACGTTTTTGAAAAGGGTTTTCTCGAGCGGCAGAATCTGGTTCTGAAGCGTGTCGTAGGCTTGCGCGGTGCCCTGCGAGGTCTTCGACTCGTTGAGGGCTTCGACTTTTTCTTCGAGCGGTTTCAGAGCGGCGAGTCCTTCTTCGAGCGCCGTGAGACGCTGGGCGTCGGGGCCGAGATCGAAGTGGGCGCTGTCCTGGCGAAGTTTCGCGAGGGAGGCCTCGGCCTGTTCGAACTGCTCGCGCCGGGCGTTGCGATAGGCGACTGAGGAACTCGGGTCGATGCCGAAGAGCATGTAGGACTCGAGCGCGCGGATGGTGTCGGTGAAGTGAGAGCGGAGATCGCGACTTCCCATGATGAGGGGAAGCCGGTTGGCGGTGATGACGTCGGAGAGATGGGTGGCCTCTGCCATGCGGAGATGCGCGGTGTACGCGCTGAGAAACATGGCGGCGACGAGGAAGCCGGTGCTGAGGCCGAGCTTGGATTCAAGTTTCATGAGGGTCCTTACCTGCGCGGTGATGTTGGGTGGGGAAAGAGTCAAGAGTTACTGGCCGTCTGCGAAGTTGACGTCGATCTCTGACTCCGAGGCTTCGGGACCGGGAGCGAAGCGCCAGCGGCTGACTGCGTCCTGCGCGGCGGGTGCGAGCAGAGCGTGGCCGGACTCTACTTTTGTGGCCGAGACCTTTCCGTCGGCCTGAATGGTGACGAGCAGCACGACCTTGCCGCTGACGTGCATGCGGCGAGCGAGTTCCGGGTAGGCGGGGGAGACGCGAGAGACGATGGCTCGCGGGGTGGGTGCGGCGAAGGCGGCGCTTGCGCAGAGGGCGAGGCCACTAGCGAGGCCTCCGGCGAGGAGGAGAGGACGCGAGGAACGAAGTAGGGATGCCAAGGAAACCTCCATATACAGAGGCTCTATCGGCGGAAGGGGCGAAGGCTTTAGCGGGGGGTGAGGATGGGGGAGGCGACGTCGGCGAAGGTGAGGTGTTCAGCCGGGCTGCCAGTACGTTGCTTCCAGTCGAGGAAGAGCTTGCCGTAGCTGTCGGTGAGGCAGGTTGAGGGGTCGATGTCGAGTTCAGCCAGAGTGCGGTCGATCCAGTCGGTGGGGCCTTCTAGTTCGGCGTAGTTGCCGATGGGGGTCTCGTCGAGGACGAGGTGGGGCGTGGTGTTAGTGGCGGGGTCGAAGATGGAGTACTCGGTGCGGTACTTCTCGTAGATGAAGGCGGGTGTGTAGCCGAGCTGAGCGAAGATCTCGGCGACGGCGTGCGGGTCGGAGACTGCGGTCTCGGTCTCGATGCGTATCTTGTAGCGAGAGGTATCGGCGTTGGTGTCGTCGATGCGCTTGTGGGTGAGGATGTGAATGCCGCCGTACTCTCGGAGGCGAAGGATCTGGCGTTTGCGTACGCAGATCGCGCGTGGGAGTGTCGAAGAGAGTGTTGTGTTCGAAGGTGCGAGGAGTTTCGAGGTGGAAGCCGAGTTGGGGGAGACGGGTCTGGAGAGCTTGTGGATCGGCGACGGGGAATTTCAGTTCGATCTCGGCAGCCTGCATGGGGGGAGTATACGGCTGATGCGCAGTGTAAAACGAGGTCGTTATTTCGATTTTGCTGCTTTTTCGAGGCGGTCGCGGATGGCGTGGCCCAGACCGTCGTCGGTGGGAAGCGGGCAGAGGATGACGGTGACGCCGCGGCTGTCGAGATCGCGCAAACCGGCGAAGAGAGAGTGGGCGAGGGCGGTGTTGTCGTCAAAGGAGTTCCAGTGGAAGACTTTTGCGTGGCGGTGGTGGATGGTCCAGTTTTGCGGGAGCATGACACCGACTTTTTCTTTGTCTGCGATCAGTTGGACGAGGTGGTTGTTGAGTTCGGATTCGGTGTTGACGAGGACGAGGCGGGCGCGGGGGGCGTAGTGGCGGATGCCGACGCCGGGGGAGGGGAGGCTTTGCGGTTCCGGCGAGAGTTGTTGTGGCGGTTGGTAGAGGGCGACAGAACCGGTGATCGGTTCGAGCATGGCGGCGGTGATGGCGCCGGGGCGGTAGAGGATGATCGGGGGTTGGTCGGGGGCCGTGTTCAGGCCGATGACGGTGGATTCTACCCCGACGGTTGTGGGGCCGCCGTCGAGGATCGCGTTGATGCGATGGTCGAGGTCTTCAAGGACGTGCTGGGCGGTGGTGGGGCTGGTGCGGCCGAAGCGGTTGGCGCTGGGGGCGGCGATAGGGAGGCCGGTGGCTTCGATGAGGGCGAGGGCGATGGGGTGGGCGGGCATGCGGACGCCGACGAGGGGGCGGCCGGCGGTGACGTTGTCGGGGACGCTGCGTGGTGCGGGGGAGGAGAAGGGTGAGGGGGCCGGGCCAGAAGGCGGCGATGAGGCGTTCGGCTTGCGGTGGGACGATGGCGATCTGATCGAGCATGGCGCGGTCGCTGACGTGGACGATGACGGGGTCCCAGGCGGGGCGTTGCTTGGCGGCGAAGATGCTGGCTACGGCGGTGGCGTCGAGGGCGTTGGCTCCGAGGCCGTAGACGGTTTCGGTGGGGAACGCTACGGTTCCGCCGTTGCGTAGAATTTCGGCGGCGCGGGCGATGTCCTTCGGACTTGCTGTGAGTCGCTGCGTTGTGTGCGTGAGCTGGCTCATCTGCTGGTGAGCTGGCCGGCGAAGGCGTCGAGCGAGAGGGAGCGGAGGAGGTTGCGGCGCATTCCGCTCTGCACCTGGTCGAGGCCGCGTGAGGCGTTTTCAATCCAGGCGAAGTTGAGGATGGTGTTGAGGCGTTCGAGCTCGGGGCGGAGGTCGGTGTTGCGGAGGAGTTCGGGGGTGCCGGCGCCGAGGAGGAGAAGGTCTTCGAGGAGGAGCGAGAGGGTGCGGAGGAGAGCGGAGGTTTTCTGCTGGCCTTCGGCTCCGGCGCGGTAGGTCTCGGTCATCTTGAAGAGGGCGGTGTGGTCGGGCTCTCCCGTTCCGCCGCTGGTTGCGGCGGCGTTGCGGAGGAAGATGAGGGCGTCGGCGCGGGCGGCGGTGTAGGCGGTGAGGTCGAAGCCGAGGGCCTTGCCGGCGGCTCCCTGGGCGAGGCGGGCGATGAGGGTGCGCTGCTGCGGTGGGACGTCGGGGCGGCGGTCGGCGAGGAGCATCTCGATCTCTTCGACCGGCAACGCGCCGAGGCGCACGATGGCGCAGCGGGAGCGGATGGTGGGGAGGAGTTCGCCGGGATTTTCGGCGAGGAGGATGAGGTGGACGGTGTCGGGTGGCTCTTCGAGAACTTTGAGGAGCGAGTTGGCCGCCTCTTTCATGAAGCTGGATGCGGTGAGGATGAAGATTCTCTTTGGGGCTTCGTTGGGCAGGTAGTGGGCGCGCTGGATGAGGGTGCGGATCTGGCCTAGTTTGATGAGGAGCTGTGGCGGGTCGGGCGGGATGATGAGGACGTCGGGGTGCGGCTGGATGAGGACGCGGGTGTCCTTCTTGTCGGCCTCGCGGAGCTCTTCGCGGATGGCTACGGCCTTGTCTACTTCTTCTTCGAGGTTGGCGGCGGAGGCGATGCGGGTGCAGTTGTGGCAGACGCCGCAGAAGGAGGCGAGGGATTGGCCGTTGGACCAGAGGTCGCGAGGCTGGCGCTCGCACTCGACGGCCATGGCGAGCATGAGGGCGAGGGTGTACTTTCCTGCGCCGCTGGGGCCGGCGAGGATGAGGGAGTGGGGAAGGCGGCCGGCGGCGATGGCGGTGCGGAGGTGCTCGACGGCGGCGCTGTTGCCGAGGAAGTCGTTGAAGGTTGCGGGTAGGGCGGCCATTCGTCTTTGGTCTCTCCTTTCTGCTCGCTGCTGAGCGATCTCCGGGTGTCCCCCTGGGTGTACTTTGTTGTCTAAAGTCTTCCATTCATTTGGGTTGAGTCTGGACTTCGGCGATGGTTCTTCGCCGTCGCTTCCGCGCAAATTTATCCCCTATTTCAATGATACGCGGTTCGACTAAGGAAAATGCCAAACGGGAAAGAGCGTGAAAGGTGCGTGGTTGTTGGGTTTTGTGCGGTTGGGAGGGTCTGGAGGGCTTGACATGCGATTTTTGGGCGGAAAATGGCAAAAGAAAAAAGCAGATCCCTGCGGGATGACAAAAAAAGGCGAAAGATGAAGGACGCGGCGGTGGCTGGGCGAAGGTCGAGGTAGAGAAGCGGGTTTCTCCACTGCGCGGCTCACAGGTGCGCGAGCCGCTTCGGTCGAAATGACGACTGGTTTGGGTTCGGTTGATTCGTTGAGTGGGATTTTAGTGGCGGGGCGGAACCCACATCCCAGAGTCGAGATGTGGGGCACCCGCTATTGATTCACGGACGATTTTTTAGACTGCCACGAGCGGATTTCGGAACGTCTTTGCCGCTTTGGTGATGAGAAAGACGAACAGGATCAGCAGGAGGGTCTGCGCGACCTTGAATGGGGTCTCGGTGCCGGTGGGGGCGAGGGCGTGGAAGGTGGGGACGTGCTCGAAGGTTTGGGCGATGAGGACGAAGACGTTGAAGTAGAGAGCGATCATGGCGGTGATGGCGTAGGTGCGGCGCCATCCTCCTCTGAGATGGAAGACGTAGAGGGCGACGAGGGCGATGGCGAGCACGATCATCGAGAGGATGCCGAGGATGATGCCTGGAGTCACCTTGGTCGTTGGGAAAGGCGAAGCCGGTGAGACTGGTCAGAATGGTGGTGACGAGAAAGACAGCGTTCCAGGGGCTGAGGAGTTTGCCGTTGATCAGGCCGTAGAGGACGATGAAGCCTGTTCCGATGGCGATGAGGCTGATGATGACGTGCAGGATGGTGAACGTGCTTATGCTCATTCCAAGAATCATGGTGAATCCCTCTCTTTGCTGGAATCGATACCTTTAGTTGCTCGATGCCGCTGACCGGATGCGAAAAAAAACCGTTTGATGTGGGAAGTTCTTTTTATACTGCGATTCCAGGGTTACCGCAACCGCACCGGGGCGCTAAGAAGCAGGAGTCTTCGCCGTGAACGGAAGGCCCGGGACTGAAGCCCCGTGTATTTGCTGTGTTTTTCGCAGGGCTGAAGCCCTGCGCTCCCTCCGTAAAACGCGACATGAACTTTTTTTCAGCAGCGTGAAGACTGAGTGCGTCTGTGAGTAAACCGCAGTCGACAGAATGACATTTTTAATATCAATCCACTCACCCAGGCTCAAAGTGTCGGTACACCTGATAGTGTCGTTACCTCTAATAGAGGAGGACGGCGATGTGGTAGGTGGTGAACTGCTGGTTGGGTTGCCGGCCGGGACAGGCTCCGACTGCGGCGGATTTGTATTGGGTCTTGTCGAGTTGCTGGAGGACGGCGTCGGGGAGATGGCTGATGTCGGCGCCGTCCCACTGGATGACGAGTTTGGGAGTGCCGGCTTGTCCCTGGGACATGGTGCAGGTCTTGCGGGCGTCCTCATTCGATGGCGCGGGCGGGAATCCGCTGGGCCTGAAGAAGCTTTTGGACCTGACGCTCGACCGACTCGGGGGTGAGGACGGCGACGTCTGCGGCCGAAGTCCTGGACGGCGAAGAGCAGACCCTGATTTCTGACGACGGCGATGCCGACGACGTTGAGCTTGGGATCGAGAAGATTGGCGCGATGGACGGGCGCTACTCATCCAGATGTGCTGGAGGTCGGCGGGGGTCTGTCCGTGTCCGGCGATGTTCTCCGAGATGGTGCTGAAGCGGGCGCCGGCGTTGCCTCCGCGGGTGACGAGGTCGGGTTCGCCGGGATACTGGTGGCGAAGCTCGCCAGGGTTGCGGAGGACCCAGCGGAGATGATTGCGGGCGGCGACGGCGAGGCGCTGTCCCAGCGCAGGGGAGGGAGGTTGTGCTGGGCTCGAGCCTGATTGGCGAGCTGCAGGAGAGCCTGCTCATCGGGCGAGCCGTTGGTGTGCCGTTAGGCTGAATATCGCGGATGACGCGGTGATGGTGATGGCTCGCCAGAACGATGGACAGAAGCAGACGATCTTGTTTTGCCTTGCTATGCATGCCTATTAAGTATCGCGCGATTGCGGCGGAAGAGCGATGTGCAGTCAGGTTCCTGCTCCGGTTCCGATAGACTGGAAAGCAAGTGCAGCCGAATAGACTTGCAGATGTGCCTCATGTTCGGCCGGCGCTGTCAGTTTTGAAAGTCAAAGGATTTTTACCTATGAAGTTGCGGTTCCTCGTTGTATGCCTCAGCGTTCGCCCTGATGAACCTTCCCGCTCTTGCTCAGGATAACCCGTCCCCCGTCAACGCTTCGACTGCGAACACGACCGGAGTTGGTGCGGGCGACGTTGGTCTGTATGTGAATCCGATCGGCATCGGCATCAGGAATTCGAAGGCCGACTTCGGACCGTTTGCGTTCCTTGGCGACGGTACGACGAAGCGGACGTTTTATGGCGCGGCCATTGGCGGCTATGTGAATTTTTATCACGCGCAGAAGTACGATGCGGGCCTCGATATACGCGACATCAAGCCGTGAACGCCAATAACGCGCGTTTGAACAGCTTTATGGTGGGAGGGCGAGTCGCGGCCAAGCCGCTCGCGGAAAAGTTCAAACCTTATGCGCAGCTCTCGGTGGGCGTGGGCAGTTCGAAGGCGCCGCACAGCACGTTCGTGTGAGCAAGTTCCAATTTGGGATCTATGGCGGGCTTGATTACACGCTGTCGAAACATGTGGATTTCCGGGCGTTTGAATTGGGCTATGGTTCGGTGTCGACGATCAACAGCGGAAATTTCAACGGGACGACTACGTTTCCGTAATTCGACGCTGTTCAGCGTCAGCACCGGGCTGGTCTTCCGGGTTCCGTAGGGGCTGCTGGCTCGTCTACTCGGTTTTGTTGTTGGTGACGTGAACGATGGCGATCTTCGTGGAGCTACCCTCCGGGGTGACCGTAATCACGATGTTGTCACGGTCTTTTTCGCCGGAGGAGAGAACGGTCCCGTTGCTGGTCTGAACGATCGAGGCCTTGTCGCCGAGGCTCTCCTTGTAGAAGTCGACGATCTTTTCGGCGGGGTCGGAGCTGAGGTAGACGGCGGTGATCACGGAGCCGCTCGGCGTCTTCATGTTCATGGAGCCTTCGCCGGCAGTGACTCGGGGATAGAGAGTGACGCCGAGATCGGCGGCGCTGACGTTGGTGCTCTGTCCGGTGGTGATGGTGCCGCCGGGCGTGGAGATGCTGACGTTGCCGTTACTGTCTTTGTGGGCGCTCTTGGCTACCTTGTAGATGCCGACGCCGATCACTCCGGCAACTACGACGCCGAGCAGGACGAAGCGCCGACGACGATCAGGACGATCTTCAGCACGGTGTTGCCGGAGGTAGTGGGCGGTGGCGGGACGTTTGGATAGGCCGGATTGGGCGGGATGGGAGCGCCTGCACTCATCGAGACACCTCGGGTGTTTTGTTCTGGTTCTCTGAACTGGACGAGGTTACTGCATGGTGCGGATGAAGTCGATAAAAAATTCCAGCGGGAGGATTCCGCTGGCTCAGCGGGGGATGAGCTGCATCATCAAAGGGTCGCGGGGGCGGAGGGTGATCTTTGCCTGCGGGACCGGCGGTGTGGCGCCGAGGTAGATCATGCGCCAGCGCTGCGCGATGGTGGCGATGGAGAAGACGCCTTCCATCCAGGCGAAGGATTCGCCGATGCACTGGCGGCTGCCTCCGCCGAAGGGGAAGTAGGTGAACTTGGGGCGGGCGGCTTTGGCTTCGGGGGTGAAGCGGTCGGGATCGAAGCGGAGCGGGTCGGGGAAGTATTCCGGGGTGCGGCTCATGATGTATTGGCTGAAGAAGAGGTGAGCGCCTGCGGGGATGTTGTAGGGTCCGAGGTGGATCTCGCGGGTGGACATGCGGCCCATGGCCCAGGCGGGCGGGTAGAGGCGCATGGATTCGGCGAAGACCTGTTCGGTGTAGCGGAGACTGGGGTAGTCGGCGAGGGTTGGGAGGCGTTGCTGGGGGCCGGTGCCGAGGACGTTGTCGAGTTCGGTGTGGAGTTTGGTTTCGACTTCGGGATTTTGCGAGAGGAGGTACCAGGTCCAGGTGAGGGCGTTGGCTACGGTCTCGTAGCCGGCGAGGAAGATGGTGAGGACTTCGTCGCGGACCTGATCGTCGGACATGTGTTCGGGTTGTTTGCCGACGCGGGATCTGCGTCGTTGGATTCGTAGGTGCTGCGCAGGAGCATGGAGAGGAGATCGCCCCTCTGTCGACGGCGGATTTGCGGTGCTCCGCGATGAGGCGGTTGACTACGGCGTCGAGGCGCGCTTTGGATTTGCGGAATTTGACGATGCCGGGGATGGGGAGATGGAGGAAGGACTCGATGCGGGGGAAGGCAACGATGAAGTTGTAGAGATGCATGATGGTGTTGACTTCGTCGTTGATAGCGCGGATGTCGGGGGTGACGTCGGTGTCGAAGAGCGTGCGGGCTACGATTTCGAGTGAGAGCGCCATGCTGGCGGCGGAGATGTCGATGCTCTGGCCGGGCTGCCATTGGTCGCGGTGAGATGCCGCGATGGAGACGATCTGGTCTCCGTAGGCGGCGATGCGCTGGCGGTGGAAGGCGGGCGCGGCGATGCGGCGCTGGCGTTTGTGGACGGGATCTTCAGAGGTGATGAGGCCTTCGCCGAGGAGGACCTTCATGCGGCGGACGGTGCGCTCCTTGACGAAGTATTGGGCGTCGGTGACGAGGACCTGCTGGATGTAGTTGGGGTCGTTGAGGAAGACGATGGGGGTGCCCATGAAGCGATAGTGGGCGATCCTGCCGTAGGTTTTGAGGAGGTATTCGAAGAGGCGGATGGGATGACCGAGTTTGACCCAGGGGCGAAACATGTAAAACGGCAGAGGGAAGCGGAGGCCGGGGATTTTTTGGGCGATGCGGGGCACGGCGGGCGGGTTTGAGGTTGGGGCAGAGGGAGGAACAGGGCCGGAGCTGGGCGAGGTGCTGGGGGCGGGGAAGAGGCGGGGGCTGCCGAGTGGGGAGCTCATGCTTCCAGAGTGGATGCTGGGACGGGTGTTTCCGCTGTGCTGATTCTTTTCGCCACGATGTCATGAATTTCCTTGGCGATTTCTTCGATGCTGTCATTTCGGTCGATGATGACGACGCGGTGGGGTTCGCGGGCGGCGATCTCTTTGTACTTGTCGTAGATGCGACGGTAGAAATCGTCGGGCTCACGCTCGAATCGGTTTTCGTCGGTGCCTTGCCGCTCCACGTGGCGCTGGTTGCGGCGGCGGGCTCGTTTCAGCGACGACTCGAGCGAGGGGAGCAGGAGGAGGGTGAGGTCGGGCTGGAGGTTGTCGCATGCGGCAGCGTGCATGGCGAGGACGCGTGGACTGCCAAGCTGGCGGCCGCCGCCCTGGTAGGCCTCGGATGAGTCGGTGTAGCGGTCGCATAGGACGATGGAACCGGCGGCGAGGGCGGGGAGGATGATTTCGGCGATGGACTGGGCGCGGTCGGCGAACATGAGGGCCATCTCGGCGGCGGGGGCGATGGGGCCGAGGGCGGCTTCGGATTTTGAGTCGAGCAGGACGCTGCGGATGCGGTCGCCGAGGGCGGTGCCGCCGGGATTGCGAAGGGTGACGACGGCGTGGCCTTCGGCTTCGAGGGTGGCGGCGAGGCGGCGAATCTGGGTGGTTTTTCCGGATCCGTCAAGGCCTTCGAAGGTAATGAAATATCCGCGCGGCATGACCTTCAGTCTACCGCGCTCCAGTTCGACGGCGTCGGAAGAAATGCCGTTCACCATCGCATCAAAAACGGATTAGGATAATGCAGCAGATAAATAGGCCCCAAGGCAGGTTGAGTTTGGGAGGCTCCTATGATCATTATCTTTCTTGCGATGTTTGTTCCGCTGCTGGCAGTCGCCGGCGTATTCGCGGTGCTGGCAAATAGCAGTCAGAAGCGAAGAGGCCAGAGCGGTTCGCCGGGTATGGCCAGCTTCGCGAAACAAGGTAGAGCAGCGGATCCGGACGACTAACGTTATTTGCCTGCGGCTACAGTGGGGGCGGGCTGCCAGATGACGCCGGTGTCGGCGATGACGATCGCGAGGGGACCTTCGGCGCCTTCTTTCAGGAAGGGGCCGTCGGATTTGTGATCCTGGTGGGTGCTGTCGGTGTAGAGGAGCTTCATGTTGCCGGAGCCGAGGACTTTGAAGCGGTAGTGGAAGTCGCCGCCGGGGGCGAGGTTTTGCGTGCCGAAACTTGCGCTGGGATAGTCGACCTCGATCAGGGCAATGGGCTGGCTCGTGTGGTTGCTGACCGTCGTGGCGACATAGGGGGAGCGGCATCCGGCAGTTGCGATGAGGGTGGTGACGAGAGCGAGGGCGGGGATCGAACGCATGAGAATCAAGAGTATCAGGCAAGGGAGAGGGTTGTGCTGAGGCATCCAAGGCTGACCGAAGTGGTCACGAAGGCCAGTTGAGCGGATCGTGGAGGGACGCAAACGATCTCCCTGACGTTATCGGGATTTGGGATTATGCGTTCGCGTGCTTCGCGCTATCAGGCCACATGAAGCTTAGTCAGTCTGGTTGTATTGCCCGTCAGTTGGGAATGATTCGGATCGCTTCTCACACGCTGACATATGAACACTAATCCATTCCGTTGGCATATAGAAGCCTCTTTCCTGTAGGGAGGATGACGAATGGGAAGAGGTTCGTGCTGACCTTGCATAATAGGGTGGAGGCTTGATGAATGGTCAGTTCCGTTGAATTGCGGCGCGTCGCGGCGTTTTCGAACTTACCGGACGATCAGATTAATTGGTTTCTAGGTCATGTGCGGGAAGTCGCTGTCCAGGCGGGAGAGGTCTTCGTACGACAAGGTGACCCCGCAGACTGGATGTTCATCTTCCTGAAGGGACTTTTTCAGTGGAGAGGAGAGTTCGGCGGCGATACTGTGTCACTTCCCGCGCAAGCTGGTGATGTTAGTGGGGTGTTTCCTTTCTCCCGGATGAAACAGTTTACTGTGACCGGCCGCGCGATGACCGACGGACGCCTTCTCAAATTTCCGGCCGCGCTTTTCCCGGAACTAATACAAAAGATGCCGGAGCTGACGGCGACACTCGTCGCCATGATGTCCGACAGAATTCGCGAAGGAACCCGAATAGAGCAACAACGTGATCGCCTGGTCTCGCTAGGCAAACTATCGGCAGGACTCGCGCACGAGTTGAACAATCCGGCATCTGCAGCAAAGCGTGCGGCCGGTCAAATGCGCGACGCGCTGGCGAGGATTCGAAACGCAAACGCTGCGTTATGGCGGCTGTCGTTCGATGATTCGGAGAAGTCTCGAATTGAAGAAGTTGAAGCTGCGCTTCTGCGGTCAGGTGCGGCTCGATTAGAGGCCCTCCCGCTCAGCGACCTGGAAGAAAGCCTGGAGTCGATATTGCGGAGCCATGGGCAAAATGATTCAGGGGATTTATCGGCAGCGCTGGCAAGGTGCAACATGACTCCAGACGCCCTCGCGTCCCTTCTAACGGAGCTTGCCCCAGCCACTGCTCGTGATGCCATCATGAGAATCGCGGCAACGGCAGAGTTGGCGATTCTCCTGGATGCGATAGAGAGTGGCACGTCACGAATATCGAGTCTGGTCCAGACAGTCAAGGAATATACCTATATGGATCAGGCGCCGGTGCAGAATGTTGATGTCTTGCGGAGCCTGGATACCACTCTTGGTATTTTGACCCATAGACTGAAGCCCAATATCAACGTGAAGCGCGATTATCAGCCGGTCCCTCTTCTTGTGAATACGGTGGGGACCGAACTGAATCAGGTTTGGACGAACATTATTGAGAATGCTATCGATGCGATGCCTGGTCTGGGTGAGCTTCAGGTACGGACATTCCGCGAAGACACCTTCGTTGTGGTGGAAATTGGGGACAATGGCTCAGGAATTCCTCCTGAGATACGGCCCCACATCTTTGACCCTTTTTTCACCACCAAGGGTGTTGGTGAGGGAACGGGCCTCGGCTTGAATACTGTGCAAACAATTGTTCGAAAGCACGGTGGCAACGTTCAGGTTGATTCCAAGCCTGGCGATACTCGTTTTCAAGTATGGCTTCCGTTTGCCGCTCCGCTCGAAGCCGGTAACAGCCAGCTCGACAGTTAACTCTGCCCATGAGTGCATAAGCGGAAGCAAACTTAGATTAAGAGAAGTTCAGTCCAGTCCATAAATCTCCCTGACCGCTCGTGACTGACCGCTTCGTGTATCCGCTCCTGCCAACTGTCAGTCATGATCGAAGCCTGATGAGGACGATTACCGCAAAGCGCACCGGCAGTCTTCGGCAACACCGGTGCGCCGTTGGCCGACTCAGACTTGCGTGTAGTCCATGCCGTCCAGGTCGGCGATCAGGCCCGGCCCCGTTGGCTTCCAGTTCAGCTTTTGTTGCGTGAGCGCGCTGGAGGAAGGCATATCGTGTCCGGCGAAGATAGCCGAGCCAGCCGAAGTGTGCCTTAGCCTCCTCAGGCTTAATGCTGACCACTGGCACCTTCAACCCGCGGCCCAGCGCCTCGGCGATGGCCTTCATCGACACACCCTCCTCGTCGACCGCGTGGTATATCGCGCCAGGCTCCGCCTTCTCAAAAGCCAGACGGTACAGCTGAGCCACGGCGGAGACGTGCGCCGCCGGCCAGCGATTGCTGCCATCGCCGATGTAGGCCGACACACGCTTCTCGCGTGCCACGGCGTGGACGTAGGGAACCAGTCCCTGCTTACGGGTGTCGTGAACCTGCGGCAGCCGCACCACGGAGGTGTTCACTCCGTGGGCTGTCAACTCCTTCACCGCCGCTTCCGAAGCCGCGCGCGGGTTCCACGAAGCGGTCGGGCCGTCCTCCGTCGATGGCTTGCCATCCACATTGGCCGCGATCGCCGTACCCGAGGTGATGACGAACGGCCGGTTCGAGCCCAGCAGCACCTCGCCGATGGCCTCGATGGCCTTGCGGTCGTCATCAGCGTTCTTCTGAAACTGCGAGAAGTCGTGGTTGAAGGCCAGATGAATGACGCCGTCCGACTTGGCCGCTGCGTCGCGCAGGCTATCGAGGTCCTCGATGTTGCCGTACTTCACCTCGGCCCCAGCCGCTCGCAGAGCTTCAGCGCCAGCCTCCGATCGTGTCAGCCCCAGCACATGATGCCCTGCCTGAATCAACTCCGGAACAAGCGCCGAACCAATGAATCCCGGTGCCCCGGTCACAAAGATACGCATGATGATGTCTCCTTTAAGTCCCACGAATATGCGGCCGATTTGCGCCGTCGAATACTAGATGGGCCTAGACCAACGGACGATCTATACTGAAAGTCCGTATGAGTAGTCCAATCGTCCTGCCTCTCCAGAACCAAGAGACTCAGAGATCCAAGAGCCCGCTGTTGCAACTTGGGCGGGGTTCGAGTCAGCGTATGGATCCGCTCTCCGAGGTCCTTGCCCTGATGAAGCCGCAGCCTTACGTCGCCGGCGGCTTTGCGGTGCTGGGTGACATGGCCATCCACTTCCCGAAGCATGAGGGAATCAAGTGCTACGCGATGCTCGCCGGCCAATGCTGGCTGGTCGTCGAAGGCGTGCCAGAGCCAGTGCTGCTCCACGCTGGCGACTGCTTTCTGCTCCCGCGTGGACTTCCGTTCCGACTCGCCACTGACCTCTCGCTCGAACCGATTCTCTACACCGACGCCTTCGCCCGGCTCGGCATGAGGAGCGAAGCCTCGGGAGTGACAGAAGGCGCTCGCTACATCGCGGGCGGCCACTTCGCTCTGACAGGTGGCCACTCCGAGATGATCCTTCAGTCGCTGCCGCCGATCGTCCACATCCGCCGCGAGTCGGATAAGGCCGCGATGCGCTGGTCGCTCGAGCGCATGCGCGAGGAGCTCAGCGACCCACAACCGGGCAGTTCGCTGATTGCGCAGCAGCTCGCTTACATGATGCTCATTCAGGCGTTGCGGCTGCACCTGGCGGACGCCGCGAGCGCTGGCCGCGGCTGGCTTTCTGCACTGTCTGATAAGCACATGAGCATCGCCATCGCCAGCATGCACGCTGACCCAGGGTATCCCTGGACGCTGCAGTCGCTGGCCGAACGCGTCGGCATGTCGCGTTCGGTCTTCGCCCTGCGCTTCCGCGAGACCGTGGGCGCCACGCCGATGGAGTACCTCACCCGCTGGCGTATGCTTCTGGCTGCCGACCGCTTAAAGAATTCCTCTGACGGTCTCTCCGCCATCTCGCAGTCGCTCGGCTACGAGTCCGAGAGCGCCTTCGGCAAAGCCTTCCGCCGTGTCATGGGCTGCTCTCCAAGGCAGCACACCCGGTCTACCGCGCCTTGCGCCATGCCCGTAATCCAGACCGCTGAAGATCACGAGCAAGAGATTGTTTTGGCTGGGTAGAACTTAAACGCGCTTCTTGTAAGTGAGAAGTGTGGGTTCTGAGATGGGCTGCAGATCGAGACTCACCACCCGTCGCCCTGGATGGGCGTTATAGGGACTTTGGCTGTATACATAGCTATGACCTCTCTGCTCTCTCGCAGCCGCAAGTTTGGCCGGTATCCGGAGGGCAGATGGGCGAATTGTGCCTTTGGGACGATTCAATCATCCATTGCGTTGCTGGTGCTGTTATCGCTGGTGAATCCATCGAGGACCCTTGCAGCAAGTCCTGACCTGGCGAATGTCCTGAATGGCTCGCGCCAGCGTATTGAGACATTGGACTACCGTGTGACCGGGCGACTCACACGGGTGGAAGGCAATGGCAAGCGCACGAGCTACAAGTTTGTCGCCAAGGCCCACTGGTTTCCCGATGGTCTGCGTCTGCTATGCGAGATCTCAGGACCTGGCTCAGAGAAGACGAGCCTTCTTCTGCATATGGACGTGAGCGGGCACTTGACCATCGAGACGGTGCTTCCTGGCAAGAAGGCCGCCAGCGTGTTGCCATTCGAACGTTGGAACGACCCACTCGTGGGAACAGACTTCTCCATTGAAGACATGGTAGAGAGCCAGTTCTTCTGGAAGAATCAGGAACTCCTGCCATCGGAGAAATACGGCGCTCGGGATTGCTTTGTCCTTAAGAGCGTGCCCGGCTCCCAGGACCGGACCTACTATGGTTCGGTAACGTCGTGGATTGACCGCACCATTTTGTTCCCTGTGCATGTGGTGAAGACGCTTCGCGGGACGAGTCAGCAGAAGGAGTTCGTTTACTTTGGGCTGCGGCAGGTCGGCGGCGTATGGTCTGCGTCGCAAGTGGAGGCGAAGCTGCAGGGCAAGCCCGGCTCCTCGATTCTTGCAATCGAATTTGGCTCGGGAAGGGCAAATCTTGGACGCAAGGACTTTGTTATCGGCCAGTCCAGCGCTCAGGGAGAGAAAGTGAAATAAATCGAATCGCTTCGTCAGGCTGTTGCGAGGCCCTGCGCAGTCATTGGAATATCCACGGTGCTCACTTCGTGGGACAAGCTTCCTTTTTGGATGTTGCCGTGGCCCCACGCAAGCCAAAGGGCCACCAATTCCAGTCGCCGGCAAGTTGCAATAGTGCCGGCCCGACAACTACCCGCACGACTGTGGCATCGATGAATACCGCCACGGCGAGCGTAAAGCCCAGCATTTGGACGACCAGAAAGCTTCCTACGGTGAATGCGGTGAAGACGGCAATCATAATTGCCGCCGCGCTTGTGATGAGCCCGGCGGTCCGCGCCAGGCCCTCGATCACCGCTGATCTCTCGGATAGACCGCGTCGCCGTTCTTCGAGGACTCGGGCGACAAGGAATACCTCATAGTCCATGCTCAATCCGAAGACGATGGCAAACGAGAGAATCGGCACGATAGGGAATACGTTGCCGGTTGGTCCGTGGAGCCCAAAGAGTTTGCTGCCGTGGCCTTCCTGAAAAACGAGAACTAATGCACCGAAGGAAGCGCCAACGGAGAGCAGATTGAGCAGGATTGCTTTGACAGCCGCAAATAAAGAACGTAACCCAATCAGGAGCGCCAGCAAGCTTCCCAATACGACGCCAAGGATCACCCTCGGCAACCGCTCTTTTACTACCGAGTCATAATCTGCGTTGAGTGCGGGAATGCCGCCGACCCGGAGCACAGCGCCGGGCACGCCGGTTATCGCCGCGACATCGGAGGAGCGCACCTCTCGCACCCATCGTATCTGCTCGTTGGGCACAAGAGTGGCCGTAGGCAGCAACTCGATCAAGGTAGCTTGACCATCGCTGCGCAGAAAACTCTTGCGGATTGGCTCGGGCACCTGGTCGACAGCATCCGCACTGTCAGACATCCCCGTGAGGGTCGGAAGAGATAAGACCTCCTCTGCTCTAGGATCGCTCTGGAAGTGCTTCGTCAAGCGACTGACGGCAAGCCAGCCGGCCGCGGAGAGCGGCGGAGACTGCGGCGGCAACTCCAGGACCACTCGGAGGGACTCCACAATGCCCGACCGCCCCATGCTTTGAAGCGTGTGGAGTGCCTGCACCGACTCGGCTGCGGCGGGGAGCGAGTCACGGTCAGGAACCCCGGGAGCGATTCTCCGTGCCTGGAAGGCAAGGATCAGAAGCGGAATCCCGGCGACAAGCAGAGCTGTCCAGGGTCGGCGGGTTACGATGTTGCCCCACCGCACCCACCGGTCACTCGGCGCGCAAAAGCTGTCACGCGTTTTGGATCGTCTGGCTGGAAGCCGCACTCTGGTGGAATTGATGCGATGCTTTAGCAGACCAAGCACCCAGGGCAGAATCAATGTAGAGAGCATGACGCTCAAAACGGTCACCAGCAGGCCGGCAATCCCGATGGAGCGCAGTTCGCTGATGGGCACAGTCAGCAGCGCTGAAAATCCGATTGCGACTGTCGTGGCCGAGATGATCAACGTCCGTCCCGCTTGACTGGCAGCGATATCGGCAGCGTGGCCGGGATCATGTCCCTCGGCCAATGCTTCGCGAAACCGGCTCACCATCAGCAAGGCGTAGTCGATGCCCAGGCCAAGACCGAGCATCGTCGCCAGATTCTGCACCAGGATCGACAGATGCAGATAACGCGCGAGTAGCGCAGCCGCACCCAACGCCATCGAGATTGAGAGGACTCCAACTCCCAGCGGCAATAGCGCGGCCACAAGACTGCCGAAGGCCAGCAACAGCAGCAAGAGAGTTACCGGCATCGCTCGTGCCTCGGCATGCTTAACGTCATCTGCACTGACCTTACGAAGGTCGAAGTTCAGTGGCGTTTCACCAGTAATCTCCAGATTTATGTTGGGATATTGCGACCTAAGCTGACCTTCCATCCAGTCTGCTCTTTCCCTCAGTCTGGGGACCAACGCCTCGACCGCTTCATCGTGCGGGTCCAACCCGACGATGATCAAGGCCCCGCCATTGTTCCCGGTGAACAGAGGATCTGGCCAATCCAGACTCGAGACGGCGCCCGACACTCCTGGCACACTACGCAAGGAACTGGTTAAGAAGCCCAAGGCGTCTGCGCCTTTTGCTGAATCTGGATCGGGAATACCGCTGATCACCAGAACCAGACGGTGAGCGTAGGGGGACTGGAAACGCTGCGCCAGTTCCAGGTCAACTTTTTCGGATTCTCCGCCCTTGATGTGAACAGCTGTCTCCAGGCGGCGTTCGACTTTGTAGGAAAAGGGCAGCAATACAAGCGCCATGACAAACCCCGACATCGCCAACCAGAATCGGCGGCGAGCGGCACCATGGCCAGTCTTTACGCTTGGCATGGCTCGTATGAAAGCAATAAAACGATTTCGGTCATCAGGCACATCCATGATACAGGGTCAAAACTGCACATTTATTGGGATGCGGCCTTGAGCTTAGATGTGGGGAGCTGCTCAAGTTTGAGCACCTGTAATCACCCGTCAAGGAATGAATCAGGAAACTCAAACAGGACTAGTAATGGGAAACGCGCATCTCGTCATTTGCTTCTGGATTGTCGGCAAATGGAGTTTGCAAGATGAGGTTCTTCAGCGTTTCTTTTTGGCGGCGCCCTTTAGAGGCTTCTTGGCGGGGCCCGCCTTCTTTGCGGGTTTTTTCGCCGGGGCAGCTTTCCTGGCGGGAGCTTTTTTCGCGGCTACCTTTGCAGGAGTCTTCTTCGCTGCGGCCTTCTTGGCTGGGGCGGCCTTCTTCGCAGGGGCTTTTTTCGCGGCTACCTTTGCAGGAGTCTTCTTTACTGCGGCCTTCTTCGCGGGCGCTTTGGCAGCGACTTTGCCCTTGGCGGGAGCGACTGCCTTCTTTGCGGAAGGCGCAGCCTTTACCGGCGCCGCAGGCTTCTTGGCGGCTTCCTTAGCCGGAGGAGCCGCCTTGGTCGGAGCGGCCGCCTTCACGGGTGCTGCAGCCTTCCCCGCAGCTGCCTTGGCCTCGCCTGCAGCTGCGACGGCGATTCCTTCCGTTGGCTCGCCTTCGACAGTGGCCACCGCCTTCTTGCGGCTCTTCGGAGGTTTGGCGTCCTTCTTAGGCATACGCGGGCGGCGCAGATGCACTGGCGGCGGTGGTGCAGGCGGAGAGTAAGGCTCGAGGTAGGCTTTCATCTCTTCGACGGTGCCCAGCTTGTTGTCCATGAGCTCGAAGAACAGCTTGTCGAGCAGCTCGTTGTAGATCGGCAGCTCGGGAACGATGCGCATCTCCTGCATGAGGACGTAGGGGATCTTCTGTTTGGCCTGTGCCCACTCGGTGAAGAAGCCTTTGAATTTGGCCTGGATCCCGGAGTTCTTCGAGGTATGGGCGACCCACAGGATCGACTCCGGCTTGGCCGAGTGCAGCAGCTTCCACGCCTGCGATGGCGTTGCCGCACCTTTGCCGGAGAACTCGGCGGCAAAGGCTTTGGCCTCACCTTCGAGGGCGGCGATCTCAGCCACAAATCCCTGGCGCGCAAAGCTCTTCTTGAGCGCGGCCACATCCTTCGGCGGCATCTTTGCCGTGAGCAGAGGGAAGTTCGCCACGGCCGCCTCGGGATGGATACCCTGCATCTGCAGCTGCATCTGGCTCTCGCGGAGGCGTTCGAGTTCGGCTACATTTGCCTTGGCCGATGAGAGCGCCGGGAAGAGGTGCTTCATCCAGCCCTCGGCCTCCAGCCGCCTGAGCACGCGCAGTGGGTCTTCCTCATGGAAGATCTCCTCGGTCTCGTAGCCGCGATGGAACTGGTCCATCGCTTCGATGTAACCCTCCTGCTTGCCGGTCTCGTAGCGCTGCTGGGTCCTCTCGTCCATCTGCCAGCCGAGCCGGGCCATGAACCGTGCAGCGCGAATCATCCGGACAGGATCTTCAATAAAGCCGTAGTTGCTGACCAGGCGGAGTTCGCGGTTCTCGATGTCGGCTACGCCGTTGAGTGGGTCCATCAGGAGGCCGTAGGAGCCGTCGTTGAGCGAGAGCGCCATGGCGTTGGCGGTAAAGTCGCGGCGGCGGAGGTCGTCGAGTATGGTCGCGGGCTTGAAGGAGGGTTTGCCTGGCTTGGGATAGGTGGCCGACAAAGTGCTTCCAATCTCCATACGAACACCACCGGGAAACCGCACAAAGAACGCCTGTCCCGTTTCGTGCTCTCCGGTGATGACGCCCTTCACTTTCTCTATATCTTTCTTTAGCTTGAGAGCATTTCCCTGAACCACTACATCCAGATCCCGCACTGGTGACCCGCTGGTCATGTCGCGCACGGCGCCGCCCACCAGGAACACGGTAAGCCCTTTAGCGCGAGCCACTTGGCGCACGGCGAGCAATGCGGCCTGTTGTGCCGCAGAAAGTCTGTTTTCCAGCAAATAAATGTAATCGGCCATAACTGGTAGGTTTACTCCAAGCCGGTCAAACCGGTACACTCAAACTCGTCCAAGTACCGCATGTAAACTCAGGCGGATCAAGTGTTTATCAAGATGTTGCTGCGTAGGCACAAAACGTAAGTGTAACACAGCATTAGCGTATTGGCTACCGGCTTGCACCTTTTTCGCTGCGCCGGTCCGTTCCGTGCGACAATCCCGGTGCGCCATGTCCTCCGCCCATAAAAAGGTTATCGTCCGCCGCTTCACTGGCGAAACACTTCCCGGGTACTTGCCTCTCTCAGCCTTTGTGCGTAGCCGAGGGATTGAGCTGCTCGATCTTTCAGGGAGAGTTATCCCGCTTCTTCTCAATGATATTAAGCACATCTGCTATGTCCGCGACTTCAACCTGCACGATACGACGAACCCGGAACGCCTTAGTCGGCGCAACTTCCTTGCCCGTCCTCGAACCGAGGGCCTCTGGCTGCGGATGACCTTTCGCGGAGGAGACATCCTGGAGGGGCTTGCGCCGACCGATGTTGCTCTGCTCGATGACGTGATCAACGATGCGGGCGTCCACGTGACCCCGCCTGACACGCGGTCGAACACGCAGCGGGTCTATGTTCCGCGCACCTCGCTTGCGGAGCTTCAGTTGCTTGCCGTGATCACGACGCCTTCGCGTCGCAAACCGCTGCCGGCGGCTTCTGTCCCGTCGATGCAGGAAGATCTCTTTGAGAAGTTGGTTCCGCCTAATTCGCGGCCGAATTGAGGCAGGGAATAACGGATGGGGAGCGGGGAATAGAAGGCAGCACCCTGCTTCTGTCTCTATAATCGCCCAATGCAATCCTTGAAACTAGCCGCGATGGCCGAGTACCTGGACGCCACGCTTGTGGGCGACCCCTCTGCCGAAATTACCCGCGTGGCCGGCATCGAAAATGCTGAACCGGGTGATCTCACCTTCGTCTCCAACCCGAAGTACGCGGCGCTGGCGCGCACGACCAACGCCACGGCCATCCTGGTTGAACCGAGCTTCCCCGAGGTACGCGCCGCTACGCTTCGCGTGGATAACCCCTACCTGGCCTTCGCCTTTGCGATTGAGCTCTTTTATCGGACGCCGAACTATCCGCCGGGGGTTCATCCAACTGCCGCCATCGCGCCTACCGCCAGCATTGGCGTGAATGCCCATATCGGCGCTTACGCGGTGATTGGCGATAACGTTACGATCGGGGATAACGCGACGATTTTGCCGCACGTGGTTTTCTATCCCTACTCGCAGGCGGGCAACAATCTGTTTGCCCATGCTCATGCGGTGGTCCGCGAGCATTGTCATCTTGGCGATAATGTCATCCTGCAGAATGGAGCCATTGTTGGAGCTGATGGCTTTGGCTTTGCCCGGCAGAGCGATGGAAGCTGGTACAAGATTGTTCAGTCGGGGCGGGCGGTTCTGGAAGATGCGGTAGAGGTGCAGGCTAATGCGTGCGTCGACCGGGCCTCGATAGGGGAGACCCGCATCCAGGCTGGGGCCAAGGTTGATAACCTTGTTCAGGTGGGGCATGGATCGACCGTAGGTCCGAATACACTGCTTTGCGCTCAGGTTGGGCTTGCCGGGTCGACTACAGTCGGCAAAAACGTGATCCTGGCCGGCCAGGTTGGAGTCGCCGGCCACTGTACGGTAGGCGACGGAGCGATGGCTACTGCGCAGAGCGGTATTCCTGGGGATGTGGCTCCGGGAAAGATCGTCAGTGGCTATCCGGCTATTGATAATCGCCAGTGGCTGCGGTCGGTAGCGCTTTTTAATCGACTTCCGGAGCTGCTTCGGGATATAAAATTGAAACTAAAATAACCACCTATGTGGTGACTAGAGTCGTATAAAGAAGCATCATAGGGGGGTAGACGATGATTGAGCCTCCGGACAGCATACCGAGCGTTATTCACAGGATGCCCAATACGCACATCCAACCCGTGCGCGTCCTGCTACTTGATGACGAGCCTAGTAACTTGCACTTACGCGCGGCCATCTTGCGTCAGCATGGCTATGAGTGCATCCCTGCCTCGACGATCGAGGAGGCTACTGAGCTTTTTAATAAGATTGATATTGCGGTGTTGGACTATCACCTTGGGGCTGGGCAGTTCGGGACTGAGGTTGCTGCTTTGTTGCGGCGACGCCGGCCGCATGTACCGATCATTATTCTTTCGGCGACGTTGGACCGGTACTTTGGCGGGGTGGAAGACATGCACCTGCTCAAGGGGCATAGCTCGGTCGAGGATCTGCTGGATGCGTTGAGCTCGCTTGGGGCGAAACGCAGGGGCGCTCCGGTCGTTGTCGACGCTCGGGACTTCTTCTACTCTCGTATCTCGCTGACGATTGGCTCGGACGTTCTGGTTCAGATATTCGATGAGAAGGGCATCTGGCAGTATTGCAACGACGCTGCTGCCGAATATCTCGGCGAGCCTCGCGACTGGTTCACCGGCCGCTGCGTGTTTCATGAGCTGCATCCGCTGATGCGGGATTGGCGTGAGGTGATTCAGACGGTCTGCCACAGCCGGGAGACCTACATCGACCGTACGCGTCGCGGCCTGCTGAATCAGCCTCGAGCCCAGGAGCAGCAGCTGACGTGGAGCGTGCTTGCGTTTCCGATCACGCTGCACGATAACCGCAGCGGAGCTGTCCTTACGGCGCGGATTCTGGATAAGGCTCCTACTCGTACCTCAGATTTTCTTCCGTTCCTCTAAGCACCGCGTACCAGGCGAGCGGGAGGTTTCTGGAGGAATGTTGCTATTTGTTACTCTGGCCAAATTAGTTGACTAGGAAACTGTTTCCTAGTTGATTTGTTGTCATGAAGGCAACAATAAGTGCGCAGGCTCCTGTGAGCGAGTTGACGAGCCATACCGGGTTCTGGCTACGTTTTGTGTCGAATCATGTGTCTCATGCATTCATGCGGAAGCTGCTCTCCAGCGGAGTGGGTTGTGCTTCGTGAGATGTATGACAAAGAAGAGATGTCGCCGAGTGCGCTTGCCGATTTGATCGGGATGACGCGAGGCGCCGCGTCGAAGTTGATTGACCGGTTGGTTGTGAAGAAGCTGGTCTCAGGGCAGGAGCGCACGGATGACCGCAGGTTTCAGGATATCAAGCTTACTGCCGCAGGGCGGCGATTGGTCCCGGCGATTGCGGCGATAGCGGATCAGAACGACGAAGAGTTTTTTGCGGTGCTTTCGAAGCGGGAGCATGCTGCGCTGGTTGCAGCATTGAAAAAACTTGTGCGGGTGCGTGGTTTGCATCAGATTCCAGCGGAATAGACGGAGGGAGAGACGATGAACGCAACGGTGATCCACGAGACTGGGGCGAAGTCGCAGGCAGGGAGTTGATATTTCCTGAGGTCGTGCGCCGGCTGATGGAGATTGGGGTGGAATCGTATTTCTGCGATCTCGCCAACGGAGCAGAAACGTTCTACCAAACTGACGGCAAGACTTATAGCGAGAAGATGATCCTTCCGTTGATGCCGATTGCCGAAGAATTCTCCTCATCGGATCTGGTCGAGGCGATACGTGGAGCGCAGAGGGATACGATTCGGTATCCGGAGTTCATGAAGCGCTCATCGGCGGCAGGCGTGATGGCGTCTTGGGCATTTCTGACCGGGAGGAAGGTCATTTATTTCGGGCGGAAGGGCGAGTTCCACGTTGAGGAGTTTCCGCAAGCGAAATCGTAGAGTCTTGGAGATGAATTCGCCCTGGGTTTTGGGGGATCAGTTGTTTGGTGGTGTCATGTAGCTGGACACTTCGGCGTGCGAGATGGCTTCGGTTGCGTAGGTAAAAGTTCCCTTTTCTTTTACTTCGCGGGCGGCGCGTACGAAGGCTCCCAGGGCGGCTCGGGCGAAGGAGCCTCCTACGCTGATTCGTTTGACTCCGGCGGCTGCGAGGTCTTCGACGGAAAAGGCTGTGCCTTGCAGGCCTGCGAGGACGTTGACGGGTTTCGAGACCGAGGCGCATACCTCACGGATGGCTTCGAGGGTGGTGAGTCCGGGTGCGTAGAGGACATCGGCGCCGGCGTCGGCGAAGGATTGGAGACGGCGTATGGTGTCCTCGAGATTGGGCCGGCCGTGGAGGAAGTTTTCGGCGCGTGCGGTTAGCAGGAACTGATGGGTGTGGGCGGTTTCTGCTGCGGCCTCGACTCGTTCGACGGCGAGTTGGAAGTCATAGATGGGAGCGCCTGGGTCGCCGGTTGCGTCTTCGATGGAGCCTCCGGCGAGGCCGATAGCGGAGGCAAGGCGGATTGTCTCAGAACAGGTTTCGGGCGATGGGCCGAATCCATCCTGGAGATCGGCTGAGACGGGGAGATGGGTTGCTTCGACGATCTCTTTTGCATTGGCAAGAATTCCGTCGCGTGTCAGGTTCGCGGTGGAGTCCTCTTGTCCGATGGAGAAGGCGTAGCCTGCGCTAGTCGTGGCGAGGGCTTCGAATCCGAGGGCGGTGAGGATCTTCGCGGTGCCGGCGTTCCATGGATTGGGGATGACGAATGTTCTGGTGCGTTCGTGAAGAGCTTTGAATGTTTTGTATTTTTGTTCGTGGGTCATGGTGTTTGCGCTCCCTATTCCATTGTGACCTAGGTTACTCAACAGGTGACTAATGATCGCTAGGACTTGCGGGAAGCGAATAGTACCGTTGCACGCATGCCGAAGAACTCTTCGATTGGTCAGATTTGCAGGTTCTTTAGGCGGTTGTGGAGGTGTTATCGCATGGCATCGAGGCCTCTCAGCAAGGAGGAAGAGGAAGACTGGCAGTCGTTTGGGATGTAAATGCGGAGGCGCTTCCGATTTGGGTCCTTATGGTTTTCGACGGCAACCTGGCTTGTGAAGCTCAGCGGTGACGTTTGAAGAGAGCGAGAGTGGTGGCGAAGAGGCCTCCTGCAGTGAGGGTGAGGAGAAGGATGGCGTGGCGGTAGGCTCGCTGGGTTGCGGGTGGAGTGGCGGCGGTGTTGTCGAGACATTGCGTGCAGCCCTGGGGGTGGGCTTGAGGGGGGCTTAGGGTTAGGGCGGTTACGGTGATGAGGGTGATGAGGAAGGTCTTTGCGGTCGCCGTCCTACGAGGAGGGCAGGTTGGCGGCCGTGGAGAAGCGGATTTCTCCACTTCGCTGCGCTGCGGTCGAAATGACGAGGTTTTTTGTTGGGAGAGCATGGTTTGGACGGTTGCTGAGTCGAGGCATTCGTCGGATGAAATGTTATTGGAAGAAGGCGAGGAGGGTGAAGAGAAAGAGCCAGAGGATACCCATGGCGTGCCAGTACCAGGCGACGCCGTCGACCAGGATTTGACGGGATTCCAGCAGGCGGGAGACGTTGAGGCCGACAAAGGCGGCGATGAGCGCTGCGATGCCGAGGAAGAGGTGGACGGCGTGGACGCCGGTGATCAGGTAGAAGAAGTGGCTGCTCTGGTTGGTGCGAAAGAATACTTGTTGCACCTCTAGTTGCCGCCATGCGACCCACTGACCTGCGAGAAAGAGCAGGCCGAGAGCGATGGTGGCAGAGAGCCAGGGGATCGCGTTGCGGGTGATGGGTTTGCCGAGGCCGAGCCACTCGTCCATGACGTCGGTCTCGCGGAACATGGTGCGGCGGGCCATCTCCATGGTGGCGGAGCTGAGGAGGAGGACGGCGGTGTTGAGCCAGAGGATGGGTGGGATGGCAGTGGGTAGCCATGAGTTGACGTAGTGGTTGTATGCGTCGATGTGGCCGGTGGATTGATTGACGAAAAAGGTGCTGATAATGGCGATGAAGAACATCAGGTCGCTGGCGAGGGCGAAGAAGATGCCCATGCGATAGCGATGGAGGCGCTCGTTGGGTCCGCGGCGACCGTTGGGGCGATCGTTCCAGTTGTCGTTGTCGCCTCCGCCGCCGGTTCGCTTGTCGGTTGGCGGACGCCGGCCGGAGCCGTTGTCGTTATCTTCAAGGCGGCGTTTTCGTTCCTGGTCGGTTTTATTGGGAGTGATGGTGGCAGGCATAGAGGAGCACTCTTGAAGCACGCGTTGTGGACAGCTTACTCCGGTTTTGTGTTTGTAGTGTTTTCGATTGTTGGCTGGACGACTATGTGTTGGACCCACTGAGGAAGGAATGCGTCACCATGGTCAGTGGAGGAGTAGTGGCATGGGGCTCGGTGAACTGTAACCTCCGATGTATCGGATGCCGGTAACGGGGTGAAAGGATTCAAGGCGGGATGCCATTCCAAGGTGGTGGCCTGCCAAGGGTTTGACGTGGCGAAAGATCCTTTGCGCAGACTGTGGAAGAGATTAAAGAGGAAGAAGAGCTGGGCGGTGGCGAGGAAGATCGCTGCGTAGGTGATGTGGAGATTGAGGGGGATAGTGTGGGCGAGGAGTTGGCCGGTGGGGCTGAGGGTGCCGCCGGGGCCGGGGATTCCGGTGAGCTGGGCGTAGTGGCGGGGTTCGCCAGCGAGGCCGGTGAGGTGCATGGGGAGGAAGACGGCGTAGGCTCCGATGATGGTGCACCAGAAGTGGAGGTGGCCGAGGGGTTCGGAGAGGAGGCGGCCGGGGTGGTTGCGGGTGGCGGTGAGGAGAGGGAACCAGTAGTAGGTGGCGGCGTAGAGGGCGAAGATGCCGGCCATCGCCATGATGAGGTGGAAGTGGGCGACGACGAAGGTGGTGTTGTGGAGGTACTCGTCGAGGATTGGTTGGGCGAGGATGGGGCCGGTGAGGCCTCCGGTGATGAAGAGGCTGACGAAGCCGAGGGCGAAGAGCATGGCGGTGGTGTATGTGGGGCTTTGAGCGCCAGATGGTGGCTAGCCAGCTTAGGACTTTGGCGGAGGCGGGGAGGGCGATAGCCATGGTGGAGATGGAGAAGGCGGAGCTGGCGAAGGGGTTGAGACCGGCGACGAACATGTGGTGTCCCCAGAGGAGGATGCCGAGGAAGCCGATGAGGAGGGTGGTGGTGATCATGGTGCGGTAGGCGAAGACTTTGCGGTGGCTGAAGTTGGCCAGGAGCATGGAGGTGAGGCCGAGGCCGGGAAGGATGGCGATGTAGACCTCGGGGTGTCCGAAGAACCAGAAGAGATGGAGCCAGAGGAGAGGGCTGCCGTCGCCGCCTTTGTGGATTACGCCGTTGACGACGTCGCCGGTGGGGAGGAAGAAGCTGGTTCCGGCGTGGCGGTCGCAGAGGAGGAGGAGGATGGCGGCGAGGAGGACGGAGAAGGCGATGATGCTGAGGAGCGCGGCGGTGAACCATCCCCAGACGGTGAGGGGGAGGCGTTCCCAGGTCATGCCGGGGCAGCGGTTGCGGATGATGGTGGTCAGGGTGTTGATGGAGCTTGCGGTGGAGGCGATGGCGAAGAGAGCGATGGAGATGAGCCAGAGATCCATGCCCAGGCCCTGGCCGGGGCCGGCGCTGGGGACTGCGCTTAGAGGTGGGTAGGCTGTCCAACCGGAGATGGCGGAGCCGCCGGGGACGAAGGTGGAGCTCAGGAGGGTTAGGAGGGCGACGGCGGTTAGCCAGAAGCTGGCGGCATTGAGGACGGGGAAGGCCATGCTGCGGGCGCCGATTTGCGCGGGGAGGATGAGGTTGCTGAAGCCGGCCTGGGGCGCGGTGGTGAGGACGAAGAAGAGCATGATGGTGCCGTGGATGGTGACCAGGGCGAGATAGTCTTCGGGGAGGATGGGGCCATGGAACCAGAGAGGCCATGCGGGCCAGACGAGGTGGATGCGCATCAGGAGAGAGAGGAGGGTGCCGATGATAACGGAGACCAGAGCAAGGGTGAGGTATTGGATGCCGATGGTGCGGTGGTCGGTGAGGCGAGGGAGTAGGGGGTAGGGTGTAGGGAGTAGAGAACCAGGCTTTGGGTCCGGGTGTTGACTGGTAGAGCGCGGGGTGGGGCGGTTCATGGGGTGACTGCTTTCTGATTCGAAGCGAGCCAGAGAGGGAATTGATCGGGGGGAAGGATGCGGAGGGTGGCGTTCATACGGTAGTGGCCGAGGCCGCAGAGTTGGGTGCAGAGGATCGCGTAGGTGCCGGGAGTGGTGGGGGTGAAGTGGATGTGGATGGTTTGGCCGGGGACGGCGTTTTGTTTGAGACGGAGCTCGGGGATGGAGAAGCCGTGGATGACGTCCTGGGCGTTGAGGCGGAGGTCTACTTCGCGGTTGGCGGGGAGGACGAGTTCGGAGGTGACTTCGTCGTCGGCGGAGTGCGGGTCGGTGGGATCGATACCGAGGGGGTTGCCTTCGCCGGGGGCTACGAGTTGGGGGCGGGTGATGCCGAAGGTGGCGTCGGGACCGGGGTAGCGGAAGTACCAGGCGAATTGGACTCCGGTGGCCTCGATCTGTAGGGCGGTGAGGGAGGCTCCGGTGTAGCGGGTAGCGGCCCAGAGACGCTCGGCTTTGATGGTGAGTGTGGCGAAGAGGATGGCGAGAGCGATGAGGGGAAGGTATTCGATGCGCCAGAGGTTTTTTTGCGCTGGGTGGCGGCGGGCGAGGAGACCGAGGAGGAGGATGAGGTGGGCGAGTGCGAGGAGAGCGAGGGCGACCCAGAGATTGAGGAGGAGATGGTGATCGAGCGCGGGACCGTGGGCGCTGGCGTCGGGGGGAAGCGGCCACGAGAAGATTGCCATCGACGCGTGCGGCGAGGTGAGGAGTGCGGACACAGAATAAGGATACTGCGTGCGGCGGATGAGATGGTGAGGCCGTCAGATTGGAGTGCCCTGGTGGAAGAGCATCTGCCAGCGGTTGTCGCGGTAGATCCAGAGGGAGCTGCGTAGTGCATTCGAGGCGGCATTGAGGGCGAGGGTGCGGGTGGAGCGGTAGGTGAGTAGAGCGATGTCTTCGGCGAGTTGCTGGCAGAGCGGATCGCTTGAGGGTGATCGTGCGCGGAGACTCCGATGAGAGTGCGTCGATGATCTGCTGACGGGTGTAGATGCGGCCGGAACTGCCGAATTCGCGGAAGTCTTCGGCGAGTAGCGATGTTAGCGCGGTGGGATTGCGGCGTACGGAGGGCTGCAGGAGTTGTTGTTCGAGATGGAAGAGGTGAGCGGCGAGGTCCTGCGGGCTAGTTGCCATGACTTCGGCGGATGAGGTCGAGGAAGAGCTGGTGGACGCGTGGGTCGGAGCTGAGTTCGGGGTGGAAGGTGGCGGCGAGGAGATGGCCCTCGCGGACGAGGACAGGGAAGCCGTCGCGGGTGGCGAGGGTTTCGACGTCGGGGCCGGTGTGTGTGATGCGGGGGGCGCGGATGAAGACCATCTCGAGGGGGCCGCCTTCGAGAGTTGTTGGGGCGGTGAGGATGGTGGAGTCGATCTGGCGGCCGTATGCGTTGCGCTCGACGGTGATGTCGAGGGCGGCGAGGGACTTTTGCGTGGGGTTTTGTACGTCTTTCGCGAGGAGGATCGCGCCGGCGCAGGTGCCGAAGGTGGGGGTGGTTTCGACGAAGGATTGCAGGGCGTCGAGGAAGCCGTCGCGCTCGAGGAATTTGAGGAAGGTGGTGGACTCGCCGCCGGGTATGATGAGGCCGTCGATATCTGCTAGTTCGGCTGGGATGCGGACGAGTTTTGCGGTTACGCCGAGGGCAGTGAGCGCTTTGGCGTGGGCTTCGAATGCGCCTTGGAGAGCGAGGACGCCGATGGTGAGAGGTTCGTCGCGGGGGATACCCCCCTCCCCCTCGATTTTGTGCAAAGTCTTCATAATGGAAATGTTAAGTCCGGACCTGTTGTTTACGTAGGCACTTTTCCACTGCTGATGGACGGTCAGTTTTTCTTGACCCCCCGGTTCTGATTATAGGGTTTGTCAAGAGAGGGGCATGTATTTCGAGTTCTCAGTTCTCAGTTCTCAGTTCTCAGTTCTCAGTTCTCAGTTCTCGTGTGCGGGGCCTTTTGGGAGTTGGGAAGGAGGCCGGTGAGGAGGCCGATGGCGGGAAGGTAGGCGCAGACCTTGTAGACGAAGATGATGCTGGTCATGTCAGCGAGTTTGCCGAGGACTGCGGCGCCGATGCCGCCCATGCCGAAGGCGAATCCGAAGAAGAGGCCGGAGATCATTCCGACTCGTCCGGGGACGAGATCCTGCGCGTAGACGAGGATTGCGGAGAACGCAGATGCGATGACGAAGCCGATGATGATGCTGAGCACGCCGGTCCAGAAGAGATTTGCGTACGGCAGCACGAGCGTGAAGGGCAGGACTCCGAGGATCGAGCACCAGATGACCGACTTGCGCCCGACGCGGTCGCCGACGGGTCCGCCGATCAAAGTTCCGGCCGCTACGGCGGCGAGGAAGGCGAAGAGATGGAGCTGCGAACTTTGAACGGAGACGTGAAACTTACTGATGAGATAGAAGGTGTAGTAGCTGGTAAGGGCGGCGAGGTAGAAGTACTTCGAGAAGATGAGCGCGATCAGAACGGCGATTGCGGTGATCACCTGTCTTCGCGGCAATCGGGTGGCTTCTTCCGCATGTTTTGCGGGTCTGTTTTGCAGATGGGCGAGGCGAGCCTTGTACCAGCGGCTGACTCGGATGAGCACGAGGATGCCGAGGAGTGCGGCGAGGGAGAACCAGGCGGAGCCGATCTGTCCGTGGGGGAGGACGATGAAGACTGCGAGGAGTGGACCGATGGCGGAGCCGGTGTTGCCTCCGACCTGGAAGAAGGATTGGGCGAAGCCGTGCTTTCCGCCGGAGGCCATTCGGGCCACGCGGGACGATTCGGGGTGGAAGACGGCCGAGCCCATGCCGATCAGCGCGGCGGCGAGGAGCAGCAGAGGGAAGGAGGGGGCGACTGCGAGCAGCAGAAGGCCGACGAGGGTGAAGACCATGCCGATGGGGAGGGAGTAGGGCATCGGCTTGCGGTCGGTGTAATGGCCGATGACTGGCTGGAGGAGGGAGGCAGTGATCTGGAAGGTGAGGGTGATGAAACCGATCTGGGTGAAGTTGAGATGGAAGGATGACTTGAGGATCGGATAGATCGAGGGCAGGAGCGACTGCATCATGTCGTTGAGGACGTGGCAGAAGCTGACGGCCGCGAGGACGCGGAACATGGTGCGTTCTTCGGTGGTGTTGGCCGGGTTTATTGTTTGCTTGGTGACGGCCTGAGTGCTCATTCTGGCTTTCTCCGCCTGGTCTAATTAGCCAGCGACGGTGTTATTCCTTTGCACTTTGAAGAATCATTTCTTACGAGCGGAGTCGGGGAAGATTTCGCCGACCTGTTGTGGTGAATCGGAGATTTGATTTCGCGATGTATACATGAAGCGCGATTTCTGGACTTCCTACGCTATGTCAAAATGCCCAGGTTCTTGCCGGATCTTGTGCATGGCACGGACGTTCAGGCATGAAGATGCGAAATGCAGACCAATAGCGATGCGAGTCGTAGTGTCGTGGCTACCTTCATGCTTTCAGATGATTCAAGAAGCTTGTGAACCAAGAATGATCGGTGTCTAGCCGTTGTTTACCAGCCGCGGGTTTGCATGAGTTGGGACTCTTCGATGGCTGCGGCGGCGAGGCCCTTCATGGTGCCGGTGACGGACTCGCTGGCTTCGGCGACGATCTTGGGGTCGTTGAAGTGGGTGGTGGCGATGACGATGGCGCGGGCGCGGGAGACGGCCTCTTCGCGCTCCTTCGGATCGTTCTCGACGTCGAGCGGAGTGGCGCGCTCCTTCATGAAGATGCCGGAGCCTACGAAGACGGTCTCGGCGCCGAGCTGCATCATCAATGCGGCGTCGGCTGGGGTGGCGATGCCGCCGGCGGAGAAGTTGGGGACGGGGAGCTTGCCGTTCTTGGCGACCATCTTGACGAGTTCGTAGGGTGCGCCGTGGACCTTGGCGGCGTTGTAGAGTTCTTCGTCGCCGAGGACGGTGAGGGCTTTGATTTCGCGGACGATCTGGCGCATGTGCTGGACGGCGTGGACGACGTCGCCGGTGCCGGGTTCGCCCTTGGTGCGGATCATGGCTGCGCCTTCGGCGATGCGGCGGAGGGCTTCGCCGAGGTTGCGCGCGCCGCAGACGAAGGGCGTGGTGAAGGCGTGCTTGTCGATGTGGTAGGTCTCGTCGGCGGGGGTGAGGACTTCGGACTCGTCGATGAAGTCGACGCCGATCTCCTGCAGGACCTGGGCCTCGGCGAAGTGGCCGATGCGGGCCTTGGCCATGACGGGGATGGTGACGGCGGCCATGATCTCTTTGATGAGCTTGGGATTGGCCATGCGGGCGACGCCGCCTTCGGCGCGGATCATGGCGGGGACACGCTCGAGGGCCATGACGGAGATGGCGCCGGCTTCTTCGGCGATGCGGGCCTGCTCGACGTTCATGACGTCCATGATGACGCCGCCTTTGAGCATCTCGGCGAGGCCGAGCTTGAGACGGATGGATGAGGTGTCGAAGGTCGGGGTGCCGAAATTGCCGTTGTTGGTGTGATCTGCCATGGGATTTCTCCTGAATATTGGGTCTGGCGCGCGGCGGTGGGCGCACTGGGTTGCCTGAAATTTCCGCGAAAGGTTAAGTTTAGCAGTTTTGTATAACGATGACGCGTTGATGAGAGGCTTCAGAGGTAGACGGAGCATCCTCTGGCTTCGAGATCAGCCGTCCAGGCGGGTAGCTCCATGGTGGTGACCCATCTCAAATCCAATTTTTCCAATCGTGGAAGCATTGCAAGCGTCGGGGGCAACTCCGTCAAGGGATTGCCACGGAGATCAATTTGACGTAGTTCCTGCATTGCTACGATCGAGCCAGGTAATGAGGTCAAGCGGTTGTTCCTGAGGTGGAGTTCTCGCAGACGGGAAAGTTGTCCGATGGACTGCGGTAGCGATTGCAGGCGGTTGTCGGTTAGACGCAGTTCGAGCAGACTGGACATGCCGGCGATGCACTCCGGAAATGCTTCAAACGCATTCTCGCTGAGGTTGAGGTAGCGCAGGCGCGTCAGGCTCGCAAAAGATGACGGCAATGAGGTCAGGCGGTTGTCGTGCAGGTAGAGGAAATCTGTGAGGTTGGGGAGAGTGCCAATCTCGTTGGGTAGCTGAGTTAACTGGTTATGTCCGAGGTCGAGGGTGCGCAACCTGTTTAGATGGCCGATCTGGCTGGAGAGCTCGGAGAGGCTGTTGTCGGCCAGAATCAGCGTCTCTATCTCGGTTTGTTGCCACACAGAGTCCGGTACTTGGCCGAGGCGCATCTTCCACAGATTGAGGCTCGATACGGAGGGAGCTGGCATGGGACTAATCTTATGCGGCTTTGTGGTATTGGCGAGGTTGGGACTGGGGTGCGGATTTCGCGGAAAATTCAAATGCGGTTCATTCGGGGTGAGAGGTAGAAGGGTCATGCTTCGCGTAGGGCGGTGTGTGTCTGCCGCTGAAATGCCCTGGGGAGGTTTGGGATGGACGCTGAACTGACGATTGTGATTCCTGCCAAGAATGAAGTGGAGATGTTGCCGAAGTTGCTGGAGTCGCTGTGCCGACAGGACTATGAGGGGATGCCGGCGACTAGGGTGTTGGTGGCGGATGCGGGGTCGACCGATGGGACGGTGGAGGTGGCACTGGGATTTCGAGATCGGCTAAAGGTGGAGGTTGTCGCAGGTGGACTGCCTTCAGTGGGAAGAAATGCGGGGGCGCGGCTGGCGACCACGAAGTATGTGTTGTTTCTGGATGCGGATGTGGAGTTGCCGGAACCTACGCTGGTACGGCGCGCGATGTGGCGGATGGAGCGGCGAAGGCTGCATCTGGCGACGACGAATATTGCTTGCCGCGAGGGTGGATTCTTCGACGATGTGCTGTATGCGGCGAGTAACTTGATGCAGCGGGTGGGGTCGTTTACGAAGCCGTTTGCTACGGGGATGTTTATGCTGTTCGATCGCGAGGTCTTCTGGGCGCTGGGGGGATTTAATGAACGGGCGCTGTTTGCGGAGGACTATCTGTTGTCGAAGGGTGTTGCGCGGATTCGGTTTCGCATTGTGCGGGGGCGGGTTCTGACGACCAATCGACGGTTCCAGAAGCTGGGGCACTGGACGATGGTTTGGATGTTCTTCAAGACGATGGTGCATACGTGGGATGAGGAGTATTTCCTGGAGGATCAGGGGTATTGGGGTGAGGCTGGGTGAAGCAGGGTGTAGGGAAAGGGTGGAGGGAGTAGAAGGCTACGGTTGAGGGGCGGTGAAGCCGGCGGCGGCGAGGATTTTTTCGTCGAGGGCGATGAAGACGCCTTTGGCGCGGGCGAGGACAGTGCCGTCGGGACGCTGGATTTCGGCCTGGTGGAAGAGCTTGCGGTCGAGGCTGCCGTCGGATTTGGTGGGCCGGTTGAGGTGGCGGGCGATTAGAACCAACGGCTGATAGAGGGGCACGGGGCGCAGGTAATCGACCTCCATGTGACGAGTCATGGCGAGGACGTTGAGCGGGCGGTTGAGCTTGCTCATGGCCTCGTCGAGGAGCGCGGCGACGATGCCTCCGTGAATGTGGCCGGGAGGGCCCTCGTGCATGCGATCAAGCTGAAAGTGGGCGGTGGCCGTGAGGGCGGCGGGGTCCGAGGTGTCGGTGCTGAAAACGAGGTGGAGGCCCTGGGGGTTGGCGGGGCCGCAGCCGAAGCAGTGATTGGCGCGCTCGTCGATGGTGGGGGTGTCCATCGAGGCAGGGGTGTGGCGGGTGGCGTCGGGTGTTGGCATGGGTTCTGGTTTGCACGTTAGCACAATGCGGGGTGGAATGAATAGTGATTCAGTTTTAGGTGCGTGGCTTGTGGAGGAGCTATCTGAGAGGATGTTTGCTTGAATTTGAAAGGAGCACCGCATGTTGATGATGAGGAAGGTTATGCGCGTCGTGGCGCTGGGTTTACTAGCGACGGTGGGAGTCCGGGCGCAGAGCCCAACGGATGCGCGGGTGGTACTTGTGATGACGGACGGATTGCGTTGGCAGGAGGTCTTTCGCGGAGCGGATGCCTCGCTGCTGGTTCCGGAGCGGTACTACAACAAGCGCGATACGAGTGAGTTGAAGGCGAAGTACCTGGCGGCTACCGCTGAGGAGCGTCGGCGGAGGTTGATGCCTTTTCTCTGGGAGACGTTTGTGCCGCAGGGCCAGATTTATGGGGACCGAGATGCCGGGTCGGATGCATCGGTAACTAATGGGTTCAACTTTTCGTATCCGGGGTACAACGAGACGCTGACAGGATATGGCGATCCGAGGGTGGATTCTAACGATCCGAAGCCTAATCCAAATGTGACAGTCCTGGAGTGGGTCAATAAGCAGCCGGGATTTGAGGGCAAGGTGGCGGCGTTTGGGGCGTGGGAGACGATCTCGTCGATTGTGAACGCCGAGCGATGCGGGTTCGTTGTGAACTCAGCATATGCGCCGTTGGCGATGACACCGATGACGGACCGGATGCAGCTATTGAATGATCTGAAAGCGAACTCGCCGCGAGAGTGGGAGGATGAGTCGTTTGATGCCCCAACGTTCTATACCGCGATGGAGTACATACGCGTGGAGAAGCCGCGGGTGGTTTTTCTGTCGCTTGGAGAGACGGACGACTGGGCGCATGCGGGGAACTATGGGGAGTACCTGGATTCGGCACATCGTGTGGATGGGTACATGAAGCAGTTGTGGGATGAGTTGCAGTCTATGCCGGAGTACAAGGGCAAGACGACGATGATCTTCCTTGTGGACCACGGCAGAGGGTCCACCCCTGAAGATTGGAACGGGCACGGGAAGAAAATTCCTGAATCGAAGTACATCTTTATGGGATTCATGGGGCGAGGGGTTCCTGCTCTGGGGCTGCGCGAGCATATGGAACCTGTGATGCAGAGCCAGGTAGCGGCTACGTTGGCGAACTATCTGGGGTTGGACTGGAATGCGGCGGAGAAGCAGGCAGGACAACCGGTGAAGGATGTGGCGAAGTAGTTGGGCGGGCTAATTGATGCAGATCTCGAGGATGCCGGGGCCGAATTTCTCTATCTTTTCGTAGGCTCAGGCCGTGGATGGTTTTTAGTTCGGAAAGGGTTTGCGGACGGGCGAGGACGATGCTGCGGAGGGTGGTGGAGGCGAGGACGAAGAAGAGTGGGAGGTTGAGCCTTTCGGACTCGGCTTTGCGCCACTCGCGGAGGCGTTGGTCGAGGGCTTGCTGTTCGGGAGTGAGGGTGTCGGTTGGTTCGGGAGGAATGGTGCGGGGGCAGGTCTCGGCGGGAGTTTCGTTTGTGCCGGCCGAAGCAAAATGTGTGGGTCTCTCCGCTATGCGGCGCTCGGGTCGAGAGGATGATTCTTTAGATCGTATGGGAGAAGCTGTAGATGGAGCTTCGGAGCGGCAGAGGGCGATGATGTCGGCGCCGTAGCGGTCGGCTTTTTCGGGGCCGATGCCGGAGACGGTGTGGAGTTCGGCGAGGGTGGTGGGGCGCGCGATGACGAGGTTGTGAAGGACGCTGTCGCCGAAGACGATGAAGGCGGGTTTGCCGGTTTTTGCGGCTTCGGCTTTTCGCCACGTGCGGAGGGCGGCTTCGAGGGATTTTTGTTCGGGGGTGTAGGCGGCGGTGGTTTGTTCGCGTTCCGCTTTCGGGGAGGCTTTGGAGGGTTTTGGGCTGGTGTCTTTGCCGGATTTTTTTCGCCGGGAAGAAGTTGTTGTGTTGGCTGAGGAGTCTTTGATGAGGAGGTCGGGTGGGAGGGGGCCGGTGAGGGTGCGGCCTTCGTGGGTGAGGGAAGCCTTCTTGAAGGTGATGAGGTTGCCTTCGGGATTGGTCCACTGATCTGTGTTCAGTGTGATGAGGCCGGCTCGGGTTAATGCGTCGAGGAGCGTGTCGAAGATTTTGCGGTCGGCGGCGGGTGTGTTGCGGAGTGCGCTGGTGGAGAGTTCGGTGTGGAGTTTGCCGGTGGCTCGTGTCGTTGGCCATCGAGGGCTCGGAGGATGGCGCGGAGTTGGCGATCTTCTTCGGTGGTGGGCGAGCGGAAGGTTTGCGCGGTGGCGTTTTGCGGGGCGCAGAAGTCGCAGTGGCCGCAGGGGCGGAGGCCGTCGGCGGTGTCGCCGAAGTGCTGGATGAGGGCGGCCATGCGGCACTGCGGCGACTCGGCGAACTGGACCATGCGATCGATCTGATCGCGACGGAAGGCGATCTGATCGTCGTAGCCTTTGCGCCATGCCGCTGCGCGTGGGAGCGTCTTCGCTGGCGCGGACGTTGCCGGCCATGTCGATGGTGGCTGCGCCCTGGGCGATGAGTTTTTCTACGGCTTTGTCGAAGGTCTCGGCGTCCATCTTCAGGCGTTGGCGCAGGAGGTCGGGCATCTGGTAGTCGTCGGTGAGGAGGGCGGCTACGCGGGTGAGTTCGGTGATGGCGGGGTAGTCGCGCTCGAGGAAGAAGTCGTGCATCTTGCGGTCGGCGAAGGAGTGGAGGAGGACGGTGCGGGAGGGGAGGCCGTCGCGGCCGGCGCGGCCGATCTCCTGGTAGTACTGCTCGACCGAGCCGGGGAGTGCGGTGTGGACGACGGTGCGGACGTCGGCTTTGTCGATGCCCATGCCGAAGGCTATCGTGGCGACGACTACTTCTAGTTTGCCGGTGAGGAAGTGGCGCTGGACGCGTTCGCGTGTGGCTGGGTCGAGGCCGGCGTGATAGGCGGCGGCGCTTCCGCCTAACGTGCTGGCGAGTTCTTCGGCGGATTTGCGCGATGGGGCGTAGACGATGGCGGGGCGGTTGGATTTTTCGCTTGAGGAGGTTCGCGGTGAATTCGTTGCGGCGCGGTTTGGAGAGCTCGACGACCTCGATGGCGAGGTTGTGGCGGCGGAAGCCGTGGATGAAGAGCTCGGGTTGAGTGAGTTGGAGTTGGGTGATGATGTCTTTTTGGACGGTGGGCGTTGCGGTTGCGGTGAGGGCGATGACGGGGGCGGGGCGAAGGGCGGGGAGGAAGTCGCCGAGGGTGCGGTAGTCGGGGCGAAAGTCGTGGCCCCAGGCGGAGATGCAGTGGGCCTCGTCGATGGCGATGAGCGAGGGCTTCTTTTTTGCGAGCATCGCGGGGAAGTTGGGGACGCGCATGCGCTCGGGTGCGATGAAGAGGAACTGGAGGGTGCCGTCGAGGTAGTCGCGGCAGGCCTGGCGGGCTTCGTCGCGGGAGAGGCCGGAGTGGATGCGGGCGACGCGGAGGCCGGCGGCGGTGAGCTTGGTGGCCTGGTCGTCCATGAGGGCGATGAGGGGGGAGATGACGAGGGCGGTGCCGCCGCGGGCGATGGCGGGGAGCTGGTAGCAGAGAGATTTTCCTGCTCCGGTGGGCATGACGAGGAGGACGTCGCGGCCGTCGGTGGCGGCGCGGCAGACGGCTTCCTGATTGGCGCGAAAGGATGGGAAGCCGAAGGTTTTGTGGAGCAGGGAGGTGAGCTGCATGAGCAGATTGATTTTCGCATGTTCTTCGTCTGGGGACGACAGCGAAGAATATGCGTGAGAGTGGTTAGCTTGATGCGGTGTGTGACGGGGGCCCGATTGCGACTTGGACACGTCCGCATCGATGCTATTCAGAACTGCTGATATGAGATTTCGAGCTTTAGGTCAACTGGTACGGGTTTGCCTTGAAAGGTGCCTGGTCGGAACCGATACTTCTGCGCGGCTTCAATGCAAGAATTTTGCAGAGCATTTGCGACGTCGTGCATCCCTCTGTCACTGGGGTCGGGGGTCGATCGTACGATGTGCACATCCTCTGGATCTCCCTTGGTATCGACGGTGAGGGCTACAAGACATCTTCCGGACAAGATAGCTTTACGCATATTTTTGGGAATGTTTGGCTCCTCAGAGTGAAAGAGGAATGGGGCTGTGACTCCATCCCCGATGTGGTACTTGCCGTCGGCGTCTGGGTTGGGTCGGGGTTGGTGGGGCTTCGCTGGAGCACTGGTTTGTTTGTCTGTATCAGCGGCCGGGCTCGGGGTGGCTTGTTGCGGGGACGGCGGCAATGAGCCTGCGAGGGTTGTGGCTGGAATGATCCAGCCGCTGAGCAATGCTAGGACGCGGAATTTTATGAAGATCGACATGGGTGTTTTTAGAGTTCGGGAAAGGTTAGCATGATGAGCACACGCGGCGAATTGTTATTGGGGCTGGCCGCTACCTGGAGATTTGCGACTTTCAAGGCAGTCGCGAAATCTGATAGGGATGATGTCAGTGGAGGTTGGATATGTATCTGATTGCGATCTGCGCGGTTGGATTGATTGTACTGATCTTCGGGATTGTCAGAATAGTGCAGCTGCGGAACAGGCGGGAGCTGGAGAAGTACAGCATCGACGCCGATGAGCTTCATGCGTTGCTTGAGTCGAAGAAGGACATCGTTGTGCTGGATGTTCGGCAGCCGCTTGATCTGCTGGCGCACTCGGAGATTATTCCGGGAGCGGTGAGGGTTCCGCCGAAGGAAGTGATGGAACAGGCGGCGTTGATTCCCAAGGACAAGGATTCGGTGGTCTACTGCACGTGCGTTAGTGAAAAGACAAGCCGTATGGTGTTGCAGAATGCGCTGCGTCTGAAGTTTTCGCGGATCAAGTTTCTCAAAGGTGGATTGGCGGCGTGGAAGGAGAAGGGTTATCCGGTGGAGATATACGATAAGCCGTTTCATCTTGATACGGCGGTTTAGGCATTCGCTGACATTTGCGCGGGAGTTCGGGTTTTTTCTTCCATGCGCCGACGATTGCGCCCATCAGGATGAGGTCGATGAGGTAGTAGCCGGTGTAGATGGCGAAGATCTGGAAGGTGCGGACCTCGAAGATGTATGCCTTGGCCCAGCTGGTGGCGATGAAGCCGAACCAGATGACGGCGGCGCAGAGGATGCCGCGGCGGGCGGTCTGTTCGCCTGAGGCTTGAATGCAGATGCTCAAGATCGCGGCGGCGATGATGGAGCAGAGGATGGCGACGGCGTATTGAACGGCTGGGGTGACGCCGGTTGCGGTCGTTAGCCATTCTCTGGTGCGGCCGATGCCGGCGAGCCACTCGTTCATGAAGACACTGAACCATAAGGCTTCGAAGATAAACGAGGCGATGGCTGCGACGAGGATCGCTACCCAGTTGAGTCTGATGTTGCTCATCCTGCCCTCCGCTAAATTGTTCCGTTGAGTTGCAGGGAGCATATAGCGGAGGGCGAGGGATGCGCAAGTCAGGCGCGCATGATTTTGTCGAGCGTGATGGGGAGGTCGCGGACGCGTTTGCCGGTGGCGTTGTAGATGGCGTTGGAGATGGCGGCGGCGGCGCCGGTGATGCCGATTTCGCCGATGCCTCGGGAGCCGAGCGGGTTGAATTTGTAGTCGGGGATGTTGAGTGCGGTGACGTCGATCTCGTGGATGTCGGCGTTGACGGGGACGTGGTACTCGGCGAAGTTTTCGTTGACGGTGCGGCCGTAGGTGGGGTCGATGAGGGTCTCTTCGTGGAGAGCCATGCTGATGCCCCAGACGACGCCGCCGATGAGTTGATTGGTGCCGGTCTTCTGGTTGATGAGGGTGCCGATGTCGTAGGTGCCGACCATGCGACGGACCTGCACCATGTGGGTGTCGGCGTCGACGGCGACTTCGGCGAAGATGGCACCCCAGGAGTGCGAGGTGAAGCTGTCGCGGTCTTTGGGCATCTCGGAGGTGGCGGTGGCTTCTACTGGGGTGTTGCCGTTGCGGGCGATGAGGGTGGTGATGGTTTCGGATTTTTCCGGGTTGGATTTTAGGCAGAGCTTGCCGTCTTTGGTTTCGATGTCATCGGCGTCGGCTCCGTGGAGGGGAGATTGTGCGTCGGATGCGGCGAGTTGGGCTAGCTTGAGTTTGGCCTGCATGGCGGCGTCGTAGACTCCGGGGCAGACGGAGGCTGCGGTGGTTGAGCCGCCGGAGCCGCCGGAGGGTGGAAGGGTGGTGTCGCCGAGTTTGACGTCGACGAGGGTGGGGTCGATGAAGAGTGCGTCGGCCGCGGTCTGGGCGAGGATGGTGTAGGTGCCGGTGCCGAGATCCTGGGTGCCGACGCCGACGAAGACGCGGCCGTTGGGGAGGAAGCGGACGACTGCGGAGGAGGGGCGGCGTCCTGCGCCGTAGTTGGCGGTGGCCATGCCGTAGCCGATGAGTTTGTTGCCTTCGCGATGCTGACCGGGTTGCGCGGTGCGTTTGGACCAGCCGAAGCGCTCGGCGGCCTGGGTGTAGCACTCGCGGAGATGTTTGCTGGACCAGGGAGGCCTTGGCGCGGGTCCTTTTCGGCGTAGTTGATGAGGCGAAGCTGGATGGGGTCGATGTTGAGTTTTTCGGCGAGTTCGTCGAGGGCGATTTCGAGGCCGACGCTGCCGGTGGCTTCGCCGGGCGCGCGCATCCAGGTGCCCATGCCGAGGTTGAGTTCGACCAGCGGTTGGCTGGTGGAGAGCGATTCGCTGTCGTAGAGGAGTTGCGTTTGGCCGGCGGCGCTTTCGGTCCAGTCGGAGATGAGTGAGGTGTAGCAGGTGGAGTCGTGTTGCTGGAGGAGGAGCTTGCCGTCGGAGGAGGCGGCGAGCTTGATGCGCTGGGAGGTGTTGGGACGCGAGCCTACGGGGCCGAACATCTGCTCGCGGCCGAGGACGAGCTTGACCGGGCGCTGGGCGACCTTGGCGGCCATGGCGGCGAGTATGGTGTGGGACCAGACGTAGCCTTTGCAGCCGAAGCCTCCGCCGGTGTAGGGGCACTGGACGTGGATGTTGGCGGGAGGAATGGAGAAGGCGCGGGCGAGTGATCCCTGGACACCACTGATGCCTTGCGTGGCGTCGTAGACGCTGAGCTTGTCGCCGTCCCAGGAGGCGATGGTGGCGTGCGGCTCCATGGGGTTGTGGTTCTGGATCGGCGTGGAGTAGGTCTGGTCGATGACGACGGCGGCTTTGGCGAGCGAGGCTGCGGGATCGCCGCGGCGAGATGGTGCCGCCTCCGCGTTTGGGTGGGCGAGCGTCTTTGAGCAGGGCGTTGAAGTCGAGTTTGGCGGGCTGCTCGCTTGTACTCGATGCGGAGGAGTTTTGCGGCTGCCACGGCTTCGGGCAGAGAGCGGGCGACGACGACGGCGATGGGCTGGCCGTTGTAGAAGACGTTCGTGTCCTGAAGGATGTTGACGTTGCCGGGGACGGTGAGTTTGGGTGCGTTGAATGGCGTGATGATGGAGTAGACGCCGGCGGCGCGGGTGGCTGCGCTTTGATCGATGGAGGCGATGGTTCCTGCGGGGATGGTGGCCTGGACGATGTAGGCGTAGGCGACGTTTTCGGTGGGGAACTCGGCGGCGTATTTGGCGCGGCCGGTGACTTTGGCGATGCCGTCGTAGCGATGGTCGAGCTGGCGGGAATCGAGTTTGGGATGAGGTGTTTCCTCGATGGCGATCATGCCTGGACTCCTTGTGCGGCGAGGGTGAGGGCGCGCACGATGCTTTGCTTGGCGAGTTCGACTTTGAAGGCGTTGTGCTCGTAGGGTTTCGCGCCGGCGACGGCGAGGTCGGCGGCTTTGCGGAAGGCGTCGGGGCTGGCGACTGTGCCGACGAGGAATTTTTCGGCTTCGGGAGAGCGCCAGGGTTTGTGGGCGACGCCGCCGAGTGCGAGGCCTGCGGACTGGATGGTGTTGCCGTCTGATCTCGAGGCCGGCGGCGACGGAGACCAGGGCGAAGGCGTAGCTTTGGCGGTCGCGGACCTTGAGGTAGTAGGAGTGCTTTGCGAATTTCGGCGCGGGGAGTTCGACGGCGGTGATGAGCTCGTCGGGCTGGAGGTTGGTGTCGAGCTGCGGGGTGGTGCCGGGGAGGCGGTGGAAGTCGGCGATGGGGATGGTGCGCTTGCCCTTGGGGCCCTGGACGTGGATGGTGGCGTTGAGGGCGGCGAGGGCGACGTTCATGTCGGAGGGGTTGGTGGCGATGCAGGTTGCGCACATCGCCGTCGCGCTTGCGCCGAGGATGGCGTGGATGCGATTGAAGCCTTTGATGGCGGCGCATCCGCTGCCTGGGCTGCGCTTGTTGCAGGCGGGGAAGGCGGTGTCCATGAAGTAGTAGCAGCGGGTGCGCTGCAGGAGATTGCCGCCGGTGGTGGCCATGTTGCGAAGTTGCGGGGAGGCTCCGCTGAGAAGCGCTTGCGAGAGGAGGGGGTAGTTGGTGCGGATGGTCTCGTGGTTGGCGAGGTCGCTGTTGCGGACTCCGGCGCCGATGGTGGTGATGTCGCCGGCGGTGGTGATCTGGGTGAAGCTGAGGTGGGTGACGTCGATGAGGGTGGTGGGGTGCTCGACGTCGTACTTCATCAGGTCGACGAGGTTGGTGCCGCCGCCGAGGAACTTGGCTCCGTGGGCGGAGACGGCGTGGACGGCTTCGTCGGGGGCGGTGGCGCGCTGGTAGTTGAAGGGATTCATGCGGACGCTCCTTTCGCGGCGGCGCGGACGGCGGCGACGATGTTGGGGTAGGCTCCGCAGCGGCAGATGTTGCCGCTCATGCGTTCGCGGATCTCGTTGTCGGTGAGTTCGGGGTTGGTGGTGTTGCCGGTCTCGAAGGAGACGGTGCTGAGAGTGTTGTGCTTGTGTTCTTTGAGCAGGGCGACGGCGGAGCAGATCTGGCCAGGGGTGCAGTAGCCGCACTGGAAGCCGTCGTGTTCGAGGAAGGCTGCCTGGACGGGGTGGAGGGTGTCGCCCTGGGCGAGGCCTTCGATGGTGGTGATCTCGGCTCCGTTGGCGGTGACGGCGAGGGTGAGGCAGGAGTTGACGCGGCGGCCGTCGACGAGGACGGTGCAGGCTCCGCACTGGCCGTGGTCGCAGCCCTTTTTGCTGCCGGTGAGTTCGAGGTGTTCGCGCAGGGCGTCGAGGAGCGAGGTGCGGGTGTCGAGGGTGAGAGTGTGCGATTTGCCGTTGACCTTGAGGGTCACGGTCGCGATCATGTGCGGCGTGGTGGCGGCTGCGGCCTGGCCGTCTTGCGGCTGCGGCGAGATGCGGGATGCCGGTGGCGACGGCGGCGGTGAGGATGCCTGCGGCTTTGACGAAGCTGCGGCGGGAGAGTTCGATGTCGGTGGGAGAGGTTGGTTGTTCAGGAAGAGTGTCTTCGGAGTTGTCGAGGTTTTCTTCGATGTCGGTGCAGCGTTGGGAGCTCATGGCCGTGCCTCATGTGGTTGATGGTGCGCGATCGGTATCGTACGACGAGCCAACTTAGGTTGACGAAGCTGGCCGCGGAAAAAGATGCATGCAAAAAAGTGGTGCGGTGCTGGCGCAGTTTCGAAGGTATGATGGTGGCATTCAGCCAAGCATTATTCAACCTTTCCACTAAGGCAGATTCGGGAGAGTGAATTGGGTCGGTCTACTGTTGTTCAATGTTTCAGTTGATATCTCGCATATCAATTGCGGCCTCGCATTGTTGGCGGGCGGCGATGGCATGCGTTCCGGCGTCTTCGCAGGCACCGGAGGGACGGCAACGAGCGGCGGCCGAGGCACTGCTGCGGCGAAAGAGGACCAGAGCGTATCCGATTCCGCCTGAGACGAACTCGGTGACCAAGCATGACTGGACCGCGGGTGGGCAGACGATCCACTACACGGCGACCGCGGGCAACCTGCTGATACGCGATGAGCAGGACAAGGCGAACGGCAGCATCTTCTACGTGGCGTATACGGAGGATGGTGCTGACGCGAAGAACCGGCCGGTGACGTTCTTCTATAACGGCGGGCCGGGGGCGGCGACGATCTGGTTGCACATGGGATCGCTTGGGCCGGTGCGCGTGATTACGCAGAGCCCGGAGGCGACCGGGCCGGCGCCGTTTGAGTGGGTGCAGAATCCGCAGAGCCTGATCGACAAGAGCGACCTGGTGTTTATCGACGCGCCGCTGTGCGGCTTTTCGCGTGCGGTGGGCAAGGGAACGGCGAAGGACTTTGCCGGGACGGATCAGGATATTCACGCGTTCGAGAAGTTTATTGTTCGGTACATTACGGTGAACCAGCGGTGGAACTCGCCGAAGTTTCTGTTTGGCGAGTCGTATGGAACGACGCGGTCGGCGGGGTTGGTGGCGGCGCTGCAGAACGATGGCATTGAGTTCAACGGCGTGACGCTGCTGTCGTCGATTCTGAACTACAACCGGCGCGCGCCGGGGCTGGACTATGAGGCGATCGGGTATCTGCCTTCGTATGCTGCGATTGCCTATCACTACAAGAAGGTGAAGACCAATGTGAGCATGGCGGAGTGGGTGCAGCAGGCGTCGAGTGTTTGCGCGTGGGCCGTATGCCGAGGCGCTGCAGCAGGGCGACAAGTTGCCGGCGGCGGAGTTCGATGCGATGGCGGCGAAGGTGGCGGCGATCACCGGGTTGAGCGTGGAGTACGTGAAGGAGTCGAAGCTGCGGATCTCGGCGACGCGGTTTCGCAAGGAGCTGCTGCGCGGGGACGAGCGGATTCTGGGACGATACGATGCGCGGTTTATGGGGTGGGACCCGGATTCGGCGGGAGAGAATCCTGGGTACGATCCTATCGGACACGGGGATCAGCGGGGTGTATGTCGGGGCGTTCCACGACTACATCCAGAGAGAGCTGAAGTACATGAGCCAGGAGCCGTACTATCTCTCGGGGCCGGGGTTGAATCAGGTGTGGGACTTCAAGCACCGGCCTCCGGGTGCACCTGGAGGTGGGGGCGGTGGGCGCGGGGGAGAGCAGACGGCTCCGGATGTTGCCGTGGACCTGTCGGATGCGATGCGGAAGAATCCGCAGCTGCAGGTGTTTTCGGCGAACGGATACTTCGATCTGGCGACGCCGTTCTTTTCGACCGAGTATGACCTCAGCCACATGGACCTGCCGGCGAAGCTAGTGGGAAATGTGCAGTTTGGTTACTATCCGGCGGGCCACATGGTCTATCTGAATGTCGAGGCGCTGAAGGAGCTGAAGGCTGACCTGGTGCAAGTTTTATGCCGTAGCCCAGCAACACTAAGACAGAGTTGGAGATGCAGGTTAAGGGTATATCCGGGGCGTGACTTGCCCCGGTTTCTCCTTGCTTTTCGAGCATAACTGCCTTAGAATGAGGGCTGCTGTGTTTTTTCCAGTGTTCGCATAGCGTAGTGCGGAAACTTAATTCAAAGAGGTACTGATAAAGATGGCAAAGCGTCGTGGAAATCCCAACTGGGGCAAGCCTGAGCCGATTGGGCCGGTTGTTCCGACGGTCACATCGTTCGAGCAGGTGGTGAAGGAGTTCAAACTGACACCGGACCAGTACATCCGTTCGACGCGGCTGCGTGAATGGGCCCGGCGGAACAAGAATTCGAAGTACATTCCTGAGGCGCTGCTTGGAGGCCTGGGGTTTTGAGATCGAGTCTACGCTGTAGATTTCAAATTGGATGTGAGACGCCGCCGATGAGGGCGGCGTTTCTTTTTTGCGACGAACGTATGCATGGGATGCGTCGAAAGAGATGAAAGTGGAAGGCGGAGTTATGTTTGCTGACGTGACCGAGGCAGTGGCGGAGATCAAGGCGGGCCGGATGGTTGTCGTCGTCGACGATGAAGACCGCGAGAACGAAGGCGACCTGACGCTGGCTGCGGAGTTTGTTACGCCGGAGGCGATCAACTTCATGGCGAAGTTTGGCCGCGGGCTGATCTGCCTGACGCTGACCGAAGAGCGCGCGGACTATCTGCGGCTGGGGCCGATGACGCAGGAGAATACTTCGCGGTTCGGCACGGCGTTTACGAGAGCGATCGAGGCGCGCGAGGGTGTGACGACGGGGATCTCGGCTGCGGACCGGGCGCATACGATCAAGGTGGCGATCGATCCGCGATCGACGGCGCATGATCTGGCGCGGCCGGGACATGTGTTTCCGCTGCGGGCGCGCAAGGGCGGCGTGCTGGTGCGGGCGGGGCAGACGGAGGCTTCGGTCGATCTGGCGCGGATGGCGGGACTGGTGACGGCGGGCGTGATCTGCGAGATCATGAACGACGACGGCACGATGGCGCGGGTGCCTGACCTGGTAGAGTTCTGCGAGGAGCACGGGTTGAAGATGGTGACGGTGGCGGAGCTGATCCGGTACCGGTTGCAGAATGAGCGGTACATCCATCGCGTGGCGGAGTCGCAGCTGCCGACGGCGCATGGCGAGTTTCGCATGATCGCGTATGAGAGCGAAGTGGATGGCGGCGAGTCGCATGTGGCGCTGGTGTATGGCGATGTGACGGGCGATGAGCCGGTGCTGGTGCGGGTGCATACGCATTGCCTGTCGGGCGATGTTTTTGGCACGACGCTGTGCGACTGCCGGGCGGTGGTGGAGAATTCGCTGCGCATGATTGCGGAGGCGGGTAAGGGCGCGCTGGTGTATCTGCACAATGGGAGCGCGGGTTTTGGCGTCGATAACGGCAGTTGCGCCGGCGCGGGTGGTGTTTCATCGGGAGCAGCGGTCGCGTGAGGGGTGCGACGAGAGGGCGCATCGAACGCTGCGGCAGGTGGGGTTGGGCGGGCAGATTCTTTCGGACCTGGGAATTCGCAAGATTCGGCTGCTGACGAATACGCCGACGCATGTGCCGGCGCTGCAGGGGTTCGGGATCGAGATTGTGGAGCAGGTGCCGGTGTCGACGGGTTCGGTTCGGCGGTAGTTTTTTAGAAAAAAATTGGCCGTGGTGGGGCGGGGGATAAGTGCGGATTGACGGGCGTTTTTGAGGGGTGTTTTGGGGAAATGGGTGTTTTTGGTGTGGTGTTTTTGTGGTGAGTTGTGGTGGAATGCGTGGTAAACGTGGTGCGGTGACAGCGTGTTTTTGGGTGCTGAAAAACATGCCACGAAATTCAGCTTTATTTTTCTCTTGCCCGGGGAGGGGATGCGGCTCTTCGACAAGCAAGCGAAGTATCCGAATGGGAATCGGTGGCTGGGTGAACGCCTGGGGCTAATCGTCAACGACTCTCGTGATCTTGAGACCTCGCCAACGACTTTCATTCCCGTTTTGGGATGATTTGCTTGTTTCGACGATTGAAACCCGGTCTGCAATCACACGAAGCATTCAATTTTCTCTAATATCA
>CAWIRK010000006.1:0-262752 GCA_963838555.1 uncultured Acidobacteriaceae bacterium | reverse complement strand
TCATCATCATCGTTGGGTCGAATTCTTTGATCTACCGAGATTTATGTCGTGGATTCCAGCCGTTACATACCCCTCAGACATGGTAGTCTAGAGAGTTCTCCAGCCTTAAGTTTTCGCTTAATCTTTGTCTTCATCGATTCATCCAGTGGTTACCGGAATGTAAAGTTCAGGCGCTAACTTGATGCTGATCAATACATAGTCAGAGTGCGCCTCGTTCCACAGAACACAGCAACGGGATGACGTGCACCACTTGCATGGGGAGAGTTATGCGATTCAGAGAAGTTCTATGGGCTGTACCGTATGTGACGATGCTGGCCGTGTCGCCAGGTTTCTGCCAGACAGCCCGCGTTACGTTGACCCGGATCCTGTAACCGATGAGCAGGGTCGCACGTTGCAGGGGGCACAGATCACCGTTGATCCAGGCGACGTAAACGCAGTTTCCGATGCCCAGGGGTTGTTCACGCTCGCGGCGCTGCCCAACGGCCAGTACACGGTGACGATCAAATATAAGGGATTTACCACGTTGACCCAGACCGTGACACTCAGTGCAGGTCAGTCATCTCACATCGTTGCCGTGCTGAAGGTGGCTACGAACAAAGAAAATGTTCAGGTATACGCAGGCCGCCAAGGCGGAGAGATCGAAGCGATCAATCGAACGCTGACCGCCGACAACATCATCAACGTGCTCCCATCTGACGTAATCACCAGTCTACCGAACGCAAACGTGGCCGACGCTATCGGTCGGTTGCCCAGCGTAACCCTGGAGCGAGACGAGGGTGAAGGCAAGTATGTGAAGGTGCGCGGAACCGAGCCCGGCTGACACACACTACGCTAGATGGAGTAACGATCGCCTCGCCTGAAACGGTCCGGCAGATTAAGCTTCGACTGATTCCCGCGGACCTTGTCGAGTCAGTACAGATCAACAAGACACTCCAGGCGAATATGGAAGGCGACGGCATCGGCGGGTCGGTGGATTTGCGCACGAAGAGTGCAGAAGATCGTCCGACTATCTATCTGGAATCCACCGGCGGATATATGCCGATTATCGGGGGACGTCCTGCGTATCAGTTCGACGGCACCCTGGGCAAGCGATTTCTCGAGGGAAAGAAACTAGGCGCATTGGTCAGCGCATCGTATGACTGGAACGGACGCGGCATTAACGACATCGAGCCCGGTCCGGCCCTGGCGGGCACATACGACCTGCGCGACTATCGCTATTTTCGCGATCGTGCTGGCGTAGGAGGCACACTCGACTACCGTTTCAACGACACCTCAACCATGTACCTCAAGGGTCTCTACTCGCACTTCAATAACTTCGGAGACGACTGGATTTATAGTCCTGCGATCAACAACTTCGTCTCTCCTTTGCAAGGTGATGCTACCGGATCGGTTTCATTCCAGGCTTTGCGCCGAAGGCCAGTGCAGGACATCGGAGGAGTTCAACTTGGAGGACACCATGTCATTCGCCGATCCATCCTCGCCTGGGACCTCAATTCGTCCGTAGCGCGAACACGCGATGAAGGCTATTCCACCGCGCATTTCTCGCCGTTGTCAGCTACGAATCCCCTCAACAATGTTCAGTATGGCCTTGACGTGAGCAATCCGCTGGAGCCACACCTCAACGTACAGAACGGCGTCAACATCTTTGATCCAACCAAGTATTTCTATACCGGACAGAGTGTGCAGTACATGTACAGTCCCGAGGTCGACCTTGGATTTGGGGCTTCCGTTATTACTCCCTATTCCCTGGCAGGACATGCAAGCACATTCGAGTTTGGCGGACGCTTCCGCAATGAACACAAGTTCCTCAACCAAAACACGCAGAATTTTACGCCTAACGCCAGCGGGGAAGATGCTTCCCTGGCCATGACTAACTTCTTGAATGACTTTCGCGACCCCAACTATTACGGCGGGGCTTACCAGTTCGGTCCGGCGGTCGAGTACGACAAGGTAAGGGCGTTTGCCGCGCAGTCCCTTACCTCCGGCATCTTCGGAAACTCATTCGATCAGGTGGAGAAGGTTTCGGCAGGCTATCTGATGAACTCGACCAACGTTGGAAGATTCCGGCTCGTCTTGGGCGTACGGTTCGAGAACACGAGCGAGAACAACCTCGGTTACCAGGGGGCCAAAAATGCAAACACCCCGGGCACGATACCGATTCGCGTAACGACCTCTTACCTTGACCCTCTCCCGAGCGCATCGCTGCGATACGCGTTGACCGCATCTTCCGGACTTCGACTGGTATACGGGCGAGGATTAGCGCGACCAAACTTTTCAGACCTTATCCCATTTCAAAGTGTCTCGAGCAGCGGCTCCGCACGAACTACCGTAAGCCAGGGAAACCCATATTTGAAAGCGGAGTACGCCGATAATGTTGACTTGCTTTATGAGAGGAGCCTGCCCCGTAGCGGCCTTCTCCAGGCGGGTTTCTTTTATAAGAACCTCAGCAACCCGATCGTGGCCACGCAAACCGTGAGTGCACCTGATCCAACTCTCACCGGCAATAACAACCCCTATATTCTGAACCAGACCATCAATGCTGGAAGCGCTTATGTCTATGGGTTCGAGATTGCCTATCAGCAGCACTTCTCCCGTCTCCCGGGAGCGCTGAATGGACTCGGTCTCTCGACCAACTATGGATACACCGCCTCGCAGGCGACCCTTCCCCCGTATGTCGATCCGACTCAACTTCAGCCGGGCCAGATCAGTGGGCCAAACCGTGGTCCCGGAGGTTCTACTCCGGCGCTCATAGGTCAAGCGCCAAACAGCTTCAATTTCAGCCCAACCTATGACAACCGGGCATTGTCGGTGCGTCTGGGTATGACCTACAACCAGGCGAACATCGCGGCCTATCAATATAACGTCAGCAATGCGGGACCGATCGTAGCTGGAGGAGGAGGCGGCGGCCTATACGGGCCGAATGGAGATCAATACTTCTACTCGCACCTGCAGATCGACCTGCAAGGATCCTACAAATTACCGAAAGGATTCACCGCGGTAGCATATGGCTTGAACCTGAATAACGAAGTGTTCGGATTCTACAACGGAAGCACGATCTATCCGGTCCAGCGTGAGTTCTACCGGCAGACGTTCGGCGGCGGACTTCGTTGGTCGCCAACCCACGAGCGATAAGATACGACCTGGTCTGATAAATAAATGTGACGGCGTGCCTGCGAGTGGTCTGCAGGCACGCGTTTCTTTAAGCGTCGCATCTGAGGAGGCAGCATCATGATCGTTCCCGGATTAGCAATCGGGGTACTTGCAGAGGCGACCAACTTCAGCAGTGAGTGGAAACGGGCTCCAAAGAGACAGGGTGCTACCGGTCGCCTGCGCGCATAGCGCCCGGATTAAAATTCAGTCACGGCGGAATTCTGCGTAAACTGCGATTTTTATGAATGGTCGGGGCGAGAGGATTCGAACCTCCGACCCCCTGGTCCCGAACCAGGTGCGCTACCAGACTGCGCTACGCCCCGAATGTGTGCTGCGGTGAGATGTCGATGAGGGTGCTTTCCTTAGAGCTCAAGCGCGCGGGTGGGCTTGCTGGATCGCTTTACCGACTAAGCTAGTTTAGCAGATTATTGACGTTGGGTGGTGCAGGCCCCAAGGGAGTGGATTTCTTCGTCGCTGTATTTGCGATCGAGACTCGAATTGTCTTTGCAGTACCGCGGCTCTGAGCTGTAGCGATGATGTAGAGAAAAAATATGGGGAGGAGCCCTAGTGACTCCTCCCCATGAGTGGTGCAAAGTCGATCGGCCTAGTTGGTCGGCTTACGAGGCTTGGTCGTGGTCTTGGGCATTGCGTACGGTTGCCCCTGCCGCTTCACCGAGTTCGTATCGAAGGTGTTGGTGTCACCTGGAGTGAAGGTCGCTCCAGGGGGCACCAGGATGTTGTCGAGGCTGCGTGTTAGATCGCCGCCGGTGCGCAGCTCGATGCGGGAGGGGTCGATACCCTTTTCCTGCGTCAGGTACTGCGCAACGTTGAGGTCTCGCTGGGCCGCGGCGTCAGGTGCTTCATCGGCAGAATGTTTGCCGACAATAATCAGCTTGGCCGAGGACTCGCGATTGAGGGTAAGGGCGACCTCATCCAGGCAGCCCTTGGCTTCGTTGTCGACGCGGACGGGACGCTTTCTGTCGCGCTCGAAAGAGATGCTGCAGAGATTGCGTCACCGCGGCGGTGGCGGGGGTGGAGGAGCTGTGATGGTGACCGACGTGTTCGCCGTGGCTTGTTTGCCCAGATCGTCGACGACGTTGCAGGTTACGTTAATGGCGCCCGGAGACGCGCCAATGGTGTTGAGGGTCGCGGTGGCTGTGCTGCTGCCGATCTGGCCAGCGGAAGCGGAGTAAGAGTAGCTGAGGGGACGGTTTTGCGGGCTGTTGGCGACCGACGTAATCGTGGAGGGATCGCCCGGCATGACCGTGCTGGGATTCGCCGAACAGGAGATCGTCGGAGGTTCGTAGGCGTGGACGCGGAAGCCGGCGGTGCAACTGGCCTGCTGGCCGGGGCGCATGCCTTCGGAGACGTGGCCGGAGACGGTGTAGTCGCCGGGGGCGAGCCCTGCGGTTGTGACGGTGGCGGTCGAGTCAGTTCCGGTGATATGGCCGCCGCTGACGCTCCATGCGTAGGTGGCTTTCTTCTTCAGGTCGAGATTGCTGGCAGTGGCCGTGACGGTGACCGGGTCGCCGGGAAAGATGTTCGCAGGCTGAACCGTGCACCCCGAGCTGGACCGGTGGAGGCGGTGTAACCTGGCCGAGGCGGAGGACGACGCCCGCGGAGAGACGGTAGGCGTAGATGTCGCCAACCCCTCCGGTGACCAGGCCTGGAGCGGGGAGCCCATAGTCAACATGCGAGTAGTGGAAGTCTGCCTGAATGGGACGGATGGCGATGCGGTTGTTGAAGGCGGGAAGGATGTAGTCGAGGCCGATGCCGCTGGTGACGCCCCAGCCCCAGGTGCAGGGCTGGAAGATGGGACCGCCGACCTTGGCTCCGCCGCCGAGGACATGAGCGAAAGGAACCCAGCGATTCTTCTGATAGCGGAAGATGGGCCCGGCCTGTGCAGTGAAGACGCAGTCGTTGGGACCGTGAGGGAAGAAGCTGCCTTCCGCCTGAACGCCGATGTAGCGATTGAAGTAGGCGGCAGCGCTGACGATAGCACCGGGGTTGATGGGTTGGTATTGGACGTTGCCGATGTCGCTGTTAACAGGATGGAGATACCCGTAGCCTCCGTAGAGATCGAAACGCGAAAGTTCGGGCGGCGGAGTGGAAGCGGTCTTTGTTGCCTGGGCGGCTGCGGTCAGCGTTGAAGCCGTGAAGAAGGTGGCGATGAGAGTGACGAGAAGAGTCGCCCGCCGCCCGTTGATCGAGCGATTGGATCGGCTGGGGCTGCTGTTCCAAAGATCGGGGCTCATGAGGCGGTAACGCATAACGGGAAATCCTCCACTACGGTGCGTCTTCCTGGTTTCAGAGAACTGCCGCACGCCCGAAGACAGGCTGAGTGTGCGACAGTCAAGGACTACTGGTTACCGACGGACAGGCTGACCGAGGTGGATTGAGTGGGTGCCGTGAAACTGACACTAGTGGCAGTGATGTTGATCGTGTAGGTCTGGAACACAGTACTGGGGCAGCCGCAACCTGTCAGGCCCAGAATACCAAGGGAGAAGAGGATGATTGCCAGTAGGCGCATCTTCTGAGTACCTAGTTTTTTGCGCCGGCGAAGTCCCGCGAAGAAGACTCCCAGACCGGTGAGTTCGACGGGGAAGACAGCGGCTGCGGTGATGGGTGCGAAGTCCGCAGGAGTGAAGTTGCGAAGCGCAGGTTGGCGGAGTTGAGCGTCGGCTACGGTGGTGTTCACCGTCATCGCAACGGTCGGCGGTGCCGCCGGCAGTGAGAGTGGGATTGCTGGCGAAGGAGCAGGTTGCGTCAGCAGGGAGGCCGGAGCAGGCGAGATTAATCTGGCCGGCAAAGGCTCCGACGGATGTGAGGGTGACCTGGTAGACCGTCACGCCGGCGCCTTTGATGAACTGTGTGGCGGGCGACGCGGAGAGGGTGAAGCTGCCGGTTGGCGCGGTCATGACCTGAGTAAGAGTGGCGGAGCTCGCGGTGAAGTTAGTGTTGGTCTGGAAGGCCGCGGTGATGCTGTGAGTGCCGACAGCTAAAGCCGTGGTGGAGAAGGTGGCAACGCCGCTGCTGTTCAGGGTTCCGGTGCCGAGCAGGATGGCGCCGTCAGAGAAGTTGATGGTGCCGGAGACGACGCCATTGGCGGTCGTTGTTGTAGCCGTGAATGTCACATTGGCGCCGGCAACTGCGGGCGAGCCAGAGGATGTGATCGTAGTGACGGTGGCCACAGGATTGATGGCGAGTGCCCCCGGGTGGATCGTCGCGATGTAGTTGCCCGCGGAGGTTCCGGAGACGTTGGCGCCGATGGCGTAGTGGCCGGCCGGAGAGGTCTGTGTCGCGGTCGTGGTGTAGGTGACGACTACATTGTCTCCCGGGAGCACTCCATTGACAGAGCCGGTGAAGTTGGGGTTCGGTGCTCCGTAGGGACGGCTTGCATTGTCGACATTGATCACCAGGGAGGAGGGATTCTGCGTGATCGTCAAGGTGCCGTTGACGGTGACGACGTTGTAGTTCGACGTAGCCGCGCCGGAGACAGCGGGGACGATAGGATAGGTGCCGACGGGGCTGTTGCTGACGGCGGATGAGGTAAAGGTGGTGCTGACCGTGTCGCCATTGAGCAGGCCGGTAGTGGTGCCGGTGAAGACCGGGTTGGCTGCACCGTAGGTGCGCGAGGCATTGTTGGCAGTGACGGTCAGGGTTGCCGGGGCGACGGTGAGGACGCCGTTCGTGGTGGTGACGGTGTAGTTCGACAGGGCGGTGCCGGAGACGGTAGGAACAATGGGATAAGCGCCAATCGGTGAGGTCGTCGTGGCCGTGGTGGAATACGTCACGGTGAAGGTGTCGCCGTTGAGCGCGCCGGTGATGGTGCTTGTGAAGACCGGGTTGGCTGCGCCATAGGCACGAGTCGTGTTGTTGGCAGCGACATTCAAAGCGACCGATGCGTGCGTGATGGTAAGGGTTCCAGGAACGACGGTGATGGTGTAGTTCGAGGCCGCGGGCCCGCCTACTGCGTCGTTGATCGGATAGGTGCCGACAGGTGAGGCAATCGTGGCGGGCGTCGAGTAGCTGTGGGTGAAGGTGTCGCCATTGAGCGCACCGGAGACGGTGTTGGTGAAGGCCGGATTCGGTGCGCCGTACGAGCGAGTCGCGTTACCGACCACTACCGTTAGGAGTGCCGGGGTTACAGTGAGGGTCCCGGGAATGACGGTGATGAGGTAGTTTCCTGCGGGTGCTCCGGAGACGGTCGCATTGATCGGATAGGTCCCGACGGGAGAGGCGACGGTGGCAGGAGTGGAATAGGTAATAGTGATCGCGTCGCCGTTCAACGTGCCGATCATCGTGTTGCCGTTGAGCGTGACATGAGTAGTGCTGCTGAACTGGGGGTTCGGCTGACCATACTGACGGCTGTCACTTGAGGACCATGATGGTGAGAGGCGTCTGGGTGATGGTAAGGGTCCCGGGCGTATTGGTGATAGCGTAATTCGAGAGATCGGTCGACCCGGCCGCAGTGAGAGTCGCGACGATCGGGTAGTTGCCGACGGGGCTGAGGACGGTCGCCGCAGTGGAGTAGGCGACCAGGACCGTCTCACCGGCGGCTACCCCGGTGAGTGTGCCGGTGAAGGTGGGATTGGGTGCTCCATATTCGCGGCTGGCGTTGTTGACGGTTACGGTGAGCGGCGCTCGGGTAACACTCAAGGTCACCGAGCCACCGGCCGAGGAATAATTGCTATCGCCGCTGTAGCTGAAGAGAACCGTGTAGGTGCCGGCCGCGAGCCCGCTGTTTGGAGCGTTGCAGGTTGTCGTGGGGCCGAGAGTGGTGGTGAGGCTGCAGAGAAGAAGCGTTTTGCCGATGCTAAAGGTGATGGTTCCCGTGGGCGCCGGGTTAACGCTGCTGACGAGGACGGTCTCCGGGAAGGGTTGCCCGTAGACCTCAGTCTGGGCAGGAAGCGTGAACTGCAGTGGCGCGATGAGCTTGCCGGTGCCGGTGAGTTGGATGGGCTGCGGAGTGTTGTAGGAGTTCGACGCAAGCGAAGCCGTCGCAGTAACCGGGCCATTGACCGACGGCGTGAAGATGAAGCCGAGCGTGCAGGTAGAGCCGGCAATGATCGTAGTACCGCAGGTGGTGGTGCGGCCGTCAACGATGAAATGCGGGTCGGAGGTGGAGAAAGGAGCGGTTAGGCTGAGATTGTCGGTGCCGAAGTTGCTGATGTTCTGCCGGAGGACAGGAGAGCTTTGGCCGACCATGATGGTGCCAAAGTCGAGAGTCGGATTTGGATACGTGATCTCGCGGACGGAACTGTTGCCGTTGTCGACGACGAAGAGATTGCTGCTGCCATCGACAGCAACGCTGACCGGGTTGCTGACCTGTGCGAGATTGCTGAAGCCGCCGTCTCCTGCCTTGCCTGCGTTGCCAGTACCCAGGACCGTCGCGATGTTGCTTCCGCCGCTGGTGGTCGAGGAGTACACGGTATAAACCAGGTTCGCGCCGGCATCCGCAATGTAGAGATCGCCCGCTGCATCGACAGAGAGCGAGGACGGCGAGATCAGAGCGGTGCCTGTTGCCTGGCCGGGAACGGTGGTGGTTGTGGTTCCATTGCCTGCGACCTGGTGGACGATGCCGGATTTATCCACCGCATAGACGAGGTGAGCGCCCGCATCGGCGACGTAGAGAATGCCGTTCAGATCGACGGCGAGGCCGCTGGGCGATACGAAGCTTGACGCAAGGATGCGACGCGATCCAGCCGCGTAGACCTCGATCACGTTATGAGTCGTGCCCGCCTGGGCGATGAAGAGATTGTCGAAGCCATCGACGTAGATCGCCGTTGGCGTGTCGAGGGCGGTGACGTAGCTGGTATTGATGGTGCCGTCTGCGCCGAATCGCGCGACTGTGCCGTGGCTCGCATCTGCGATGAAGAAGTTGCCCGCAGAATCAATGGCAAGAGCGGAAGGAGTGAGCAAGCCGGCGCCCTGGGGGATCACGATCTGAGGCGTGCCGCCGCCGGCGGGAACCATTAGGAGGTCGGCGGTGCCGGGGGCAGTGCCGGCTTCGAGGACGTAAGCGTTGCCCGTGGAATCGACCGCCACTGCAACAGGAGCGGCCAGGGTGCCGGCGACGGTGTTGACGATGCCCGGCGTGAAGACGCTGAGCGAGCCGGTGGCAACCGCTTCGAGTCCTTGCAGGATGGTTTTACCGGAGATAGAGTCGGTCAGTTTAACCGGGGCGCTGCGCAGTCCCGGACGAGTCGGAGTAAATCGGATGAAGAGCTGGCAGGTATTCGGTACTGGCGCCTGCCGGTGCGGGGCTGAGTGCGCCGCTGCAGGTGTTGCTTGTAATGCTGAAGTCGGGGCCGGAGGCAGCAGAGAGATTGACGTTCTGGTTGATCACGAAGGTGAGCGGCATCGTCGCGCTCTGGCTGCCGACAGGAGTGGAGGGAAAGATAATATTGCTGTTCAGTTTCCGCGCGATGCTGTTGCCGGAGTCGGCGAGGGAGAAGTTGCCGAAGCTGTCGACCGCGATACCGCGCGGTGCGTTGAGCGGAGCACTAAGAGCGGAGTTGCCATCCTGTGTAGGGCTGTAGGGACCGGAGGAACCGTTGGGCAGGCCGGCTGCGATCGTCAGTGTGGACGATCCGAGGATGTAGCTGACGACGTTGTCCGGGCTGGTCTCGGTGATGAACGAGAGATTGCGTGGGCGAGAAGGTGAGACCGTACGGTTTGTTCAGCGCAGTCGTGAGAGTGCCGGAACTATCGTTGGAGCACTGACCGACAGCAGTCTTGTAGGTAGTAAGATTCGCAATCTGGCGGACGCAGTTGTTGCCCGTGTCTGCGATGAAGAGATCACCCGTGCCGCTTATCGCCAGGCCGGAGGGTGCATTCAGCGCAACAGTTGCCGGTGATGCCTGAGCAGGAATTCGGAACAAGCGTGGAGGGGGCGCCTGCCATAACGCAGAGGCTCGCACCTGGAGCCTGGCGGAGGACCTGGTAGGTGCTGACGGAGGGAAGAACCTCTGTGTCCTGAATCGGAGATGTAAAGATTGTTGCTGGCGTCGAGAACGAGTCCGTTGGGGTTGGGAGTAGAAGAAGCTGCGGAGCCGCAGGTGCCGGCGACAGTCGTTAGCGCGCGCAACGCCAGAGGCTCCATTGGCCAGCATGCGGACGCAGTTGTGCTTGCTGTCGGCGATGTAAAGATTATTGGAGTTGTCGACGGCGAGGCCGGTGGGTTGATACAGACCCTGGGACGGCGTCGGAGTGCTGTTCGAGGCAGTGGAGCAGGTGTCGCCCTGGCCGGAGACAGCAAGGCCGACTACGGTGCTCATCGAGCCTGAAGGTCCGATCTTGCGGACGCAGTTGTTCTGCGTGTCGGAGAGGTACTGATTCCCCTGCGAGTCGAAGACAATATAAGACGGAGTGTTGAGGCTGACCGTGGTTGCGGATCCGAAGTCCCCATTAAATCCAGGTGTGATAGTGCCCGCATAGCGAGTGCCGCTCTGCAGAAGCGTTAGTGCCTGGGAGTATGCGAAGGTGGGGGCCAGCGTGGAGGCTACAAACGAGACGAGGTTGAAGAGGACTCGAACTCCGGCGAGACGGTTGAAGCGCATGGTGAAACTCCTAGGTAGATGTCGCTGCAAAGTGAATCAGGTCGAAGATGCTGACTTAGTTCGGGAAACAGAAAGATTTCTTTTGGAGGTCGTAGCCTCCGCAGAGTGGGGTGATATCCCTTCTTATGCAAAGCGAGTACCAAAGAGCACGGGTCGCGGATCGGATTGCGAATCGTCCACAAATTGTTGGCGACATAGAGAGAAGTATCCGGCAGGAAAGCTCTAAAACGATGAATTTGAAGGGATTTTGGAATACAGGTGGTTACTGCCTTTCCAGGTAAGTGCGCACCCGCTGCGAATAAGAGAGAAAACTTTTTCTCTTTCCGGCGTGGAAAAGCGAAAACGCGGAAAAACTTTTCTTCGTCTCTCGCGATCGATCGCGTCTGCACAAAGCACCGGGTTCTTCCACGCCGTGAAATGGACTAAGCTTTAGAGGGGACAGGATTCTTGTCATGATGGAACGTCGGCAGATTGTTCGGCTATGGCAGCAGGGCGGTGCCGCTGTGCTGGTAACGCTGGTGCGGGCGGAGGGGTCGAGTTATAGGCGCCCGGGAGCTCGTCTGCTGTTGGGCCTCCGAGGGCGAGTATGCAGGGACCATCAGTGGCGGCTGCCTGGAGACCGAGGTCGTCCGCAAGGCGACCTGGCTGGTGCGCGAAGGCGCTATGGTGGAGCGCTACTCGACGATGTTCGACGACACCGCGGAGATTCCGTTTGGGCTGGGCTGTGGCGGAGTAGTCGATCTGCTGCTGGAGCCGGCGAACACCGCGGAGTGCGGAGCTTTAATGGCCGCAATGGAGGGTTCTCTTGCCGGGGAAGATGTGACGGTGTTGACCTGGCTGCCGCGCGAGGACAGAGGGTTGGCGCGCGCGGTGCTTTCGGCGAGTGGAGACTTCCTCTTCGCCAGTAGCAAATTGACTGAGCCTGAACTGGTGGACGCGCGGGCAGGTGTGCTGCGCGCGTGGTTGGCGCGAGACCATGCCGGAAGGAATATTCGTCGAGAGGATTGTCGCTCCGCAGCGGTTGTTTGTTCTGGGCGCCGGAGATGATGCGAAGCCGTTGGTAAGCATGGGTGCGCTGTCTGGGATGGAGCGTGACGGTAATGGATGGGCGGGCGCAGTTGGCTCGCGCCGAACGGTTTCCGGAGGCCGAGCGTGTGCTGGTCGTCTCCTCGGCCTCTGCCGAAGTGCTGGAGATTCGGCCCGAGGATGCCGTGGTGCTGATGACTCACAGTTACGAGCAGGACAGGGAGCTGCTTGCTGCGGTGTTGCCGTTGCGGCCCAGATATCTGGGGCTGCTGGGAGCTCGCCATCGGAGTTCGTTGCTGGTGAGCGAAGTTGCGGTGAAGCTGGGGCGTACGATTGCCGCGTGCTGCGAGCAGATCTATGCTCCGGTTGGGCTCGATCTGGGCGGAGACGGGCCGGAGGCGATTGCGCTCGCGGTGATTGCCGAGGCGCACGCCCGCTGCACGGGGAAGCTGGGGACGTCGCGGAGACTATCAGCCGAGGACGTCGAGAGGCATGTGCGAGAGGGAGGGGCATCGCGGTATCTCCAGGCGCAGTGTGCCTTGGATGTTGCGCGGTGAGTATTGCGGCGGTCGTTCTGGCGGCGGGGGCTTCTACCCGGCTGGGCGAGCCCAAACAGCTGGTGAGGCCTTGCTGGAGAGACTTTGCTGGAGAGAGCCGTGCGGATCGCGCGTGAGGCTGGGTGTTCAGCCCGTAGTAGTCGTGGTGGGGGCGGAACATGTGCAGGGTGCTGGAGCAACAGCGTGCATCGGCGATGCTGTGACGGTGATCAACGACAAGTGGCAGGAGGGAATGGCGCTCCTCGATCCGGCTTGGTGTGGGGGCCTTGGCGTTTGCCGCTAAAGATGCGGAGGGCGTGTTGCTGATGGCTTGCGATCAGCCGGCAGTGACGGCGAAGCACTTGTCTCACCTGACCCTGCGGGCCGAGGTAAAGGCTTCGCGCTATGCGGAAAAGAACGGAGTTCCTGCATTCTTTCCGAAGAAGTATTTCGCCAAGTTGATGGAGTTGAAAGGAGATGCCGGAGCCCGGGAGCTATTGGCAGAGGCTCGATTCGAGGAGTTGGAGAATGGAGAGTTGGATGTGGATACGGTAGAAGATTTGAAGCGGGTGCGGGAGCTGTTTGGTTAGCCTCCCGCTTTATGGGCTGCTCTTTTGTCCCGAACCCAGTTTTTCCACAGATTTATTTCAAAAAGTTGGCACATTTTTCTCACCACAAATAACCGTGCCAATTCACCACGATTTACCACCCATTTACCACGTTGTTTCCATCCAAAAACCACGTTTTTACACTGCAATTTCGCAAAACCGCCCTCAAAAACCGCTCTAAAAAAATTAACTTAAAGAGAGAAGAAACTCTTCGAGCAGGTTCGCGGCTACAGTAGCGCGATATTTGGCAGTGCTGCGGATGTCGTCGATCGGGCGTACTTCGGCGAGGATGACAGACGCGGGCGACCGCGATGCTCTCTGGCGTAATGGCTTTACCGACTAGGGACTTTTCGGTGGCGGTCAGGCGGGCAGGGTATTCGCGCACGCTTGCCGCTCCGATGCGTATGTCTTCGATATGTCCTTTGTTCATGCGGGCGACGACAGCTATGGCCACCTTCGAGATGGCTTGTGCATTGCGAGTGCCTACCTTGCGGATGTAGGTTTTGTAACCCTCGTAGTTGCGTAAGATGGTGATGCTGTGCAGGAGTTCATCGGGCTCGAGAGCGGTCTCTTTGTAGGCGAGATGGAAGTCGCGGTAGGGCAGCGTACGAGCGCCCCGGGTGGAGATGAGAGTGATCTCGGCATCGTAGGCGAGGAGAGCGGGCGGTGTGTCGGCGGCAGGCGAAGCGTTGACGATGTTGCCGCCGAGCGTGCCCCGGTTCTGGTTGGCAATCGAGCCGGTCCAACTGGCTGCCTGGGCGAGGATGGAGAATTCGCCTGCAATGACAGGGTGTTTGCGAATGTCGGTGAAGGTGGTTCCGGCACCGATGACGATCGCGTCGGGAGTGACTTCAATGAATCGGAGTTCTTCGAGGTTCCAGAGGGAGATCAGTTTTTTTGATTGCAGACGACCGGCTCCGAGAGCGACCATGAGCTCGGTCCCACCGGCGATGGGGGTGTAGTGGTCGGGCGAGTCGGCGAGAATCTGCAGGACAGCGTCGAGCGAGTTGGGGGCAATCAGGTCGTATTGCGTGATGTTGGAGCGCATTATTCGGCGACTCCGGCGAGGGCGGCCTGCTGGACAGCGTTGAAGATGCGCATATAGCCGGTGCAGCGGCAGAGATTTCCGTTCAGGCCTTCCTGAATTTGTAACAGCGTTGGTTGCGGATGTTTTTCGAGAAGGTGATGTGTCGCGAGGATCATGCCGGGAGTGCAGATGCCGCACTGGGCTCCGCCCTCTTCGAGGAAGCATTGCTGGATGGGATGGAGTTGCTCGTTGTTGACGAGGCCTTCGATGGTGGTGATTTCAGTGCCTTCGGCTTGCAGGATGGGAACGAGGCACGAGTTAACCAGATCGCCATTGATCAGGACGGCGCAGGCTCCGCACTCACCCTCGCCGCAACCTTCTTTGGCACCAGTCAGATGCAGGTCTTCGCGGAGAACATCGAGCAGGCGTTTCATCGGTGGAGCTTTGATGGTTTTTCTGTCGCCGTTGATGGTGAATGGATACTGGTCATGCACTGGCCTCGCTGAAGATGGGCCGGCGACGTTGGGGTTCAGGGATTCGGTGCCCGCGTCGGGGATGCGGGTCATGCGCTCGAAGATGTCTTCGGGGAGGAGCGGGATTTCGTTGAAGGAGATGCCGGTGGCGTGTTCGATGGCGTTGAGGATGGCGGGGGCTGGGCCGTCCATGGGTAGTTCGCCGATGCCCTTGGCTCCGTCAGGCTCCGTGGGGCGAGGGGACCTCTTCGAAGGTGACGTGGATGGGTGGGATGTCGGCGCTGGTGGGCATGATGTAGTTGGTCATCTGGTTGTTGGCTAGAGTGGCCGTTGACCCAGAGGCATTTCTCGTAGAGGGCGTAGCCGATGCCTTGCGCGACGCCGCCTTCGATCTGGCCTGCGGCGAGGATGGGGTGGAGGACTTTTCCTACTTCCTGCACGGTGTGAAAGTTGGTGACGGTGGCGGCGTAGGTGGTGGTGTCGACGGCTACTTCGGCGACGTAGACGGCCCAGGCGTAAGCCGGGTAGGCTTCGCCGCTGTAGGTCTCGTCGTCCCAGAAGATGCCCTGAGGGGACTCGTAGCGGACTTCGGACTTCCAGTGCGCCGTTCCGGGCGAGATAGAGTTGGGCTGCTCGGTTGAAATCTTCGGGTGTGTAGTCGGAGTCGGGAGATCGCCGCTGGTTATCGCGCAGTTGCGCGAGTGATTGCGTCGAGGCTCGTTCGACCAGTTTGCCGACGATCATGGCTGTGCGGCTGGCGACGGTTGGGCCGGAGTTTGGGACGAGGCCGGTGTCGGGCTGAGCGATGAGGACTTCTTCGTAAGGGAGATCGAGGGTTTCGGCTGCGACCTGGCAGAGGATGGTGTTGGTACCTTGGCCGAACTCGGTGGAGGAGACGAGAAGGCGAGGTTGGCCTTCGGGGGTCGAGTTCGATCTGCCACCTCGGAGTTGAGGCGGCGCTCGCCGGAGCCGGTGAAGCCTGCCCCGTGGAAGAAGGTGGCGAAGCCGATGCCGCGCTTGATGGTGCTGGTCGGGTTTTCGCGGTCGAACTGCTGCTCGTTTGGCCTGGTAGTTGGACTCTTCGAGAGCGCGGGTCGAGGAGATGCTGCATGTCTACTGGGTCGCTGAGGAGTTGGCCGGTCGCGGTGCGGTCGCCGGTGGAGAGGAAGTTGCGGCGGCGGAATTCTTCGGGGGTGAGGCCGACGACCTTTGCGATCTTGTCCATGTGGCGTTCGAGGGCGAAGATGCTTTGCGGGGCGCCGAATCCGCGGAAGGCCCCGTGCGGGGGGATGTTGGTCGCCATGGCTTTGGCGCGGACTGTGATGTAGGGCCAGTGGTAGGGGCCGGGGGCGTGGATGGTGCCGCGGGAGAGGACTACCGGGGAGAGAGTGGCGTAGGCTCCGCCGTCGATGGCGAAGTCGATCTCTCCGGCGAGGAGCTTGCCGTCCTTCGATACGGCGGTGCGGTGGCGGGTGCGTGATGGATGGCGTTTGGTGGTGGCGGCCATGTCTTCGGCGCGGTCGTAGCAGAGCTTCACGGGATGGCCGGACTTCATGGCGAGGAGTGCGGCGTGGCTGCCGATGACGGAGGGGAAGTCTTCCTTGCCGCCGAAGGCTCCGCCGGTTTCGGTCTGGATGACGCGGCACTTTTCTGCGGGGAGGTTGAAGACCAGTTCGAGTGCGTGGACGAGGTAGAAGGGGCACTGCATGGAGCCGCGGACGGTGACTCCGGTTTCCGGATCGTATTCGGCGATGACTCCGTTGTTCTCGATGTAGAGCTGTTCCTGGGCTCCGGTGCGGTACTCGCCTTCGACGATGAAGTCCGCGGTTTGCCAGACCTCTTCGGGGATGGAGGTCTGGTTCTTCTGCATCAGGTAAGTCTTGAAGGTGTTGGCGTTGCTCGCCTTCGCCCCAGATGATCTGTTCCTTTTTCTCCGAGTCTTCGATGGTGTAGATGGCGGGGAGTTCTTCGTAGGTGATGTGGACGGCGGCTACGGCGGCGGGGAGGAGGGAGCGGTTGGGGTGGGCGAGGAGGAGGATGGGTTCTTCGGCGTGGTTGACGTGGGTGACGGCGAGGCAGGGGTGGTCTTTGGTGAGGTGGACGATGGTGTTTTCGCCGGGGATGTCGGCGGCGGAGACGATGGTGAACTCCTGCCAGGGAATGGAGGGGTCGAAGTTGATGGAGGTGATGCGGCCGCGTGGGATGGTGCTGCGGACGGTGGCGCCGAACCACATGCCGGGTAGGGTGATGTCGTCGACGTACTGGGCCTGACCCAAGACCTTGGCTTTGCCCTCTTTGCGCAGGGGGCGATTGACCGACGATGGGAGGTGTTCCGGCCATGAATCAGGGTAAAGCATAGAACGCCTCGGAGTGAAAATTTTGCGACAGGTCGGCCCGAGGTGGGGGTACTCCCCCCTCCTATTGCCCGGTGATAAAGTCATTAGTTTCAGTTATTTACAGGGGGCTTTGGTTTGTAAAATATTCATAATGAAAGGGTTACGTCCAAATATTTACTGCCAAACGACTTAGCCCCGGTTTTATGCCGGGGCTTGATCAATTCTCCACTATTTAAAGTATAGCGGATTGGAGAGGGGGAACATGCCAACTCTATTTCCTTTGGTTTCATATGGTTGAGTGGTTTTGGGACTTGACATGCGATTTTTGGGAGGAAAATGGCAAAAAGAAAAACAACGGCCACAACAAGGGCAATAAAATCAGTCGCTTCGCTCTTCGGGTTTCGCTCCGGCGTTACACCCCAACGAGCTTTCCGCGCACGTCGACGGTGAGTCGGGCTTCCGTCCCAAGGAGGCTTCCAGCCTGTCTTCTTCGAAGCCTTCTTTTGCGGTTTTCTTCGCAGTGGCGCCATCTGGTTTTAGTAGGGCGATCGGGTGTCATCAAGAATTCATCCAGCGCTCACACGAGGATGTATCCGTCGGAGGAGGATCGCCTATGTCAGCGAACCTTGCAGGTTCAGTCGAACTTCAACCTTTCCATGAGATGACAACAGGAGGCTCCATTATGCTTACGACACCTACGCGGCAGGCGCTTGCGCTGTCCGCTACGTTGATGATCAGTGTTGTTCCGGCGTTCTCGCAGGCCAGCACGCCGACCGCAGAGAAGGGTTACAAACTCAGCGTGTTTGCGACAGGCGTGACCGGGCAGTACACGGCGCCGGATTCGATGGCAGTATTTGAGAACCATATCTACATTGCCTATGGCAACGGAAATGATCCGACTGGTGAGGACGGCAAGTCGAATATGGTGATCGAGTACACACGGGCGGGACAGAAAGTTTTCAGCTTCAGCGTGAAGGGCCACAACGACGGGATGAAGGTGAACCCGTACACGCGCAAGCTGTGGGTGATGCAGAACGAGGACGCGAATCCGAATCTTGTGGTGTTCGACCCGGAGACGCATGCGAAGACACTGTATTCGTTCGCGGCACCTCCGCAGGCTGGTGGTGGATATGACGACATCGCGTTCCGCAACGGCAAAGCGTATCTGAGTGCGTCGAACCCGGCGAACAATCCGAACGCCGCGCCTGCGATTGTGGAGGCGAAGCTGGTAGGCAGTCAGGTAGTAGTGACGCCCGTGTTTGAGGGCAATGCGACGGCGACGAATGTGCTCACGGGAGTGCCGACGCAGCTGAACCTGCAGGATCCGGACTCGATGACGGTGTCGCCGGGGGGAGACCTGGTGTTGGATAGCCAGGGCGACTCGGAACTGGTGGTGGTGCGGAAGGCGGGATCGAAGCAGCAGAGCGCGGTGCTGATTCCACTGAGCTCGCCGTATGGCCAGCCGCAGGTGGATGATACTTTGTTTACGCCTTCGAGCGATGGGTTCATCCTGATATCGGATACGGCGGCGAATATTACCTACAAGCTGGAGAAGGCGGAGTTTGCGCCGGGCGTGGCTTACTCGGCGGGCGTGGCCGGAAGCAGCGCGGCGCCGGGGTTTGTGGGGCGGCTGGATCTGGAGTTCGGTCAGCTGACGCCGGTCGTGAGCGGACTGCAGAGCCCGCATGGGCTGGCGTTTGTGAAGACCTCCGATGACGATGACGAGGGCAAAGACGTCTGCCAGAAGCCGCTCTCCGACAATTAGTGACGCGGTGACCGCAAGAACAGGCAATGGCAAGAGCAGATCCTCCCGCTTCGCGGAAGGATGACAACTAAAAGGCAAGGGCGATGAGTGTGAAGAAGGCCGTCAGCGGACGGCCTTCTTTGTTTTAACCGCCTTCCTGGCGGCTTTCTTCACAGTCTTTGCGGCCTTCTTCGTTGCTTTCTTGCCGGCGGTTTTCTTCGCTCCTGTGGCAGCGCCCGGGTTGACTACGGGGATCAGCTTTGTGCCGATGGGGGAGCCGAGGCCGGTGCAGGGGTCCCAGCCGGGGCCGGCCTTGAAGCCTACGGGTGTGCCGTCGTAATTGGTGCCGGAGGTGATGTCGTTGAAGGCGGCCTTGCCTTTGGCGGCGTAGATGGCGGGTTGAAGGAAGCCGGCGGATTTGCCGTTTTGCGCGTTGGCGACGGCGATGAGGCCGGCCCAGAGGGGCGCGACGGCGCTGGTGCCGCCGATGACCATATTTGAGCCGTCGACGCGGATGACGTAGCCGGTGGCGGGGTCGGCGTCGCCGGCGACGTCGGGAACACCGCGGCCGCCGGCGGGGTTGGTGGGTTTGGGGACGCCGGCGCCGGCCTGCCAGGTGGGCAGAGGGAAGACGTTGCTGACGCCGCCGCCGGTTGCGCCTTCATTGTTGGTGAGCTCGTTCCAGACGACCTCGGAGGAGATGGTGGAGCCGCTGCCTTGCAGTTTGGTTCCTCCGCAGGCGAGGACGTGCGGACTGGAGGCGGGGAAGTCGACGTGGTTCTGGCCGCCGGTGACGCCGTCGGTGGAGCCGTTGTCGCCGGCGGCGACGGTGATGGTGATACCGAGGGCTGCGGCGGATTGGCATGCGGCGTCGAGAGCGGTCATGGACTGGCCGGTCCAGGCGGATTCGGCGGCGCCCCAACTGATGGAGATGACGCTGGGTTTGTTTTTGGTGTCGTGGATGGCGTGTGGCGATGGCGTCGATGAAGCCCTGGTCGGTATTGGGGGCGAAGTAGACGACGATGTTGGCGCCGGGTGCTACGGCGGCGGCGACCTCGATGTCGAGCATGACCTCGCCGTCGGCGCTGTTGGCGTTGGTGGGGGAGTTCTTGCCGCCGTCGACCGAGACCATGGAGACTTTGGGGGTTTTCTGGCCGAGAGATTTGAAGTAGGTGGTGAGGTCGGCGGTCTTGTAGCCGCCGCCTAGCTCGATGATGCCGATGGTCTGGCCTGCCGCGGATGCGTTGGGAGGGAACTGGTAGAGGGCTGCGATCTGGGGCGGGGTGAAAGAAGTGTTGGCGGCGCCGGCGTGAGGAGAGGCGAAGCCTCCGCCCTGGGCGACTCTGCGCGCTGAGATTTCCGGTTTCGCCGAAGACGCGAAAGTGGGGTTGGGCCTGTGGCCGGTTGTCGAGACCGAGGACCGCCTGTACGGGGCCGACGAGTTCGGAGGGCAGGGTGATGCTGCCTTCGCGGACGCGGTAGGTTGCGCCTTCGTGGGCCTTGTGGACGAGGGTGACGCCGAAGGCCTTCTGCATATTGGCGATGGTGCCGATGAGTTTGACGGTGCGGCGTTCCGGGCCGGGCGTATCGGGCGCGACGGTGAGGCCGTACTCTTTGGCGAAGGCGCGGACGAGTTTGACGGCTTCGGGATCTGCAGCGTGACTCTGGCGGTACTGGGCGTGGGTGAGACGTTCCTGGCCGGTGCGGTTGGCGGCTTTGAGGGGAGCCTTGCGTCTGACGACGACCGAGACAGTGATTTTGGCGCCGGATGGCGCGGGTTTTTCGCCGACCGCCTGGACGAAGGGAGCCTTTTCGCTGCCGGGCAGAACGGTGCGAGGGGAGGCGGCGAGATGAGTGGTCAGTTTCTTTGTAGACGATTTTTTTTTCGTTGCCATGGGGTTCTCCAATTTTGGGGATGAATTGTGAGAGGGCCGTGCGCGCGGGCGCGAGTTGCGAAAAACCATACTATGCCAATAGTGAAGAAGGATGCGAATTCGAATCAAATATTTTCGGCGGGTGTGACGAAGGGTGACTGAGATAGACTGGGCACACTACCAGCTGTCAGCCGTTAGCTCCTAGCTAAAAGCTGAGAGCTAACGGCTAACAGCTTGATCTGGGGGTTTGGTGCATGCAGGTTTCGACGTCGGTTGGCACGGGTGCGAAGAGAGAAGCGGATACGAATCGGCCGGTGTTTCCGGTGGGGCATATGGTGCTGTTTTCTCTCGTGACGGTGCTGTTCTTTCTGTGGGGGATGTCGAATAACCTGACGGACATTCTGGTGCAGCAGTTCAGGAAGTCGTTTGAGCTGTCGCCGGTGAGCGCGCAGTTGGTGCAGACGGCGAATTTTCTGGGCTATTTCATCATGGCGATGCCGGCGGCGCTGCTGATGCGCAAGTGGGGCTATAAGGCCGGGATGGTGATGGGGCTGTGTTTGTTTGGCGGCGGGATGGTGCTGTTCTGGCCGGCGGCGGTGAGCGGGCAGTATCTGCCGTTTCTGGTGGCGTTGTTTACGGTGGGCAGCGGGGCTTCGTTTCTGGAGACGGCGGCGAATCCGTTCATTGCGCAGTTTGGTGATCCGGCGACGTCGGAGCAGAGGCTGAATTTTTCGCAGTCGTTCAATCCTCCGGGCACGATTGTCGGGGTGCTGATTGGGGCGCGGTTTATTTTTTCGGGGGTGGAGAAGAAGGCTCCGGAGATTGAGCAGATGCGGGCGGCGGGGACGTACCAGGCGTATCTGCATACGGAGATCATGCGGGTGGTGCCGACGTATCTGGCATTTGGCGCGGTGGTTTTGCTGTGCGCGTTTGTGCTTTCGCGGATGACGTTTCCGTCGATGCATAGCGAGCATGAGGGCGAGGCGGGCGATCATGGGAGCTTCCGGCAGTTGTTCGACTATCCGCATCTTTGGTTCGCGGTGCTCGCGAACTTCTGCAATGTGGGGGCGCAGATTTCGAGCTGGAGCAGCCTGATTCCTTATATGAAGCAGTTCACGTCGGTGAGTGAACGGCATGCCGCTTACTACCTGACGGGAGTGCTGGTGGCGCTGGCGGTGGGACGGTTTGTCTCGACGCCGCTGATGAAGTATGTGTCGCCGAGCAGGATGCTGGGAATGTATGGGGTGGCGAATGTGTTGCTAATGGCGGTGACGATGACGCAGCCGGGGATTGTGGGTGCTTGGGCTGTGGTTGCAAGCGGATTCTTTCTGTCGATTATGTTTCCGACGATCTTTGCGCTGGGGCTGAAGGGGCTGGGGCCGAATACGAAGCTGGCTGCGTCGCTGCTGGTGATGGCGATTGTGGGCGGAGCGGTCTTTCCGCCGGTGCTTGGGTTCATCGCGAAGACAACGGGGAGCTGGGCGAAGGGTTATATCGTGCCGCTGCTTGGATTTATCGTCGTGGCGTTGTATGGGTTTCTGGCGCCGCGGGTGCAGCCTAGAGCAGGCAACACGAGCCCGGATGCCGGGCCCCTTGTGGCGGCGGCGCGAGGGCATGTATAGCGCAGGGATAGGAATCTTTTAAAAGTGGCGCAGGGTTTCTGTGGGGGTGGAGACCTTGTAGTCGGGATCGACGGGGATGATCGGGTCGAAGGTGGTGCTGCGTTCGAGCGAGCGGCTGACGATGTCGCGGGAGCCGAGGCCGACGGCGAGGGCGAGGGTGAGAACGATGCCGCCGAAGAGGATGCCGAAGGCGAGTTCGACGACGGCGCCGCCGATCTGGAGGTGGTCGAGGACCATGGCGGCGGTGAGGACGAGGACGAGCCACTTGATGCCGAGAGAGAGGAAGCGGGCGTACTGAAGCTTGGCGTTGACGGCTCCGATGAGGACGGAGCGCTCGAGGAAGCGGGCGATGACGGTGCCGGCGATGAGGAGGAGGACGGCTCCGACGGAGTGGGTGATGTAGGGGATGATGTAGGTCGAGATCTGTGAGTCGCCGGGGTAGGCGGCGTCGAAGGCGGAGATGCCGATGAAGCAGCCGATGAGGACGCAGCCCCAGAAGACGACGCGGGCGATCAGCGCGGTGGGGCTGTTGGCGGGAGACCAGTCGGAGATGGGGGCGATGGAGTTGCGGGCGAGGCGCTCGTCGAACTTTGCTGCGGTGAGGATGCGGCGCACGAGTGCGGCCAGACCTGCTCCGATGGCCGTGAGGATGATGACGGCGAGCAGGAGCGCCACCAGGGCCGGGAGGAAGATGGCGAGCTTGACGAGCACTCGGTGTGCGGATTGGCTAAGGGCGAGTTCGACTTGTTGCCACATGAGTTCTTCTCCTTACGGATACTGCAGGCCGTTTTGCTGTCTGGTGTAAAAATTTTTAGTTGAGAATCATTTTCTATGGGTTGAAGCGGTCAGGCCAGCGCCAGCGGGATACGAGGTACGGTTTGTCGGTTTCGAAGGCGACGGCGACGTCCTGGATGTGTTTTTCGGGGGCGGTGCCGCTGCTGATGAGTGTGAGATGAGAGGCCACCCAGGCGAGATAGAGCGGGGTGAGCGCGCCGAGAAGGTGTCCGCGATTGATGGTGCGGAGACGGTAGGCGAGGATGAAGTCGTAGACGATGCGGGCCCAGAGGTTGTCGGGCATGCGGAAGCTCTCGGGGTGCATGAGGGAGAGCTTCTTGAGGCCGAGGAGCGAGTTGGGCGGAAGGACGAGAGACCAGATCTCGTGGAGGTTGGTGTAGGCGAAGCGGAAGGCTTCGAGCATGGGGGTGATGTCGGGCGGCGGCTCGGCGACGGGGGCGGCCTGGGTGATGGGATAGGGAGGTTGAACGCCGCGGGCGCGCTGCCAGAAGGAGGCTTTGGCGTCGACGTCGGCGAAGAGGGAGCCGGCGATCTGAGTGAGAAGCGGTGTTGAGGTCGGGAGTGACGGGCTGGGGGAGAGCGCGCGGGCCGATGTTGACTTCGGCGATGGAGTAGCCGGCGATGGCGGCTTCGTTGAGGGGCCAGAGGAAGGCGTCGTTCTGTCCTGAGGCGGTGAAGCGTTGCGCGACGGTGGCTAAACGCTCGGCCATGCGGAGGGAGAGACCGAGGTCGATGGCGAGCGGGAAGCGGGGGCGCGTGCCGAAGAGGGCGCGGGTGACGGGGTAGAGAATCGCCGGAGTTGACGAGGCCTTCGCGCGGGCCGAGGTTGTAGTGCGCCGTGGTGAGGTCGGTTTGGAGCGCGGACTTGCGCCAGGGCGCGGATGGCCTCGGGGTGGAGGGACTGGGATTCGGCGCCGAGCAGGACGCAGGCGGTGGCTCGGTTTTCCTGGGCGAGTTTGTAGGTGTTGAGGTAGTCGGCAGCGGTGAGGATCCAGGGAGTGGTTGAGACGGTGGTTACGGTGTAGGGGAGGAGGCGGAGGGGGCTATCGGAAGAGAGCTGGGGAGCCGCGTCGGGTGTAGCGACGAGTACGGTTTCGCCGGCGAAGGCGAGGGAGAGGTTGGCGAGCATGGTCTCGAGGGCCTCGGGGGCGAGAGGAACGAGGCTGACGAGAAGGCTGCCGGCGGCGGCCGCCGTGCCCGGCGTGGATGCGGGCATCGTACCGGTTGGCGGCATTGGGGTAGAGGCGATGTTGGTTTGCGTGGAGGCCATCGTTGGATGTGAGCTCTCTTGGTTTCGGTTAGCGGTGGCGCAGGGTTAGACCGAACTTGTCCTTTTGTCATGCAACGCTGCGCTTTAAGTTTATGCCTGATCTTTCCCGACAGAATCGCTGCGACGCGCATCTTATGGATTTGGCCTGCACCTAAAGAGATGCGTTCGCGGGTGCATGTGGTTGCTGGCAGAAGAAATGCAGTCGCATGAAGCGAGATTGACGGCATGGAACGAAAGAAGAAGACGGGGCCGTATCACGGCTCGCCGATTGAAGATTATTGCATGATTGGGGACTGCGAGACGGCGGCGCTGGTGTCTCGCGAGGGATCGATCGACTGGTTGTGCTGGCCGACGTTCTCTTCGGCGCGCCTGTTTTGCGGCGTTGCTGGGGACGCGCGACCACGGCTACTGGCAGATAGCGCCGGCGGGCAAGGTGAAGGCAATCAGACGGCAATATGAGGCGCATACGCTGGTGGTGGAGACGACGTTTGAAACCGAAGACGGCGAGGTATGCCTGATTGACTTTATGCCTCCGCGGCGAGAGGCACTCGCATGTGGTGCGGATGGTGCGCGGGGATTCGCGGCAGGGTGGCGATGCAGATGGACCTCGCGATCCGCTTCGACTATGGGCGGACGATTCCGTGGGTGACGAGTAAAGGATCATGAACTGCGAGCGATTGCGGGGGATCGGACATGGTGATGCTGCGGACGATGGTCCGACTGCGCGGCGAGGGGATGACGACACGCGGCAGGTTCACGGTGCGCAAGGGCGAGACGGTGAGCTTTACGCTGACGAACTTTCGTCGCTGGAAAAGGCGCCAGCGGTGCTTCCGGTGGAGAGGGCGCTGAAGGAGACGCGGAGGTTCTGGAAGCAGTGGAGCGGGAAGAACAAATACAACGGACCCTATGCGGAGGCAGTGGAGCGGTCGCTGATGACGTTGAAGGCGATGACGTACCGGCCGGCGGGCGGAATTGTGGCGGCGGTGACGACGTCGTTGCCGGAGAAGTATCGGCGGGTCGCGCAACTGGGACTATCGCTTCTGCTGGCTGCGCGATACAGCGTTCATGCTGCTGATACTGATGCAAGCAGGCTACGTGGAAGAGGCGGTGGAGTGGCGAAAGTGGTTGCTGCGCGCGGTTGCCGGGGCGCCGGACCAGGTACAGACGATCTACGGGATTCGCGGCGAGCGGCAGCTTGTCGAGTGGGAGGCCGGCTGGCTGCCGGGATATGAAGGCTCGCGGCCGGTGCGGATCGGCAATGCGGCGTTTGAGCAGTTTCAACTGGATGTGTTTGGCGAGGTGGTGGCGGCTTTGTCGAGGACGCCAGAGGCGGAGGATGAGATTCGGGTGTCGGCGAGTTCGCTGCTGGCGGCGCTGGCTAACCACGTGTGCAAGGTGTGGCAACAGCCGGACGAGGGGATCTGGGAGATGCGCGGCGGCCCGAAACACTTTACGCATTCGAAGGTGATGGCGTGGGTGGCGCTCGACCGGGCGATCGTAGCATCATCGGGAGTATGGCCGCGACGGAGATGTGAAGCGATGGAAGAAGAACCGCGAGAGGATCCAGCGAGGAGGTTTGCAAGAAGGGGTTCGACAAAAAACTGAACAGCTTTGTGCAGTCGTACGGATCGAAGCAGCTGGATGCATCGTGTCTGCTGATTGGACTGGTTGGGTTTCTGCCGCCGGATGATCCGCGGGTGATCGGAACGGTGGAGGCGATCGAGAAGCGGCTGATGAAGAACGGATTGGTCGAGCGGTATGACACGAAGAAGACGAAGGATGGATTGAGCGGCGGTGAGGGGACGTTCCTTGGCGTGCAGCTTCTGGATGGTGACGAGTCTGTGGCTGATGGGACGCAAGGTGGATGCCAAGGCGATGTTCGAGCGGCTGCTTGCGCTGCGGAACGATGTGGGTCTGCTGTCGGAGGAGTATGACCCGGTGGGGAAGCGCATGGTGGGGAACTTTCCGCAGGCTCTGTCGCACATTGCGCTGCTTCATGCGGCGTTTGCTATGTCGGGGCCGTGGAAACCGGAGACCTCGGTAAAGACAAAGGGTTTATCTGACGGCAGATCGGCAGGAATGGGCCCAATGCAACCGGTGAGGCGTTAAGCGCTTCTAATCAATCATCTGCATGCCTCTTCTCCTCTGCCTTGTTTCCTGAACGTTTTTTGATCGGTTGATGACAATGCTACGGATTCCAAGTTCCACGTACAGGCTGCAACTCCACAAAGACTTTACATTCGATGATGCGGCGGGGATCGCGGACTATCTGCGTGCGCTGGGGATCTCGCATGTGTACTGCTCTCCTTACCTGCAGGCTGCGCCGGGAAGCACGCACGGGTACGACGTTGTGTCGCATCAGCGGGTGAACGAGGAATTGGGTGGGGCGGCGGGGCATGAGCGTTTCTGCAAGAAGCTGGGTGAGGCGAAGCTGGGGCAGGTGCTGGATATTGTGCCGAACCACATGTCGCTGGGCAAGGAGAACCGGTACTGGTGGGATGTGCTGGAGAATGGGCCGTCGAGCCGGTATGCTTCGTTTTTCGATATCGACTGGCAGCCGCAGGAGGAGCGGCTGCGGGACAAGGTGCTGGTGCCGATACTCGGCGACCAGTATGGGAGGGTGCTGCAGGCGGGCGGCATCAAGGTGGTGCGGCGCGGGAACAAGTTTCAGGTGGAGTGCTCGGGGCAGACGCTGCCGGCTTCGCCGAACTCTCTGCCGGGAATTCTGGCGCGGGCGGCGGAGTATGCGCGATCGGATACGTTGAGTTTTCTGGCGGCGTCGTTTGGTCGACTGCTGCAACCGGAGTATGTCGATCGCAGGACGATTCTTGCGCGGCATCGCGACAAGGTCGTGCTGTTCAATCTGCTGGAACGGTTGTGTGGGGAGGAGCTCGGGATCGGCGAGGGTATCGATCAGTCGGTGGCGGAGCTGAATGGGAATCTGGATGCGCTGGATGATTTTCTGAACCAGCAGAACTATCGGCTGGCGTACTGGAAGACTGCGGATCAGCAGTTGAGCTATCGGCGATTCTTCGATGTGAATACGCTGATCGGGCTGCGGGTGGAGCGGGAGTATGTGTTTGAAGAGACGCATGCGCTGGTGCTGGACTGGCTGAAGCGCGGCGTGATCGATGGCGTGACGGGTGGATCATCCGGATGGATTGCGCGATCCGCTGGAGTATCTGAATCGGCTGCGGAAGAATGCTCCGGATGCGTGTATCGTCGGCGAAAAAATTCTGGAGCCTGGGCGAGTTTCTGCGGGAGAGCTGGCCGATTGAGGGGACGACGGGGTACGACTTCCTGAACGTGGCTGCGGGTGTGCTGGTGGCGCCGGAGGGAATGGCGGAGCTGACGTCTGTCTACGGCGACTTTACGGATCAGATAACGGACTTTCATTCGATTGCGCATGAGAAGAAGATCAGCGTGACGCAGGAGGGATTGGGGAGCGATGTTAACCGGCTGACCTCGCTGTTCGTGGAGATATGCGAGGCGAATCGCGACCGGCGGGACTATACGCGGGCCGAGGTGAGGCGGGCGATTCGCGAGGTGGCGGCGTGCTTTGCGATCTATCGGACGTATGTCGTGCCGGAGCGGGAAGAGATCACGGACGAGGATAGGGAACAAATCACGCGGGCGACGGAGTGCGCGAAGCAGCAGCGGCTGGACATCGATGCCGACCTGTTCGATTTCCTGCGCGATGTGTTGACGATGGTGGTGACGGGGAAGCAGGAGAGCGAGTTTGTGCTGCGGTTCCAGCAGTTCACCGGGCCGGTGATGGCCAAGGGCGTGGAGGACACGGCGTTCTATTGCTACAACCGGCTGACCGGGATGAACGAGGTGGGCAGCGATCCGGGGCGCAATGGTCTGAGCGTTGCGGAGTTTCATGCGTACTGCGCGAAGATGCAGGCGACGCATCCGCTGACGATGACGACGCTTTCGACGCATGACACAAAGCGCAGTGACGATGTGAGGGCTCGGCTGGCGGTGTTGTCGGAGATTCCGGGGAGGTTCAACTCGGCGATACAGCGGTGGTCGCGGATGAACAGCGCGTTCCGGACGAAGAAGCCGGGGTCGATTGCGTTGCCGGACCGGAACACGGAGTATCTGTACTACCAGACGCTGATCGGCGCGTGGCCGCTGCCGATCGATCGTGCGCAGGAGTACATGCTGAAGGCGGTGCGCGAGGCGAAGCAGCAGACTTCGTGGGTTGCGAACCATAAGGAGTTCGAAGATGCGCTGAGGATGTTTATTGAGCTGACGCTGAACTACGCGCCGTTTTTGCGGGAGCTGAATCAGTTTGTGGCGCGGGTGCAGGATGCGGGACGGGTGAACTCGCTGGCGCAGACGCTGCTGAAGTATACGGCTCCGGGTATGCCGGATTTGTATCAAGGCGGGGAGCTTTGGGATTTGAGCCTGGTGGATCCGGACAATCGGCGGCCGGTGGACTATGGGGTGCGGAAGCGTCTGTTGTGCGAGTTGAAGCAGATGACGGGGACGGACATTGCGGCGCAGGTGATGATGCGGGCTGATGAAGGACTGCCGAAGATGTGGACGATTCATAAGGCGCTGGAGGTGCGGCGGGAGCGGCCGGATTGCTTCGACGCTGAGGCGGAGTACACGCCGATCGAGGTGGATGGGGCGAAGCATGATCATGTGATTGCGTATCTGCGGGGCGAAGACGTGGTGACCGTAGTGCCGAGGTTGACGTTGAAGCTGGATGGATCGTGGAAGGACACGATTGTGGTGTTGCCGAAGGGGCGATGGAGGAATCGTTTGACGGGAGGTGTTGTGGCAGGGGGAGTGATTCCGATGAAGATGTTGTTGAAGGATTTTCCTGTGGCGCTTCTGGTGCGCGAGGATGTGGGGGCTTGGGAGAACAATGCATGAGTTTACGGTTTGGGCTCCGAATGCGGAGAAAGTTGCGGTAAAGATTGGCGATGCGACTTATCCGATGCGCGGGCCGAATGAGCGCGGGTGGTGGAGTGCCGTGGTGGAACAGGCTGGGCCGGGGACGGACTACGGGTTTGTTGTGGACGACGATCCGCAGGCGTATCCGGATCCTCGCTCGCAATGGCAGCCCCATGGAGTGCATGGGGCTTCGCGGGTTTATGACCAAAAGGCGTTTGTGTGGAGCGATAAAGGGTGGCAGGCGCCTCCGCTTTCGCGTGGGGTGATTTATGAGCTGCACGTCGGGACGTTTACGCCTGAGGGAACATTTGATTCGGCGATTGAGCGGCTGGATTATCTGGTGGAGCTGGGGATTACGCATGTTGAGTTGATGCCGGTGGCGGCGTTTCCAGGAAAGCGTGGTTGGGGCTATGACGGAGCTGCTTTATTTGCGGTCTACGAGGAGTACGGCGGGCCGGATGGATTGAAGCGCCTGGTGAATGCGTGCCATGCGCGCGGTCTCGCCGTGCTGCTGGATGTGGTGTACAACCACTTCGGGCCGGTGGGGAACTACAGCGGCAAGTTTGGGCCGTACCTTACGGATCGATACCATACTCCGTGGGGTGGGGCGATCAACTTTGACGATTGGGGAAGCGATGAGGTGCGGAGATTTTTCTGCGACAACGCGCTGATGTGGATGCGGGATTATCACATGGATGGTCTGCGGCTGGATGCGGTGCATGAGATCTTCGACCGGTCGGCGATTCACTTTCTGGAGCAGCTGTCGATCGAGGTGAAGGAATTGTCGGAGGAGCTGGCGCGGCCTCTGGTGCTGATTGCCGAGAGCGACCTGAACGATCCGCGGGTGGTGAAGGCGCGGGAGGTGGGCGGTTATGGGATGGATGCGCAGTGGAGCGACGATTTTCATCACGCGCTGTTCACGGTGTTGAGTGAGGAGGGAGCGGAGAAGGGATACTATGCCGACTTCGGGACGATGGCGAAGCTGGCGAAGGCATTGACGAAGGTGTTTGTACAGGACGGGACGATGTACTCGCTGTATCGCGGGCGCAGCCATGGCAGGGCGGTGGAGGGTCTTTCGCCGCACCGGTTTGTGGTGTTCATTCAGAATCACGATCAGGTGGGGAACAGGGCGATTGGAGACCGGGTTGTAGAGGTAGTGGGAATGGATCGTGCGAAGGTTGCGGCTGGACTTGTGCTGACGGCGCCGTTTCTTCCGATGATCTTTCAGGGGGAGGAGTTTGCGGCGTCGACGCCGTTTCAATACTTCGCCGACCATGACGATCCGGAGATGGCGAGGGCAGTGAAGGAGGGGCGGCGGGGCGAGTTTGCGGCGTTTGGATGGAATCCGGCGGACATTCCCGATCCGGAGAGCGTGGAGACGTTTGAGCGGTCGAAGCTGAAGTGGGACGAGGTGCATAAGGGGCGGCATGAGGAGATGTTCGAGTGGTATCGCAGGTTAATTGCGCTGCGGCGCAGCTCTGCTTCCCTGAACAACGGGGAGCCGGGGCAGACCAGAGTGATCTTCGATGAGGAGAAAAACTGGCTGGTGATGGAACGCGGGGCGGTGACGGTGGTGTGCAATTTGGGGGAGGAACGGTTGGAGTTCGAAAATCCCATGCATTTGCCGCTGGTGATGGCCTCACGTAAGGACGTAAGGGCCGCCAAGAACGCAGTGAGGCTTCCGCCCAACACGCTGGCGATTCTTTCGACCGAGAAGATCTCGCGGGTTGTGTAGAATTTCCCTATCTAAACATTCAAGTTGAAGGAAGTGTCTGCCATGCCACTCGTTCCTCGCCGTTTGCACCTTTGCGTGCTAGTTGGCTGCGTTTTATTCGCCGGAAGGGGCGCGATGGCGCAGACGGCGCTGCCGTCGTTGAGCGATCCGGTGATCACTCCGGATGGGCGGGAGATTGCGTTTGTGTCGGGTGGCGACATCTGGACGGTGGCGGCGACGGGAGGCGAGGCGCATCTGCTGGTGACGCATCCGGCAACGGAGTCGCGTCCGCTGTACTCGCCCGATGGAACGAAGATGGCGTTTGTTTCGACGCGGACGGGTGCGGGGAATATTTATGTGCTCACGCTGGCGACGGGGGAGCTGATGCGGTTGACTTACTCCGACCGGCCAGATGCTCTGGATGGATGGTCGCATGATGGTAAGTGGATTTATTTCACGTCTGCGGTGAATGATGTTGCGGGGCAGGGCGATATCTTTCGCGTGAGTTCGGGTGGGGGTACGCCGCTGGAGGTGAGCCGTGAGCGGTATCTGGGCGAGTTCGAGAGCGCGCCCTCTCCCGATGGGCAGACGATCGCACTGATGGCGAAGGGGCTGAGCTTCGCGCAGTGGTGGCGCAACGGGCACGCGCATATTGACGAGACCGAGGTGTGGCTGAAGCCGGTGGCTGAGAGTGGAAAGTACCAGATGCTGCTGAAGGCGGATGCGAAGCATGCGTGGCCGATGTGGTCGGCGGATGGCAAGACGCTCTTTTATATGAGCGATGCGACGGGCGCGGAGAATATCTGGGCTGTGCCGGTGGCGGCGCCTGGGTCGGCCAGGGAGGTGACCCACTTCAAGGAAGGACGCGTATTGTGGCCGAGCATTGGGGATGGTGGAAAGACGATTGTGTTTGAGCGGAACTTCACGATCTGGAAGATGGATACCGCGACAGGCAAGGCGGAGCGCGTGCCGATTACGCTGCGCGGCGTGCCGGCCTCGCCGGGTGTGACGCATGTGAACGAAACGAACTTCAGTACGCTGGCGTTGTCGCCGGATGGGAAGAAGATTGCGGTGATCGCGCATGGCGAGGTGTTTGCTGCATCGGCTAAGGATGGCGGCGAGGCTCAGCGGCTGACCCATACGGCGACGGCGGAGAGCGAACCTGCGTGGTCGGCGGATTCGATGAAGCTGGTGTATCGCTCCGAGGCTGGGTCGGGCGAGAGGAGCGGGCACAACCTGGTGATGTATGACTTTGCGACCGGCAAGGAGAGTGTGCTGACGCAGGCCGGGAACGACGACGCGAATCCGCAATGGGCGCCTGACGACAAGAGCATAGCGTATGTACGAAACGATAAGGAACTGCATGTCGTAGCGGTGCCGACAAAGGACGTTGCGGGGGCCGATCGCGTGGTGGCTTCGGGTGAGTTGCCCGGTTCGGCGGTGACGTGGTCACCTGATGGGCAATGGATCGCGTTTACGATGCAGGACAAGCGGTCGTTTCGTAATGTGCATGTGGTGGCCGCGGCGGGCGGGGAGACGCATCCGGTGAGCTTTCTAGCCAATGGAGAGACTGCGTCGAAGATTGCGTGGTCGCCGGATGGACACTATCTTTTGTTCGATACGGCGCAGCGGAGTGAACAGGTGCAGATCGCCCGCGTTGATCTGCTGCCGCATGTGCCGAAGTATCGCGAGGATGAGTTTCGTGAGTTGTTTCGCCCGTCGAAGACGCCGGGGACGCCTTCTTCACCTAATACTCCTGCCACGCCTGCGGCACCGACGCCCTCGGCAGAGGAGAAGCCTGGAACGCCGGCAGCTGGAACTTCGGCGCCCGATGCCAAGAAGAAGCCAGAGCCGGTGAAGATTGTGTTTGAAGGGATTCGCGATCGTCTGACGCTGCTGCCGCTCGGGTTGAATGCGGAGGCGCCGGTGATCAGCGCGGATGGAAAGGTGCTGTTGTTTGCGGCGCGTTCTGCGAATCAACTTGGCCTGTATACGTACAGCCTGGATGAGCTGTCGAAGGAGCCGCCGGTGGCGCGGCAACTGACTTCGACGCCGGGACGAAAGAGTGACTATGCATTCAGTCCGGATGCGAAGGATGTTTTCTATCTCGAGAATGGTTCCGTGAAGTCGATCACGGTGGAGTCGCGTACGCCGAAGACGATTGCGGTGACTGCGCCGATGCAGATCGACTTCGACGTGGAGAAGAAGGTGGTGTTTGAAGAGGCGTGGGAGACGCTGAACCGGCGATTCTACGATGCCAACTTCAACGGCAAGAACTGGCTGAAGCTGCATGATGAGTGGGCTCCGTATATTGCGGGTGTGAAGACGTCAGATGAGCTGCGCCGCGATATTAATTTATTGATTGGGGAGTTGAACTCCTCGCACTCGGGCATCAATCGGGGGATGGGGCCGGGGAACGGTCCGCAGCCGGTGCAGGTAGGGAATCTCGGGTTGAGGTTCGATCGCGAGGCGTATGAAGCGGGGAAGGGTCTGATTGTGCGCGAGGTGATTGCGCTGGGGCCGGCGGCGATTGAAGGCTCGATCAAGCCGGGCGATCGTCTGGTGAGTGTGAACGGCGAGGCTGTCGGTGCGAAGAACCTTGATGGGATGCTGGAGGATACGGTCGGCAAGCGGGTTGTGCTTGGCATCGAGACGGCAAGCAAGACGCGGGATGCAGTGGTGCGGCCGGTGTCGTCGGTTGCGGCGGTTGGTCTGCTGTATCGGCAATGGGTCGAGGAGCGGCGCGCGCTGGTGGATCGTGTGAGCGGCGGCAAGCTCGGCTATGTTCATATCGCCGATATGAGCGATGCGTCGCTGCAGCAGTTGTATATCGATCTGGATGCGCAGAATGAGGCGAAGCAGGGTGTGGTGGTAGACGTGCGCAATAACAATGGCGGTTACATCAACGGGTATGCGCTGGATGTATTTACACGGCAGAACTACCTGATGATGACGCCGCGCGGATTGTCGCCGGTGCCTTCACGGCAGAATCTTGGGCAGCGGGCGCTGGGTTTGCCGACGGTATTGGTGACGAACGAGTCGTCGCTGTCGGATGCTGAGGACTTCACCGAGGGGTACCGCTCGTTGAAGCTGGGCAAGGTGGTGGGCGAGCCGACGGCGGGCTGGATCATCTTCACGGGAGCGCAGCCGCTGATTGATGGATCTGCGGTGCGCGTGCCTGGGTGGAGGATTCAGGATCTTCGCGGGCAGACGATGGAGATGCATCCGCGGCCTGTGGATGTAGAGGTGGCGCGTCCGCTGGGCGAGACGGAGACGGGTTCGGATGCGCAGTTGGAGCGAGCTGTGAAGGAGTTGCTGGCCACGCAATAGAAAGAACGGACAAGTGTTGGGCGGTTATCATAGAGATGATCGCCGCCCGGTCTTAATGTTCGCTTCAGTTTCGTCCGATTCGATACGAAAGTCTTGTTTTTAGCGGAAACTTTTGCGTCGCTGGCTCGTCTTCCTTAGAGACTGGCGACTTCAGCGAGTCAACCTGAAGCGACCACTGCAAACTGGATTCAATTTTGAGAGGTAGACGATGTTGAAGGGATTTGCTGTATTCCGGAGTGCCGCGCTGCGAGCCAGCTTGATAGCTGCCTGCGGCGATGTGTGTCTGCTTGCAGCGTGGCGTTGGTGGCGCAGGCACCGGCTGCAGCGCCGACAGCGGCGGCGCGTCAGCTCGGCACGGTGACGGCTATTGCTGGAAACAGCCTTACGCTGAAGACCGACGCGGGCCAGGAGGTTGTCGTCAGCGTGCCGGAGGGAGCGCGCATTCTGCAGCTGGCGCCGGGCAGCACCGATTTGAAGACGGCGCAGACGATCGCGTTGAAGGATATTGCAGTGGGTGACCGTGTGCTGGTGAACGGGAAGGCTGGTGATAGCGCCGGGAGCTTTGCTGCAGTGCGTGTGATCCTGATGAAGTCGAGCGACATCGCGCAGAAGCATGAGACGGAACAGGCGGACTGGCAGAAGCGCGGGACCGGCGGCATTGTGAGTGCGGTGGATGCCGGGTACGGGTACGTTGACTGTCTCGGTAGGCGCCAAGAAGGTTGCTGTGACGACGTCCGGCAAGACGCAGTTCCGGCGGTATGCCGGAGACTCTGTGAAGTTTGAAGATGCGAAGCCGGGGACACTGGCGCAGATACAGCCGGGGGATCAGCTTCGCGTGCTGGGGACGAAGTCCGAGGATGGATCGTCGATTCAGGCGGAGGTGGTGGTCAGCGGATCGTTCAAGAATCTGGCGGGTCTGATCGCGACCATCGACGCTGCGAAGGGGACGCTGACGCTGAAGGATCTGGCGACGAAGAAGACGGTGACGGTGACGATTACGCCGAACTCGAACGTGCGGACGCTGCCGCCGCAGGCTGCTGCGATGTTTGCGGCGCGGGCGAAGGGCGGTGGTGCGGGTGCGGGTGGCTCTGGTGGAGGCTCGCCGCAGGCAGCGGGTCAGGCCAGGAGGCGCTCGGGTGGAGGACGGCCCGGTGGTCCGGGGCGGTCTGCCGGCGGGGATCTCTCGCAATTGGTGAGCCGGCTGCCCAACAAGACGCTCGCCGATCTGAAGGTGGGCGATGCGGTGATGATTGTGGCGTCGCAGCCTGACCCGGGCAGCGCCACGGTAACGGCGGTGACGTTGCTGTCCGGAGTGGAACCGATCCTGGCGGCAACGCCAAGCGGTGGGCCGGCGATGACGTTGTCTCCGTGGTCCCTGGGCGGCGAAGGGGCGCCTGAGGGCGGCGGCGGGGGCGGCGGACACTAATTCTTTTTAGGCGGCAGTACTTCTTTCTACGCACCGCAACGATGGATATTTTTGAGGAGTAGTAATGTTATTTCGCGCAACCTGGAAGATTGTTTTACTTTTTTTCGTCGCTTTGACGCCGGTGATTGCAAGCTGCCCAGCAGACTGGCGCGACGGTGCGCGGGGTGGTTGCCGATCCTGAGAATGCGGTGATCCCTGGGGCGACCGTGACGTTCACTCCGGCGTCGGGTAAGGCGTTGATCACGCAGTCGCAGAGCGATGGAACGTATGTGCTGCGCGGCGTTCCGCCGGGAACCTATTCGGTCACGGTGACGATGCCAGGGTTTGCGTCGTTCGTGAAACAGGGTGTAAGGATTACCCCGGGACAGACTTTGACGCTCGGATGTGCAGATGGCGATCCAGCAGCAGCAGCAGGAAGTCAATGTGACGGCGCAGGCGGCGCAGGTGAGCGTCGATGCCGATAGTAATGCGAGTCAACTGTACTCAAGGGCAAGGATCTTGATGCGCTTTCGGATGATCCTGATGAGCTCTCTTCGGAGTTGACTGCGCTTGCGGGGCCTGCGGCGGGGCCGAACGGCGGTCAGATTTATGTGGACGGATTTACCGGCGGGCAGCTTCCTCCCGAAGTCGTCGATCCGCGAGATTCGCATCAATCAGAATCCATTTTCTGCGCAGTACGATCGTCTGGGTTATGGGCGAGTCGAGGTTTTTACCAAGCCGGGCACGGACAAGTTTCATGGGCAGTTCAATCTGCAGGGGATGACTTCCGCGCTGAACTCGGACAATCCGCTGTTGAATGCATTCAACAGTCCGGGGCAGCCGGAGCAGACGCAGCCGCCGTATCACACGATTTTTGTGCTGGGAAATATCACGGGGCCTCTGGCGAAGAATGCTTCGTTCACGTTGTCGGGGTCGCACCGCTCGATCCAGGACAACAGCCTGGTGAGCGCGACGATTTTGAATCCGACGAACCTGGGCGATACGACGCTTACGTGCCCGGTCGGTCAGATCACCTGCAACTATTCGGTTGCTAACCCCGCGCCGCAGTCGAGGACTGATATTAACCCGCGAGTCGATCTTGCGCTGGGGGAAAAGAACACGCTGGTGACGCGGTTCCAGTACGAGCAGAACGATCAGAACAATGTCGGTGTTGGCGGCCTGGTGCTGCCTGACGCGGGCTACACTTCGAGCACTTCCGAGACCACGATACAGGTCGTCGATACCCAGATCGTGAGTCCGCGCGTGATCAACGAGACGCGATTTGAGTATCAGCGCGAGGCCGCGACAGTCAGACGGCGCTGAACACGACGCCGACGATCAGGTGCAGGGCAACTTCACGGGCGGCGGTTCGCAACTCCGGCAGTTACTCTTCGACTACCAGAACCACTTCGAAGGGCAGAACTACACCTCGATCCAGTTGGCGAAGAACTTCATCCGGTTGGGAGGGCGGCTGCGGTCTACGGGACAATTCAACACGACGACTGCGGGAACGAACGGCGACGTTACGTTTACAACTGTCTGCCGGCTTCGGATTCAGCTCCGTGCTACCGGATCGACGTCGTACCAGGCCAACCAGGCCAGCCAGTTCAGCATCACCAGATCATTCATCCGGTCAGTGCGACGATGGTGGATTTTGGACTGTATGCTGAAGACGATTGGAAGGCGCGTCAGAATCTGTCGGTCAGCTACGGCATCCGTTATGAGACGCAGAACTACCTTTCGGATCACCACGATTTCGCTCCGCGCGTGTCGGTTCGCTATGGAGTCACGACCGAAGACCGTCCTCAACGCTGGATTCGGAATCTTCTATGACCGCTATCAGCTGACCAACGTAGATGACGACGCTCGAGTCGAATGGGACGAACCAGATACAGACGCAGATTGTGAATCCGAGCGCCGCATGCACACCGCAGACTATTACTCGCTGCACGTTACTCCCCGGGTCCACTGGCAACAAGACGGTGCAGGCGTCATCCAATCTGCGATCGCCGTACACGTTGCATTATGCGGTTGGAGTCGACCAGCAGCTCTTTCGCGGGGCTACGTTGTCCGTGAATTACGTGATTGCTTCGGGGGTGCATCAGTTTTACACCGCGAACCTCAATTCGCCGATCGGTTTTGTCGACGGGGAGCCGGTGTATCCGATTACACCTAACGCCGGGACAGCATGCGGCGATTCAGGACACGTATGAGTCCGGTGGCGTGTTTCACCAGCAGCAACTGATCATCAACGCGAATATTCGTCCGAGCCGGATCTGGTCGGTCTCCGGCTACGGTGTGTTTAATTCCGCCAAGGCCGATACCGGTACGATCAACACGTTTCCATCGATCAACCCCTACAACATTGGAGAGGACTATGGGCGGGCGGTGTTCGACGTCCGCTACCGGTTCTTTATTTTCGGCAACCTGTCTCTGCCGCACGCGATCAGCGTGAGCCCTCTGATGATCTTTTCAGCCGGGACGCCGTATAACATCACGACGGGCAGCGACTTGAATAGTGACGGCCAATACAACGACCGGCCAGTGTTTGGCCCGCCCAACGGCATCCCGGCGGGTACGCCTGGAACGAACACGATTGCGGGCTGTGGCAGCTTCGTTTCGCCAAAGCCCAATACGCCTTACACGCCGATTCCGATCAACTACTGCACGGGACCGAATCAGTTCACGACGAATCTGCGTATCACGAAGACGTTTGGTTTTGGGGAATCCACTAGAGCACCGGCGCAGGGACAGGGTGGTGGTCAGGGCGGCCCTGGTGGTCCCGGCGGGCCGGGTGGAATGGGCGGCGGCCGTGGCGGTGGCGGCGGACGCGGTGGTCCGGGCGGCGGCCCTGGAGGTGGTTTTGGCGGTGGCGGAAGCACAGGCAAACGGTACAACCTCGCGTTCGGCGTCCAGTTCCTTAACCTGTTCAACAATCTCGATCTCTCGACGCCCAATGGAACGTTGACATCCCAACAGTTCGGCAGATCAACGCAGCTTGCGGGACGACCGTTTACCAGTAACTCTGCCTTGCGCCAGATTTCGCTGCAGACCTCTTTTACCTTCTGACCAACGATTTTCTGTTGGACCGGGCGCGACCAGTTCTGCTGGCCTGCGCCCGTTTTGTCTTGAAGTGCGCGTAGAACCGCGCGATCAGGTTGCCGGCTTGAAGTTCTTCTTCAGGGTCTGCCAGCAGGTGTAGTACTCGTGCTGGCGCGCGGCGGTGTCCATGGCGAACTTCGTCGGGCGGCAGACGAAGCGGGTTTCGAACATGAAGGCGAGCGTGCCTTCGAGTTTTACCGGCTTCAGTTCGGCGGTGCTGGCGCGGGCGAAGGTCTCGGCGTCGGGACCATGGCCGCTCATGCAGTTGTGCAGGCTGGCTCCGCCGGGGGTGAAGCCTTCGGCCTTGGCGTCATATTCGCCCTGGATGAGGCCCATAAACTCGTTCATGAAGTTGCGGTGGAACCAGGGCGGGCGGAAGGTGTGTTCAGCCACGATCCAGCGTGGGGGGAAGATGGCGAAGTCGACGTTGGCGGTGCCGGGAATCTCGCTGGGCGAGGTGAGGACGGTGTAGATGGAGGGGTCGGGGTGGTCGAAGCTGACGGTGTTGATGCAGTTGAAGCGGGCGAGGTCGTACTTGAAGGGCGCGTAGTTGCCGTGCCAGGCGACGACGTCGAGGGGGGAGTGCTCGAAGTCGGTCGCCCAGAGATTGCCCTGGAATTTGGCGACGACCTGGAACGTGGCGTTATCGCGATCGTCGTAGGCGGCGTGTGGAGTGAGGAAGTCGCGGCTGTTGGCGAGACCGTTGGCGCCAATGGCTCCGAGTTCGGGGAGACGGAAGCTGGCGCCGTAGTTTTCGAGGAGATACCCGCGGGCCTTGTGGTTCGAGCAACTCGACGCGGAACTTGATACCACGAGGGATGAGGGCGATCTCGCCGGGGGAAAGGTCGAGGATGCCGAGTTCGGTGTGGAGCATCAGGCGGCCTAGCTGTGGGACGAAGAGCAGTTCGCCGTCCGCGGAGTAGAAGAAGCGATCGGTCATGCTTTTGGTGGCCGCGTAGATGTGGATAGCGTTGCCAGAGTGCATGGAGAGGTCGCCGTTGCCGGCCAGAGTGGTGATGCCATCGACGAAATCGGTCGGCTTGGTGGGTAGAGGGAGCGGGTCCCAGCGGAGCTGGCTGGGGGTGGTTTCGACTTCGTTGAAGGGGGAGGAGCGGACGAGGCCGTTGGCGATGCGCTCGTAGGGCTTGTGCATGACGGAGGGGCGGATGCGGTAGGTCCAGGTGCGGCGGTTGAGCAGGCGTGGCGCAGTGAAAGGGCTGCCGCTCAACTGTTCGGTGTAGAGGCCGAGCGGGGCTTTTTGGGGAGCGTTCTGGCCGACGGGAAGGGCGCCTGGTTGGGCCTCGGTGGCGAATTCGTTGCCGAAGCCGGTGAAGTACTTGAGATCGGGCATGAATGATCCTCTCTTGCGAAGGTGCGTCTGGGTGGGCGAAGCTTTCCTGACGAGTTAGGAGTGCTTCGCAGGAACACCGTAGCTTAACCGAAAAGAGGTGTCTTGTGTTTGCCGGCGGTTAACGCGTGATAGGCGTGTCTGTGGTGGATACCAGATGTGGCTTGCCGGTGTCGTTGTCTGCTGAGCCGGCGGAGGCGATGACGACGGTCTTCGCGTTGAGGAACTCGCGCATACCTGCGGCGGAAAGCTCGCGCCCGTAGCCGGAGTGTTTGATGCCGCCGAAGGGAAGACGCGGATCGCTGGCCACCATGGTGTTGAGGAAGACGCCGCCGCATTGCAGTTCGGCGACGAAGCGCTGTTGTTCGGCGGGGTCGCGGGTCCAGGCGGAGGCGGCGAGGCCGAAGGGAGTGTCGTTGGCGATCTCGATGGCCTCGTTGAGATCCTGAACGCGGAAGAGCATGGCAACGGGGCCGAAGAGTTCTTCGCGATAGATCGCGGAGGTGCGTGGCACACCGGCAAGCACGGTGGGCTCGAAGTAGTTCCCCTCGCCCAGCATGCGTTCACCGCCGGTAAGGATACGCGCGCCGACGCGGACTGCTGCCTGGACCTGTGCCTCGAGCAGTTCGAGTGCGCGAACCGTTGCGAGCGGGCCGATCTCGGTGCCAGGCTTCATGGGGTCGCCGACGCGCACGGTTTCCATGCCTTTGACGAAGCGTGATTCGAAGTCATCGTAGATCTCGTCGGCAATGATGAAGCGTTTGGCGGCGATGCAGGACTGGCCGCTGTTGACGCATCGTGCGCGCACGGCGGTCTCGATGGCGAGGTCAAGGTCGGCAGACGGCATGACGATGAAAGGGTCGCTGCCGCCGAGCTCGAGGACGGATTTCTTGATAAGCCAACCTGCCTGGGCTCCGATGGCGCGGCCGGCGGTCTCGCTTCCGGTGAGGGTGACGGCGGCAATCCGTTCGTCGCCAAGAATCGTCTCGACCTGACTGACTTCAAGCAGCAGGGACTGAAAGGTTCCCCGCGGGAAGCCGGCGCGGCGAACCAGCGACTCGATTGCGAGAGCGCACTGCGGGACGTTCGAGGCGTGCTTGAGCAGAGCGACGTTGCCCGCCATCAGCGCAGGAGCGAGGAAACGGAAGACCTGCCAAAAGGGAAAGTTCCATGGCATGACGGCGAGCACGATGCCGAGCGGCTCCCAGCGCACATAGCTGTAGTTGGGCTCGGTCGGGACAGATTCGGGTGCGAGGATGCGGGCGGCGTGGTCGGCGTAGTAGCGGCAGACGTCGGCGCACTTGAGGATTTCGAATCGCAGCTGCTTCGAGGGGCTTGCCCATCTCGAGCGTGATCGAGCGTGGCGAGTTCTCTGGTCTCGTGTTCCAGGATGGCGGCGAGCTTTCGCATCCAGAGGGCGCGATGCTCCAGCGGCACGTTCGCGTGGGCGCGGAAGGCCTCGTCGGCGAGAGCGATCTTCTGCCGCGCCGCCTCGTGAGTGAGGGCTTCGAAGCTGCGTAGAAGCTTGTTGGTTGCGGGATTGATGGATTCGATGGCCATGGCTCGTTGCGATTTGCCTTTTACTCTGATGCTAGCTTAGCAAGGGCCTGGGCGAGTATGCGCGCACCAAGGGCGATATCTTCGGGCTTGGCAAATTCGTCCGGCCGATGGCTGACGCCGTTGCGGCAGGGAATGAAGATCATGGCGATGGGGGCGACGCGGGCCATGAAGAGCGAGTCGTGGTAGGCGCGGCTGACCATTTTTTTGTAAGGGATGCCCTGATCCTTGCAGATGCGTTCGAGAAGCTCGACTACGTGGGGCGAGGATTGCGCGGGGGCGTCGGCGTTGACTAGCTCTTCTGTGATGGTCACCCCCCGGCGGTGGCGTAGCTCCTCGCAGTCGCGGCGGATGGCCTGCATGACAGCCTCGCGACGATCTGGATTTGTATCGCGAATGTCGAGCTGGAGGACGACGCGGCTGGGAACGCTGTTGACCGCGCCGGGGTGGACCTCGCAGGTGCCGACTGTGGCTACGGTATCGATCGCGCCTGTGGCGAGAGCGTTTTTTTCGACGGAAAGAATGAGTTCGGCGGCGGCACAGAGAGCATCTTTGCGATCGGGCATCAGAAGCGCACCGGCGTGCCCGCCGAAACCGGTGATGGTGAAGCGATAACCTGCAGGGGCGGCGATGCTTGTGACGATGCCGACCGGAATGCCCTCGCGTTCGAGGAGAGGACCCTGCTCGATGTGCAACTCGACCCAGGCGTGGTAGTGATTGGGCGGAAGGCGAACGGAGGAGAGCGGGCCCGCGAAGCCTGCCGCTGTGCGAACGGCGCTCAGCGAGACCTCATCGTTGTCCTGTAGCGCATCGGCCCGGTCCGGGTCGAGCGTTCCGGAGAGCAGACGGCTGCCCAGACAGCCAATGCCGAAGCGGGTGGGTTCTTCCGAGGTGAACATGACGAGTTCGATCGAGCGGCGAGGGCGAAGGCCGCTGCGTTTGAGCGCGCGCATCGCTTCCAGGCCGCCGAGGACGCCGACGGTACCGTCGTACATGCCGGCGTGTGGGATGGCGTCGGTGTGGGAGCCTGTAGCGACCGCAGGCAGATCGGGCTCGGTGCCCGGCCAGCGAATGAAGATGTTGCCTACGGCGTCATCGCGGATTTTGAAGCCCTCTGCGGTGGCAAGTTCTTTCAGCCATGCGCGCGCGTTGAGGTCCTCGGCGGAGAAGACGATGCGGGTGACGGCGGTGCCATCGCTTGCCGGCTCGGCATCCGTAAACGTGGCGAGGGTTTGGAGTTCCCTGAGCAAACGTGCCTGATCGATCTGAATCTGAGTGGTCAACCTTAGTCCTTCTAGACGAGTGGGTGCCGGTTCCAGTCTTTGTAGATGAGATATTTTGCGGGCCGTTTGCCGATTGCGCCGAACCATTGTGGACAGAATGGTCCCATCCAGATGAAGTCGCCCGCGGTGACGGGGTACCAGTTGGTCGCCGAGTCGATAGATGCCGCCGCCCTCGAGCATCAGCAGGCCGTGCTCCATGATGTGCACCTCGACCATGCTGAGTGCGGCGCCGGGTTGATAGGTCATCGTGTTGACGGCGAAGTCGAAGGAGAGAGAGCCGGGTAGGAGGCTGCGCACCTGAAGGTCGGGGTCGTCGTTGAGGGGAACGGAAGTCGTCGTCTCTTCGTGGCTGACGAGGACTTCTGGAGCGGGTGCAGAAGCGAGGTGTTCGTATGGCTTCTCGATCACTGCAAGCCGCGTCGTTTGTTGTGCTGTCAGTGTGTGTGCCGCGTCTTTGGGGATGTAGGCGTAACTGCCTGCGGTTAACGTGCGGAACGTCGTGTCGGTCGCGAGGTCGGCTGCGCCTTCGAGCGTGTACAGGAAACGCTGGTTTGAGGTGGGGCCGAGGCTGCCACCGGGTTCGAGCTCCGCCGTGTACTGCGTGAAGGCCGCGCCGGCTGCGGGAGAGATGTGCACGATGGCCGTAGCGCGCTCCATGCCAGGCAACACGGTGCGGATGAAGGTGTCGGGCGTATGCAGGAGATGATCGCGCCGATTGGTGCTGCGGGTGTGTCCGAGCTTATGCATGGCCGTCCTTGGGGTTCGTCCTATCATCGCGCAACTGCGCAAGGAACTCCATTGCGGTGGCGAGGGCCGCCTCCACATCGTGTGGCAAAACGGTTTCATCCGGATGATGGCTGAGGCCTCCCGGGCTGCGTAGAAAGAGCATGGCGGAGGGGACAATGGGGGCGAGGATCATTGCGTCATGGCCGGCTCCGCTCGTCATGCGACGGGTTGGAAAACCTGCCTGGTTGGCGGCTTTATTCAGCAGGGTGGTCAAGTGCGGATCGAGCGGTACTGCGGGCTGCTCAAGCTGTTTGCCGGATGTGAGGTGTACCCCGCGTCTGGCTGCGGCTGTCTCCGCAAGTTTCAGGATCGCAAGAACGGAAGCCTCGCGTGCGCCGTTGTCGGCGTGGCGAACATCGAGGGAAGCGGTTACTCTTCCTGCGATGACATTTCCAGCGCCGGGGGCGGCTTCCATTTTTCCGACAGTCGCGACGAGACCGTTTTGCGAACTGGCATAGTCTTCGACTGCAACAATCCACTCTGCTGCTGCTGCCATCGCGTCGTGTCTCAGGTGCATCGGCGTGGTGCCAGCGTGGTTGGCCTGTCCAGTGAAGATAAGTTCCATGCGGCTCTGTCCGACCAGAGCCTCGACGACTCCAAGCGAAGTGTCTTCGCTCTCCAGCACGGGGCCTTGCTCGATGTGAACCTCGAGATAAGCGAAAGTATCTTTGGACAGGGCCGCGGTAGGAAGCTGCGTGGGGTCGAGGCCGAAGGCTTCGATCGCCTGCAGGACGTTGATGCCGCTTCGATCCGTACGCGCCAGCGTGCCTGCGTCAAGTTTTTCGACGAGAGCGAGACTGCCGAGGAAGGGCTTGCTGAAGCGTACACCCTCCTCCTCTGAGAAGCCGATGACCTCGATGGCGAAGGGTAGAAGGGCGCCGCCCAGTTCTTCGATGATGGCAACTCCGAGAACGACTCCGAGAATGCCGTCGAAAGCTCCGGCGTTGGGAACTGTGTCAAGGTGCGAGCCGATGAGAAGACGTGGCGATCCTGGCACGAGGCCGGGCCAGAATCCGCGCAGATTTCCGATAGCATCGACGCGCACCGTCATGCCGGCGGCCTCCATCCATTCGCGCAACAACTCGTGCACCTCGTGCATTGGAGGCGTCAGGAAGAGGCGCGTGATTTCACCCGGAATTTCTGTGCAGGCGGCGATCTCCCGACAGCGGGTGATGATACGGGCAGCGCGATCTGTGGGTGTGACAGTCATAATTGCCTGTCGATTTCGCTTCAGGGCTTGCGCCGAATGCGCGCTTCGATATACCCGTGCGGCTCATCGGTGGGGACGAAGATTTCGTTTGGATTGTCCTGCCCGAATCGCGAGAGGTCGACGAGAAGACAGTGTTTGTTCGGCATGGTGATTTCGATCTCATCGATTTCGAATACTGCTTCGAGCGCACTCTCGGCCATGGCGTAGAGGGTCTGCTGGACGGACTTGCTGTCGTGGTTGGCAAAGGTGCGGAGCATCGTCTCGCGAAGTTTTTTGCGAACAACATCGAAGTCCAAATCAGTCGAAGTGTAGCGCCACTCTGCGCTGACCGCAGTGCCGAAGAGCCGGTCTCTTGTCTCCGGGAGTGTGGTGAGCGAATCTTTGATGTAGCCTTCGAAGCCGGACTTTGCTGTTTTGAGCAAAACGAGATTGTCGAGGCCTGAGAGGACCTGAAACGTTCCGCCCTGCGCACGTTCTACGCTGGTGGTTTGAAGTTCGCCGCTGCCGCGCATGAAGGCGCTGGGGTGGGGGCTGCCATCGACGGTCAGGCGCTTCCAAAGTGTGCTCTCGACGTGGATCGAGGCTGATTGAACCTGGGGATTGCGGTCGAGCAGGAAGTCGGCAAGCTCCTTGGCGTAGTCTTCCATCGTTGTCGCCTTAGAGCTCCGCGCGATGGAATAGACTGTGTTCTTCATCGTGTCGGTTGGCAGTATTTTGCTGTTGTCGCCGTCTAGATGCGCGCTGTCGAAGTCGCCCTTCAGAAGAACCTGGACCGTCCACTCGCGCAGGTCGTGGCCATGATCATGGCGAGTCACCTTCATCAGGCGAACGCGGGACTTTCCGTAGCGATTTTCGGCGAGTTCAATCATCGATTCAACTTCCTCGGTAGGTGGTGTAACCATTTGCAGTCAGAAGCAGAGGAATATGGTAATGCTGCTCTTTGTCCGACACTCCAAACGTAATTTCCACATAGGGATAGAGTCCTTCTAAGCGGTTCCGCTTGTAGTAGGCGGCAGTTTCGAAGTGGATACGGTAGACGCCCGCCTGTTGGTGTCGCGTCGGGGGCAACAGATGTTTGCAGCGGCCATCGGCGTCGGTAACGGCTTCGTTGACGGGAAACCACGCGCCGTTTTCCATAAAGGCGAGAGTGACGGGAACTTCCGCGGCAGGGCGGCCAAGCGCGGTGTCGAGAATGTGTGTTGAGATGCCCATGGTTACTCTGACTCCAGCCAGCGGTGAAGACGAAGCTGCGTGATCTGACGTTGTTGTTCGGCAGCCTCATGCAATTCTGTTGCCGCATCGTTTTTCATTCGTGCTTCGAGGATCGCGAGGATCTCGGCGGACGTTTTTCCGGTTGCGCACACGATGAAGATTCGCCCGAACTTCTCCTCGTAGCGGTGGTTTGCTTCCTCGAGTGCGAGCTTGGCAGTTTCGTCTTCAGAGAGGGTGGTGCGCTGCTCTTGTGCTGACCAACGCAGCGATTCTTCGGTTGCGTGGGTTTGCGCATGAGTTTGGCCGATGCGTGGGTGGCTGTCGAACGCCTCCTGCCAGGCCTCCTTGGGAAGAGCGAGCCAGATGCTGGTTGAAGCTTCGATCAGGGAAGCTTCGTCGGTTATGGGCCGTCTGAGAGGCCAGTGCCGCCGCCCATGCCCGCGAACCGCAGCAGGGAAGCGCCTCGCGGGCGGCGGTTGCAGGATCGAGCGAGTTCCATCGGGTAAGAACTTTGTTCCTCATCGTCTGCTTACTATAGCGTGACCTCGCGTCCGGAGGGCGTCGGAGCGAAGCTACCTTCACGGTACACCGATTCGCCGCGGAGGTAGGTCGCTTTTACTACTCCACGCAGCGTCTCGTTGAGGTAGGGCGAGATGGCGTGACGGTAGTGCAGCTTGTCGTTGGTGACGGTGAACTCTGCGTCCGTGTCAAAGATAACGAAATTCGCGTCGCGGCCGGCTTCCAGTGCTCCTGCCCGATGGCTAATTCCGGCAAGAGCTGCCGGTGCGCTGCTCATCCAGCGGACGATGTCGTCGAGGGTGAAACCGCGACGGCAGCACTCCGTGTGGATGATCGGAAGAGCGACAGAGAGGCTGGCAATTCCGCCCCATGCGAGGTCGAAGCGGCCGGTGTCTTCGCGCTTCATCGCGGGAGGGCAGGGCGAGTGATCGGTAACGACCATGTCGATGATTCCATCGCGTAGTCCATGCCATAGTTGCCGCTGGTTTTCCTTACTGCGGATCGGCGGAGCGCACTTCAACAGAGTCGCGCCGTCGGCGATCTCTTCCGCGGCAAAGTGCAGATAGTGCGGGCAGGTCTCGACCGTGATCGGCAGGCCCTCGGCGCGGGCGGCGTGTAGCTCTTCCAGAGCGAGCGCAGTGGAGAGATGAACGATGTGCAGACGGAAGCGATACTGGCGGCAGAGGCGAATCATCAGCCGGATGGCTTCGAGTTCTGCCTGATCCGGACGCGATGCGAGATAGGTGGCGTAGCTTCTGCCAATCCGCATCTGCGCAGACTCATCCGTCGCAGCGTCGATTGGGCCAGCCAACTCTGCGTGCACGAGAAGCGGGAGGCCCGACTCGGCGATGAAGGGAAGCGCGGCTTCCAACTGCTGCTGGTCGATCATGGTGAAGCCGTCGCAGCCGGGATAGATGAGGAAGCACTTGAAGCCGAGGACTCCGGCGCGCGCCAGCGGCAGGATGTGCTGCTGATTGTCGGCGACCGCTCCGCCCCAAGGAGCCCAGTCAACGAAACACTCGCCTTGGGCTGCGGCGCGTTTTTCTTCTAAAGCTGCGACGGTGGTGGTCTCCGGCAGGCAGTTCAGCGGCATGTCGACCAGCGTCGTGTAGCCACCGGCTGCGGCCGCTCGTGTGGCCGTCCGGAAGCCCTCCCATTCGGTGCGGCCAGGCTGGTTGATGTGGACGTGGGTGTCTACCAGTCCTGGCAGCAGGGCAGTCGTTGCCGCAGTCGTGCATGATCGCGTCCGCGGGAATCTCCGAGGGACGGCAGATGGCGCGTATCGTTTCGCCTTCCACAAGTAACGCACCCGGTTGCGTGCCTTGGGGTGTGACGATGCGTTTCGAGATAAAGGCATGTGCCATAATTTGATTATTCCGTGACTCTCACCGCGCGAAGCGTGCAATAAGGATACCGAGCCGAATGCAGGGCAACCCAATTTTTATGGAAAAGGCGATCGCGCTGGCGACGGAGAACGTCACGTCCGGACGCGGAGGGCCATTCGGCGCAGTTATTGTGCGCGACGGCGGAGATCGTTGCAACCGGCGCTAATCTTGTCACGGCAACCAACGACCCGACGGCGCATGGCGAGATTGTAGCAATTCGCAATGCGTGTACTGCGCTCGGAAGTTTTCAGCTTAGCGGCTGCCACATCTATACCAGTTGCGAGCCTTGCCCGATGTGCCTCGCCGCGATCTACTGGGCGCGATGCGATGCGATTTTCTACGGAAGCAGTGCCGCCGATGCGGCTGCCGCCGGCTTCGACGACGCCTTTCTCTACGAAGAGATTAAAGCGACCCATCGACCAACGCAAGAATTCCCACTACTGAACCTACTGCCGGAGAAGGCAATCTCAAGCTTTGATGCATGGCGCGCTCAGGCCGGCAGAATCGACTACTAAAATATGGCAACGAAGCAGAAGAAGCAGGCCGCAATCAAAAAGCCGAAGACCAGTCCAGTCGTAAAAGTCGCTTTGCTTGGGTTTGGCACGGTGGGCAGTTCGGTTGCGCGCGTGCTCGCCGCGTCGAAGTTTCCAGGTGTGGAACTGACGCACATCTTCAACCGCAATGTAGAGCGGAAGCGCAACTCTGACGCCGCCAAGGTGGTGCCGGCGTCTGTGGTGTGGACCGACAGATATCGACGTCATTCTGCGCTCCGATGTCGATATTGTGGTCGAATTGATGGGCGGCCTGAATCCTGTGGAAGGCTGGATTCGCAAGGCTCTGGCTGCGGGCAAGTCGGTCGTGACGGCGAATAAGCAGCTCATCGCCTATCGTGGCGCGAGCCTGGCGAAGCTTGCGGCGCAGCACAACGTGCATCTGGTGCATGGGGCCGCCGTCGCAGGTGGCGTTCCGGTGATTCCGGGCATGCTGCAGGGGCTTGGTGGCGATCAGGTGACGCGACTCAGCGGCATCGTCAACGGTACCTGCAACTACATTCTCAGCCGCATGGAGGCGGGCGCCGACTACGCGACCGTGCTGGCCGACGCGCAGCAACTTGGCTATGCAGAATCCGATCCATCCGCCGATGTTGACGGCTTCGACGCGCGTGCCAAGCTCTGCATCCTGTCGCGCATTGCGATGCACGCTGAGCTTGATCCGGATGCGGTGGCGACGCAGACGATCTCGACGATCGAGGCGATCGATTTTTCCTATGCGAAGGAGCTGAACTGCACGATTCGCCAGGTCTCTCGCGCAGAGCTTGATGGCAGGCTGGTGCATGCGCGGGTCGCGCCGATGCTGGTGCCGCTCGCTTCGCCGATGGCGTGGTCGCATGGCACGCAGAACATGGTGGTGGTCAGCGGAAAGTTTGGCGGTGATGTTGTCTTCTCCGGTCACGGCGCCGGCGGCGAGCCCACGGCGGTGGCGGTGGTGTCGGATCTGCTGGCGGTTGCACAGGGTTGCAAGACAGTGGAGCTGCCAGTGCGAAAGCGTGAGGTGACGGGCGATTTTCTGGCGCCGCACTACCTCCGTTTTGTCGTCGACGACAAGCCTGGAATCGTCTATGCGATCTCCGGCGCGCTGTCCAAGGTGGGCGCCAACATCGATTCGCTCCTGCAGCGGCGCGGCTATCCGAAGCACCGGCTGCCGTTTGTCGTAACGACAGAGCCATGCCTGACCTCGACGATTGAACGTGCGCTGGCCTCTGTTGCACAGGATGGACTGCATGCTGGAGCGGCCGTTGTGTCTGCAGATGCTCGAAATAGAAGATAAGGCGGAATAAGCAGAATGCAGATGCGGTACTCGTTGCTGTTGTTCGATGTTGCCTTTTGGTCGTTGTTCTGTCCGCAGGTTTTGCTCTACTGCGCAGGATCCGACGCCAGTCATCACCGTGCCGAATCCGCCGAACACCGCGGCCCAGCAGGCGAAACACTATGTCGTCCTCGTCTCGCTCGATGGCTTTCGCTACGATTATCCGCGACGATATGGCGCGCCCCATCTTCTGCAACTTGGATACAAAGGGTGCGAGCGCTCCTGAGGGCATGTTGCCTGCTTATCCGTCGCTTACGTTTCCGAATCACATCAGCATCGTCACCGGTCTTTATCCTGAGCACCACGGCATCGTCGCGAATAGCTTCTGGGATCCCGCGCGCGAACAGACCTATGTTTACACGAAGACGAAGTCCAATAGTGATGGCAGCTGGTATAGCGGAACGCCGCTTTGGGTGTTGGCAGAGCAGCAGGGAATGCGGTCTGCGTGCCTCTTCTGGCCTGGCTCTGAGGCCGAGATTCAGGGCAAACGGCCCTCGTATTACCTGCACTTCGACGAAAAGCTCGACGATGAAAAGCGTGTGGATCAGATCGTCGCGTGGCTGAAGCTGCCGCCTGAGCTTCGACCGCATTTCATCACTCTTTACTATTCCAATGTCGACCACGCCGGACACAACTATGGCCCGGATTCTGACGAGGTGCGGGCAGCTGTTCATCATGTGGACGCCATGGTTGGAGACCTACAGACGAAGATTGCTCCGCTGCATCTTCCCGTCGATTTTGTTGTTGTCGCTGACCACGGCATGGTCACGTTGCAGGGTGGCCCTGTGACGCTTTCGGACTTTGCCGACCTCAGCGATTTTCACACCGAGGGTGCACTGCTCTATCCGAAGCCGGACGCCGATGTGCAGGAGACCTACGAGGAGTTCCTGGCTCATCCCGACCCTCGGTTCAAGGTCTATCGCCGGGCGGACGTGCCTGCTGTACCTGCACTTCGATCACGAACCCGCGCGAGGGCGATCCGGTCATCGTGCCGACCGGGCCGTTCACTATTGCGTGCGCAGGCATCGGCTCTGAAGCCGAAGTGCGAACGAAGCACCGTGGGGTCACGGCTTCAATCCGCGCACGATGCCGGAGATGAAGGCGATCTTCTTTGCCGCGGGGCCTGATGTTCGTCCCGGCGTTCAGTTGAAGCCGTTTGAGAACGTGAATATTTATCCGTTCATCGCGGAGATTCTGGGCCTCACGCCGCCGGTGGTCGATGGAACGCTCGAGGTGTTGCGTCCCGCACTGAAGACTCCGCGCGTCAAGCGATAGTCTGCAGTTGCGCAAAAAGAAAGCGGCGAACCGGTTGGCTCGCCGCTTTCTTTTGCCTGTTTGATTTAGTACTTCGGCATCGACGGGTCGATCTTGTCGGCCCACGCGAGGATGCCGCCTGCCAGATTCGAGACATTCGTAAATCCAGCCTGCTTCAGCATGAGCGCAGCCTTCTGGCTGCGAGCGCCGGAACGGCAATGGACGACGACCTCGCGGTTCTTCTGAGCGGCCAGTTCGCCGATACGGCGTCTCGACCTCGCCGACCGGAATCAGCGGCGCGCCGAGGTTCGCGATCGGGTATTCATGCGGCTCGCGCACATCGAGCACGAAGATGTCTTCCTTCGCGTCCAGCTTGTGCTTCAGCTCCTCGACCGTGATCTGCGGAATGCCGTCGACGACAGGATGCTCGGCAACCGCCTTGTCGCGAGCGACCTCGAGCGGGCCGACCTCGCTCGGCTTCGCAATACCGCAGAACTGGTCGTAGTCGATCAGCTCCGTCACCGTCGGATTCGTGCCGCAGACCGGGCAGTCCGGATTCTTGCGCAGCTTCAGCGTGCGGAAGCTCATGCCCAGCGCGTCGACCAGCAGCAGACGGCCGATCAGCGGTTCGCCGATGCCGAGGATCAGCTTGATGGTCTCGGTGGCCTGGATCACTCCGACGAGGCCGGGCAGAATGCCGAGCACGCCGCCTTCGGCGCAGGAGGGCACCAGGCCCGGCGGTGGCGGCTCCGGGTAGAGGCAGCGATAGCACGGGCCTTCCTTGGTGCCGAAGACGCTGGCCTGACCTTCAAAGCGGAAGATGGAGCCGTAGGCGTTCGGCTTGTTCAGCAGCACGCAGGCGTCGTTGACGAGGTAGCGCGTCTGGAAGTTGTCGGTGCCGTCGGCGATGACGTCGTAGTCCTTGAGGATCTCGAGCGCGTTTGCGCTGGTGAGCATGGTGTTGTGTTTCACCACGTTCAGGAACGGGTTCAGGCCCTTGAGCATGATCTCGGCGGAGTCGACCTTGAGTTTGCCGACGGTCGCCGGTGGAGTGGATGATCTGGCGCTGCAGGTTGCTGGCGTCGACGGTGTCGAAGTCGACCAGGCCGATCGTGCCGACGCCGGCGGCGGCGAGATACAGCGCGAGCGGAGCGCCCAGGCCGCCGGTGCCGACGCAGAGCACCTTGGCGGCCTTCAGCTTCTGCTGGCCCTCCATGCCGACCTCGGGCAGGATCAGGTGGCGCGAGTAGCGTGCAATCTCTTCGTTGGAAAGCTTCGGGAGTGTGATCTCTTCAACTGCTGTTGGCATTGTCTTTGTCCTTCGGTCCACTCAATCATCGTGGCTGACTGCATAATGAGCACTAATCCGGTTACAAATTCATCCACCGGCAATCGACGGAATAATCGTCAGCTCGTCGCTGTCCTTGACGGCGGTCTCCTGCTTGCCTGCAAGATAGCGGATGTCGTCATCGTTCAGGTAGACGTTGACGAACGACCGCAGCTTGCCTTCGGGGGTGAACAGGTGCGGCTTCAGCTCCGGATAGGTGACGGTCAGCTGCTGGAACGCCGCGTCGACGGTCGTCGCCGGAATGCTGACGGTCTCCAGTCCGCCGGTGTAGCTGCGCAACGGAGTGGGAATGTGAATCTTCATGCACTGCCTTTCTGGTTGTGCGCCGCGTGGCGGCGAGGTTAGCAGGGATATCGATCTCAATCGCTTCATCCTCAAACTTTTTGTCGTCCTCTCCCGTTCCGCGTCAGCAGAAAGGAATTCGTCATGCGCGGCCTTGCCCTTTTCGACGCTGGTGATGACGTAGGAGCAGCCCAGCCAGTGGGCCTCGGCGAAGTCCGTCGTCGACCACTGCGCGGGATGGTCCGGGTGCGAGTGATAAAAGCCGACGATGTCCAATCCCAGGCCTCGCGCCTGCCGTTGGATCTTTACCAACTCCTGCGGAGCGATGTTGTAGCGGTTGTGCGCGGAGTCGGTGCGCGTATTGCCGGCGCGCACGATCTGCCGCACGTGATTGACGGCCGGCGATCGCCTTCGCCGGCACATTCTTGCCGAGCAGCACGCCGCAGCACTCGTTCGGGTAGGTCTCTTCGCCATGCGCGCGCAGTGCTTCGTAGTCGGCATATTCGATGCGAAGCATTTCGTTACTCCTCCGTCCAGAAGCGTTCGCTCATGTACTTGTCCGCGCCATCGCACAGGATGGTGACAATCACGGCCTCGCGTCCCCGCGGCTGCCTCTTCTTCGGCAATCTGCAGCGCGGCGGCAGTCGCGGCTGCGGCAGAGACGCCCACCAGCACGCCCTGGTTGCGTCCCAGATGCTTCGCCATGGCGTAGGCGCGCTCGGTCGCCATCTCGATATTCCGGTCGGCGAGGTCCGGGTCGTAGATCTTCGGCACAATCGCCGTCGCCATGTGCTTCAACCCTTCGAGCCCGTTGAACGGCGAGTCCGGCTGCATCGAGATGCACTGGATCTTCGGGTTCAGCTCCTTCAACCGACGCGTCGTCCCCATAAAGGTTCCCGCTGGTCCCCAGCGCCGCGACGAAGTGCGTCACCTGCCCCTCGGTCTGCTCCCAGATCTCGTTGCCGGTGGTCCGGTAGTGCGCGCGCCAGTTTTCGTCGTTCGAATACTGATCGGCGTAGAAGTAGCGCTCCGGCTCTGCCGCAATCATCTCCCGCGCCTTGCGAATCGCTCCATCCGAGCCATCCGCCGGATTCGTCCACACGATCTCCGCACCATAGGCCTCGAGGTATTGCTTGCGCTCCGTCCGACACATTCGACGGCATGCACAGCGTCACCGGAAAGCCCATCGCCGCGCCCAGCATGGCGTAGGCGATGCCGGTATTGCCGCTGGTCGCATCCAGCAGGCCGCGGCTGCTATCGACTCAGCAGCCCACGGCGTTGCGCGTCCGGCACAATGGACGACGCCGCGCGGTCCTTCACCGATCCGCCGGGATTCGCCCACTCCGCCTTGCCCAGAATCTGGATTCCCGGCAGATGGTCGGTCAGCGCGCTCCAGCCGCACCAGCGGCGTGTTTCCGATGCGTTCGAGGATGGTGGTTCCGAGCGGTTTGGCAGTGGTGATCATGTAGCTTCCGTCTTCGTTGGTATCGCTTCGCGGCCACTCCGATTGAAGGACGTCGGCGGATGTGCGACAGTTAATCAAGTCTAACGTATGGCACTTATGGCAAAGAAGACCCCACCCCGCAGCTTCAACGACGTTCTCGCCCTGCTCGGCAGTCAAAGATTCGATGTTGCCCCTGCGCAAGAAGGTGCAAAGCGCACCCCCAACGCCGTTCAGGTAAGGAAATACGGCTGCGCGGCGGAGATTGCCGCTGCTCCGGACGGCACGGTCGAGATACTGGCCCGCCCCGGCTGGCTGCTGAACGGCGAGATCGCGCGCCTGCTGGACCGCGGCTACCAGAAGTTCCTCAAGACCAGCAAGTTGGAGATTCCCGCCACTGCCGACCACCTCCGCGCCATCCACGAGTTCACCGAAGAGCTGAATGAAGCGATCGGCGCTACCAGCCTCTACAACGAGGCGCTGGGGACGACCAGCGACGTCTACAACTACGACCGCGTCGAAGGACGGGAGTAGCCGAGGGGCTGGAATCATTGAGATTTGCATGAGGAAGCACGGCAGCGAGCCGCTCAGCGGAGCCGATTCTGCTCGCGCTGCAACTCCCGATAGGCCTCGCTCTTGCCAATGCCGCGCTCCCGGGCGACACGCTTCAGCGCATCCATCTCGCCGATTCCGTCTGCCTTCATCAGAGCCGCGACCTCGACGGCAAGGCTCGCTCTCGTTTCGGAAGAGCCTCAGACTGGAGACGGCGCCGAACATCAGCACCATCTCTCCGCGAACACTCGCCCGCGCAGCAAGTTGCGCCTCGCAGCTCCGCCACCGCACCTCGCAGAAACTCCTCATGCAGCTTGGTCAGCTCGCGCGCGATGACCACGTGCTGCGAAGCCCCGAAGACCGCCTCAACATCCGCGAGGGTGTCCAGGATGCGGTGCGGTGCCTCGTAGAAAACATGCGTCACCGTCGCCCTTGAGCAGCTCCTCGAGCGCCGTCTTCCGCTGGCCCGCCTTGGCCGGAAGAAAGCCGTGAAACGTGAATCGCTCCGTCGGAAGGCCCACTCGCAATCAACGCGCTGATCGCCGCATTCGCGCCCGGAACCGGGAAGACCGGCATCCCCGCAGCAATGGCCGCGGCGGCAATCTGCCCGCCCGGGTCGGCGATTCCCGGCGTGCCGGCGTCGCTGACGACGGCGATTCGACCGCCCGACTTCAGCTCGGCCGTAAGCTCTTCGCGCGCGAGCGCCTCATTGTGCATGTGATAGCTCACGGTCGGCGTGCGAATGTCGAAGTGATTCAGCAGCTTCTGCGTCTGCCGCGTGTCCTCGCAGGCGATCCGGTCGACACTGCGAAGCACACGCAGGGCTCGCAGGGTGATGTCTTCCAGGTTTCCGATCGGCGTGGCCACCAGATACAGCCCCGGCGCAAGCGGCTTGTCCGAACTCTTTTCGTGATCGCCGGACATTTATTCCTGCGGCCGCATCTTGCGGCGCTGATTCAATAGCCCCATCGAGTGCGCCAGATTCTGCGGCGTAATAATCCCCACGATGCGGTCGCCTTCGAGCACCGGCACCATCTGAGCGCCCTTGCCTGCCATGATGCGCCGCAGCGTCTTCACCAGCGAGTCGTCGGGCTGCGCCGTCTGGAACGACCGCGTCATCACGCCCTGCACATAGCCGTTGCCGTCGGCATGCAGCGCCTCCACAATGCTCTGCCGCGACACCGCACCCACCAGATTTGCTCCGCGCACCACCGGGAACACATCCTGCAGCGTGTGGACCGACCGCTGCAGCGCATCCTCCAGCGTGTCCGAGGCGGAGAGCATGCTGAACTGCGTCAGCATCACGTCGCGCATCCGTACGGCGTCTACATCGGTCTGCAGCAGCAGGCCCTGGTCCTCCATGTGCGCGCCGATCAACACAAATCCGCCGATCATAATCAGCCACATATTCGGCATCAGAAAGCCGACGATCATCAGCCCGAACGCAATCGCCTGACCCAGTCCGGTTGCTGCCCGCGAGCCCTTGATTCCACCCTTTGTCTTCGCAAACTCACCGCGAAACACACGTCCGCCATCCAGCGGCGAGGCCGGCAGCAGATTCACCGCTCCAAGAAGAAGATTCACCCACACCGCAGCCCGAAGCAGGTGAGACGGCGACATCCAGGGCCGTTCAAACAGGTTGACCTCGGGCGAGACCGTCAAGGCCATCGCAGCCAGCAGCAACCCAAACCCGATATTCGCAATCGGCCCGATCACGGCCATGCGCTTCTGCATCTCCGGAGTCTCTGCCTTTTCCGTTCGCCTCCGGAGTCGCATAGCTCATCAGGCCGCCAGTAGGCAGCAGAAGCATGCTGCGCAAGTCCAGCCCATACCACGCGGCGCCCACCGCACGCGCCACCTCGCGCACGACAACGGCGAGCAGCAAAGCAGCATCCACAGCCCGAACCCGCGCAGGCCCGTCGCCCCCGTCACGGAGGCATAGCTGATCGACAGCCCCAGGAGCAGCAGGAAGAAGGTATGGATGCGAACATCCACGCCGAGAAATCTGCCGATCGGAAAAGACCACCCACGCATATCTACCATTGTATGCGCTACGGTCCCGCCGCTCAGATTGCCGGCGGCATACCATGCTTAGCGCCGCAGCTTACCATGATTACGATGCGCGTCATCGCCGGTACCTTCCGCTCCCGTCAGCTCTCCGCCCCGCGCGGCACGCAGACCCGTCCCACCAGCGACCGTCTGCGCGAGACCCTCTTCAATATCCTTGCGCCGCGACTCGAGGGCTGCCGCTTCGTCGATCTCTACGCCGGCACCGGAGCCGTTGGCATCGAAGCGCTGAGCCGCGGCGCTGCGCACGTGTGGTTTGCGGAAAACGCCGAACCTGCGCTGGCCGCTCTTCGGCAAATCTTTCCGCGCTGAAGATCAGCCGCGGCTTCACCCTCGAAGACCGTGGCATCGGAGCAATGCTGCAACGGCTCGGCAAACTGACGCAGCCGATCGACATCGTCTTTCTCGATCCGCCCTACGAGGCTGAGGACGAATACTCAGGCACGCTTAATTTTCTCGGCAGCGTCCGCGGCCGGGCGATTCTCGCTCCGCACGCCCTCGTCATTGCCGAACACAGCAGCAAAGCGAAACTGGCCACGCGCTACGGTGCGCTCGAACATACTCGCCTGCTGAAACAGGGCGATGCCGCTCTCAGTTTTTTTGGCTTCCCGGCGGCTGAGCAAAGCCCCACCCTGATGCTGCCCCGTCAGCAGATCGACCGTAAACGCCACCTCGCGGTCCGACATCAGATTCCACCCCATGCCGTGCAGCACGTCGCCATCGATGCCTGGTGATGCGAACTCCCTCCCAGCTCAGCCGCGCCGTCTCCCACGCAAGGCCATTCTGTCCCCACGCCACCATCGAATGGAAGCCAACGAACAGCAGCAGCCTCTGCTCCACCAGAGGTCGCACCTCGACCACCGGCTTCAATGGGATGTGGGTGCGAACGCTCCGGGTGTGCCGTGTCAATGACATACGCATAGCCACCCGCGACCGCGCACATCTCGTACGGCATTGGGGCAGGCGAACACGCCAGTCGGCATCGCCGGATCGGTAAACCCGAGCGCGCACGTCGCGAGAAACGTCCCGCCGCGCGCGGGGCGAACCATCAACTGCAGCGCGCCGCGCGCCAGCGCATCCTCTTCTCCGGCGATCTGCTGCGGATAAGTGAACTGCCGCGCAGGTGCGATGAGCGGGGGAGCTTTGAGGATCTCGGCGGTCCAGGTGTGCGGGAATTCGTGCGCGGTGGTCATGGTTTCGGTTTGATGTGAGTATCGACCCACGTGCGTTGGTGTGTGGTATCGGGGACCGGGCATTCGCGGACTGTGGAGATCTGCGACCACGCTTCGGTGGGTGTTATTCCGGAGCGGATGAGAAGGCTCGCGGCCGTGAGGGGTGCCCGGCCAATGGAGCCGCGACAGTGAATTGCAATTTTATTTCCCGCAGCGATGTGGTTTTCGAGCCGCTCGAGAAAGTCGATGAATCGCAGAGGGCTTGGCGGGACGTCCGTGTCGGGGATGGGGAAGTTTTCAAAGAGAAGTCCGGCACGATTTGCGGAGGCCGCCTCATCTTCGAGGCCTAGACTGCGGGCCTCGGCTTGCTGCAACATCGATACGACGATATCGATCCCGGCTGCGCGAAAGGCACGCATGTGGTCATCGAGTGGTACGTCGCCGTAAGGCCGGATGATGATTGCGAGATTCGGGGTCAACCAAAAAGGCGGATGGATCATGGTCCCGCAGCGTCCAGCGCTTGCGCGATATCTTCGATCAGGTCTTCGATCGCCTCGCATCCGGCGCTCATGCGGATGAATCCTTCTGCGATCGCATCCCCGCCCCATCGTGCGCGGCGTTCTGCAGTTGTTGTTACGCCGCCGAAGCTGGTCGCATCGGTCAACAGCTTCGATTTCGCAAGGAATGTTTCGGCGGCTGATTTGTCGCGCAGCATGAAGCTCAACACTGGCCCGAAGTAGCGCATCTGCTTTTTGGCAATCGCATGCCCCGGATGATTAGGCAATCCCGGATACAGCACGCTGACGACCTCATCGCGGGTGGCGAGGAACTCCGCGATGCGCTGGGCGTTCTCGCAGGAGCGTTCGAGCCGCAAGGGCAGCGTAGCGATCGAACGCAGTGCCAGCCATGCCTCCATCGGCCCCAGGGCCGCTCCTGTCAGCGTTCGCCATTGATCGATCTGCGCGCGCAGCTCCATGTCGCGCACTGCCACATGGCCGAGCAGAAGATCGCTGTGCCCGGTCATCGCTTTTGTATCCGACGCGACAGAAAAATCCGCGCCCAGCGCCAGTGGAAGCTGCCCCATCGGCGTTGGCGTCGTGTTATCGACCGCGACCAACGCGCCCGCGCGATGAGCCGCCTCACTCAGCATCGCGATGTCGCAGATCTCCATCCCTGGATTGCTCGGCGACTCAAGCCACAGCAGCCGCGCTCCGTCCAGCAGGTCTGCCTGCGCGTTGTCTGCAGTGGGAGCCATACGCAGCACAACGCCCATCTTGGTGAAGTATTCCTGCACTAGAACACGCGCTGTGTAGTAGGCGTTAGAGGGCAGAACGACGACATCTCCCGGTCGCAGTACGGCTCCAAAGACCGCGGCGCAGGCTGCCATGCCGGAGGCAAAAACCAGCGCGCTCGCTCGATAATCTTCCCCTGACTCCATCTGTCCGATCGCCTTTTCAAGCGATGTCCAGGTCGGATTATGCGATCTGGCATAGGTGTAGGGCGTGTCCGCTGGATCGCCCGGCGTATGGTACGGCGCGGCGAATACAGGGCCGGAGTGCAGCGGTTCGCCGGGGGCAGATCGAGTGAGCGTTGACCGAATGATTTTTGTAGCGTCGCGCATAGGTTTTGGCAGCCCGGCTTTAGTGCCGAATCGATTGATGGTAGCAGGGTCAGTGCGACCTCTTCTTCCGGCTCATCGCAGATCCCGAAAAGTGTTCCCAGCCCCGCGCCTGCAACTCCACGCGCCTGCCGTCCGGCGCGAGCATAGTCATCAGCGGTTGCCCGGAACGCTGTTTTTTGAGGCTTCCAATGCGTGTGATCGGTACTCCGGCGAGAGACGACGGAATCGAGACCGAAGGTGGTGCTGCAAACAACAACTCGTAGTCCTCCCCGCCATGCAACGCTGCCTCTAGCGCAGCGGCTGCCCCGAGTTTGCGTGCGAGTGGATGGATCGGGAGCGCTGCCTGTTCGATCTCTACGCACACGCGGGATGCGCGGCAGAGATGGGCGAGGTCTGTCGAGAGGCCATCGCTGATATCGATACATGCGGTCGCGAGTTTTCTGCGCAACAAAGACTCGCCTACATCCAGGCGCGGCTCAGGGAACATGTGCGGGCGGCCCTCTGTCGTTGCCACTTTGAGGGTGCGTCTTTGCCGCTTAAGGATTGCCGCCAGTTCCGCGGCCGCACCGCCCAGATGTCCCGTTACATACAGCGCATCGCCGGCCACTCCTCCTGAACGACGCAGCGCCTCGCCCTTCGGTGCGGCGCCGACCAGCACAATGTCAGCAAGAATGAAGCCGTTTTTTCCGCCCGGCGATTCGGAGGTGTCGCCGCCGGCAAGCGGCACGCGGTGCATTTCGCCCAGTGCGCGCAGTCCACTGAAGAAACGTGCAATCCAATCACGGCCTGCCGATTCTGCAAGCATGGGTCCCGGCAGCGCAAGAGACAGGAAGGCTGCGAGCGGTGTTGCCCCCATCGCGGCAAGATCGCTCAGTCCGCGAGCCAGGCACCGGTGGCCAACGGATTCCGGGGGATGCCGATCCCGGCGGAAATGCCGGCCCTCTAACGTAAAGTCGGTGGTGACAAGCACTTCACACCCTGCAGGCGGACGCAGAATCGCGCAATCATCGCCGATACCTAGCGTTATCGCCTTGCTGCCGCCGGAGAAATCGCGGCGAATTTGCTCAATCAGGCCCTGCTCCCCCAACTGTTTCGGCGGTCTTGTCATCTTATAAAGGAGCATAAACGGTACGCCGACGTGGCACTTTTGTGGTAGTTACACGGTGACCCGTTAGTGACAGTCTGTTGCACGAGGGTACCCGGTTTGTTACCCTCACAGAGGACGCTCACGAGAGACTGCAATTTTGATATGACGATTGGTGAACTTCATTTGCCTGGTTCCATTTCACCGATTGCAGACCTCTCCGAGCCGCGCGTTGCTTCGCGGACAAATTCTGGGCCAGGGTCTCTGCTTGAAGCTTAAGAAGCGCTATTACATCATGTTCGTCAGCCGCGACGAAGACGGCGACCTGAATAAGGTTCCGGTTCCCCTACATTACGCATATCTTTTCGTAACCGCCGCAGCCATCGGCATGTTTACCATTACCGGATTGGCCGGGTCGTACTCCCGAATGCTGATCAAGACGGCTCGCTTCAACCAGCTTCGGCAAGACCACAACTCACTGCAGAAGGACTACGCGCACCTCGAGAAGGCCGCGCATGAAAAAGACATTCAAGCGGCTTCGCTCGGCTCCCTGGCGAGCGAGGTCTCCGCGTTGTATGGTTTGACGGCGAGCAAGCTGGCGACGGCTCCCGTGGGCAACCTCACCGACAAACATCACGGCAAGTCCGCAGGGATCGCCGAAACCGTCGCTTCCGCCCCCCTGGCGGGTACCACGGACCTCTCCGAAGCGGCCTATTACAAGTCTGTGGATGCCTTTTATGCATTGCGGAACTCGGCTATGAGCGGCGCTGTGATGCGTCCCCTCTCGAATCTCGGCGGTCCAGGGTCCCGTTCGGCAACCGATCTGTTCGGAACAGGTTTCGGAAGTTCGGAGACAGCGTCCTTTATTCCGACACTCTGGCCCATTATGGGACCAATCACCAGCAGCTTCGGCCAACGCGAAGACCCGATTCTGGGGAACGGCGAAGGCGAGTTCCACACAGGCATCGATATCTCCGCACCCAACGGCGTTCCTATTCGCGCTACGGGCGACGGCATCGTGCAGGAGGCCCAGATGTCCAGCGGCTACGGCCGCGAGGTGGTGATCGACCATGGCCATGGAGTTGAGACGGTCTATGGACACATGTCCGGCTTTGCTGTCATTGCAGGCCAGACGGTGGTTCGCGGCCAGGTGATCGGCTACGTCGGGCACAGCGGTCGCACCACAGGCTCGCACCTCCATTACGAGGTCCGCATTCGCAATACGCCGGTCAATCCGCACAAGTATCTGCGGACCACGCTGGCGGACCTCGGAATGGGTAGCGAAGTAGGGCCGAAAAAGGGCGAATAGCTTTTCTCGAGATTGAAAACGGCAGGTTGACCTGACAAGTCAACGCTGCCGTTTTTTTATGCCGATAGAGGGCTAGATCAGCTTAACTTTGTTATCGTGGCTCTACCCTTATGACCTTCAATCCAATCAGCGCCTTCTTTGTGCTACCGCTCATGCTCATCCTGATCGAGCTTGGTCGCCGCTTTCGCATCAGACACAAGGCGCCGCAGGAGAGCACTGCGATTGAAAGTGCAATCTTCGCGCTCTTTGGGTTGTTGCTGGCGTTTACCTTTTCCGGCGCGGTCGAGCGTTACGACCGTCATCGGGAGCTTATAGTCGAAGAGACCAACGCCATCGATGTCGCCTACCTCCGGCTGGATCTATTGCCTCCGGTCGCGCAACCCGCACTCCGCCAACTTTTCCGCGACTACACCAACTCGCGCCTCCACCTCTACGACGCGGTCTCGGAGGAGGTCTCCCCGGCTTCAGAGCATATGCAGCGCGAGATCTGGAAACAGTCCGTGGCCGCCGCGGCTGCCCCTGGAGCAAGCGCCGACGCCACAAAGCTACTCCTCCCGGCCCTCAACACCATGATCGACATTACCCACACCCGGAGGAACACCTTCAACTTGCATCCCCCTGACGTTGTCTTCCTGCTGCTCTTCGTTTTCAGCGGCGGCGCGGCGTTTCTCGGCGGCTACAGCATCGCGGTTCGCGGCCGAAGCTGGTTCCACATGTTTGCCCTCGCCGCAGCGGTCACCTTGACTATCTATGCCACACTTGAGATCGAATATCCCCGTCGGGGACTCATTCGTCTCAGCAACAGTGACAAAACCCTCATCGACCTTCGCGACTCAATGAACGAATGATGATCCGGATCTCCTTTGTGTGAAAGCCTGTCTTTCCGGTCGCCCGGCGTCCGCCGCCGATGCTGCGGGCAACTGAATGCCCGAAGACCCCTCCGATCGCACTGAAAACAAACATTTTCCATTACTTTCGTGCACCTTTACGGTCATATCCGACCGACCTGTCGGCCGATATAGTCACCGTGGAGTAGCTCGGGGCGCGCACGTACGCTGGCGTCCAGCCCTGCAATCACGAGGGTTATTCATCTTGCTTGGGACGGGAAGGAATCTGCATGGTTCAGACTTCAGCCTCTTTTCGACGCAGCGCGCGGGACGTCGATGGATCCATCTCGTTGTCGGAGATTATCTCAGCGCTCTCCTACGCGTTGGACCTTACCGAAGGGGCGGTGCACGGGCATGCTCTGCGCAGCTGTCTGATGGGTATGCGCATCGCCGCGGAGGCCAGGCTTCCGTCCGACCAGACCAGCGGCCTCTACTTCGCGCTGCTCTTGAAGACATTGGCTGCAGCAGCAATGCCAGCCCGGCTGTGCCAGATCGTCGGTGGAGACGACCGCGCCATGAAGGCCGGCGTCCGATTCGAAGACTGGACCAAGCCGCATAAGCCGAAATTTTCCTCACTCAAATTGCTTTGGAAGAATGTTCTTCCGAACGCGAGTAACGCAGCGAAGGTTGCAAGAATCCTTCATATCGGACTGACGCAACACAAAAATAATCACGAGATGGTCAGCCTTCGCAGCGACCGCGGCGCCGATATCATCACCAAACTCGGCATGGGCGAGTTCGCCGCCGAGGCTGTGCGCAGTCTGGACGAGCACTGGGACGGCAGCGGCTATCCGGACAGCATGAAAGGGGAGCAGATTCCGCTGCTGGCCCGCATCTGTGCCGTGGCGCAGCATCTCGATATCTTCTCCGCCGGCCGCGGCACGCAGAACGCCATCGACACGCTCGAGGAGCGCAGTGGAACGTGGTTCGATCCCCAGCTCGTCCGCATTGCGCTCTCGCTGCACAGGGGCGGCACGCTATGGGCAAACTGTTCTCCCGGCGACCGGGAGGAGGACACGCGACAGGCGGTTCTCGATCTCGATGCCGGCACAGGACCACAAATTCGAGCCGGGACAGGTCGATCAGATCTGCGAGGCCTTTGCCGACGTCGTCGATGCCAAGTCCCACTTCACCTTCCGTCATTCCATGGGCGTTGCGGATGCGGCGCTCGGAATTGCCGAGACGATGGGACTGCCTGCGAACCGCGTGCAGCTGGTGCGTCGCGCCGCTCTGCTGCATGACATCGGAAAGCTCAGCGTCTCCAACACCATTCTCGATAAACGATCCGTGTTGATGCGCCAGCGAGTGGAGGGCGGTCCATCAGCATCCCAGGATTACGCGTCTGATTCTCGAGCGCGTCCGCTCCTTCCGCGAGATGGCCGTCATCGCGGGCGAGCATCATGAAAAGCTGGACGGATCGGGCTATCCCGACAGGCTGACGGCGCGCGATCTTTCTCGGGAGTCCCGAGTCATCGCTGTCGCCGACGTGTTTGGAGCGTTGACCGAGGACCGCCCGTATCGCGCCGGAATTAAAACTGCAGGACACGCTATCGATCATGACGAAGTTTGCTCCACATCAACTCGATGGGGAGTGCCTCGATGCGTTGGTCTGCTGGGCCTCCAACGGGAACCGCCCGGCGGTTTCCGCCCCCATGCGCGGCACGGCCTCAGCGCTGGACTATGCGATGGAACCTGCAATCTGAGCCAAGCTGAACGCGCGATTGGACAAAACAAAGAGTGGCCGAGACTATCGGCCACTCTTTCTTCAGGGCGATTACTTTCCGGTGTAGATGACGTGCCAGACCGTCTTCGTTCCATCATCGGTGACGAACAGCGACCCATCCTGGCCCAGGGTAACTCCGACAGGCCGGCCCCACACCTTGCCGTCCGAGGTGACGAAGCCCGTGAGAAAATCCTCGTACTCTCCCGTCGCGTGACCATTACGCATGGGAATGCGGATGACCTCATAGCCGGAGCGGTGGGCGCGGTTCCACGACCCATGCTCAGCTGCGAAGGCGTCGCCGCTGTAATCGGCGGGGAACTGCTTGCCGGTGTAAAAAAGCATCTCGAGAGACGCAAAGTGCGGCTGCAGGATAACGTCCGGCAGTGATGACTTTGTTCTTCAACTCCGGATGCGTTCCCATGAGGCGCGGATCCTGGATGATCGCCCATGTAATACCACGGCCAACCGTAGAAGCCATCTTCCTTCACGCTGGTGATGTAGTCGGGGACGAGGTTGTCGCCTAGGCGGTCGCGCTCGTTGGTCGAGCACCAGAGCTGGCCCGTGGTTGGATTGATCGTCTCGCCGACACAGTTGCGAATGCCGCTGGCGTACACCTTCAGAAACTTTCCCTCCGGAGTGAACTCGAGCACGTCCGCGCGGTGAAACTCGTTGGGGTGCGTGTCCGGGATCGTCCGCGTTAGAGGCAGAGCCGACGGAGACGAGCATCTTCGAGCCGTCCGGAGTGAAGACGATGTCGCGGGTCCAGTGGCCGCCGCCGCGAAGCTGAGCGAAGCCGGGAAGCTGGGGAACGATCTTCTCGGGTGCGCCGGTCGCGACCAGGTCGCCTGACTTGTAAGGAAAGCGAACAACCGAGTCGGTGTTTCCCACGTAAATCCACTTGGGGTTCGGACCGCTGGGATAGAAGGCAATACCGAAAGGAAGGTTCAGGCCGGAGGCGAAGGTCGAGACCGTCTGCGCCTTGCCGTCGGGGCCAACGCCGCGCAGAACCATAATCTTGTCCCCATGCGAGTCTGCGAGAAAGATGTCGCCGTTGGGTGCGGTGCGCATCAGCCGCGGCTCGCGGAAGCCCTGCGCGTACATCTCCACCTTGAAGCCCTTGGGGGCGATCGGCCACGCACCTTCCGGCCGCGGAACAACGCTAGGCCCGTTGTCGACCGACTCATCCGGCTTCGGCTCCGGCAGGTCAGCCAGCGTGAGCTTGCGGCGAACGCCGGGATGCTCCTGCGTGTAGTCGGTAAAGGCGGCTGGCCCGGTGATAACGGGGGTCGACTGCGCGAAGAGGCCGGCTGGCAGCGCCGAGGCCGCGAACGTCAGCATCAGCGCTCGAACCACAGAGGTGGTCATCTAAGCATGGGATTTTGCTCCTTGAAGTGTGAAGTCTGTCTGATGCGCGAGCCCGATCAACTGAATTTTACCGTCACGAACTTCCAATTCGAGTGAACCGATGTTTTGGATGAGATTGAGGAGATGAAACCGTTGAAAGTTTGCCATCAGCTCGGCGTCCGTGGCGTTGGGGAAGAGCAGCACCAGCCGGATCGCCTGCATAAAAAATCCGTGCGTAAAGACAACGATGCAGCCGCCCGGGTCTCTGACTGCGAGCCGACCGAATCGCGTCGCGTGCGCGATCGAGAAATAAAGTGAAGGACTCAGCCTCCGCGCCGTCGATATAGGCGGGATCCTCTCGCTGCCAGTAGGCAAAGGACGTGGGGCTGGCGATCCGCCTCACTTGTACCCTTATGAAGCACAGGATTGAGAAAGCTGAACTCCTGGATCGGCCATTCCTCGACGGGAACATCGGGGAACCGCTGCCGCAGAGGTTCAGACGTCTGCTGCGCGCGCAGGAAAGGCGACGTTATGAAGAGTGTCGGCTTGCAGTCCAAGCGGTCGGCGAACTCCCTTGATTGTGCGCGGCCGAGCTCCGTTAGTGGATTGCTGACCTGATCTGCGGCTTTGCCGCCTGCGTTGGTAACGCTTTGACCATGACGAACCAGAATGATTTTCGTGGACACCGGCGAGGCAGGGTCAGTCATGGTCTTCCCTCGGAGGAGGGCGTTGTTATCCTCTTGACCAGATCGAGAGGGATGCTCGCGGTCATCACAGCTCGATCCTTGTGCTGCTCAATCTTGGCCGAATTCATCAGCTCGCGAATCTCCGCATCGGAAGGCGTGTTCGGATGCATCTGCATCTGTGTCTGCTCCACAGACTTCAGAACTACGAGCAACGTTGTCAAGGTCTCAACCGCGCGCGACGCTTCAGCGTCGGATGGAGCGACCTGCTCGATGCGCAAATGCAGCGCTCCAAGAAAGCGCAGGCTCGCAATGAAGGTCGTGTCCTCAGGCAGCGGTAGCCTCAGGCCCAGGATGCTAATGTAGCCGCGGTCGGATAAGGGAAGGCCGATATGACCGATCGCCCATGCGCTTGAGAACGCGGGCACATCGCGATATCGCGACGACAGCAGCGACGAGCCCGAAAACGGCGACGCCGCGGACCGGTGCCGGTCCAGAATGGAGTGAATCTGCTCCGGTGTCGGCATGTTGGACGCGGCGATGGTGTCGTATTCCAGCTGTGCAATCCGGAACGGCCGCGCCTCCTTCCCCTCGCCGACGAGGATGGTGAAGATGTCGTGGCCCGCATAGTCCTCTTTCGCCGTAGCGATCGTAGCCAGGTAACGCGCAAGGCGTTGTCCATCGAAACGCCCTTCAAACACCTCGGAGTAACCCACTGGCCCATTTGGCCCGTTGGGGTCGTCCATGCGGTGCAGCGCGAAGGCGACGGAGTCAAGATCGCGTTCCGGCACGATGCCTGTGGCGTTGATGAAGTGTTGGTAGTCGGGACTGCGGGTCACCTGCGTGCGGTCGAAGTGGGTCGCCAGACGCAGCGGCTTCAGGTTGGCGTAGACGATCGCGTCCGACTCCGGCAGCAACCGCGCGGCCTCAGGGGGAGCGGCCTTTCGCAGGACCAGCACAACCACCAGCGCAACCATCAGCGCCAGCATCAGCAGCAGCGAGTAGCGGGTGCGTCTACGCATCTGGAACCGCATTTAGGATCTGCATCCGCGTCTGAATCGAGGACATGGCCGGTGAGGCAAGGTGTCAGCATAGTTGTTGCGAAGCGGCGCGACTTCCACGTCGTCGCTATCCAGCATAGACCATCTTTCGGCCTGATCTTCAGGCTTCCGGCGCAGACTTTCGCGCCGGGCCTCAGGTTGCGTCTCTATTCAACGATGGCGAACGTGTAGATTTTGCCGCCGTTGGTCACGTTGCCGGTACCCGGCGGCAGGATGCCGTATTCCCCGCCACCGGTGTTCTTGTCGACGGTGAACTGGTAGGTGTGCGGCGCGGTTTTGACCGGATTGAACTTCACTTCGTCGCGGTCGGCGCCGCCGGTCGAGTGAATGACTCCGCCGGTGAGAACGCGGAACTCGCGGTTGTCGGAGTTGATGCGAAAACGGAGGAATTCGTACTCATTTACGGATACACCCTCCGGCATATAGATCAGAACTTCGATGGGGCATTGCAGCGCAAGCTTCGACTCGCGACCGTTGAGATGGCCGTTATGGTCTGGCTTGATGATGCCGTGGGTGACGGTCGACTTGATGAAGCCGCCGGACTTGATGTGAACGATCTCCGGCTCAATCGCGATCCATTTTCCCGTGTGATCTTTGTAGTAGACGCCGATCTCGTTGACGTCCGACAGTTCGACCGGCTTCTCCGGTACATTCGTGAGCTGGCGGCGGCTCTTGTTGATCATCGCTGTGATGACGCGGTCGGAGACGCCCGCGGTCTTCAGCGTGACGAGCGAATCGGCATCCGTAACGTACTGGCCGGGCTGCGTGTTGATGGTCTGGATGATGAGGTCGTCGCCCAGGCCCGCCTTCACCATCTTCAGGACAGAATCGTTGTTCATCGCCGGCGCTTTGGCCGGGGTTAGCGGGCCGTCGACTGCTTGCGGCGCCTCTGTCGTATGCGTCGGTTGTGCCACGGCGACCAGAGGAAAGAGGGAGATGCTGAGGGCGAATCGCAGAGAGCGTAACAACATGTTCCAAAGAGACATAGTATGGGCCGGTTTGAGTCGTGGATAGGCTAGCATAGCTGCGATTTGGACGGGGCCGCCGAAGCCGGTGTGAGCCATTGCCTGAGTGGCATGGCTATGCTAAAGTTAGCTCTGCGGCGCACTCTGCGCGGGCACTGCTGCGCGTCACGCGGGTGGGGCTACAGAGAGCAAATTGCTGTGGGGGCTGGCGTAGCTCAGCTGGTAGAGCATCTGATTTGTAATCAGAGGGTCGGGGGTTCAAGTCCCTTCGCCAGCTCCAGTTCCCCTCAGCAGGAAAAGAAAGACGGATTTGGTTGTACTGCTCTTGCCGTTCTGGCGTGCAGACCTCCGGTCATTCCTTCAAGGATGGTGTACCCGCTCGATTCGCAATCTGAATCGACGACGGGCTTGACGGGCTGAGATGGATGCTGCGCGTTGGAACGTTCAGGCAGGATGTGCACAGGTGGCCGAGTGGTTAATGGCAGCAGACTGTAAATCTGCCGCGTTATGCGCTACGGAGGTTCGAATCCTCCCCTGTGCACCATAGTTTCGTAGGCTGATAGTTGAAGGTTGCAGTAACTGGTGAGTGTTGTGGATCTAAGCCCGGCCGGCAGCGGACGGATGGTAATTGCGCTGGCCGTACTTGGGGTGCTGGCGGTTTTAGTCTGGCAGACGATGGAGCCAGGCAAGTTTCGGTCGCTGACGTGGATCCTGTTAGGATTTTTTGCCTTCCGCGTCATACTCGGACGGCTGCGTTCGCGGTAGGATTGTAAAGTTGGGTTTTTCAGGCTGGCGTAGCTCAGTGGTAGAGCACTCCCTTGGTAAGGGAGAGGTCGAGAGTTCAAGCCTCTTCGTCAGCTCCAGATTTTGGGTTGTATGCAGTAGGGCGGGAGTAACTCAGTGGTAGAGTCACAGCCTTCCAAGCTGTTGGTCGCGGGTTCGATTCCCGTCTCCCGCTCCAAGATTTTCATCGCGATCCGGCAACAACAGATCGCAGGAGAGTGTGTTGAGCACTATGTATGAGCAGCCCGTACTTCCGATCGCCGATCCGCAGACCTTCGGCGCGGTCAAGGGCGCAATCGAGACCTCCTTTTCTTCAGGCCATGTGGCAGAGTTTCTGAAGTCGCTGGAACGCGCGAAGCTGCGCATCCGCGACTTCGAAGATGTCCTTGGCAAAGGCAACCTCGGAGCCAACACGGCCGCGGAGTACAGCCGCCTCGGCAACGGCGATCAGGGCCAGATCCGCGAGCTCTATCTCGCCAGCCTGGAGCAGGTAGCACCGGAGCTGCGGGAGAAGTTTTTCAAGCTGTACGCGTACTACTGAGCCAATTCGGGCTCCGCAGGAATTAGTTCCGCAAAGTTTAGTTTTCGTTTGAAGTATTCACCTGAACCCGGCGAATGCGCCGGCCAACACGAGGAGACGAGCAGTCATGGGCAAGGAAAAGTTTGACCGGTCAAAGCCGCACGTAAACATTGGGACGATCGGACACATTGACCACGGCAAGACGACGCTGACGGCGGCGATCACGAAGGTGCTGTCGAAGCACAACCCGAAGAACACGTTCCGTTCGTTCGACACGATCGACAACGCGCCGGAAGAGCGTGAGCGCGGCATCACGATCGCGACCTCGCACGTGGAGTACGAGACGCCGAACCGCCACTACGCGCACGTCGACTGCCCCGGCCACGCCGACTACATCAAGAACATGATCACCGGCGCCGCGCAGATGGACGGCGCGATCCTCGTGGTTGCCGCGACCGACGGCCCGATGCCCCAGACCAAGGAGCACGTGCTGCTGGCCCGCCAGGTTGGCGTTCCGTACATCGTGGTGTTCCTGAACAAGTGCGATGCGGTTGAGGACGAAGAGCTGATCGAGCTGGTCGAGATGGAAGTCCGCGAGCTGCTGTCGAAGTACGACTACCCCGGCGACGACACCCCGATCATCCGCGGCTCTGCGCTGGGCGCGCTCAACGGCGAAGCCAAGTGGGAGGCCAAGATCGACGAGCTGATGGAGGCGGTGGACAAGTACGTTCCGCAGCCGGAGCGCGCGGTCGACCTGCCGTTCCTGATGCCGATCGAAGACATCTTCTCGATCTCGGGTCGCGGCACCGTGGTCACGGGCCGTATCGAGCGCGGCAAGGTGAAGGTTGGCGAGGACTGCGAGATCGTCGGCTTCCGCGAGACCCGCAAGACGGTCGTGCACCGGCGTCGAGATGTTCAAGAAGCAGCTGGACGAAGGTCTGGCGGGCGACAACGCCGGTCTTCTTCTGCGCGGTATCGCGAAGGAAGACGTGGAGCGCGGCATGGTGTCTGGCCAAGCCCGGCTCGATCACGCCGCACACCGACTTCAAGGGCGAGGTCTACGTGCTGTCGAAGGAAGAAGGCGGCCGTCACACACCGTTCTTCAACGGCTACCGTCCGCAGTTCTACTTCCGCACCACCGACGTGACCGGTTCGGCGAAGCTGCCGGCGGGCACCGAGATGGTGATGCCGGGCGACAACATCCAGCTGGAGATCACGCTGCACACCCCGGTCGCCATGGAGAAGGGCCTGCGCTTCGCCATCCGCGAAGGCGGACGCACCGTCGGCGCAGGAACCATCTCCGAGATCATCAAGTAAAGAAATGTTATTCGGAATGAAGGGCGGCGAGCTTCGGTTCGCCGCTCTAATTTCTTGAAAACAAAAGTCTGACTTCCGGCTTTCCGGAATTCAGATTTTGATAGATAATAGAAGAGGACGAGCGTGGCCTGACCGCTCCTCTTTCCGTTAGAAAATCAGGATTTGGTAGCAGGGGCCATTACCCTGTGTCGCGGCGTGTCAACGACGCTGCTTGCCAGCCGAGGTGGCTGGCCACGTTAGAAGGAGATTTAACCAATGCGCGAGATCATCACACTGCAGTGCCCGGAGTGCAAGAACCGGAACTACTCCACCACGAAGAACAAGAAGACGACCACCGGCCGCCTCGAGTTCTCGAAGTTCTGCAACACCTGCCGCAAGCACACGGATCACAAAGAGACGAAGTAAGGCAGCCTTCAGCCGGCTTTAGCCGTTGGCTAAGGCGCTAAAGCCTCAGTGCCGACAGCTCCTGGGGGAGTAAGCTCAACGGTTAAACTGTCGGTCTCCAAAACCGAACTTCTCGGTTCGAATCCGAGCTCCCCCGCCAGTTTGCCCGGGTCCCTCTTCGAGTCCGGGAACAGATCAGCACGAAGCAACACGAAGATTGAGGCAGCACTATGGCCAAGACAATAGCAGTAACCGAACAACCCAGCACCGGATTGCAGCAGTTGAAGTCGCAGCCAGCTCGCCTTGCCGAGTTCCTCAAGGACGTGCGCAGCGAGATGCGCAAGGTGATCTCGCCGTCGCGCGCCGAGGTTCAGTCGACGACGATCGTCGTCCTCGTCACCGTCTTCATCTTCGCCGCCTACTTCTGGCTGGTGGACAACATCATCGGCCGGGCGATTGAAGCTCTGTTGCACCGTCTGACCACGCACCACTAGACAGCCGAGCATTTCCAGCTAAGGCCAGTAGAGAGAAGCAAACGATGCGCGAAAAAGGCACAACGATGGCGGCAGAAGAGCAGAATCCGGAAGAGCAGAACCCCGAGGCGAGCAGCCCGACGGAGCAGCTTGCCCCGCCGGTCAACGAAAACTTCAAGTGGTACATCATCCACGCCTACTCCGGCTTCGAGCGTAAGGTGCGCGAGTCGCTCGAGAGCCGCATCACGGCCTTCGGCCTGCAGAACAGATCGGCCGCATCATGATCCCGACCGAGCCGGTCACCGAGCTGCGCAACGGCAAGAAGTACACCATCGACCGCGTCTTCCTGCCCGGCTACGTCCTCGTCGAGATGGACCTCGACAACGACCTCTGGCACGTCATCAAGAACACGCCGCGCGTCACCGGCTTCCTTGGCACCGGCGACAACCCGGTCGCGCTCTCCGAGCAGGAGGTCAGCTCCATCCTCTTCCGCTCCGACGCCGCCAAGGACAAGCCTTCGATGAAGGTCAAGTTCGACAAGGGCGAGCAGGTCCGCATCAACGAGGGCCCATTCGCCAACTTCACCGGCGCCGTCGACGACGTCAACGAAGACAAGCAGACCCTGAAGGTCATGGTCAGCATCTTCGGCCGCTCCACCCCGGTCGAGATCGAGTTCTCGAAGGTCGACAAGGTCGAAGCCGAGTAACGCTCCGCAGCAGGCAGCCGAGAGTTTAGAAGCAAATATTAAGCAGCAGGCACATCAGTTCAGGCCGCCGCTGGAAGAATAAAGAGGATTTACCGCAATGGCACCGAAGAAGATTACTGGATACGTCAAGCTTCAGATCATGGCCGGCAAGGCCACCCCGGCACCGCCCGGTCGGCCCCGCGCTCGGCCAGGCCCAGGTCAACATCATGGAGTTCTGCAAGCAGTTCAACGAGCGCACCAAGGACCCCGGACATGGCCGGACTCACCATCCCGGTCGTCATCACCGTCTACGCCGACCGCACCTTCAGCTTCATCACCAAGACGCCTCCGGCGCCGGTGCTGCTGCTGAAGGCCGCCGGCATCGAGAAGGGCTCCGGCACTCCGAACAAGGAGAAGAAGGGCAAGGTCACCGAGAAGCAGATCATCGCCATCGCCACCCAGAAGATGCCGGACATGAACGCGACCACCGTCGAAGCGGCCGCGAAGACGCATCCGCGGCACCGCCCGCTCCATGGGCATCGAAGTCGTCGCCTAATCAGGCATTTCCATTGATTGCAACTCGAAGGACGCATTCGGTGATTGCTGGTAGTATCTGTGCCAGCGAACACCCTGCGTCCTCGTTGCATTGGAATGGGCTGCGACGAAGGTGACCTGGTCTTCACTCTTGAGGGAGGGGCGCTAACCGTGCAGACCAACTCCAGCTCCTCCATCGTCATCGTCGCTTACAAGCCAAAACCCGGCAAGGAAGCTGATCTGCTGCAGCTTGCCCGCGAGCACGTTCCCCTGCTTCGTTCCGAGGGCCTGGTGACCGACCGTCCCGTCACCGCCTGCCAGTCCACAGACGGCACGATTGTGGAGGTCTTCGAGTGGGCAGCTGGAGGCATGGAGCGCGCCCACTCCAACCCCGCTGTACTCGCCCTCTGGGCCCGTTACGGCGAGGCCTGCGACTACGTCCCGCTAACCACGCTACCCGAAGCGTCCAATATGTTCGCATCCTTCACCCCTCTCGACCTCTAAGCAAACAGCCTTTCCTGGCTAGGAACGACAGCCCTCTGCGGTGGCGTCCGCCTACCGTGCTGGCTTGATGTTAGTAGAGCGTCGTCGCCCCATCGCTGCCGGAGCCCATAGCGTCTGCACGCTAAACCGACCATCTCCGCCAGCTTTGCGCTGTAACTTCTGCTGGCAAAATCCGCGTTCGCAAAACGTTTGGCATAGTCGGCCTGGAGAGAAGGGAAGTGCTCACGAACGAAGCTCAGGTAAGTAGGACGTGAGCACGGCTTGAGGAACAGCGGATGCGCCGCAAAAAAGCTCGCCCCCACTGCAGAGGCGCGCCGGGCCAGGCTGTCCAGCGCCTCCTGGGTGTCGGTAATTCCCGGTAGCAACGGAGAACCGAAGATTCCGGCAACGATCCCCGCCTCGCGCAGCCGCTTCACCGCCTTAAAGCGAAGATCCGGCCGCGGAGCACGCGGCTCCAGCAGCCGGGCCAGCTTTGTATCGGGCGTCGTGATCGTCACATGCACTACCAGCGTATTGCGCCGCGAGATCTCCACAAGCAGATCGATGTCGCGCTCGATCAGCCGCGATTTCGTGACAATCCCCAGCCTGTACCCAGCCTTCCGCGCAAACACCTCGAGCAGGCTGCGTGTAATCCGCGCGCGCCGCTCGACCGGCTGATACGGATCGGTCGCCGTTCCCAGTGCAATCTCCAGCCTCGGATCGATCTTCTTCAACTCCTGCTCCAGCAGCCACGCCGCGTTCTGCTTCAAAAAGATCAATCGTTCGAACGATACCGGGTCGCGAAAATTTGAGGTAACCGAAGCCAATGCATCCACCGGTTCTCCCTCGGCAGGAACAGTCTTCGGAGCCATGAACTCATGCGTGTACCTCGCATAACAGTACTTGCACCCGAACTCACACCCCCGGTAGGGGTTGATGCTGTAGGCTAGCCATCGCAGCCGTTTCGACACGGACTTATTCAGGATGCTGCGCACCTCCAGCGTCCTAAACTCGATCAGGTGGCCGTCATCGGCGTGTTCGGCCGCGGCCGCCATTCGCGCAATGCCGGTCAACGGCTGGTTGACGATAGGGAAGAGCGACGGGCCGTAAATTTTCGCCATTTGTTCGCCTTTCAAAACTGAGCATAGGCCTATACCTCTTCCCCGTCAAGCGGTGATTTGTCAATCTCCCCTGTGAATTTCATCCTGCCGGGCCGCAGCCCATTTCAGCCTGAAAGGAGCTGCCGGGAGCAATCAGTTATGCTCCCCGCTGCCCGCGCCATTCGGATGGTTGAAGAGACGCAGCCGTTCTCTCTCCCGCACAACCGCTTTACTTCGCCCGCGAAGCAGGTCTTGCAAAGTAAGCGTTCCACTGACGCGATGAGTGGCCCGATCGACGACGGCGATGCTGGCAACGCCCTCGGTCGCCATCAATTCGGCCGCCCCGCGGCAGGTGCCGTCCGCATAGGTAAACAGCTCCGGCAGAGCGGCGGAGTCGGCAAAAGTCTCCACCTGCGGAACAGGCGACATGAGCTCACTGACGATGACAAGCTCGAGCGGGTCAACCCCGTATTCCCGCGTCAGATGGTATCCACGGCGACTCAATTTTTCCGTAAGGATGGAGCGTGGCATCAAAAGAGCCGTCACAAGATAAGCAGAGATGCAACCCATCGTCAGCGGCAACAGTGCAGGGAGGCAGTGCGTTACCTCCAGGCTGAAGAGAATCGCCGTCAGCGGAACCCCCAGAGATCCCGCCAGCATCGAGCCCATCCCGATCAAAGCCCAGAAAGCCTGCGCTTCCAAAGAAGCATGAGTGAGATGCCCGGCAAGCGCGCCGACAGCACCGCCGATCATCAGAAGAGGTGCAAGCACGCCACCCGAGGTGCCCGACCCAAGCGAAAACGCCCACATCAGAGACTTCGCAATCAGGATACCCATAATCAACGCCAGCGGCGCGTTGCCGTGAAGCAGCTCGGCGATGTTGTCGTATCCCACACCCAGGCCGCGCGGGAAGAACAGTCCTCCAACACCGATGCCAAGTCCCCCAATCGCCGGCCACCACATCCAATGCACGTGGAGATGTTCGAACAGATCTTCGAAGGCATACATCATGCGGCTCATGCCCGCTGCGATCAGGCCGACCAGAGCACCCAGGAACAACGCGCCGACCGAAAATTGCACCTTGTGCAGATTGCCGATCACCGGCATCGGAAAGAGCGGCCCCGCTCCAAGGAGATAAACGCGCAGAATACCCGCGGTTGCGCTCGCGATCGCTACCGGCACCAGGCTCCGCGGCCTCCATTCGAACAGCAGCAGCTCGACAGCAAGCAGGATCGCAGCCACCGGCGTCGCGAACGTAGCCGACATGCCCGCGGCAGCTCCAGCGACCAGAAGGGTAGTTCGTTCCGCGTCCGTCAAGTGAATCCATTGCGCGACCAGCGAGCCCAGGGCTCCGCCCGTCATGATGATCGGACCCTCCGCGCCGAAAGGACCTCCCGACCCGATCGCGATCGCCGCCGATATCGGCTTGAGGATCGCAATCTTCGGATCGACGCGCGCGCGGTTCAACAAAATCGCCTCGATCGCCTCAGGAATACCGTGCCCGCGAATCTTGTCGGAGCCGAACCGAGCCATCAGCCCAACCAGAAGTCCGCCAACCACCGGAACAAAAATCATCCAGTGCCCGAGCGAACTTCCTGCCGGACTCACCGTGACGGAACTGAACCGGTGATAGTAAAAAAGGTTCGTCGATATCGCGATCAGCCGAAGCAGAGCCACCGCAAGAAACGTTGCGCCAATACCAATCACAAGAGCAACGCTCGACAGCAGCCACACTCGCCTGTCGACCGTAAAGTCCCGAAGTGCTGAAGATTCAGATTGCACGATGAACTCCCACTGCCCGTTCTTCCGTCCTGTTATGCGCGGTCTTGATCGCGGTCAGGGTCCGTATCAATTGCGGAGCGAGCTCGTTCAACTCCCGTGCATGATCGAGCGAAAGAGCCTCAAGCGTCCTCAATCCTTTGGCTGTCAGCTCCAGCAACACGCAACGCCGGTCATTGCCGTCGTGTGTGCGCCGAATCAGTCCGGCCTCTTCGCATCGCATACTCAGCTCCACAACGCTGTTGTGCCGCAGCCCCAGACGCTCTGCGGCATAGCCCACTGTCGCGGCTGCTCCATCCGGCCGTCCCGCAATCTGCAGCAGAAGCTGGTGCTGCTGCGGCTGAAGATCGAACTTCGCCGCCGCTGCCTCGCTGAAGTGGAGAAAGAGCCGCAGCTGGTGGCGAAACTCCGCCAATACCTGCAGCCTGGTTTTGGAGGAAATCGCTTTGTTCCCGTTCTTCATATCTCCAATTATATCGTATAGCGATATAATTTTTTGCACGGCGATCATGTCAAATCTGAGGCCACGCTAAGGGCTTCGCGAAATGAGGGTCTAGTACACTACGAGGTATGAACTTCGCCCTTGCAGAGATGCCGCTTCCGCTTCGCTTCCGGCCCGAGAAGCCGATGAGCGACGAGGAACTAATGCGGTTCTGCGCGGCGAACGACTTTCTGCGTGTCGAACGCGATGCCAATGGAGAGATTCTCGTGATGACGCCCGCAGGAATCAAGACCAGCCGTATGAACAGCCGTATCACCAGACTGCTCGACGAATGGGCCGAGCAGGACGGTCGCGGCATCGCCGTCGATTCAAATGGAGGGTTCACCCTTCCTGACGGTTCCGTGCGCGCCGCCGATGCCGCCTGGGTTGCGCGCACCCGCTGGGACGCGCTGAGCGAAGCAGACCAGGCCCGCTTCGCTCCCATCTGTCCGGACTTCATCATCGAACTGCGTTCGCCAAACGACAGTCTCGCCGAACTCAAGCAGAAGATGGAGCAGTGGATTGGGAACGGAGTTCAACTCGGATGGCTGATCGATCCAGAGAACAAGACCGTCTCTGTCTACCGCCCACACGAGCAGCCGGAAATTCTAACGCATCCTACGTCGGTTCAGGGCAGCGGCGTGATGGCTGGCTTTGAGCTGGTGATGGGTAGGATTTGGGACTGAATTCTACGGGAACATCTTCAGGTAGTCCTCAACCTCGGCGGTCGTCGCCTCACGGAAAATCGAGCGGTTGATGATGAGGTCCGCCACAGCGGTTTGGACGTCTGTCCTAAACAACTGATAATCACGAATCAACATCTCGGCGTTTACAGGTGATGCGGTTGCGGCTGCAATTAGAAGTGATGCCGAGCCTTTACTAGGTAGCCCAACTAACTCGAGTCGTAAGTCGTTTCCCGTTTTGGATCGAAGATAATTTGTCATTTAGACCTCTCAAGCGACATGGGGATTCAAGCCGTCGCCACGCTTATTCACGCGAAGCGGCGGATGTCCACCTAAATCTTTCAATTTGACGAAAAAGTACCGATCCGGCATACTTATAAGAGTGTCTCAACCCCCAGTTGAGGCCAGTCGAGAACCACGCCCGGAGAGATCAACTCCAGAGGGGTGGGAGACGAGGGAAAATGGCAAGGAAGCTCTCTAAGAATCTGGTGAAGGCGCGCGCGCTCGTTGAGCCCCGCCCGTATCTGTTGGTGGACGCAGTTCCACTCCTGCAAAAAGCAAAGTATGCGAAGTTCGACGAGACCGTCGATCTCACCATGCGTCTCGGCGTCGACCCCAAGCACGCCGACCAGATGGTCCGCGGCACCGTCGTCCTACCGCACGGCCTCGGCAAGTCGAAGATCGTCGCCGTCATCGCCTCGGGCGACAAGGTGAAGGACGCACAGGCAGCCGGCGCTGAGTTCTTCGGCGGCGAAGAGCTGGTCGAAAAGATCCAGAAGGAAAACTGGACCGCCTTCGACGCCCTGATCGCCACCCCCGACATGATGAAGTCCGTCGGCCGTCTCGGTAAGGTGCTCGGACCCAAGGGCCTGATGCCCAACCCGAAGACCGGCACCGTCACCACCGACGTCGCTGGTGCGGTCAAAGAGATCAAGGCCGGTAAGGTTGAGTTCCGCACCGACAAGACCGCGCTGGTTCACGTTCCCGTCGGCAAGCTCTCGTTCGACCCGCAGAAGCTGGTCGACAACGCGATGACGGTCATTACCAGCGTCGTCAAGGCCAAGCCGTCGGCGGCCAAGGGCAAGTACATCAAGGGCGTCACGCTCAGCTCCACGATGGGCCCCGGCATCCAGCTCGACTACGCCGCTGCCGAGTTGGCAGGCAAGGCCTAATAAATTTTTAGTTAGCATGAAACCCCATCTGGCCGCGTAAGCGAGGAGCGGGGAGCGAAAGCGAAGAGGATTCAGTCATGGCATTGACCAGAGCATCAAAGACGGAGAAGGTGGGTAAGCTCGCAGCCGAGCTCGAGCACTCGACCTCCGCCATCATCGGCACCTTCAAGGGCCTCACCGCCGCGAAGGACTTCGAGCTGCGCAAGACCGTTCGCGCCGCCGGCGGCAGCTACCACGTCGTCAAGAACAAGCTGGCCGCACGCGCCGCAGAAGGCACCAAGATCGAAGACGCGCTCAAGGGCCTCAAGGGCGTCTCGTCGGTCGCCTACACCTCCGGCGACCCGGTCGCGCTCGCCAAGGCTCTCTCCACCTGGGTCAAGGACAACGCCGAGTTCACCTTCAAGCTGGGCATCGTCGACGGCAAGGTCATCGACGTTCGCGAGATCGGCGAACTGGCCACCATGCCGGGCAAGGAAGAGCTCTTCTCGAAGCTCCTCTTCCTCATCCACTCGCCCGCGCAGCGTCTGGCCACGGTCATCAACGCCACCGGCCGCGATCTCGCCGTCGTCATCAACCAGGGCGTCGAGAAGGGCAAGTTTGCCGGTACTGCCGCAGCAGCCGGCTCCGGCGGCACCTGTCGCCGAGGCGCCAGCAGCCGAAGCAAAGGCTGAAGCTCCTGCAGCCGAAGCAAAGGCCGAAGCTCCCGCAGTAGAAGCAGCCGCACATGTCGAAGAAGCAGCGGCTGGCGAGCAGCCTTCGGGCGCCGCACAACCGGAAAACTCCACCGCATCGCAGGGTGGCGAAGCCGCAACCACCGACCCGGTCGAAGGATAAGCGCCGGCGGGTAACACCAAGTTTCGCCTGGTCTCCCCGGGTGCGCTGGTCTGGGCGCAACGGAAACCCTGGAAGGCATAGGCAACCGAGGCCCGAGTAGGGCCCCGGAAAGCAATCAGCAACGGCAGCACAAGAGTTCAGTTTCAATAAAAGTTTGAATGGAGAAATAACATGGCAGACATCCAGCAGTTGGAAGAATCAATCGTTAGCCTCAGCCTTCTCGAGGCCTCGGCTCTGGTCAAGAAGCTCGAGGAGCGTCTTGGCGTTTCGGCAGCGGCAGCAGTTGCAGCAGCCCCGGCAGCAGGCGGCGGCGCGGCAGCAGCAGCTCCGGCTGAAGAAAAGACCGAGTTCACCGTTATCCTCAAGGATGCCGGCGCGAATAAGATCAATACCATCAAGGCTGTACGCGAAGTCACCGCTCTTGGCCTCAAAGAAGCCAAGGACCTGGTCGATGCCGCTCCCAAGCCTTTGAAGGAGAACATCTCCAAGGACGACGCAGCCGCTATCGCCAAGAAGTTCGAAGGCGTCGCCACCGTAGAAATCAAGTAGTTACCTGCCAGCTTGCAAACTCGGGGCGGAACGCGATATTCTTGACGTTAGAGAAAATTCGTTCCGCCTTGGCGTGCTCATTGGCGGACACCAACTTGGCAAACTTGGGTTGTACCCGGATCATCCTGTTTAGAACAGGTTAGGGAACCGGCCACTATCGCTTCGAGCGGCGGACGCGCATAGTGCAATAGGCATCAGCAAGCGGCAGCAAACTTTGGGGTAGGCGAACCTCAAAAATGGCGGCAGGCATTCATACCATCTATACAGAAACAGTGCACAAGTCGACCTTTGCGCTCATGGGACACGCTGTCCCTGTGAGCGCTTTGCCGTGTTTACAGGCATAGCACCAGTCTGCACGCGTTCTTTATAGCAGCTTTGGGCGCTCGCAGTCAGTAAAAGTTTCGAGATTTCTTTAGTGCCGGGAAAGATTACACGGCAAGACATTCTGCGCACGGAGCCTGTTGCCGTCGAGGACAGCAGGGACCGAAGACCTTAGCAACTGCGCAATCAGGACCAAACCCGGAGGGCATGACCAAAGCCCTCCCCTCACGAGTCGAGCCAGCCATGTGATGCTGGCCATCGCACCCGGGAGGCCTCGAAGGTCAGTTTTCAGGAGAGAGCATGTCTGGCGAGTCCAACAACAGCGAAATGCGCGCGATCCGTAGCCGTCTTGATTTTTCAAAGATTCCAACCTCCATTCAGATTCCCAACCTCATCGAAGTCCAGCGCCGCAGCTATGAGCGCTTCCTGCAGATGGACAAGCTCCCCCAGGAGCGCGAAGACAACGGCCTCCAGTCCGTCTTCACCTCGGTCTTCCCGATCACCGACTTCCGCAACGTCTCCGAGCTCGAGTTCGTCGACTTCTCGATCGGCAACTGGGAGTGCAAGTGCGGCTACCTCAAGGGTCTCAACCACCTGCGCACGGCCTGCACCCACTGCGGTCACATGGTCATCACCGACCCCTTCCACCCGGGCGACGTGCTCTGCAACTTCTGCGGAACCTACAACAAGAACACGCCTGACTTCTGCACCAAGTGCGGCGACCCCGTCGGCCTGCAGCTGAAGTACGACCAGGCAGAGTGCGAAGAGCGCGGCATGACCTACTCCGCTCCGCTCAAGGTCACCATCCGCCTCAAGATCTACGACAAGGACCCCGAGACCGGCGTCAAGAGCCTTCGCGACATGAAGGAGCAGGAAGTCTTCTTCGGCGACATTCCGCTGATGAGCCAGAACGGCACCTTCATCGTCAACGGCACCGAGCGCGTCATCGTCTCGCAGCTCCACCGTTCGCCCGGCGTCTTCTTCGAGACCGCGAACAACCGCACCTACTTCCTCGGCAAGATCATTCCCTACCGCGGCAGCTGGGTCGAGTTCGAGTACGACCAGAAGAACACCCTCTACGTCCGCATCGACCGCAAGCGCAAGTTCCTCGGCACCATCTTCCTGCGCGCCCTCGGCCTCCGCACGGACGAAGAGATTCTCAAGACCTTCTACACCGTCGACACCATCAACGTGAAGGACGGCAAGCTCAGCTGGAAGGTCGTTCCCGAAGGCCAGCTCACCAACCTCCAGGGCACCCGTCCCGCCACCGCCATCACCGTCAAGGGTGAAGAGCTCGCCCCCGCCACGCGCAAGATCTCGGCGCACTCGCTCAAGGGCCTGCGCAGCCACAAGGTCGAGCAGGTCGAGGTCGAGACCAGCGAGTTCGACGGCGCCATGACCGCCGCCGACGTCGTCGATCTCACCACCGGCGAGCTGCTCTACGAGGCCAACCAGGAGCTCACCGCCGACAAGCTGCACAAGATCATCCAGTCCGGCGTCACCAGCTTCGAGGTCTTCTTCCCCGAGCGCGACGACGTGGGCAACATCATCACCAACACCCTCCGCCGCGACTCCGTGCGCAAGCCCGAAGAGGCGCTGATCGAGATCTACCGCAAGCTGCGTCCCGGCGACCCACCGACGCTCGACACCGCGACTGCGCTCTTCGAAGGCATGTTCTTCGATCCGCGCAAGTACGACTTCTCGCGCGTCGGCCGCCTGAAGTTCAACATCAAGCTCTACGAGAACCAGGACCCCTCCGGCCTCGACAAGCGCACCCTGACCCCCGAGGACTTCTACGGCACCATCCGCTACCTCCTCAAGCTGCGCAAGAACATCGGCACCGTCGATGACATCGATCACCTCGGCAACCGCCGCGTCCGCGCCGTCGGCGAGCTGATGGAGAACCAGTTCCGCATCGGCCTCGTCCGCATGGAGCGCGCCATCAAGGAAAAGATGTCGGTCTATCAGGAGATGTCGACCGCCATGCCGCACGACCTCATCAACGCCAAGCCCGTCATGGCCGCGATTCGTGAGTTCTTCGGCTCCTCGCAGCTCTCGCAGTTCATGGACCAGACCAACCCGCTCTCGGAGATCACGCACAAGCGCCGCCTCTCCGCCCTTGGGCCCGGTGGTCTCTCCCGTGAGCGCGCCGGCTTCGAAGTCCGCGACGTGCACCCGACTCACTACGGCCGCATCTGCCCGATTGAGACGCCGGAAGGCCCGAACATCGGCCTCATCTCGTCGCTCTCGTGCTTCGCCCGCATCAACGAGTACGGCTTCATCGAGTCGCCCTACCGCCGCGTCAAGGACGGCCGTGCGCTCGACTACGTCTCCGTGGTCAACGCCGGCGAGTCCGGTCTGCGCCAGGGCGACTACCTCGAGATCAACGAGGCCCGCAAGCAGAACGAGCAGTTGAAGAAGGACAAGAAGCGCACCATGGATCTTGCCCCCTTCAGCTTCTATCTCTCCGCGTGGGAGGAAGACCGCCACACCATCGCGCAGGCCAACATCGAGCTCGACGAGAAGCTGAACATCGTGCAGGACGTCGTCGACGCCCGCCGCCAGGGCAACTTCGTCCTCGTCAACAAGTCCGAAGTGGACTACGTCGACGTCTCGCCCGAAGCAGCTCGTCTCGGTTGCCGCCTCGCTCGTCCCGTTCCTCGAGCACGACGACGCCAACCGCGCGCTGATGGGCGCGAACATGCAACGGCAGTCGGTTCCTCTGCTCGTCGCCGAAGCCCCGTTCGTCGGCACCGGCATGGAGGGCGTCACCGCCCGCGACTCCGGCGCCGTCATCCTGGCCAAGCGCAACGGCATCATCGACTCGGTCGACTCCGAGCGCATCATCGTGCGCGTCGAAGGCGAGCACCACCCCACGCAGCTCTCGCGTGAGGTCGGCTCGGACATCTACCAGCTCACGAAGTTCAAGCGCTCCAACCAGAACACCTGCATCAACCAGAAGCCGATCGTCCGCAAGGGCGACCGCGTGGTCAAGGGTCAGGTCATCGCCGACGGTCCCTGCACCGAGCAGGGCGAACTCGGCCTCGGCCGCAACGTTCTGGTCGCCTTCATGCCGTGGCGCGGTTACAACTTCGAGGACGCGATCCTCATCTCGGAGAAGCTGGTCCGCGAGGACTACTACACCTCGATCCACATCGAGGAGTTCGAGATCGAAGCCCGCGACACCAAGCTCGGGCCGGAAGAGATCACGCGCGATATCCCCAACGTCAGCGAGCACGCCCTGCGCGATCTCGACGACTCGGGCATCATCCGCATCGGCGCGAAGATCGGCCACAACGACATCCTCGTCGGCAAGGTAACGCCGAAGGGTGAAACCCAGTTGACGCCGGAAGAGAAGCTCCTCCGCGCCATCTTCGGCGAAAAGGCCGGCGATGTTCGCGACGCCTCCCTGACGTGCCCTCCGGGTATCGAAGGCACCGTTGTCGACGTCCGCATCTTCTCCCGCAAGGGACAGGAGAAGGACGAGCGCGCCAAGCAGATCGAGCAGGAGATGATCGAGAAGCTCGAGCGCAACCTCGCCGACGAGATCCGTATTCTCACCGACGAGCGCCTCAAGCGTCTCGAAGCCATCCTGGGAGCCAAGGAAGTTCTGGCCGACCTGCACGACGAGCGCACCAACAAGAAGCTGCTCAACAAGGGCGACATCCTCGACCGCGACACCATCGAGCTCATCAGCACTCGTAACCTCAAGCGCATCCGCTACGCCGACAAGGACCCCCGCGTCAACGAGCAGATCGACGAGATCGAAGAGATGACCTCGCGTCAGATCGACGTTCTCCGCAAGATCACCAACGAGAAGATCGGCAAGATGCAGAAGGGCGACGAACTCTCGCCCGGCGTCATCAAGATGGTCAAGGTCTACATCGCCATGAAGCGCAAGCTCTCGGTCGGTGACAAGATGGCCGGACGCCACGGTAACAAGGGCGTCATCGCCCGGATCCTTCCCGAGGAAGATATGCCGTACCTTCCCGACGGAACTCCGGTCGAGATCGTCCTCAACCCGCTCGGCGTGCCTTCGCGTATGAACGTCGGTCAGATCCTCGAGACGCACCTCGGCTGGGCCGCGCACGAACTCGGCAAGCAGGTCGCCGAACTCGCCGCCACCATGACGTAGGCCAACGAAGTCCGCGAGCTCTTCAAGGCGCGCTTCGCCGGCACCGCCGCTCTCAGCCAGCTTCTTGACCTCGACGACGAGCAGACCCTGCGCGTCGCCGCCGGCATGAAGCGCGGCATCTGGTTCGGCACCGCGGTCTTCGACGGCGCACGCGAGACCGAGATCAAGGCGCTGCTGAAGGCCGCCGGTCTCCCCAGCTCGGGCAAGACGCAGCTCTACGATGGCATGATCGGAGAACCCTTCGAGCAGCCCGCCACCGTCGGCTACATCTATATGCTCAAGCTCTCGCACCTTGTCGACGACAAGATCCACGCTCGTTCCATCGGACCGTACTGCTTGATCACCCAGCAGCCGCTTGGTGGTAAAGCCCAGTTCGGCGGACAGCGCTTCGGTGAGATGGAGGTCTGGGCCCTTGAAGCTTACGGCGCCGCCTACATCCTGCAGGAGCTGCTCACCGCCAAGTCCGACGACGTCTTCGGCCGTACCAAGATCTACGAGGCCATCGTCAAGGGCGAAGCTGCCATCGAGCCCGGTGTACCCGAGTCGTTCAACGTTCTTATCCGCGAACTGCAGTCGCTCTGCCTCGACGTCGAACTGATCAAACAGGCCGACCAGAAGAAGCCCGCACTGCCGGCCATCGCGGCAGCCGACTAACGCACCAAGACCCGAGGAGGTCACTGCGTACACTCCTCGGGCCGCCACTCAAGTGGCAAGACAATCGAAAAAAGCAACTGCACCAGAACCACCGGTAACGCGATGCACCGCAAGTCATCGCACAAGATTTCAGCAACCGCAGCCCAATCGCTGCACCTGCACACGCAGGACACAAGGGAGACGCAAAATATGTTTCGCTCCAGCCCCTTCGAACTGACCGGTCCTATCGCCGACTTCGACGCCATCAAGATCCAGCTCGCCAGCCCCGAGAAGATCCGCAGCTGGTCGCATGGCGAAGTCACCAAGCCCGAGACCATCAACTACCGCACCTTCAAGCCCGAGCGCGACGGCCTCTTCTGCGCCCGCATCTTCGGACCCATCACCGACTGGGAGTGCCTCTGCGGCAAGTACAAGCGCATGAAGCACCGCGGCGTCATCTGCGACAAGTGCGGCGTCGAAGTCACCCTCACGAAGGTCCGCCGCGAGCGCCTCGGCCACATCGAGCTCGCCAGCCCCTGCTCGCACGTCTGGTTCTTCAAGGGCCTGCCGTCGCGCATCGGCCACCTGCTCGACATCTCGCTGCGTGAGCTCGAAGCCGTCCTCTACTTCGAGTCCTACGTCGTCGTCGATCCAGGCGACGCGCCCGTCAAGGAGCGCGAAGTCATCAAGGACGAGACCAAGTTCCGCGAACTCGACGCGCAGTTCCGCCCCTCCGGCTTCAAGGCCATGATGGGCGCCGAGGCCATCAAGGAACTCCTCAAGCGCGTCGAGATCGCCGAGCTCTCCATCGAGCTGCGCGAGCGCATGAAGACCGAGACCTCGCTGCAGAAGAAGCTCAAGTACTCCAAGCGCCTCAAGATCGTCGAGGCCTTCCGCAAGTCCGACAACCTGCCGCAGTGGATGATCCTCGACGTGATCCCCGTGATCCCGCCCGAGCTTCGCCCCCTCGTGCCGCTCGACGGCGGCCGCTTCGCCACGTCCGACCTGAACGACCTCTATCGCCGCGTCATCAACCGCAACAACCGCCTCAAGAAGCTGATGGACCTCCACGCACCTGAGGTCATCGTCCGCAACGAAAAGCGCATGCTGCAGGAAGCCGTCGACGCTCTCTTCGACAACGGCCGCCGTGGCCGCGTCCTGCGTGGCGCGAACAACCGTCCGCTGAAGTCGCTCTCCGACACCCTCAAGGGCAAGCAGGGCCGCTTCCGTCAGAACCTCCTCGGCAAGCGCGTCGACTACTCCGGCCGTTCGGTCATCGTCGTCGGCCCCGAGCTGAAGCTGCACCAGTGCGGTCTCCCCAAGAAGATGGCGCTCGAGCTCTTCAAGCCCTTCATCTATCACCGCCTCGAGCAGACCGGCCACTGCACCACCATCAAGCAGGCCAAAGAGATGGTCGAGATGCAGGAGCCCATCGTCTGGGACATCCTCGAAGAGGTCATCAAGGATCACCCGGTCCTGCTCAACCGCGCCCCGACGCTTCACCGTCTCGGCATCCAGGCCTTCGAGCCCGTGCTCGTCGAAGGCAAAGCCATCAAGATCCACCCGCTCGTCTGCACCGCCTTCAACGCGGACTTCGACGGCGACCAGATGGCCGTTCACATCCCGCTCTCGCCCGAGGCCCAGATCGAAGCCAGCGTCCTCATGCTCGCTTCGCACAACATCCTCTCCCCGGCGGCCGGTCAGCCCATCACCGTGCCGACCCAGGACCTCGTCCTCGGCATCTACTACCTCACCAAGTCCAAGGTCAACGCCAAGGGCGAGGGCCGCGTCTTCGCCAACATCGAAGAGGTCTTCATGGCCCTCGAAGCCAAGCAGGTCGAGACCCTCACCCCGATCCGTCTGCGCTACACCGGCCCTGTCCTCGACATGACCACCGCGTACGACGATCAGGACCTCACCCACACCGAGCCGGTCGAGTTCAACAGGCAGTACATCAACACCACCGTCGGCCGCGCCATCCTCAACGATGCGCTTCCCGAAGGCATGCCCTACGTCAACGGCCTGCTCAAGAAGAAGGGCATCGGCCAGCTCATCAACTACTGCTACCTGAACCTCGGCCTCGAAGTCACCGTCAAGACCCTCGACCGCGTCAAGGACCTCGGCTTCACCTATGCCACCCGCTCCGGCCTCTCCGTCGGCTCGACGACATGGTCATCCCCGACTCCAAGTACCAGCTCGTGGGCGACGCCGAAAAGACCGTCCTCTCCATGCAGCAGCAGTACCTCGACGGAGCCATCACCAACGGTGAGCGCTCCAACAAGGTCATCCAGATGTGGTCCGGCGTCACCGAGCGCGTCGCCGACGAGATGTTCAACAACATGAAGCGTGCCGACAAGGAAGGAGCCATGAACCCGATCTACATCATGGCCGACTCCGGCGCTCGCGGATCCAAACAGCAGATCCGTCAGCTCTCCGGCATGCGCGGCTTGATGGCCAAGCCCTCGGGCGAAATCATCGAGACCCCCATCACGGCGAACTTCCGTGAAGGCCTCACCGTGCTGCAGTACTTCATCTCCACCCACGGCGCGCGTAAGGGCCTCGCCGACACCGCACTCAAGACCGCCGACTCGGGTTACCTCACCCGCCGTCTGGTCGACGTTGCGCAGGATGTCATCATCTCGCACAACGACTGCGGCACCGTCGAAGGCATCTACGTCACCCCGATCATCGAAGCCGGCGAGACCATCGAGCCCCTCCGCGACCGCATCATCGGCCGCGTCTCGCTCGAGAAGCTCAAGGACTTCGAAGGCAAGACCATCGTCGACGTCAACCAGGAGATCGACGAAGACCTCGCCAACGCCGTTCAGGCCGCCGGTATCGAGCGCGTCAAGATTCGCTCGGTTCTCACCTGCGAGTCCAAGCGCGGCGTCTGCATCCTCTGCTACGGCCGTAACCTCGGCTCCGGCAAGATGGTCGAGATGGGCGAAGCCGTCGGCGTCATCGCGGCGCAGTCCATCGGCGAGCCCGGCACCCAGCTCACCATGCGTACCTTCCACATCGGCGGAACGGCATCGCGCGTCTCCGACGCCTCGCACCTCGAGGCCAAGAACGCCGGCACCGTGCGCTTCATCAACCTCGTCACCGTTCGCAGCAAGGACGGCGGCCTGGTCGCGATGAACCGCAACGGCTCCATCGCCATCGTCGACGACAAGGGCCGCGAGAAAGAGCGTTACGCCATCGTCTACGGCGCCAAGCTCAAGGTCGAAGAGGGAACCAAGGTCACACAGGGCAGCCGCCTCGGCGAGTGGGACCCCTACACCTTCTCTCTCCTCACCGAGATCTCCGGCACCGTCCAGTTCAAGGACCTCCAGGAAGGCGTCACCCTCAACGAAGAAGTCGACGAAGTCACCGGCCTCAGCCGCCTCGTCGTCGCCGACTCCTCCGACGAGAAGCGTCAGCCCGCCATCATCATCAAGTCCGCCCAGGGCAACAAGCGTTACCTCATGCCCTCACGCGCTCACTTGATGGTCGCTGACGGCGACGAGATCTTCCCCGGCGACATCCTTGCCAAGATCCCGCGCGAAACCACGCGCACCAAGGACATCACCGGCGGTCTCCCACGCGTCGTCGAACTCTTCGAGGCCCGCAAGCCCCGCGACCCGGCAATCATCAGCAAGATCGATGGTGTCGTTCGCTTCGGCGAAGTCTCCAAGGGTCAGCGCAAGGTCTACGTCACCGCGGACAACGGTCAGGAAGAGGAGTACAGCGTTCCCCGCGGTACGTACGTCAACGTGCAGGAAGGCGAACGCCTCCGTGCCGGTGACGCTCTCATCGACGGTCCCCGCAACCCGCACGACATCCTCGAAGTCCTCGGCGAGCGCGCTCTCCAGCAGTACCTCGTCAACGAAATCCAGGAAGTCTACCGGCTCCAGGGCGTCACCATCTCCGACAAGCACATCGAAACCATCGTTCGTCAGATGCTTCGCTGGGTCAAGATCGAAGAGGTCGGCGACACCACCTTCCTCGTCGATCAGCAGACCGACCGCTTCCGCTTCAACGCCGAGAACCAGCGCGTGCTGATGAACGGCGGCAAGCCTGCCATCGGCCGCTCGCTCCTCCTCGGCATCACCAAGGCGTCGCTCTCGACCGACAGCTTCATCTCGGCCGCCAGCTTCCAGGAGACCACCCGCGTCCTCACTGAAGCCAGCATCAACGGCTCCATCGACACGCTCCGTGGCCTCAAGGAGAACGTCATCGTAGGCCGCCTCATCCCCGCCGGCACCGGCATGGAGTACTACCGCAACGTCCAGCTCTCCCCAGAGCTCGAAGAAGCGGCAGCCCAGGTCCAGCAGGAAGTCACCGCAGCCATCGAAGCCGAAGAGCGCGAACTCGAACAGATGCGCATGGAAGGCGAACAAGAAGAACTGGCCGCCGAGTAGGTACTTCGTACCGTCCTCGACGCTTCGCGTGAAACCTTAAACTGCAGCAACAAAAACGGGCGGACTCGAAAGAGTTCGCCCCTTTTGTTTTCGAGAACGTATATCGTTCTAGTTATCCAATAGAGGTGAACATGGCTGAGTGTTTCGTTATTCAACCTTTCGACAACGACAAATACGATCGACGATTTTCGGAAACCTTTAAGCCAGCGATCGAAGCTGCCGGTCTCACTCCTTATAGAGTTGATAAGGATCCGGCCGTCAATGATCTGGTTCAAGGCATTAGGGATGGCATCGATAGGTCGGTTGTCGTGTTTGCTGAATTGACAACGGACAATCCAAATGTCTGGTTCGAACTCGGCTATGCTTTGGCCCACAGCAAGCCGTTTTGTATGATTTGCGCAGAAGACAGGGGTGGAAAATACCCATTCGATGTTAGACCACTGAAGATCCTTCCTTATAAGACGGGCTCCATGAGTGATTTCAAGACTATCGAGCGAGAGATATCTGAAAGACTCATCGCCGTAAATAAGCAAGAAGAAACGCTTCAAACACTCGCCAATTCGCCGGCAACCTTACCCAATTTTGATGGGCTAGCCGACTTTGAGAGAGTGGCTTTGGCGTTGGTGCTGGAAGAACATCTAAGCGGAGGAATTTCTCCTTATGAGTTGCAAAGCAAAATGGAGAAAATAAGGTACACCAAAGGCGCATGCACCCTTTCAGCCCTTAACCTAAGACAGAAGGAGTTAATCGAGATAAAGGAAACCACAAACTACAATGGTGACACTTATCCAGCTATGTTTATGACCGACAGGGGAATCACTTGGATACAAGAACATCCCGACACACTTGTTATTCGAGTTCCTTCCAATAAGATCGAGGATGACGATATTCCCTTCTAAATAGGGCTGGTGGCCCTCCCTTAGTCTTGTCCGATTTGAAAAAGGCAGAAGTGCATCCGCAGGAGCAGAGGTCAATATGACGAACAAATACGGTACCGTCGCGCTGTTGGCCGTTCAGATGGGTAGTCGCGAGACGGCAGGGGAATGTTGGAGTGTCGCAGCAGAGAAGGTCTTCGCGCATAGTCCATCCTCGCGAGCGAAGGGCTGCCCCCGCGGGGCCTTCTTGGGCCTGTGTGAAGAAGGACTCGTGAAGAACATTCCCCCCGGCCACTACACTAAGTCCAAAGACAACAAGAGTTATGCCTTGCGTGCAGTAGCGCTCTTGATCAATGGTGCTACGTATTCAACCCCAAAGTCGTTATGGTCGCAGGTTATGAATGGTTCGGAGAAGGCCCATAATAATCAGATGGACGTAGTCTTAGCCTTGTGGGAAAACGGCCTGATCACTGCTCGTCTTAATTAGGCGGGCGGGACGGGTGGCCCACATCTGGGACCTGCCAAAAATCCGAGTGCCCCATCTTCGGCGCGTCTTTTTGCGCCTAAGGTGGGTATTCGCGCCCCGCGCGAACGGTCCGCGCGAACGGTCCGCGCACGCCCAATACACGAGTTATCGAGCAAGAATTCGAATTGGAATTTCCCCGCAGACCATCATCTCTGGTTCTCAGCTAGGATCGCTTTTCGGCCATAATAGCTGATCAGATAGAACGCAACTCCGAAAGAGATAATGTCCTTGAAGAGAAACAAGCCGAGGTTGTTCATGTAATGGATGCCGTGAACCACGATGGTGTCATCCGGAGTCGTGATCAACATGGTGCTTGTGGTGAAGAACATGACGACTAGAATCATCCCGCCCAGAATGCCTGCTTTAGGCCTAAAGTAGCCAATGATCAGGAGGATTGCCGCTATCCATTCAGTGGCCCCGATCAAATCCCCCAGAACATATGGTCCAAAGTGCCTGAACTGCCAACTGGTCAATGGGCTGTTACTGACGAGTGGAATGATGCCCTCTGCTCCGGGTGCTGTCATTTTGAATTTGCCTGCCCACAGCAACATAACGATCATTCCAATGCTGCAAACAAGGAAAGGAATATTTCGATCTGCGACTGTAGCCGCGATCTTCGTTAGAACACTCTTCGCCTGCAGTCCGTTACCCGTGTTCGTGAGAGATCCGCGCGCCCCACCGCCCGACCCTGCGGATGTGGTTTCAATCATAAAAAGAACTCCTTCATGTCATGATTTGATTTCATTCGTTAAATGTTCAACGCCGATCTGAAACACTGTCAACAGGCGGATGGGCCGGCGTTTTTGTCGACGTTTGCGCCCAGGCCCTCACCGAATCCCTGCCCATCCTCACTGCAGACCGCATCTTTGCCAGCTACGGAATCAATCTGCTGTGGTAGCAATCACGCTCTGCCGTCACATCGTCAGCACCACGCGGAACTCTGCCTTGCCGCTCATCATCCGAGCGTAAGCCTCGGCCGCCTTTTCCAGCGGATAGGTTTCAATCATCGGCCGCACCCCGCTCAGTTCCGCGAAGCGCAGCGTGTCCTCGGAATCCGCTGCTGTTCCCGCGGCCCAGCCTTGGATCGTTTTACTTCCATTGATGAGCTGTAACGGAGTTACCTCAATAGGTTCGAAGGTTGCGCCGATCACCATCAACTTTCCATTCGGCCCCAGACCGTCGATCAGCTCCGACATCGCCTTCGAATTCGGAGCAGTAGCCAGAATCACCTGTGCTCCGCCCAGCTTTTGCAACTCCTCGGCTGCATTCGCCGCTTTGCTATCGATGTAAACGTTAGCTCCAAGTTTCTTCGCGAGCGCAGCATTTTCTGATCCACGCCCGATGGCCGCGACGTTATACCCAAACTTACTTGCAAATTGAATTCCGAGGTGACCCAAACCACCGATACCCTGGACCGCAACAAGGTCGCCAGGCATCGCACCGCTGTGCCGCAGCGCGTTATAGGTCGTAATTCCGGCGCAGAGCAGCGGCGCCGCGTCAACGTCACTTAGACTCTCCGGTATCGGTGCCAGAGCCTCCACCGGCGCCACCATGTATTGTTGGTATCCCCCGTCATAGCTGATGCCGGGAATTTGCAGATTCTGGCAATTGCGAAAATCTCCGCGCCGGCACGAGAGACAGGTATTGTCATGGCCGCCGTGCCAGCCGACACCCACACGCTGCCCCTTCTTCCACGCCGAAACACCGGCACCCACTTCATCGATAATGCCGGCCACCTCATGTCCCGGAACACGCGGATACTCAATTCCTGGCCATGCGCCTTCTTTCGTCAGCACATCGCTGTGGCACACACCACAGGCCTGCACCTTGATCCGCACTTGTCCGGCACCAGGCTCAGGAATCTCGCGCTCGACGATCTGGAAGTCTGCCCCGGGACTGGGGACTTGAGCCACCTTCATGGTTCCTATTGCGACTGCTGTCGTTGCCATAAATCCTCCTCTGAATTTCAATGATTGGTTTTGGAAAACACCTGCTGGCGGGCGACCGGACTCTGCTCCTCACCAGCTTGTGCTTTCCCAAATTGGCCTCTGGAACAACCCCTTAGATGCTGCCGCTGCCGTTTGGGACGCGGTTTAGAAACGGGCTGGCGCATTGCATTCATACCGCTTACCTTGGGCGGCATTCCGTAAAATCTAGTCTTTTTCCTTTACAGTCGTGTGACTCCGATAACAAGCCGCCCTCCTCCGCGAGGATATGCCTCTATGACTATCTCTACGAACCAGGGAACTAGAATATGGAAGGCGAACAGGAAGAACTAGTTCCGGCAAACCTGGCATCTGGAGGAGTTTATGGACACACCGGTCCCCGTCGTCAACCTGTTAGAAACCGCTGCGGCCGTCGCCGACCCCTATGCCAATCTCGCACTCGCGCATGTCAATGATCATGTCGTTCGCATGAGCGTGATGACAGAGGCCTTCTACTGGCACCGTCACCCCAACTCCGACGAAACCTTCCTGGTTCTCGAAGGCGAGCTGCTCATAGACATCGGCGACAAAACAGTCACTCTGACCCGCGGCGAAATGACGACTGTTCCCAAAAACGTACCGCACCGCACCCGACCCGGGACGGCCAGATCGGTGAATTTGACAATCGAACTCACAGCGATGGAGACGGTACGTCTCGATCAGCCGCTATAGTGAAAATCCGACGCCTCGGAATCTCTCTGAACGGGCGGGACGGGTGGCCCACATCTAACCGATCGACAATCTGGGTGCCCCATCTTCGGCGCGTCGTTTGCGCCTAAGGTGGGCATTCGCGCTCAGCGCGAACCGCTTTCCGTCCGATCTCGCGGGTAAGCTTCCAGCCAAAATCGCCTCTTCCAAATCCATCGCATCCAACATCCATGCGTCTCTTCATCGGCCTGCCCATCCCACCCGAGCTAGCCCAGGCCCTCGCTCGCCGCACGCAATCAATCGAGCTTCCCAAAGGCCGCCGGACCGCTCCCGAAAACCTCCATCTCACCCTGGTCTTTTTAGGAGAGGTCGCCGAACCCACCCTCCCACCCATCGAACTCGAACTCTCCGAACTCACCTTCGCGCCCTTTCCCCTCAAACTCGCCAGCCTGAACACCTTCCCGCGAGCCGGCGTCCTCGTCGCAGAGGTCGAACCTGCCCGCCCGCTCCTCGATCTCCAAACCAAGGTGACCGACGCCATGGCCCGCTGCGGCTTCCCCCCGGAAGACCGCCCGTACCACCCACACATCTCCCTCGCACGTTTCCACGGACCGTTACGGCTCAACAAGGTCCAACAAACCCTTCCACCGTCACTCCAGCGCAGCTTCATCGCCGACACCGTCAACCTCTATCGCAGCCATCTGACCCCCACCGGCGCACACTACCGGATCCTGGCTCAAAAGAAGTCAGCCAAAGCGAACAAGTCAATCCTCCACCCCTGATCCGTGTCCCAAAACGGGAATGCCCGAAAATAAATCCAAAAAAGGTGGCACATTTTTAGCGGGCGAATCAAGGTCGTTTTCTCACCATCTTTCACCAGCATCCCACCACAAATTCACCATCAAAAAACCATCATCTGTCAACACGTTTTCGCAAAAACCCCTGCAAAAACACCATCCCACCCACGCCAAAAAAATAAGCAAAAAACAACAGCAGAGCCGAAGCTCTGCCGTCGTTCGAGACTCCAGGACCGCCCACTTGCTCCGCTCAGTTGCTAGGAGAGAACACCACATAAGCATTGGCAGTGCCGATGTTCGTCCCCGCCTGCACATACTGTCCGCCAAGCAACGTGTTGATTGTAGAGGCCGTCGCGGGCGCCAGAGTAAGAACCAGGCCATTTACCTGCAATACACCCGATTGAAGTTGAAGCGGAAGCGTAAGCCCTGCGGGCGGTTGAACGTTGAACAACGCCACGCGAGAGAAGAAGTGATCGTTGATGATATAGTCCGCGGTTATCACAAGATTGCTTGGATTGCTGGTATCGAGCGTCAGGTTCTGAATGCGAATAGATCGTACCGGCCGCATTGACGAGCAATCCGCCTGTGTGTTGAATCTCACCGGCTGAAGTCGTCAAATCGAGCGCGCCGCCGGTGGCCCGAACCGTGAAAGAGTTGTCTTGAAGCGGGTTATTGTGAAGATCCGTAATGACGGCGCCCATACCCTGTATCGAATTCACGAAGGTGGAGTTGAGCTGAACAGTAGTGCGTCCGAAATCGACGGAAGGAGTTTGCGACGGGCTCTGCGCATGCACAAGCGAAGTCGTGCAGGCCAGAGCGAAGACGAAGATGGCTTTGCTCAGGGAACGTTTCATTGTTGTTTACCTCGGGGAGTAACAAGAATCGCTCATGCGGTTAGATCCGAACGATCGCAGGTGAACGCAGCTCCACAGACCCGTTCGCGGTTCGGACAGGGGTATCGGCGTAGGAAGGACGTGCACACCGAGTACACGCGGCGTGTATAACCTCCGCTGCGGGTTTTATATATTGCTTAAGTTTCACCCGATATACAACCTTTGGGTCATCGTTTTGCCTCAATTCTTGAGGACGCATGGAACCCGAATCGATACGCACATCTACAGCCACCGAAACCCTGGCGCGGCTCGAAGTTCCTGAAGGACAACCATCGAAAAAATGAGCGCTAGAAGGTGAGCGGACCAACTTTAACGGAAGTAATCCGACGTACGACTGATAATCGCCATCCAAAGACTTAGACGGGTCCGTACCATCGGAATAAAATTTCGAATACGAGACCGATTGAGATAAAGGACCCCAAAACAATGGCCCACAAAATCCACAATATCGGAATCGCGGCCCAGATCGGCGCTTACAGCGATGCGGTTGAGACTGGCCCGAACCTGCGGTGGTTGTTGACGTCCGGTACGCCCGGTCTCCAGATGAACGGCGATTTGCCCAGCGATATTGCCGGCCAGGCCGAACTCGCATGGAAACACATCCTTCGCATGCTGACGAGGGCCGAAATGACCGTCGCTGATGTGGTGAAGGTCACGCAATATCTAACGCGGGCTGAAGACATCCCCGCCTACTCCAAGGTGCGCACGCGCTTTCTCGGCGAAGCGAGGCCAGCGTCGATGCTTCTGGTCGTATCCCAACTTGTGCGCCCTGAATTTCTGGTCGAAGTCGAAATCATCGCCGCCAAGGCTGAATCGAAGGATGCCTAATGATTTCGCGTTCTCCTATCCGCTTCCACAAAACAATGGAGTCCCGGCCTCACTGTTGCTGCCCTCAAATTAGTGCAGGTAACACTCTCCGGCTATACTTACCTTCAATCCCAGGAGATCAACATGCTGAAGTTTATCGGCATCTTTGCCGTCGTAGCCATTTGCGTCATTCTCATCATCGCCGCGATGAAACCCTCCACCTTCATCGTCGAACGTTCCGTCTCCATCAACGCGACACCGGAAAAAATCGCCCCACTCATCAACGACTTCCACAGCTGGAACACATGGTCGCCATGGGCGAAGCTCGATCCAACCATGAAGACGGTCTACTCCGGAGCGTCCAGCGGTGTCGGGTCAATCTACGAGTGGGAAGGCAACAGCAAGGTTGGCAAGGGCCGCATGGAGGTCACCTCTATCCAACCCGCCAAGACCTCCATCAAGCTCGATTTCCTGAAGCCCTTTGAGGGCCACAACACCGCCGACTTCGTCCTCGAGCCAGCAGGTTCCGCAACCCGCGTCACCTGGGTCATGTACGGCCCCTTGAATTTTGTTCCCGGCAAGCTCATGAGCGTCTTCACCACCATGGACAAGATGATTGGCGACGACTTTCAAAGGGGGCTGGCCAACCTGAAGGCCGCCGCGGAAAAATAAGCAGCGCGCCTACGCGCCCAACAAAAGAGCGGACTCGAAAAAGGTCGCTCTTTTATTGTGTTGCAATGTCCAGATGCGTGGCATCGCTGTCTTCGATCTCTTCGCGTGTCGGAGGTATCCACTCAGCACGAGCTTCGTGTGGACGTGACTAATGTCGAAGTCGTAGAAGCGACGAAAGAGGTCGCGCTGCGGTGTAAAACGCTCGACGGCAAGTGTCGCAAATTCCGCCCGAGCGATCGGCTGGGCATGCAGGAGCAGCGCGTCCAGGACCTTGATCCAGAAGACGGTGACGGTTTCATGATAACCGGAGGTCGCAGTGTTCGTGCCACCCACGGCTTCGTTATAGCGACGGACACACGTCCGCATGTGGTTGATAGCCGAAGACTGTCCGAGGCGATGAACGTAGCAGGCCCCTGCGAGCAAATGCGCTGCGTGCGTCCAGCGCGCCTTGGGCAGTGTGCCCGATTCGAAGGCAGCAAGGAAATCGTCGATTTCAATTTCAGTTGCAGGGAGCGGAGTCATTCTTCTCCTCTACGTGTCTTGTGCGATAAAGGTTCCGCTGGAGACTACTTCCCGATCTTGCTTTCGATGGGCGGAGTGGACTTCAATTCGCGGGCACGCTGCTCAACGGCGCGCATGACGCGAAGAAGGTTGCCGCCATAAATCTTTTTGATATCGGCGGCGGAGTAGCCCTTCTCAAGCAGCGCACGGGTGAGCACAGGGAATTTGTCGTAGGAGCTAAGCTCCGCAGGAACACAACCTACGCCGTCGAAGTCCGTGCCGATGCCAACATGATCGATGCCGCCAACCCTCACAGCATGATCGATCTGGGCAACAACATCCGCGAGCGTGGCCGGTGGCAGCTTGGCGGTCGACTCCTCCTGAAGCTTCTCAATAGCAGCCTCTCGAGCGACCGGATCCTCGATCTTCATTGCCTCCTGGAACCGCGGACGCAGCTCCGCCATGATCGGTTTTGCGGCGTCCGAGTATCGCTGCGAAAGGTAGGCGCAGTCGAAGTTGATCTGCATCGTGCCGCCCTTTGCCGCCAGCGCTCGAATCATGTCGTCCGTCATGTTGCGCGTATGGTTGGAGACGGCGCGACAACTCGAGTGCGATGCGATGATCGGCGCGGTGGAAACTTCCAGCGCATCGTAAAAGGTCTTGTCCGCCGTGTGCGAGATATCGACCATCATGCCCAGCCGGTTCATCTCGCGTACGACGTCTTTGCCGAACGGCGTCAGGCCGTTATGGTGTTTGACCTTCGTGTCTTCGAAGTCGCCTTGCGAATCGGCCCAGTTATTCGTGTTGAAGTGGGTAAGCGTCATATAGCGCACGCCCAGGGCATAGTAGTCGCGCAGCAGGCGCAGCGAGTCCTCAATCGCATGGCCTCCCTCAATCCCCATCAGCGCGGCGATCTTGTGCTGGTTATATGCCGCAACGATCTCGTCCGCAGTCGTGGCAAATACAAAATCGTTCGGATGCGCGCCAATGATGTCAGTGCGTGTCGTATCGATCATCTGCAGCGTTCGGTTCGCGGAGTGGTTGCCGTTGACATACTCGGCGCCAACGTAGACCGCAAAAAACTCCGCCCCAAGAAACCCCTTCATGCGCGCAAGGTCGGTTTGTCCGCGCTTGTTAGGTGTAGCGATGTCGTAGCCGTCGACTGTCTTCGAGGTGATGTCATCGTGCGTATCGATCAGTATGGCGTCGCGCGTAATGCTGGCCACCTCTGCGTCGGTGACGGGCTTGGTGCGCGGCGTCTGCGCCACGATCGGAAGGGCGGCAGAGACGAAAAGGGCGGCGGCGAGCGAGCAGAATCGGCGCAAGGGGGTGTCCTCTCAAAAATAGGGCTTTCCTGAATAATAACGGGCGAATCATTCCCGTTCCCAAAAACATGAGAGCGCAAAAAAAATAAATCAGAATGTTGTACTTGCATTCGATCAGCATGCGACGATCAAAGCTCTAATTTGTCACCGCGCTTCAGCCAAAAATCTCCAAGAACATGCATCGCTGCGATCTCAAAAACATTGACTAACCTTTGCTTAATCGAAACGGACTACGCTCCTTTAGCGAGACCACCGCGACAGCATCCCGACGAATCGTGGGGCACCGGAGCAACATCTCAACGTAGGGACGAATAGTCCAAGAAGGAGCATCTAACTATGAAGATTTACGGCAAGACACTCGTACTTATGGCCGCCATTTCGGCTCTATCAATGCCGGCTTTGACACAAAACACGAGTGACCCGGGCTCACAAACCATACAGGCGTCTGCGAATGCAACTAGCGCCAATGAAGCAGCGCAGATGGTGCCTGCAGTCGCAACACTCCCGCACACCCTGGATGCAGACAAAGATCATCTGGATTCGACCTTTCTGGCCGAACTTGATCATAAGATTACTCTTTCGGATGGCACTGTTCTGCCCTCGCACACCGTTCTCAGCGGAAAAATCACTGGCGATGATATGCAGGGGACGGGAGAGTCGACGTTCGCCCTTCGCATCGATCAGGCCCAACTAAAGAACGGCAAAACAGTGCCAATCAAGGCGACCATCATCGATATCGCGCACCCAACTTCCAATACCGACGAATATGCCGTGACTAACGATTGGACAAATCAGACGCTCTCGGTCAAGCATCTCAATGTCGTCTCGGGGGTGGATCTTCACAGCGAGATAAGCAGCACTGAATCCGCCGTCTTAGTCTCGACCAAAAAACATGATGTAAAGGTGCCTGCCGGCAGCGAGTTGAAACTCGCGATCGGTCCGGCAAGCGACGCGTCGAAGCCCACAAATTCGACGCCTGCAGCATACTAACCGGCAGCTAACCTTCCAGCCGGCCCGTTGGACCACTCTGCCGTGGTCTCTCCAGGGATGCGACGCTATCCTTCGCGTTCTTGCAAAGGCGCGAGGGATAGCGTCACAAACTCACCGGCAGCCAGCCGCTAAATACCAGCCAACTCAATAATCGTCAGCGATCAATTACCTCGCCTTACGGTGCACCATCTGCCCGCGCTTCCGCGCTGTACTCTTCGCCTGCCGCGAAAGCACTTCGTGCGAGACCGAGGTCCTAGGCTCCCGCTTCATTGCCTTCAGCCGAGCCTTACCCCGCTTGGTCGAACCCTCCTCACTCGTCACAGGATTCTCTTCGCCTCGCCGCGAATCCTGAGCAGCCTTTTTCCGCGTCTCCGCGCTCGTGGTCTTCGGATTGGGCGCGCCCAGCGGAATCCCAGCGCGCCGCGCCTTACTCAGTCCAATCGCAATCGCCTGCTTTGCCGATCGCGCGCCATGCTTCCCCTCGCGAACGTGTTCAATCTCCTCCCGCACAAACTCACCGGCAGCGGTCGACGGTGACTTGCCTTCCTCCAGATCTCGTTTCGCAGCCTCTACTGTCTCTTTCTCAGGCATGGTCCTGTCCTCCTTGCGTTTTTGGATGCCCGCAAACCTGGTCGCGTTCGCTCTAACCCACGCCAATCAGGTGATCGCCGTGCCCAATGCCACCATACGGTTTCTGAACTCAGGACACTTCCCCCCTGGGAACCCACGCGAGGCAATAGCGGCCGCCAGGCGAGAGTTCCATACAAAAACTACGATCCAGACCTAATCCGCATCTAAGCGCAAATGGAATCGCCCACTCCACCACCGGAGAAGAGAACAAGCTTCCCCAGCCCCACGTTGGTCATTGTCATCGTGGTCATTATCGTTGCTGCGTTCGCTATGTTTTTGGTATTTCGTCCCAGTTAGAGCGCGTCAGGCTCCGCAGTTTCATCGGCCTGCATCTCCGGACACGCAAGACAAAGGCGGACCCGAAAGAGTCCGCCTTTGTCCTATTCTGATAGATCTGGCTGTGGGGAGGGTGTTACACCGACCTCACGTCGGATTGCCTTACTGACCCGTCGTGCGGAGAACAACGTGCAGGTTGACTGGAACGGCCGTCGGCGCACCATCCAGAGTGCCCGGACTAAAGCGATACTGGCCTACTGCCGCCAGAACGTTATGATCCATCACAGGGCCAAGCGACTGCAGGATCTTAAGGTTCGAAGGCTTGCCTGTCGAATCGACCGTCATCTCGACAACAGTGTTTCTCTCAGCGGTGAAACCCACCGGAATCCAATTGGAATCCGACTCGATCGCGACAGTACGGATCAGTTTTGGTGCGCCAACCCCGGTTGAGACGCGAACAGGGGCTGTGGTATGAGCCGCCTCGGAACCATTGATTTCCGCCGGCTGAACAAGTTTGGATTGAAGGGTGGTCGAGGAGGGGGAGGACTGGGTTTGTGCAGGCGAATTTGCCTGAGCGTGAAGCAGCATCGGGGTCAGTGCGAGCGCGGCCACAATTACTCTACGCATAAAGTCTAATCTCCAGGGGCAGTAGTGCCCATCACCACAATAATCCAACGCAGATACGATTGTCAATAAAATTCCGAAGAAAGTAATTAGCCATTTATTTTCAATAATAATTTCCCGTAGTCATACGCAAAATTACGAAAAGTTTATAAACCAATCCGAAAATCGCACACGTCGAAAAACGCTGAAGATACTCTGGGTGGCATGACCTATGTGCTCTGCCTCCTGCTGGTTTTACCCTTCACTCACCACAAGGCTCCCCAGGTCTTCCGCGTGAAATTTGAAACCACTGCTGGCAGCTTCCTCATCGAAGCTCATCGCGACTGGTCTCCCCACGGCGCCGATCGGTTCTATGATTTGGTTCGGATGAAGTATTACGATGACTCCCGTTTTTTCCGCGTCGTCCCCGGTCGCTGGGTGCAGTTCGGGATCGACGGCAACCCCACGATCGCACAGCAGCAACGCCGCATCACCATCCCCGACGACCCGCTAAGACAGCACAACACCCGAGGCTACGTCGCCTTCTCCAACACCGGACCCAACACCCGATCCACGCAGGTCTACATCAACCTCGGCGATAACACCGCCCGCAACGACATCGAAGCTGGCTTCGCGCCCTTCGGCCAGGTCGTTGAAGGCATGGACGTGGTCGAAAAGTTTTACGGAGGCTACGGAGAACGCTCCGGCGGTGGAATGCGAGCCGGCCACCAGGACCAGATGTTCGAGGGCGGGAACGCCTATCTCGACCGCGAATATCCCAAACTCGACAAACTCATCCACGCGACGATTGTTCAATCGAAATAAACTGACTAACCGCCACTGCGATTATTGCTAACATCCAATTCAACATGAAAATTCTCGTAATCGACATTGGCGGCACTAACATCAAAGTTGCCTCGAGTGACACACCAGTTCCCATCAAAATTCCCTCCGGCCCCACCATGACTGCCGAGCAGATGACGAAGGATGTTCTCGCCGCCACCAAGGACTGGGCCTACGACTGCATCTCCATCGGCTACCCTGGCCCGGTCGTTCATGATCGTCCTCTCGTCGAGCCTCACAACCTCGCCGCAGGATGGATCGACTTTCCCTTTCAGAAAGCCTTCGGCAAGCCTCTCCGCTTCATCAACGACGCCGCCATGCAGGCTCTCGGCGGCTATAAGGGTGGTCGAATGCTCTTCCTTGGCATTGGCACCGGCCTTGGCTCTGCCATGATCTTCGATGGTGTGGTCATCCCTCTTGAACTTGCCCATCTCCCATATAAAAAAGGCCGCACTTACGAAGACTACGTCGGGCTTCGAGGCCTCGAACGTCGAGGCGCTGAACGCTGGAAAAAGTCAGTTATCGACGTCATCGAACGTCTCCGGGCGGCGCTGGTCTGCGACTCCGTTCTCCTCGGCGGCGGCAACGCCAAACTGATGGAGAATCTTCCCAGCCATGTCACCCTCGGAGCCAACAGCAACGCCATCGATGGCGGCATCAAGCTCTGGCAGGATGTGTCCGATCCAACAACAGCAACCAAAGGGGAGTCGGCGAAGACCTCGAAGCCCGCGAAGTCGGCAACAAAGGTCGAATAGCGCCTGCACCATTGCAAGCTAAGGTGAGGATTGTTGGCATCCAGCACCTCGTGCTCCCTGAAATCTGAAACAATCCCGACAGGAGACAACATGGCGAATAAATACGGCGAAGCTGCTCTCATCGCCGCCCGCATGGAGACCTACGGCAAAGCGCTCACTCCCGCAGCGCGGTGGGACCAGGCAACAGCAAAGCTCTATCCCACCAGCCCATCCGCCCAGCGCAAGGGAGGCCCTCGCTTCGCCTTCCTCAGCCTCTGCGAAGCCGGTCTGGTCAAGGGAATCCCTGCTGGCCAATACGCCCCATCCAATAAAAATAAGGCCTACGCCCTCCGTGCAGTCTCCCTGCTCAACGCCGGCACCCACAATACAGTCACCACTCTCTGGGCTGAGGTCACCGATGGAGAACCCATCGCGCACAATAGTCAGATGGACGTCGTCCTCGCCCTATGGAAGAACGGCCTGATCGTTCGCAGCGCCTGAGCCATTTGTTTCCGGCTCCAATAATCCGCGCAAATCCAGCGCCCTGGTATACATCGCCAACCCGCCTCGATCATCTCTAGGCCACTCCGCCTGGGGCCGGTCCCAATACAACTCCACTCCATTTCCCTCTGGATCTCGCAGGTAAAGTGCCTCACTCACCCCATGGTCGGCGGCCCCCTCGAGCGGCACGCCTGCGCGCATCAACCGCTGCAAAGCGTCTCCCAGAGCCGCACGTGTCGGATACACAATAGCCAGGTGATACAGCCCGGTAGTCCCTGCCGCTGGAGCCGTCCCGCCCTTGCTCTCCCATGTATTCAGCCCGATATGGTGATGGTATCCTCAGCCGAGATAAACGCGGCCGAGTCCCCGAATCGCTGCATCAACTGAAACCCCAGAACCCCGCAATAAAATCCGAGCGCACGCTCCAGGTCAGCGACCTTCAGATGAACATGGCCCATCCTGACGCCAGCATCGATTGCTCCATCGCTCATATTGGTTAGATGACCTCCGATTCCATCGCGCACTGTTGCGCCAGTTAAAAATCTGCATTGATCAGCATCCATTCAAAACATCGGCCACAAGTAGGAGTATTCTTTCCCCATCAAATCGAGACGTATCCGGCAGCCCCGGAAAACCAACACGGAGGAACAGCTATGCTGAGTCTGCTTTGGACCGCCCTCATCGGTCTTATCGTCGGCGCTATTGCCAAATTGATCATTCCAGGCAAAGACCCCGGCGGCATCTGGATCACCATGCTCATCGGCATTGCCGGTTCGTTTCTAGGGACTTTCCTTGGTCGAGCAATAGGCCACTACGAGCCAGGTCAATCCGCCGGCTTCCTCATGTCCCTCGTCGGAGCGCTCATCCTGCTTGGCATATATCACCTGATCAAGCGCAGCCAAACAAGAACCTAGCCGGCAGTTGATCCATCCTCATTCAGATGCCCCATGAGCAATCGGCATGGGGCATCGCGATGCAAATCCCGCTCTTTGCAAGATCCTATCTCACCCATTCCGTGATCGGCTCGATCGAACGGAGTGGAATTTTGCTGCCGCAGGTTCGCACGGACTCGCAAAATTCCTCTGGCGCCATCGGCCTCGCAATAAAGTATCCTTGGGCCTCGTCGCACTTTCTCCGCAGCAGAAATCGCAACTGCTCTTCAGTCTCGACGCCCTCTGCTACTACCTTGATATTCAATCCATGGGACATCGCAATGATGGTTCGCACCACCGCCGCTGCGTTGGCATCGGTTCCCGCCTTCTTCACGAAGCTTTGATCGATCTTCAACCGGTCCACCTGATACTGCAACAGATACGAGAAGCTGCAGAACCCCGTGCCGAAATCGTCAATCGAAATCCGCACCCCCAGCTGCCGCATCCGTTGCAGCTTGGCCAGAACATCCTCAGAGTTCGACATCAACATGTTCTCGGTAATCTCGATCTGCAGCCTTTCAGGAGGCAGACCGCTCTTCATCAGAGAGTTCTCGACAACATGCACCAGATTCCTCTGCTGGAACTGCCGTGGCGACAAATTGATCGACACCGTCAGATCCATACCCAGCTCATCTTGCAGCGCCTTGCCTTCGCAGCAAGCCGTCATAAACGCCCATTCCCCGATGGGCACAATCAACCCGGTCTCTTCGGCCAGCGGAATAAACTGCACCGGGGAGATACATCCCAGCTTCGGGTGGGTCCAGCGCAACAGCGCCTCCATGCCGGTCACCACGCCCGTCGTCAGCGAAATCTGCGGCTGGTAGCGCATCGTGAGCTCCCCATTCGCCAGCGCATGACGCAGCGCATGTTCCATGGTCAGTCGTTCCGCCGTCTCCTGCAGCATGCTCTCGCTGAAGACCTGGTACTGGTTCCGTCCATTTTCCTTTGCGACATACATCGCCGAATCCGCCCGCTTCAGCAGATGCTTTGCGTCGGCCGCGAAATCAGGATAGATGCATACCCCCACGCTCGCCGTCAGTTGTACCAGGTGCTCTTCAATCGAAATCTCCGGTGCCAGCCTCGCCACCAGATTTGCCGCGCACTGTTCCACATCTTCAACCGTCGTGATGTCCGGCATCACCACAACAAACTCGTCGCCGCCGACCCGTGCCACCACATCCGTGCTGCGCACCGAACGGCTCAGTCTGCGCGCTGCTTCGATCAAAAGCTGATCTCCGGCCGAATGTCCCAGCGAGTCGTTGATCCGCTTGAAGTGGTCCAGGTCGATCACAAACACCGCGACCTTGGTTCCATAGCGGCGAGCCAGCTCTACCGCGTGCACCGTCTTATCCTGCAATAGCGCTCGGCCGGCAAGCCCCGTCAATTGATCGTGACTCGCCAGGCGCGTCACATACTCCAGCATCTGTCGGCGCTCCGTAATGTCGAACGCGATGCTGACATATCCGCTCACCGCTCCCGTGTCGGTAGTCACAGCTCGCATGGCCAGGTTGATCGGCGTCCGTGCCCCATCGCGCCGGATCAGCGTCCACTCCTGCTCCCCCATTTCGCCCGCGGCCACGCCAGTGGTCAGAACCTCGAACCCGAATTTTTCCAGCGTCGCAGCAGGATCGATACTGAGCGCCTTGCCCAGCAGCTCCCGTTCATCATGAAGCACCGTCAGCGGAGACTTCCCCACCAACTCCTCCCGGCTGTAGCCCGTCAGCTTCTCGGCCGCCACATTCATCGCCGTAATCAGTCCGTGCGTATCGGTCGCCACAATGCTGAAGGGAGCGTTCTGAAAAACCGAATCGGTAAACTCTGCCAGGTGAGCATATCGCTCCTCGGTCGCCTTCGCCTCGCTGATATCGCTGAAGGTCACCGCCAGCCCATCACCCAGCTTCACGACCTGACTCCGCAGCCAGGTCGCCTTCACAGTGTCATAGTTCACGGGGAACTCTTCATTCAGCGGTTCGCCCGAATCCACCACCTTGCAGAATCTGGCAAACATCGAGCTCGTCGGCCGGATCGGCGTCAACGAGCTAAGTGTCTGCCCTAGCAGATCCGATCGTGGCCGTCCCACTAGCCGCTCGGCGTTAGCGTTAACATAAAGAAAACGGAAGTCAATGATCTTGCCGGCATCGTTCCGTACCGACTCAAAGAGGCCAAACGCATCCAGGCTCGTCTCCGCTGCTGCCAGAAACTGCGAGTGCGCCTCTCGGGCGCCTCTTAGTTTCGCCGCGCGGCCATATTCGCGCCACCAGGCCCACACAGCGGCCAGGATCCCCGCCAGCGCCATGGAGACCGTAGTAGTCAACGTCGCCAAATGGGCACCGTGATTCACTCGCCAGAAAAGCCCGAATGCAATCCAGACTGGCAACGCCGACAGCACCGTCTTCCAAATCCATGGTCGCGGAGAATCAAGCGCAAAAGCCTTCAAGACGTACCTCGAACGAACTGCGTAGATAGTGCCAACTTCGAACAATCGAAATCCATCTGCTAGCGTAACCGAACCATTCGCTTCTTGCGAACAAAAACGCTTTAGTACATCTATTTCTTATTGAATTGTTCCTTCGACTTCCTTCATCAATGAGACTCTCTTAATCTTCGTCCTGTGACCATCGCCTCCGAAAATTCGGAATGTCAGCCCAAAAAGCAACCTAGTCCCGCGTCATCCATCCATGCATCTCCATCCAGTTCGCCAGCAACGTTGGATAGATCGCGAGTTCCGGCAGATCTTTTAGACCCTGTGCCATGCCGGTCCCATGCCCGCCGCGCTCAAAGATATGAAGCTCCGCCGGTACCCCCGCTCTTTTCAGGGCATCATATAGCGCCGTTGCATTCAGCGAGTTTACCGTCTGGTCCGCCGAAGTGGAGTAAATAAAGCACGGTGGAGTGTCCTTCGTCACCAACTTCACCACGGAGATCGCGTCCAGCATCGCCTGCGTCGGATGATCTCCCAGCAGCCCCTCCATGTTCGTCTTGCGCGGAATCGCCTCGTCCATACTGAACCGCCCATACGACACAATCACGAAGTCCGGACGGTCGCTCACCCGTTCGATCGGGTCCGAAGCGCTGGCCGCGCCGCCATCATGCACCGTCGCCAGATAGCCCGCCAAGTGTCCGCCAGCCGAAAAGCCCCACAGCCCAATCCTGTCCTTCGCTACCTCCAGCTCCGTCGCGTGGCTGCGCACATACCGCACCGCCCGCGCGCCATCCAGCATCGGAGAAGGGAAGTGGTACCGCGGCCCCAGCCGGTACTCCAGCACGAACGCCGTCACGCCATGCTCATTCAGCCACCGCGCCTCCGCGCCGCCTTCCTTCTCGATCGCCAGGTGCGTGTACCCGCCGCCCGGCATCACAATCACCGCCGAATGAGTCCCCGTGCCTGTCGCCGGATATACATACATCCGCGGAACATCGCCGTCGCCGGTCCCCAATGCACCCGGAGCTCCGTTCGGCCATAGCACCAACGTCTTCGCAAATCCCGCTGGAGGCTTCGTCACCGCTGTAGACGCGGTAGCAGCAGCTGGCGCGCACCCAACACAAAAGGACGCACAGAGACACACGCCAGCCAGAAGGAGGAGTTGTTTCATCGTGCCGCCAGCATACACTCGTCCGGCCCCAACACCGCAGCAAAAAATGCAGCTCTGATCGCAGAAATCAAAACGGGGAAGCGGCCCACCAGCAGCATCCTTATCCTTATCCACACCCCTATGGTCAATTGACGTCTCTTGTGAGTGCCCTATGGGATCCGCACAAAATGATGAAGATCCCCATGGCCCCACAGTAAAAACAGTTTGCCGGGTCAGCGTAGACTGAAACCCCGTCAATCCAATGTCGTCTAAGTCCATATGATCGTCCTCCGCTCGCTCCGGCCTCTTCTTTTGGCCGGCGTTCTCCTTTCGCCTCGCCTTTTTCCCCCTTGCCTTTCCGCGCAGCAGCAGAAGCCCTCCGCCCCCGAACCAACCCCAGCCTCCACCGCTCCCACCATCGCCGTCGATGCCCGTCTCGTCAACCTCCCCGTCGTCGTCCGCGACAAAAAAGGAGCCCTTATCCAAAATCTTACGAAGGACGATTTCGTCCTTCAGGTCGACGGGAAACCCCAGACCATCCGTTATTTCGACAAGGACACCAATCTTCCCCTGACCCTCGGTCTGATGGTCGACACAAGCTTCTCGCAGCGGGAGGTCATCGACGAAGAACGCACCGCCAGCAGCATCTTCCTTGATCAGATGCTGACTACGCCCAAAGACAAGGCTTTCGTCATGCAGTTTGCCGCCGAAACTGAGCTCCTGCAGGACCTGACCTCGTCCCGCCCCCAGCTCCAGGCCGCTCTCAAAGAGATCGACACCCCCGGCAGAAGCTCCGGCTCCCCCGACGACGGCAGCGGCCCCCGGCGCCCCCGTGGCGGCGGAGGCACCGTTCTCTTCGACGCCCTCTTTCTCGCCTCCGACGAGCTCATGAGCAAACAGACCGGCCGTAAAGCCGTCATTATCCTTTCCGATGGTGGTGATCGCGGCAGCCGGGAGACCCTCGTCAAATCCATCGAAGCCGCTCAACGCGCCGACACCATCATCTATGCCATCTACTTCAAAGGCGAAGAGCCTCATCAGGATTTCCCCCGGGGCGGCCATCAAGGCGGCGGCTACCCCGGCGGCGGCTATCCCGGCGGGGGCTATCCGGGTGGTGGCTACCCTGGTGGAGGCTATCCAGGCGGCGGCTACCCCGGCGGTGGTTACCCAGGCGGTGGCAACGGCGGCGGCAACAATGGCGGCAACTATCCGACCGGCCGCAACCACATCGATGGAAAGAAAGTCCTTGAGCGTATGACCCAGGAGACCGGAGGCCGCTTCTTCGAGGTCAAGAAAAATCAAAACGTATCCCAGATCTACAGCCAGATCGCCGAAGAACTGCATGCCCAATACCGCCTCGGCTACACCCCCAGCCAGGATGCCGCCACAAACGGCTACCACCAGATCGAGCTCACTCTCCACCAGAAGGGACTGCTCATCCAGACCCGCGACGGCTACTACACCGGAAAGGCTTCGACAGGGGCTCCGCGATCCCCCTCTAACTGACCCCTCTCTAACCTTCTCCTCCCTAAACCCTGAAACCTGTCATTTCGACCGAAGCTGCTCACCGTCTTACCCTCGGCGGCGTAGTGGAGAAATCCGCTTCTCTACCGCGGAACTTTCCCAGCCATCGCGTATTTCCCTTGCCGTTGCCATCAGTGCCGGTTGACAAGTCCATCCTTCGCCAGCATCTGCAGCGACATAGTTTTGCGTCGTGCCCCAATCTTCATGCATCATCATCAAGAGCGACCCACGTCACTGCGATGCGTCGCTCGAAAAATGTCTCGATGAACTCGAATAAGGTCCATTCATGTTCCTGATATCCCGCAACCCGCTTGTCTCTGCTCTGGTCGTGACCTTCGCCGCATTAGCCATAACGCCCCTGCCCAAGGCCGCCGCGCAGATCATCGATAAGGTCAACAAGAACCTCTACTCCGAGACCGCCAACCCCACCGCCGACATCGCCGCCGCTCTCGCCCAGGCCCGCCGCGAGCACAAACGCGTCCTCCTCGACTTTGGCGGCAACTGGTGCGGCGACTGCCAACTCCTCGACATCTACTACCACCAGAGCCCCAACGCCGAACTCCTCACCAAATATTTCATCCTCGTCCACATCGACATCGGTCACATGGACAAGAACGTCGATGTAGCGAAGAAATACCGCGTGCCCATCACCAAAGGCGTCCCCGCCCTCGCCGTAATCGACGCTAATGGAAATCTCCTCTACTCCGAACGCGAAAAGGAGTTCGAGCACACGAGCCCCGAAGCCATCACCGCCTTCCTCAACCGCTGGAAGCCCGTCCACAACGTAGCTCCATTAAAGAAGTCGTAAGGGAAGGTTCTACTCCATGGTCGCGCACACTTCGTCGAACCCCCGCAGCCCGCTCCTCTCAGCCATCACGCTCCTCGCGTTCGCTGCCTCCGGAACCATCCTCGGATGCAAGAGCAACCAGCCTGCCTCTCCAGCCGCCGCAACCCCGTCCCCAACCACAACCGCACGCCAGCCCGTCACCCCTGTGCCCGCAGTAAAGAAACACCTCTACTCTGCCGAAGCCGACCCCAAAGCTGAAATCGCCTCCGCTCTCAAACAAGCCAGCGTCGAACACAAGCGAGTAATCCTCGACTTCGGCGGCGACTGGTGTGGTGACTGCCAGGTCCTCGACATCTACTTCCACCAAAGCCCCAACCTGGAACTCCTCGACAAGAACTTCCTGTTAGTTCACGTCGATATCGGCCGATTCGACAAAAACCTCGACATACCCGAAAAGTACAACATCCCCCTTAAGAAGGGAGTTCCCGCTCTCGCCGTACTCGACGCCAACGGCAAACTCCTGTACTCGCAGCAGGCCGCCGAGTTCGGCGACATGCGCTACATGTATCCGACATCCGTCACCGACTTCCTCAACCGGTGGAAGGCGTAGTCCCGCCTCCTCCAAGGCCCCCGGGCAGGTCCCGCGCAGATCCCGGCCAGATCCCATGAGACGACTCCTCCGCCTTCCGCGAATTCTCCACGGCACTCTGCTTCGCGCGGCGCGGCACGACTGTCTTAATCTCGCCCAGTCCACCGCCTACTCCGCCATGGTGACCCTCTTTCCCGCGCTCATTGTCGCCGCTGCGGTCGTCAGCCTCCTGCCCGATACCGCTCCGCTCCGCTTCCAACTCTCCGCCTTCTTCGACCGCATCCTTCCCCCCGACGTCAGCCCGCTCCTCGAAGGCTACTTCGTCGACTCCCCCCACAGCCCGAGGTCCTCTCACGCGATCGGCGCCGCATTCTTCGTCAGTCTCATCGGAGCCTCCGGCGTCCTCGCCACCCTAATGGAAGGGGTTCGCCGCGCCAACGATCTTCCCGAAAACTGTTGGACCTTCTGGCAACGCCGTCGCCGCGCACTCCTCCTCGTTCCTCTCTCGCTGATCCCCTTCGTGCTCGCCACTACTTTTGTCGTCTTCGGCCAGTTTTTCACCGGCTGGCTATCGCAGCACCTCATCCCCTCTGCTCTCATTCCGTTCTACGCCGTCGCTCTGCTCATCCGTTGGGCCGTCGCGCTCGGCGGCAGCATCGGCATCGTCGGCCTCATCTACCACCTGGGAACGCCCATGCAGCAATCCTGGAAGCGCGTCATTCCCGGCGCCATCGTCTCCACCGCCATGTGGTTCCCCTCTACGCTCGTCTTTGGCTGGTACGTCACGCGCTTTGCCAACTACTCCCAGGTCTACGGCTCCCTCGGCGCCGGCATCGCGCTGCTCTTCTGGCTCTACATCATCTCGCTCAGTGTCCTCTGCGGGGCCGAGTTCAATACCGAATTTCACGCCCGCTTTCACCACCCGGATTCCACTCATTCCAGGCCGTCGCCCCCAAACAGGCTCCCGCCCGTTTAGAATTGCCACGTTAGTTAAAACTCAAAGGTCATACCGTCCGTAAACCGCGATGGTGAGAAAGTTCCGCAAAAGCGACTCATGAAGACTTCTTTAAACCCAACTCCGAACATAATCCCTCTGGTCGCTATGGAACGTACTCGGCGCGCCAAAATCGTCGCCACCCTCGGCCCCGCCTCCAGCACGCCAGAAATCTTCCGTCAGCTCGTTCGCGCCGGCCTCGACGTCGCCCGTCTCAACTTCTCTCACGGCACCCACGCGCAAAAGGCTGACCTCATTCGCATGGTTCGCACCATTGCGAAAGAAGAGAAGAAGCCCATCTGCATCCTCGCCGACCTCCAAGGCCCCAAAATCCGCACCGGCAAGCTCAAAGGACACAAGCCCGTCCAACTCCTCGCCGGCAAGCGCCTCACCATCACCCCGCGAGAGATCGAAGGCAACGCCTCCGTCGTCGGCACCACCTTCAAGACCCTCGCCGAGAACCTCGAATCCGGCTCCCGCATCCTCCTCTCCGATGGCCTCATCGAGCTTCGTGTCGAATCCGTCAAGGGCGGCGACGTCACCTGCGTCATCATCAACGGCGGCATGCTCGGCGAAAACAAGGGCATCAACCTCCCCGGCATCGCCGTAAACGTCCCCTCACTCACCGAGAAAGACGAAGAAGACCTCATCTTCGCCATCGGCCAGGGCGTCGACATCGTGGCCGTCTCCTTTGTCCGCACCGCCGCTGACATCCGCCACGTCAAAGACCGTCTAGCCGCTCTCAAATCCGACGCCTGGATCGTCGCCAAACTCGAAAAGCCCCAGGCCATCGAACACCTCGACAGCATCCTCGAGATCACCGACGCCATCATGGTCGCCCGCGGCGATCTCGGCGTCGAAGTTCCCCCCGAAAAAGTTCCCGCCCTGCAGAAGCACATCATTCGCCGCGCAGCCGAGTATCGCAAGCCCGTCATCACTGCCACCCAGATGCTTGAGTCCATGATCGACAACCCCCGCCCAACCCGCGCCGAAGCCTCTGACGTCGCCAACGCAATCTACGACGGCACCGACGCCGTCATGCTCTCCGGTGAGACCGCCGCCGGCAAATACCCCGTCGAAACCGTAGCCATGATGGCCAAGATCGTCACCGAGACCGAGCACCAGATCCGCATCGATCCGCCGCCCGCACTCGGCCATCACCCCAGCGTTCGCCTCTCCGTCGCCGAAACCATCTGCGAATGCATGTCCCACGCTGCCGACGACCTCGACGTAGCCGCTATCGCCATCTTCACTGAGTCCGGCGCCACCGTCCGCCTACTGTCGAAGTACCACCCCGAACCGCCCATCTTCGCCCTCTCGCCCTTTGAGAAGGTCATCAACCGCTGCATGCTCCTCTGGGGCACCTACCCCATCCTCTGCGAGCGCTTTCACGACACCGACAAGTTAGTCGACATGGCCGAAGACATCCTCGAAACCCAGGGCCACGTTCATCCGCGCCAGATCGTCGGCATCGTCGCCGGAACCCGTACCAAATCCGGTGCCACCAACTTTATGCGCCTGCACATGGTCGGCGATCGCGACCAGGAAACCTCAATCCCAAAGAACAACAGCAGGTCCGCAAAAAAGAAGAGGCGCTAAGCCTGCGTCACCGTTAGCTGTTCTCTTCCACCAACCGGGAATCAATGGGTGCCCCATTCATCGTGCACTTTGCGATGGGTGGGATCACGATCATCACCCAGCCAAGCAGTCGTTGCTCTTGCCTTTCCGTCCTCGTCTATAGAGCCATAAAAAACCGTCATTTCGACCGAAGCTGCTCACAGTTTCATCGTGAGCAGAGCAGAAATTCGTTTCTCCACAGCCTTCCGTTCCGACGACGCCTTTGCCGTTTCCCACTCAGCCAAACTTCAATGCCGTTTGAAGTACTGAATCTCCTTCTCATGCTCCTGCGCCTTCTCACGCGTAGCAAACGTCCCCAGATTCTTCCGGCGTCCCGTCTTTGGATCCGGATGCCGAGAATAAATCCGGAACTCCCCGCTCTTTAATTTACGAATCATCTCCCGCCTCCTTTGCGGTGAGATGCCGTCCGCCCCGCATTCGTTTCCAAACTGAATCTGCGCGTCCGGCGTAACCGGCTATACCCCTCAGTCTTCCTCGTACAATCGATCCATGGGCCGCATTCGCATCCTCTCCGACCTCGTGGCAAACCAGATCGCTGCCGGCGAAGTCGTCGAACGACCCGCGTCCGTCGTCAAAGAGCTCCTCGAAAACTCACTCGATGCCGGCGCCACCCGCATCCGCATCGAAGTCGAAGCCGGCGGGCGCAAACTCATACGCATCGCCGACAACGGCCACGGCATGGTCAAGGACGACGCCCTTCTCGCCTTCGAGCGCCACGCCACCTCCAAGCTTCGCACCTCCGACGACTTGCTCTCCATCGCCACTCTGGGCTTCCGCGGCGAAGCCCTGCCATCCATCGCCAGCGTCTCCCGCCTCACTCTCGAAACCCACGCCATTGAAGAAGACGCCGGCACGCTAGTCGAGATCGCCGGTGGCAACATCCTCCGCGTCGAAGATGCCGGCCTCCCCATCGGCACAACCATCACCATCCGCGATCTCTTCTTCAACACACCCGCCCGCCGCAAATTCCTCAAGTCAGAACAGACCGAGCTCTCGCACATCGCCGCCCTCGTCACCCACTACGCCCTCGTTCACCCCACAAAACACTTCGAGCTCCACTCCGCCACGCAAGCGCTCCTCGTCGCGCCCGCCGTAGCCAACGCCGCCGATCGCCTCTTCCAGATCTTCGGCAAAGATACCAGCAACTACATGCTCCCCATCACTGCCGAACTCGACTTCACTCGCGCCGGCCTGCCCGAACCGCCGCCCTGGAAGCGCGACGCCGACTACACGCCGCCCGAACCCGGCTATCTCCGCGTCACCGGCTTCGTCTCCAAGCCCGAGCTGCAAAAACTCAATCGCAACTCCATCTATGTCTTCGTCAACCAGCGCCTCATCCGCGACAAGCTCATCCTCCACGCTCTCAGCGAGGCCTATCGCAACATCCTCCCTCCCACCAGCTTTCCCGTCGTCCTGCTCTTCCTCGAGATGCCGCCACAGGAAGTCGACGTCAACGTCCATCCCGCCAAGACCGAAGTCCGCTTCCGCCAGCCAAGCTTCGTCCACGACTTCATCCGCGACACCGTCCGCACGACCCTCATGCAAGCCCGCCCCGCCGCCAGCTTCGCCACCGCGCTCACCAGCGGCCCCCACGGCGCATCCAGCTCTCTTTTGCTCGACGTAAGCCCCCTACCTAGCGGCGACGACGCAATCCCGCAACCTGTCTTCGAACCCAACTTCCTCCCGCAATCGGAACCCTATCCCACCGAAGCCGACACCGAAACCTTCCACGCCCCATCAATCAAATCTCCCACCTTCAACCTCGCTGCTCCCATCGTCCCACAGTCCCCCGGTCGTTTCGCCTTCTCCGGCCACTCCATCCCCATCGGCTACGAATCAACTCAAGCCAACGCCGAACCCACGAACCACCAAGCCGCTCCCCAACAGGCCGATACCCTAACCGCACTCTCCACCCTCAAACCCCTCGGCCAACTCCGCGACTCCTTCATCCTGGCCACCAACGAAGAAGGCCTCTGGATCATCGATCAACACGTAGCCCACGAGCGCATCCTCTTCGAAAAAATCCTCCGCGAGCGAGACACCGAGCAGATCCAGCGCCAGCGCCTCCTTATGCCCCTGCTCATCGACATGCTCCCCGCGCAGATGATCACCTTTGCCGAGATCGCCGAAGAGCTCGACCGCAACGGCTTCGAAGTCGAGCCCTTCGGCCCCCGCACCCTCGCAGTCAAAGCCGCCCCCGTCGGCCTCGAAGGCGTCGAACTCGAGCGCATGCTCGAAGAGGTCCTCGCCATCCCCGACCGCAACCAGCAAAGCGAAAACGCAGAAGCCCGCCGCCGCCGCATCGCCGCCTCCATCGCCTGCCACGCGGCGATCAAAATCAATCAGCCCCTCGACCCCGCAAAGATCGATTGGCTCTTAACCGAACTCAGCAAGACCGAACACCCCACCGCCTGCCCCCACGGCCGTCCCATCGCACTCCGCTACTCCCACAAAGACATAGCAAAAGCATTTCAGCGAATCTGAATCAATTTGCAACGCTAATTCTTTGCACCGACAAAGAGTGTCAGCTTCGTCTCCGAATCCAACATAATATTTTTATCGGTCGCGTCCAGTGTTGCAGAGTTGCTTCCATCAGCGCTGGTAAGTAGGACTCCGGGTAAATTCCCAACCATCACCTGCTGATTCGGACCATGCGCCACCATGCCCGGCGCGTCACCAGGCATAGACTGCATGCCGTTGCTCATTGCGCTCTGCTGCACATATTGTCCCGGAGTAGTCGTGGCAGCTGGAGGCACTCCAGCCCCACCACTCTGAGTAGCAGGTCCACGTGAGCTGCCAGTCATACTGGAGGTATCCGGCGGCGCATCAAAAGGAACGGTAGCCGACATCACCATTACTTTTAACGGCACTTCGCGCCCGTCCTTCATCAACGCCTCATCCAGATTGAAGGCAATATGCGATGTCTTGTCAGAGTTGGACCTCGCCCTCACATCCGTCACCTTACCTGTCAGTTTTGTTCCCTTGGGTAGGTCGGTCCCGTCCGGCAGCTTGACCGCACTTGTCGTCTTGGCCTCGATCGTGTCGCCAACCTTCGCCTTCTTCGTATCGATTCGTTTCGTCAGCTCCGCATTCACCCTCGCCCCGCGAATTGCGTCGACAGCACCTGTCTGCCCGTGAAGGGCAATTGCAGCCATCGCAACCGGCAATAGCAAAATGAATTTCATCGCATCTCCTCTCTTCTGCAGATCCGGCGCCTCCTCGCGAAGAAAAGACATCGATCACCAGACCTTTTATCTTCAGGTATTTGATCCACAGGATTCCCGACAGTCTCTTCCCACAAAAGTTCTCTGGAAACAGAGTTCATCACCCGTCCCACGCATGAATCCTCGGCATCCATCGACGGACATTCCTGCGGTACTCTTCATACTCCTCACCGAACAGCTTCCGCAGCTTTGGCTCCTCATACAACAACACAAACAAAACCACGCACAGCACCATCACGAAGGCCACCGCGATTGCAGCCATGTTCGCCCGCCCAAAGATCACCCACAGCCCGGCCCATCCCACGAAAAACCCAAGGTACATCGGGTTCCGCACATATCGATAGAACCCCACCACAACCAGCCTCCTGGGCGGAGCCACCGGAGCCGGCGTTCCATGGCCCGTCCATCCGAAGTCCCAAATGCAGCGCAGTGCCACCGCGAAACCGAATGTCGCGGGCACACCTGCAATCCAGCGCCAACGCGGCACGCCCTCTGTATCAACCTGAAAACCCAGCCAGGACGGCAGCAACCAGAACCAGAGCCCAAGGAATGCTGCGCCTACAGAGAGCGAGGCGACCGCCGCCGGCCAATGCTCCCCGCCATCTGCACCTCGCGATGTCCGAGTCTGTCTGATCGCCATAACGCTTCTCCACGACACCGAAATCTGCGCCAATAACTCTACACCCGCAACGCTTCGACCAGTAGCGTCTCCAGCCCTTCAAAATCGACAAACCTCACAAGCTCAGCAATACCGAGCGCCTCACCGCCCCCATCGCCCCCCGCTGCTCCCAGAACGACATCTTCAAAGCGTTCCGGTGAATCTGACGTCCGAATAGTTCGATGAAAATCCTGCGAATCTCGGTCGGATGGCAACCTCCACCATCTCTACCGGCCTCCAATCCAAAGTGGCATCTCTTAATCGCAGGGGAGGAAACGTGCCCGAAACCATCGACAAAATCACCATTCGTTCTGCATCGAAACTCTTCCTCTGTCTCAGCTCTGCTGTGCTCATCGTTTCTCTTGCTGGCTGCAAATCCGGCAGCAACGAAGCTCAAACCGTAAACCTCAATGGTGCGGGAAGTACTTTCATCTATCCAGCCATGTCACGGTGGACCGCCGACTTTTTGAACACCCATCCCAACGTGCACATCAACTACCAGTCCATCGGCTCCGGCGGTGGCGTCCAGCAGGTCCGATCCGGCACTGTCGACTTCGGCGCCTCCGACTATGCTCTGACCGATCAGCAACTCGGCGAGATGAAGCCCGTGCTCCAGATTCCCGAGAGCGCCGGCCCCGTCTGCATCACCTACAGTCTTCCCGGAGTCACGCAGCCGCTCCAACTCTCTGCCGACACCATCGCCGGCATCTTCCTCGGCAAGATCACGTCCTGGCATGACCCTCTCCTGATGAAAGACAACCCCGGCGTCAATCTCCCCGACCTTAAAGTCGCCGTCGCCCACCGCACCGACGGCTCCGGTACCACCGCCGCCTTCACGACGTATCTCTCCGCCGTCTCGCCCGAGTGGGAATCCAAAGTCGGCAAAGGCGGCGCAGTCTCCTGGCCCGTCGGCCTCGGCGGCAAAGGCTCCGAAGGCGTCACCGCACAGGTTCGCCAGTTCCCCGGAGGCATCGGCTACGTCGAACTCACCTACGCCCAGCAGAACAAGCTCGCCGTCGCCGCAGTCAAAAACCAGGCCGGCAGATACATCACGCCGAACACCGCCAGCACCACCGCAGCTATCGCCTCCTTTACCGATCAACTCCTGAAGGACCCGCGCGTTCCCATCGTCAATCCGCCGGCCTCCGCACCGGATGCCTACCCCATCTCCACCCTCACCTTTCTCATCATCCCCAAAGACGGCCCTGACGCGGCCAGACGCACCGCCCTCAGAAACTTCGCCCAGTACATCATCACCGACGGACAAGCCGTCGCGGCTGCCCTCAACTACGCCCCGCTTCCCGACGGCGTCAAGAACTACGACCGCCAGCAGATTCAGCAGATGACCGCCGCCGGCCAACCCATCCCGTGAATTTCCTGGTTGTCGAGTTTTGATAGTTGTCATCCCGACTGGAGCGCAGCGGAGTGGAGGGATCTGCTGCTTGTCTGGATTGGCAATTAAGCCGCGGGTCGCAACGATGGCACGCCTGTAACTGATCTGACACTTCTGCTGACCGCCAAAGCCTTCCAAGCGAATCTGAACCAACCGCTTATCGTCTTTTCAGACCGACCCTTTCAAACCGCGCCTTTCAAACCGTTGATCAGCAGTTCCGCCAGTTGATTGATCTGCCGCTCATCGCCATCACGCAGCATGGCATACTCGCTCACTTCGATCAGCCTGACCCGTGAATCCTTCAAAAGAACATGCATCAGCTCCGATGTCTGGCTCAGACCCAATCCCTCTGCATGGGGAAAATAAGCTGCAGGCATCTCGCTCGCTCTCATCACATCGATGTCGAAGTGGATCAACACCGCAGCCGACGCTGGAATCCCATCCAATGCCTTCTGCGCCGCCGCCCGCGGGCCCATCCTCTCAACCTCCTGCCGCGACATCGCCGTTACTCCCGGTCCGCCCGCACGCGAAGGATTCGTCCATCCCACTACTGTCACCTGCGAGGCCTTCAGCACCGGTCCAGTCCAGAACGGCGAAGCATGGGTCAGCAACCACACTCCCATCGAGGCTGCGCTGTTCGTTCGCTCCGCTTCCGGCGGAGCGTCATCAAAGTCTCCATCCACGTACAGCACATGAACATTTTCGCCGCCCGCGACCTGCATCATCGCCTCGGTCGTTCCCACGACTACGCTGCAGTCACACCCAATCAGCAACGGTACTTCCCCTCGGCGAAGATAGGGAGTTACTCGCTCCCCAACACACTCCCAGGCGATCCGCGGTCCCGGCCAGCTTCTGATCGGTGGGATGGAGTGATGTGGCAGGTAGCTTGGAATCGCCACGTCACCTTCGTCGCTGGCGTTCGCTCCTGCACTTTGTAACCGCTCCACGAAGTGAACATTGCGATACGCCTGCGCATCGTTCTCGTTGCCGGGATAAAGCGATCCGCTACGTAGCGGAACTCCCAGCACGCGATAGGTCCGCGTTGCGCTCGCATTGCTTTGCGAGATGCTCGCTACAGGCAGAACTCCTCCAAATGCGGCAGCCGCCGAACTAATTAAAAACTCTCTACGCTCCATTCACCCCGCCAATGACGAAATCGATCATAGTCCAGGCTCACCAAACCCGCCGATTGCGGTATCCTTGAAGAGGATGACGTGCAACATCCTTACCGGCGAATCTATCGCACGCCACGCCCATCGAACCAAGATCATCGGAATGACCTTCAGCCCAGGCTGAGGATTGCTGTCGTGCGGTACCCTCGCCCCAGCAGGAAGGCAACACCCCCTTGAACAACCAGCCAAACCCAAGCACTCCCACGGCCGATCAACTCGCCGCCGCCCGCGTCGCCCATTGGCGTCATAACGCCGACCCCATCCTCACCATCAACATGCTCCGCGACTGGCTCAACACCTCCGGCCTCGTGCTCTTCACCCCTCGCGCCGCACAGCTTCCCGCACCCGCGCCTTCGTTCGTGGAAGCCACCCTCGGCGGCGCAAACGCCGCTCCCACCCTCGCCGACACCGAGCAGTCCCGCAGCCTCCTCTCCCGCCTCATCCTCGATGGCGGAGCCATTCCCCTCAATCTCCTCGGCAATCCCACCGGCATCGGCACCGAAACGCCCGACTTCCTCGTCTCCCCACTCGCTTTCCCCTACATCTTCACCCTGCGTGGCGACAAGGCCTGGAAGCAGCCCCCCGCCACCAGCGGAGCCACCAAGGTCTCCCCCCTCGCACTGAACACCTACACCCTGCTCGCCGACAACGCAAAAGACTCCGGGCAAGGCCTTTCCGCATCCGCCCTCGCCACCCAACTCGGCAAAGAAGTGACCGAGACCGCCGTCCTCCGCGCTCTCACCGAGCTCTGGCAACACCTTCGCGTCCTCCCCGTCCCTCAACTCGACGGCGCACCCACACTCTGGGAACTCACCACCACACGCTTCACCAAACAGATCAAAGCCGGAGCCAACGCCGGCCAGCCCACTGCACTCTCTGCCCTTATCTCGCTCTACCTCGGCCAGGCCATCGTCGCGTCTGAAGAAGAGATCGAAACCTTCCTCTCGCCCATCGCCGCACGCTCGCGCATCCGCGACGTCATCCATGCTCTCCTCTCCGCCCGCCAACTCGAAACCGTAGCCGTCGAAGGCCGCACCGTCCTTCACGTCGCCGGCGAACTCCCGGCCTTCCTCACCGTCGCAACACCCGCACCTGACGATATCGACTCCATCGTCGTCACCAGCGAAGGCGATTCAGCTGAACCAACCGAAGCCCCCGTGCGCATCAAGAAGTTCATTCCCAAGCCGCGCAAAGTGGGAACCGGATTTGTAATCAAACCAGGTCGCAATACATCAGGCGGCGATTCAGAAGTCCGCCCCACCCCACGCGAGCGCCGCCCCTTCACCCGCGAATCCAGTCATCCATCTCGTCCCAGCTTCACCAAACCCTGGGAAGAAGAAAAGGCCTCCCGCCTCGCCGCCGCGCAATCTCCATCCAACGTACAAGACGACTCCGCCGCATCCTCTTATTCAAAAACGCTACGCAAACCCGCCTCCGACCGGGCAGGGAAGCGCCCGCCATTCGGCGGCAAACCATCCTTCGGAAACAAGCCCGGCTTCGGCAGCAAGCGATTCAACGGCGATCGCCCCGCTTTCAAGAGTGACCGCCCCGCGTTCCGCCGCACCGAAGCCTCCAGCGACTCCCGTCCCCCACGCCGCGAGTTCACGCCGCGCCCATACAACGAAGCAGGCGCCGACTCAAGCGACCGCCCGCGCAAGAGCTACTCCAAGCCCGGCACCTTCGGGCGAAAGCGCGAGGGCTTCGCCGGCAAACCCTCCTTCCGCCGCGACAGCAACGACGCTCGCCCACCACGCCGCGAATTCACTTCCCGTCCCGACCGCGACTCCAGCGACAGCCGGCCACCACGTCGCAGCTTCGCTGATAGACCAGCAAAACCCTTCGGCGGACCGCGCAAACCAGGCAGTTTCGAACGCAGCGACCGAGGCCCGAAAGACTTCGCTCCGCGCAAGACCTTCTCCAACGACAGCGCCCGTGGCAAAGATAGCGCCCGCAGCAAAGAGGGCTACGCCGGCCGCAGCGAAGATTACGCGGGCCGCAAAGAAGGCCGAGCCAGTCGCCCAGACGGACCGCCCTTCCGCAAATTCGATGCTCCCCGAAGCCCCCGCCCCTTCCGCGCCAGGGACGACTCCGCCGCCAAACCAAGCCGCAACTTCGGCGAGAAAAAACCCTACAGCAAATCGGACAGCAGTTTCAGCTCAAAGAAGTCCTTCGGCAAACCCGGCGCCTTCGGCAAGTCAGGCGCGGGTTACGCAGGAAAATCCGGCAGCAGCTTCCCGAAAAAATCCAGCAGCTTCGGCAAAAAGCCCTTCTCGAAATCCGCCGCAGGCGCTAAATCCGCCACCGGAAAGCCCGCCAGCACCTTCGACAAATTCAAGGGAAACAAAAAGCCCTTCGGCAAACGCGCTCCGGCCCGCAAGTTCAAACCTGAGGAGACCGAATCAGCCGGATGATGCCCACCCCGAAGCAGCCTGACCCCACTGTCGCCCAAAAACGCCAACACCCCGTCATCGCCATCGACGGCCCCGCTGGCGCCGGCAAAAGCACTCTCGCCGCCCATCTCGCCCGGCGCTTCGGCTTCCTCAACCTCGAGACCGGAGCCATGTACCGCGCCCTCGCCCTCAAGGCCATCGAGAACGACTACGCCTTCGACGAAGAGGCGCCCCTCATGGACCTCGCCAGCCACACCCGCATCACGCTTGAGCCGCAGGTCGAAGGCAATCGCGTCCTGCTTGATGGCATCGATGTCTCCCGCCGCATTCGGGAGGCCGACGTCACCTCCGCCGCCTCGAAGATCTCCATCCACCCCCGCCTCCGCGCCTGGATGGTCCAGCAGCAGCGGGCCCTCGGCGAAGCCGGAGGCGTCGTCATGGAAGGCCGCGACATCGGCACCGCCGTCTTCCCCGACGCCGAAGTTAAAATCTTTCTCGACGCAGCCCCCGAGGTCCGAGGCAACCGGCGCTATCGTCAGGCCATTCCTCCATCGCTCGCAGCCGCCAGCGACCGCAACGCCCCCCAGAATACCTACCGGCAGGCACCCGATCCCCTGACCGCCGAGCAGCAGCGCTTAGCCGAAGAGGCCATCATCCGCGAACTGAAAGAGCGTGACTACCGCGACCGCCACCGCGCCGAATCCCCGCTCCAACCCGCTCCCGACGCCGTCATCCTCGACTCCACCACGATGACGCTCGACGAGGTCCTGGCCCGCGCCGAGGAGATCGTCCGCTCCCACCTGCGCACGTGAAGCCTCGTGATATCTAACATCCTCAACCTACATTTGTCGAATCAGAAGTGCTGAAAATTCCACCTTTTCACGGAATTTTCCACAAATTTTGCACCATAAATTGTGCAGCCGTAAGTATTTAGGCGAATTAATAAAAATAACTTGCCAACTGTGCTAACCTTCTCACATCGTTTGAAACAGATTGGATTTCTGCAAAGCTCGTACTGTACGAACCCCGATTTGGATCTAGCGGCAAATTCAATAGCACTAAGGAAATAACGAACATGGAACAAGGGACAGTAAAGTGGTTTAACGATGCCAAGGGGTTTGGCTTTATTAGCCGTCAGAACGGCGAGGACGTGTTCGTACACTACTCGGCGATCAATTCGAACGGTTTCAAGAGCCTTCAAGAGGGCCAGGCTGTACAGTTCAATGTGGTAAAGGGACCCAAGGGTTGGCAGGCGTCTGACGTCCAGCCTCTCTAGTCTTTAACACTTCGACGACAGCGACAACCAAGTTTTGCGGGAGGGATGGCTACGGCTATCCCTCTGCGCTTTTTTTTGGCGCGCTCGTCTCTGCTACTTCATCAACCCCAGGGCGGTCGTTCGCGCCATCACCTCAACGACGTCATTTCGACCGAAGGCGGCGCATTATGCCGCCGCAGTGGAGAAATCTGCTTCAAAACTGCCCCTTCCCTTACTCCTCGGGCCACCCGTACAACTCCACCGGCCCATCCCAAGCCAGGGACAAATCTTCCCAGGTAGGATTTTCCCGTTCAATCAAAGCAACCTTCTTCTCCCGCCGCCACCGCTTGATCTGTTTCTCGCGAGCAATCCCAGCGGACGCGGTAGAGAATCGCTCAAACCAAACCAGCCGATGACACCCATAGCTCTTAGTGAAGCCCTCAAACCAACCTTCGCGATGTTGTATAACCCGTCCTCGCAACTCGCTGGTAAACCCCACATAAATCACCCGGCTGCGATCAGCAACAATGTAGACATAGAACATCTTTTCAACATCTCTACTCATCGTTCCAAATTATCTCTTTTCCCCCAATCAAAACACCGTCATTTCGACCGAAGGCGGCGCACTTTGCCGCCGCAGTGGAGAAATCTGCTGTTTGCTATTGCCGCCCTCACTCAAAATTACTCGGGCTCCACCGTACTCATCCCCGGGAGAATCGTCGAAGTCGCCTTGAACTTCCGATAGTCCGAATCCACAGCTCGAAGACGCCCGTTAAAGTGGAAAAGTACAAGCACCCGCGCTGCCCCCTGCCCGTCGAACATTGACGGCAGCCACACTTCGCCGTTGATCTTCCTCCATTCTCCGCCAAAACTCGTCCCCTTCTGAATATTCGCGACCATCCCCGCGCCAACCTTGAAGCTATTAACAAAGTGCCCCTGCACCTTCACCAGTACCTTGTCCTGCTCATCCACCCACGCCGTCCCCGCCAGGTCCCGGATCACATCCTCGAACCGGTTCCGCGTCTTCGCCTTCGGATCACCGGCAAAGTCCACCGCAATCGTGTCTCGCCCATTCAGCTGCACTCGCCGCGCGTTCGTAAAACTTCCCAACTCCAACAATCGTGACACGGTAACTACCTCACGCCCACCCGGGTCCGTCGAAGTGCCCTTCTCATCGGCTTTCGCACGTCTCTCTTTGGCCTTGGCCACGTCCTTGTCGATCTGTTCGCTCTCTTTCTTCTGCTCCTCCGCGCTCAGTTCCTTTCCATTCTTCTTCGTCAGCCGATGCACCGGAACGCCGTTCACCCAGAAGACGTCATACTCCATCGTCTCGGTCTTCTTCACCCCGCCATGTCCATCTGTCTCTTCGTGTGTCTGCACCGAACGGTACATGTAGTCCTTCTCGATCGCCTCCGACGCCCTTTGATTCACCTCCACCGAATGCATCAGTGCAGGAATATCCGGCAGCGGCCGCTCCACCTCATCCGCCTTCGTCGCCTCTGGCATCTCCACAGTCGGGGGGGGCACGGGCCTCTCATCCTGTGCCAGCGCGAAGCCGCCCCCTCCGCACCAACTCATCCAACCCAGCGCAACCACCAACACCAAAGCTCTACGATCGACAACCACCATACCTAACTATAGTGGCGAACCACCCGTAGGCGCGGCTCTCCAAGTTACCTGCGATATCTCGCCACCATCCTCATCCCTTTTCATCTAAGACATTGGCTTGACAATTTTGCAGCTCGAAGAGACCACCCAGAAAAGGTTCTCCTCTCCGACCAAAGGCAAGCCCATCGAATAGAATGAATACTTTGCATGAAGCGGTCCACTCACATCCCCATAAGATAGAAGACTTTGCACAGAAACTCCCAGGGACGGGAACCACTATCCTTAATAGTGCAGTTGGAGTAGAGTGTGGTCGTACCAATAAAACGCATCGCCGCAATCGGCGGAGCGATGACTCGGAGATAACAGAAATAGTTTGAGCCACCAGACTCTCAAACTCGGAAGTTCCGACGACGTTGTGGTCGCCCTCAAGCCTCTCGCCGCAGGCCAGTCGCTCAACGGTCTGCGCCTCACTGCGCTCACCGACATCTCCGCCGGACACAAGCTGGCGATACACGCCATCGCCCCCGGGCAGCCCGTCCGTAAGTTCAACCAGATCATCGGTTTCGCCACCCAGCCCATCGCCATCGGGGAACTCGTCCACACCCACAATCTCATCACCGGAGACTTCGAACGCGACTACGCCATCGGCACCGAATCTCACCCCACTAAATTCCTCGATAACCCAGCTACCTTCCAGGGCATCCTCCGCCCCAACGGCCGTGTCGCCACACGCAACTACGTAGGCATCCTCACCACCGTCAACTGTTCGGCAACTGTCGCCCGTCGCATCGCCGCCCATTTCACACCCGAGCTCCTCACCGCCTACCCGAACGTCGACGGCGTCGTCACCATCACCCACGGCACCGGCTGCGGCATGGCCGAACACGGCGAACCCGCCGACCTCCTCCGCCGCGTCTTCGTCGGCTACGCCAACCACCCCAACTTCGCCGGCGTCCTCCTCCTCGGCCTCGGCTGCGAGACCAACCAGATCGAGCCTCTGATCACCCTGACCGGCGACACCGGCATCCTGCGCACCAGCACCATTCAAGAGGACGGTGGCACTGCAAACTCCATCAAAAAGGGCATCGCAACCGTCCTCGAACTCCTCGAGCAGGCCAACCAAGTCACCCGGACAACCGTTTCCGCCTCCAATCTCGTCCTCGGCCTTCAATGCGGCGGCTCCGACGCCTACTCCGGCATCAGCGCCAATCCCGCTCTCGGCACTGCCGTCGACATCCTCGTCCGCAACGGGGGAACAGCCATCCTCTCCGAAACCCCCGAAATCTACGGAGCAGAACACCTCCTCACCCGCCGCTCCGCCCGCCCCGACGTCGCCGAGCGCCTCATCGAACGCATCCGCTGGTGGGAGGAGTACACCGCCCGCCACAAGGGGTCCATCGACAACAACCCCCAGCCCGGCAACAAGACCGGCGGCCTCACCACCATCCTCGAGAAGTCCCTCGGAGCCATCTCCAAAGGCGGCACCACCAACCTCAACGAGGTCTACCGCTACGCCGAACCCATCCACACCCCCGGACTCGTCTTCATGGACTCCCCCGGCTTCGATCCCGTCTCCGCCACCGGCCAGGTAGCCAGCGGAGCCAACATCATCTGCTTCACCACCGGCCGCGGCTCTGTCTTCGGCTGCAAACCCACCCCCTCCCTGAAAATCGCCTCCAACACCACCCTCTACAACCGCATGTCCGACGACATGGACATCAACTGCGGCACCATCATCGACGGTGACGAAACAGTCGAACAAGCTGGCGAAAGAATCTTCGACGAGATCCTAGCCATGGCCTCCGGCAAACTCACCCGCAGCGAGATCCTCGGCTTCGGCGAAGAAGAATTCCAACCCTGGCTCCAAGGCGCGACCCTGTAACCCCTCCGTCAAAACGACCGATGGGTGTTCTTGAAGAGGTAAAAGTCAATAGCGGAGGACCGACCAGTTGCCTGTGGAGAAAATCAGTCTTCGGCTTTTGTGGTGAGTTGTGGTGAGTTATTGGTTTTCAGGTGTTTAATTTGGTTTATTGGTGGTTTTGTCCGGGGATTGGGAAGCTAGAAGTGCGATTTTCCGATGGAAAAACGTGGACAAATTGTGGTGAAACTGTGGTGGTTTGTGGCTCTTTCGTGGTTGTTTTCCGTTCGAGCTTTGCCATTGCTTTGAGGTTACGACCCGCAGCCAAATTCGGAGTAATGCGTCTTCAGGACACCCGACTAGCCCAGATAATGCCCTGGCCAGTCTCAGCGTAGAGACCTCGCGTCGGTCATCGGTTCGCCAAACCTGGTGTGTTGACAATCTGTACCTGTGGCTAATCCGTGTAGGCCTGCATTTCACCGTCTCAATCGAAGCTCAATGAGTGACTCGGCCTGTAAGCAACAGTTGTGTTCGGTTCTGCCTGGACTGATTCTGAAGCAGAAGAGCGAAACCATGATTTTGACTCCCCTTGACATCTAGGTATATTTAGGTTCATTCTCTATACCTAGAAGTAAGGGGATAGAGATATGGCCAGAAACGACTTGCAGGGCACTCTCGATCTGCTGATTCTCAAAACGCTCTCTCAAACACGTTCACTTCACGGCTACGGGATCGCGCTGCATATTCAGAACGCTTCAGATGAGCTGCTGCAGGTGGAAGAGGGCTCGTTGTATCCAGCGCTTCATCGCATGGAGCAGAGTGGTTGGCTGAGTTCCGAGTGGGCGTTGAGCGAGAGCAACCGCAGAGCGAAGTACTACAAGTTGACTCTCGCAGGCCGGAAGCAGTTGGTTGAGGCGGAGAAGAGCTGGGAGCAGCTGATGAAGGGTATACAAACGATGCTGCGCTTTGCATAGAGAGGAGGGGCCATGGGAATCGTGAGGCGGCTATCGGCCTTGATGAAGCAATCGCGCGTGGAGCGCGAAATCGATGAGGAATTGCGGTCGCATCTGGAGATGCGCGCTGCGGATAATATGGCCCAGGGGATGACGAAGGAAGAAGCATCGCGTGATGCCCGGCTGCGGTTTGGGAATCCGGTCGTCGTGAAAGAGAACGTACAACGCATGGACGTGGCACTCGGGGTCGACAGCCTCTTCGCCGATCTGAGGTATGCGCTTCGCGGATGCCTGAAGAATCCGGGCTTCACCGTCGTAGCGGTGCTAACACTGGCGCTTGGCATCGGCGTAAATACGACCTTTTTCACCGCTTACGACGGCGTGGCGCTGAAGTCATTGCCGGTGAAAGATGGCGATGGGTTGCTCAGAGTAGAGCAATGGCTGGCAAGTGGAGCTACCGGCGATCCGCAGTTTTTCTTCTCATGGCCGGAGTACCTCTATTATCGGGACCACGGCCGGGACCTGATGGAGACGATTGTGGCGAGCCGCTTAATTTCCGTTCCCGCAATTCCTCCAGGGGCCTCTGCTGCAACTGCGGAAACTCTTCAAGGACAAATGGTCTCAGACAACTATTTTCCCACTTTGGCGAGCAGTGCTGCTGTAGGCCGGTTTTTTCTTGCGGAAGAGAATAGGCCAGCCGCAGAACCGGTAATGGTGTTGAGCTATCCCTTCTGGCAACGACGGTTCGATGCGGATCCCTCGATTGTGGGCAAGACTTTGAAGGTGAACGATGCGACGTTCACTATTATCGGAGTCGCACCGCCTGACTTTATCGGGACCGGCGCTCCCCCTCTGGTTCCTGACTTCTGGGCGCCCGTCACGATGCAGGCACGGTTGGAACCTGGTCACCTTTGGTTGGAACAACCTAACGATGGCCAGTTGCAGATGCTTGCCCGCCTCAGACCTGGTGTCAGCCGTTCGCAAGCGAAAGCCCAGTTTTTGCTGCTCGCAGAGCAATGGGGGCAGGCCAACCACCATCAGGACAAGACGGTCGCAATCACGCTCGAGCAAGCGACTTTCTTCGGTGAGACGAATACCGTGTGGTTCCGAAGCATCGTCGGACTGCTGATGGCAGTAGTAGGACTCGTCCTCTTGATTGCCTGCGCCAATTTGGCGAACATGCTGATGGCGCGAGGCAACGTCCGTCGGCATGAAATTGCAGTGCGACGGGCACTGGGAGCGAGTCGCACGCGACTGCTTCGACAGTTGCTGACCGAGAGCATTCTGCTTGCCCTTATGGGTGGAGCAGCCGGGCTGCTACTGTCGGTATGGATGAGCCATCTGCTTGGAATTGTGCTGACGCAGATGGTGCAGTCTCTCCAAATCGTCGGTGGCAGTGCCTTTACCCTCAGCCTGACGGCAGATATCCGTGTCTACGCTTACACGCTCCTGCTGTCATTGGGCACAGGTGTAATTTTTGGTCTATATCCGGCGCTGCAGTTCTCGAAAGCCGATGCGATCAGTGCCCTCAAAGATGAAGGCGCAACATCCGGCCAGCAGACCACCCGCTCCCGATTGCGGAGTCTGCTCGTGGGAGGGCAGTTCGCCGTGTCGCTTTTTCTGCTCATCAGCGCAGGCCTCCTGATCCAGGGCATTCGACGCTCGCTGACTGTCGATCCTGGATATGAGACGAAGCGAGTCTTCTTTGTCAGTCTTAACGCCGGAAGGCGTCCGTTACCGGCACTTCAAAGAGCGGTGATTAACCGGCTGGAGTCTGTGCCTAACGTCGCGTCTGTGGCAATCGCGAGTAAGCCGCCGGGGACCGGTACCTATACCGTTCCGGCGATAGTTGAGGGAAGCCGAGGCTCCGAGTGGAGCCTCCGCGGAGGCGCACTCGGGGATCTGGTATCGCCCGGATATTTCCAGACGATGAATGTGCCGATTCTTTGGGGACGCAACTTTACCCGGCAGGAGGCAGAATCAGGAGCCCCCGTCGCGATAATAAGCGAAGCAACTGCGAGGCGATTATGGCCCGGCGAAGATGCCATTGGAAAACGGCTCAAGTTGGATCTGGAGTTCAATAAGATCTGGCGCGAGTTTGAGGTGATCGGTGTCGCCAAAGATGTTCGCAACGCAAATCTGACACGGGTTGATCCTGTCTATTTCTATCTTCCCAGCGATCCCGCCAAATTTGCCGGAAACGCACTGCTCATACGGGTGGAGGGAGATCCGGTCGACGCCACAAAAGCGGTGCTGGATTCTCTTAAGGCCATGGATGAAAGGTTTCGACCGAGCCTCGTTAGTTTGGAGGACGCCCACATACGGATACAGAGACTGCTCCCGCAGATGTTGGGAACGTTCGTCGGTATTTTGGCCTGCCTCGCTTTGCCATTGGCAGCAGTTGGCATTTACGGCGTGATCTCGTATCTCGTTAGCCAAAGAACGCGAGAGATTGGAATTCGTATGGCGCTTGGTGCGACCAAAGCCGATGTTCTGAACTTGATTCTGCGTCAGGGTATGCATCCGGTCATCATTGGGGCGGCTTTGGGGCTTCTACTTTCGGCCACGGCATCCAGCGTTGTGCATGCATTTCTTGTCTTTCCAGGTGCACCTGACGCGCTGTTCGGTGTGTCATTCCTCGATCCATTGAGTTTTGTGGGTCTGTCTTGTTTGCTGACTGCAGTGGCGCTGCTCGCGAGCTATATCCCAGCGCGAAGAGCGATGCGTGTTGACCCCATGGCCGCGTTGCGTTATGAGTAGCGGACTATGTTCCATGAGCCAGAGTTGCGTAGCTTGAGTGGCCTCCCTCGCACTCTGCAACTAGTGCCAAATCGCCAATGCGCTCATCGAAAGCTTTGTAATAGCGGATGAGTGCCAAGGCCTGAAGTCAACGGTTGAGCCAGGGGTCACTTATCCGAAAGGCGACTATTCGGCCAGCCGACGAGAAGCCCGGTCTAACCGGGCCTCCGCCGCCAGCCTCAGCTGTATCTCGCGCATGACGAATTGTCAAAACGTCAACTTCCTATTTCGCCTGCGCTAACTCCGCAACAACCGCAGCAATTTTATCGAGTATCTGGTTCCAGCCCTCCATTTGACCGCTATTTTTCGCGCTCTCCATGGGTTCATTTCCAATAAAGGTGAGTTTCGTCTTGCCGTTTCCGAGATCCTCAAAGAGGGTCACGTCGTACGCACCGTCTATGGCTTCATGTTCTATTCCTAATTGCGCAGGATCAACCTTGTTTCCCTTCGAGTCCGAAAAGTACATCAAGGAAACGATCTTCTCGTACGGAACAATCTCGTGGTATTCAACCGCATTCCAGCACTCCTGCCCATCCGGCGCCTTCATGCAGCAGAGAAGTTTTCCTCCAACGCGAAAATCCATCTGGCAAACGGGTGCAGTAAAGCCCTTCGGTCCCCACCACTGCATGATGTACTTCGGGTCTGTCCACGCCTTCCAAACCAACTCGCGTGGGGCATCAAAAACTCTTGTAACGACCATCCGCTCAACTTCGCTAACCGTGTTTTCTGTCATCTCTGACCTCCTCTTTCTTCATTTGATTTACAACTACATCCAGTTTGTCGAAACTCTCTTCCCAGAATCGGCGATAGCTGATCGCCCAGTCGCTGACTGTCTTAATCGCCTCGGGCCTAAGCGTGCACACACTCTCTCGTCCACGCTTCGTCTTGATTACCATCCGCGCCCGTACCAGGTAGGCGATATGTTTTGAAATCATCTGCTGCGAGAGTGCAAATGGTTCCGTCAATCCATGCACGGAGGCAGGCCCATGGGAGAGTCGTTCGATCATCGCCCGGCGGGTGGGATCAGACAGAGCCGCGAATGTTGTACCCAAATTATCCACAACCGTATGGTAGTGGATTTTCAGGCAATGTCAAATGTGAAATTTTGCGATTCGTGATTTCTGTCCCGAGTCTCCCACCCCTGATACCTGCGCTGATCGATACTCTGCGCAGGAGGGCGAGCCGGCAAGGGTTATGGCGCTGGCATCAGGGGCGGGAGGAATGCGGATTGTCTCTGGAACCTTCTCGATGTCTCACCGCCCTGTTGGGCAAGTGATCTTTGCCAGACGATTCGTCAGCACCTACGCGGTGAGTAGTAAATCGCCAATGCACTTTAGATTGCTAACAAGATGTCGGCTTCTCTTCCTTCGATACTTCCTTATTGCTTATTGGCCTCGTCAATCCCCCATCTCTCTCGTGCACCCTTCAGCAGAAAGGTCTAGCATAGAAGTAGTCGCGAAAACCCATTTTCGCGCTGAGATCAACACCTGAAGCGAGGAAGCAATGGCAACAAAGGCAGAGGCACTCACTGCACCAACTCCGGCAGTTGAAAACGAACGCGAACAAATCTTCGACATCTTTCGCCGCTGGGGATACCTGCAGGCCAATCTCGATCCGCTAGGCCAATACCTCCCGCCCGAGCCCTTCCCGATCACCTCCGTTCCCGAAGGCGAATTCGCTGCCGAAGCACGCCGCTTCTACTGCGGAAACTTCGCCATCGAGTTCATGCACATCCCGAGCCTCGAGCAGCGTCAATGGCTGCAGGAACAAATCGAGCAGCCCACGCCGAAGCCCGATCAAAGGCACATCCTTACCGAGCTCATCCGCGCCGACGTCTTCGAGCAGGTCATCCAGCAGCGCTACCTCGGCACCAAGCGCTTCTCCCTCGAAGGCCTCACCGTCCTTATCCCGTTTCTCGACCAGGTCTTCGCCACCGCCTCCGCCGCCGGAGTAGCCCGCTCCCTCCTCGCCATGGCGCATCGCGGCCGCCTCAACGTCATGGCCAACACCATCGGCCGCGCCCCATCCGAGATCTTCGCGAAGTTTGAAGACGTCGACCCACGCAGCACCCTCGGCGGCGGCGACGTGAAGTACCACATGGGCGCCACCGGCGAATACACCTCGCCCAGCGGCCAAACGGTCGCTCTCCATCTCGCCTCCAACCCCAGCCATCTCGAAGCCATCAACCCCGTTGTCATGGGCCGCGCTCGCGCCTACCAGGTACGCATCGGCGAAGCAGGCAAGCAGCGCGTACTTCCCATCATTCTCCACGGCGACGCCGCCTTCGCCGGTCAGGGCATCACCGCCGAATCGCTCAACCTCGCCTCGCTCGCCGGATACAGCATCGGCGGCACCATGCACGTCATCACCAACAACCTCCTCGGCTTCACCGCCAACCCCGAGGAGTCCAACTCCACTCGCTTCGCCACCGACCTCGCCAAGCGCCTGCCCATCCCCATCTTCCACGTCAACGGCGAAGATCCCGACACGGCGGTACGAATCGCCCGCATTGCAACCGAGTATCGTCAGCGCTTCCACTCCGACGTCGTCGTCGACCTGATCGGCTACCGTCGCTACGGCCACAACGAAGCCGACGATCCGACCGTCACGCAGCCCCGCCGCTACGCCGTCATCAAACAACGCGCTCCTCTCTATCAGATCTATGCCAAAGCCATCGGCGTAGATCCTGCGGAAGAAGCAAAGAGCATTCAGGAGAAATTCCTCGCCGAACAAACCGCCGCCACCAAGGTCGAGCACAAGCCCGTCCTCTCGAAGCTCCCCGAGTACTGGGACAACTACCGCGGCGGAGAACTCAGCGAAGCCGACGAGAACATCTCCACCGGCATCTCCGCCGAGCGTGTCCTTGAACTCTCCCGTCTCTCGAACAGCTACCCCGCCGGCTTTCACATTCATCCCAAGGTACAGAAGCTCTACGAGCAGCGCATCGAGATGGCCGAAGGCAAACGCCTCTTCGACTACGGCGCAGCCGAACTCCTCGCCTACGCGTCACTGCTCGTCGACGGCACGCCCGTCCGCCTAGCCGGACAGGACTCCCAGCGCGGCACCTTCAACCAGCGTCACTCCGTCCTCGTCGACACTGAGACCGAAGTCCGCTACGCGCCGCTCGATCACATGACCGAAACCCAGGCTCGGTTCGAGGTCCACAACTCGCTGCTCTCCGAAGCCGCCGCCCTCGGCTTCGAATATGGCTACGCCCGCGACTTCCCCGAAGCCCTCGTCCTCTGGGAAGCCCAGTTCGGCGACTTTGTCAACGGCGCGCAGTCCATCATCGATCAATTCATCGCGGCAGGCGAAGCCAAGTGGGGCCTGCTCTCCGGCGTCGTCATGCTGCTCCCGCACGGCTACGACGGCCAGGGACCTGAGCACTCTTCCGCCCGCATGGAGCGTTTCCTTCAGCTCGCCGCCAGCGACAACATGGTCATCGCTCAGCCGTCCAACGCGTGCCAGTACTTCCATCTTCTAAGGAGGCAGGCATTGCGCTCGTGGCGAAAGCCGCTGGTCGTGTTCACACCGAAGAGCATGCTGCGGCATCCGGATGCGCTCTCCACCGTCGCTGAACTCGGCAAGCCTCGCTTCGAAAACGTCCTCCCCGACAACGACGTGAAGAACCCGCGCCGCCTCCTCGTCTGCAGCGGCAAGATCGGCCACAATCTCCGCGTCGAACGCGCCAAGCGCAAGGACTTCAGCGTAGGCATCATCTTCCTCGAACAGCTCTATCCCTGGCCCGAGGCCGAACTCGAAGCAGCGCTCGACCAGCATCCAGAGGCCGAGGAGATCATCTGGGTACAGGAAGAGCCCGCCAACATGGGCGCATTCTTCTACGTCATGCCGTTGCTGCGGCGCCTCGCAGGCGATCGCACCGTGCTAAGCGTGAAACGCCATGCCAGCGCATCCCCTGCCACCGGCTCCGCGAAGGCACATGAGATCGAAGAGAAGACCCTGATCGATCTTGCGTTTGGCTCGGCGGTCTAAATCTCAACTGCACGAGATGACTTGGATAAGCAGACGCAATAGGGAAGGAAAGGAAAAGCCCGAGCAGGAGATCCTGCTCGGGCTTCCTCATTGCATACGCAAGCACGTCGATTCCATCGTTCGTGGGCAGAGATCGCCGAGAACGAAGGATTAGGCAGTCATCCGGCGGCGAATCACTCCGGCGGCGGCCAGCAAGCCAGAGCCAAGCAGAACGACGCTGCTCGGTTCAGGTGTCGCCGCTGCAGGCTGAAAGCCCTGGAAAACCGCTACAGACCCGTCCTGAGCCGTGTAGGTGCCCGCGATGAAGTTGTTTGCGTTGGTCTCGAAAACAAGTGTCTCAATTGACTGACCCACATGTACCCCGTCGACCGCGGTATAGTTGACTTCCACAATCCCGTTGATTTCGTTGGCGATCGAATCAGGCGCAATACCTGAGGTCCTGTCTGCGACGATTCCGGTCAGGAACCCGTCGAAGTTGCTCATGGTCAGGTGATCGACAAAGTCGAGGGGCGATCCGGTAGCAGAGTTCACGGTGAGGCCGTAAACGAAGTCCAGATTGCCGGTAAAGGCGTCCACGAACACAGAACTGGCGTAGCTCGCGGTGAAGGTTGGGGATCCTGGAAGACTTGGTACCGAGGTGACGGTTCCCGAGACACTCGCGAGTGGGCCGCCTGCAAACAGGCCGCTTGGCGCGTTGCCAATGGTGAAAGGAATAGCGTGAGCTATCGGTGCAGCTGCAAGCAGAACAGCGGAACAGAAAGCCAGAGAGAAGGCGCGAAAAGAGTGCTTCATGGTCAAATGCCTCAAGAGTTGGATTGAATTTCGACTTGCGATACGCCTATGTAGGAGCATTTCGTTGGCCATCGCGATCTTTTCTTCAAAAACTCGCAACTCCCTTTCTTTGAGCATTTTTTTCGGTTGTCCTAGGTCAAACAGCTACCTTGTTTCATTGCAAGTGCAAATTTTTGCGCAAAAATGCGGAATCCGTTTGCTCAACTGAGCCTAAAAATTGCATATATGCATTGACCCGAAGTGAAATGCGCAACCGGGCTTACAACTGACGGACCTCCGTGGTTTAGCCCTCTCTCGGCGGAGAAGGCGGGATGGGGTGCGCGATCTCCCTGGCATAAATCTGATAGGTTGTCTTCGGTGGGTCGTCATGCTGGTGCAGCGCACGGACGCGTGCCCGGATAGCCTCGTCGGCGGCCGTAATTCGCTCGCGGGAACGTAAGAAGTCAAGCCACGATTCCATAATGAAGGTCTCGTTCAGATGCTCCGGGTTGATTGCATCGCGATAGATGCCCCAGCGCATCGCGCCATCACGCAGTCGTACCCCACGCAGCTTATGGATGGCGTGGGTAAACTCGGCGTAGTTCTCCGCGGGTACGCGGTACTCGACGGAGATGCGAACCGGACCGTCGGTTGGCTCCGTATCGAGCGCGAGCTGCGGCGCAGGATTCTTAAACTGATGGGGCGTGTGGTCGGGTACAGGCCCATGCAGAATGCGGAATCGCCGCACCAATGGGTACGTGAGAAACAAGCCGCCGGCCGCCGAAGCCAGCGCGATCGTTGTCGACGTATGCTCTGCAATCGCGCCCCACAGAACCGCGCCCAGAGCCATCCCGCCCTGAAACGTCATCATATAGGTGCCGAGAGCGCGAGCCTGCACCCACGCCGGCACAGCAAGCTGCACGCTCACGTTGATTGTGGACATCGTGCTGGTCCACGCAGCCCCGGACAGAATCAGCGAGGCAATAATCAGGAACGGACTCCGCACAAACGCGAGAACCAGCAACACCGCGACGTTATAGAAGGTGGCGGCGGCGAGAATTTGATCTGCAGTAAAGCGCCGCCGGAGCTGATGGAGAGTCATCGCGGCAACAACCGCTCCCAACCCAAGCGAGCCGTTCAGAATGCCATAGCCCAGAGGCCCTTGTTTGAGATCGCGCCGAGCCACGACGGCCAGCAACGACCATATCGCTGAGACAAAAAACGTAAACACAAACGCCCTAACAAGAGCAGCCCGCAAATCCGGCGCATAACGAACATAGCGGAGGCCAGAGCGAATCGACCCTTCAATACGCTCCGCAGGCAGCGCCGACTTGAACAGCGGCACCCGCTTCCAGTTGACCAGCACCCAGATAACGCCGGCAAAAGAGAGTGCATTCAACGCGAAGACACAGCCGGCCCCCGTGTGAACGCGCTGGAACGCAGCGACCATTAACCCACCGAGTGCTGGCCCCACCGCACGTGCAAGGTTATTGCCGGCCGCATTAAGACTGACCGTATCGGGGATCAACTCGCGCGGGACAAGCTCCGGCACAATCGCTTGCCATGCTGGATTGTTCATCGCCGAGCCGATGTTCAGCAGAAAGGTAAAGGCCAGCAGAGCCCACGGCGAGACATAGCCAACAAAGGTCAGTATCGCAAGGATGCTCACCGACGCGAGCATCCACGCCTGCCAGAAGATCAGCAGCTTGCGCCGATCGAAGATGTCCGCCGTAGCGCCGGCCAGCAGGCCCAACAGAAGCACCGGCAGGCTGGCTGCGGTCTGCATCAGCGCGATCAGCAGAGGCGAAGTAGTCAGTGAAGTCATTAGCCACGTGCCCGCAGTGTCCTGCATCCACGTACCAATCGACGAAACCGTGCTGGCAATCCAACGATCGCGAAACAGCGGAATACCAAGAGGAGCAAAGCCCGTGGATTTGGTTGCAACGGCAACCAGAGGTTCGGAATTTGGAGTTTCGAGGGGCATCGCTGAATCCAGTTTACGGTGTCGAGCGATTGTCAGCGAAGTGTCATTTCTCTGTCATGACTCGATTCCTTTCGTCATGACTCGACCACATAGGCAATAAACTACAAGCGCGGAACTTGACGAAGCCGCGAAGGGACCGAACCGCAGAAGTATGGGCGATGTGATCTCAGCAACGACCTCCCTTGACCGCCGTTCTCAGAATCGATCGACGAGCGGAATACAGTTTCGCCGGCTGGTTGGGATCGCCTTCGTCTTGACTTTCGCCATCTGTTACCTCCGCGAATTCGTCCTGCCGCATGCCCCTGTCATGTCCTGGAACGATCAGATGCTCTTCGCAAGCAACGGAGCCAGAATCGTCGCAGGACAAATGCCCTATCGTGATTACTTTCAATTCGTCACTCCCGGCACCGACCTGGTCTACGCGTTCCTGTTCCGGCATCTGGGACTGTCGCTGTGGATTCCAAACCTGCTAATGGCGTGTCTCGCTGCGACCGCCGTCCTGTTGACAACCCTCGCTGCCGGAAAGGTACTGCGCGGCAGTTTCATCGCTCTGCCTGCTGTACTGGTACTGGGCTTCATCCTCTTCGGAGGGCTCGACGCAACCCATCACTGGTTCAGCGCCATCCTTGCCATCGTCGCCATGCTGGTTCTCTTCCAGGGCTCGGAGGACTGGCGCATTGTTCTAGTCGGCGCCCTGTGTGGTGTAGTCGCCAGCTTCACCCAAAGCAAAGGAGCCACCGTCACCGCAGGCTTCCTCATCTATCTCGTCTGGCAATCGCTGCACGAAAAGCAAAAAGTGACTGCGTGGCGCCGAGGCATCTTGCTCTGCGGAGCAGCTCTACTCACCTTCCTCGCCATCAACGGCCCATACATTGCGGCGTTGGGCATAAAGGAATGGATCAAGTGGGTCGTCGTCTTCCCCTTCCGCTACTATCCAACCCTTCCCGCGCAGACATGGCGCTCCCCCTTCGACGACTTCCGCAACCAGACCGGTTTCATTCGCTGGATCTGCATTCCATTCGTGTATCTAACGGTTCCGCTTGTCTACCTCATCTTTCTGCGCGTGATGTATCGCCGCCGCCGAATCGAGCCAGGCGAACCGTGGAGTCAGCTTCTATTGCTCGCAATCACCGGACTCGCAATGTTTCTCGCAGTCGCGCCCTGCCTCTCCGTAATGAGAGTCTCGAGCGCCAGCCTCCCCGGAATGATTCTTCTCGCATGGTTGTTGAATCGATGGGGAAGGCAGGGAAGAGTTGCAGCCGGAGCGCTCGCGGCTCTGTCTCTTGCCATCGCCATCTACCTGCCCATACGCAATCAGACGCTGCACTGGCACTATCTCGATCTTCCCGCAGGCCGAACCGCCATCCTCGATCCAAACCGATACGAAGTCTACCGTTGGATGGCGGAGAACACGCATCCGGGACAGATGTACTTTGGCGTGGGGCCCCTCGCGCTCCCGTTATGGCTGCAGACACCGGCCCCCATCTCGGTGCCGGTGCCATATGAATATGACCGCCCCGAGCATATCGCCGCATCGATCGCAGCGATTGAAACCAACCGGATGCCTCTGCTGCTGCTCAAGCCCTACCGCTACCTTGCCGGAACCTGGGGCTACACCGACGAACATCTCCGCCCGTTTCAGACATATGTCGATCAGCACTATCGCTACATCGAGACGTTTCCTGCCGGCTTCGAGGTCTGGCAACGAAGCGATAGCCCACAGCCTGATCTGAAGCCGTAACCCACAAAAAAAGCCAGCCCTCAAAACTGCTGAAAGCAAAAGCAAAAAGCCCCCCTCCTGCTGCGAGGGGCTTTTCTTGTCTCGGTTGCTCTTGCTCAGCGAGCAGATGTCGGAGCTGCTATCCGTCGACAACATCAGCGGCGACGATCCCGTCGAAAGCGAAAAGTCGGTGAGTCGAATGACACTCCGGCAGGTTCTGCTGACCGGGCTAGAGGACGTCGTCTCCTTCGACCGGAAGTTTTCCCGCTACGAGCACAACCCCGACGGCACCGTAACCGTCTTCTTCGAGGACGGAACCAACGCCACGGGCGACGTTCTCATCGGCGCCGACGGCGCAGGATCCCGCCTCCGAAAGCAGCGCCTGCCGCATGCGCAGATGGAGGAGACCGGCATCCTGTCGCTCGGCGGCAAAGTGCCCATCACCGAGGAGAGCAAGGCCCTGCTATCGGACAAAGTCTTCAATGGTATCTCTCTCGTGATGGCTCCCAAAGGATTCGGCGCCATCCTTCACGTCATGGAGTTCAAGTGGGGCCACAACGGCGTGAAGCAGGGCGTCGGCGGCAATGACGTTGATCTAATCTCGCACTGGCCCGGCTTCCTGTTCGACAACACCAGGGACTACATCATGTGGGGCATCTGGGCCGCCAGCCGCTGGTTCCCCGCCGACCCCGCAACTCTGTCCAGCGACCAGCAGCTTGGTCTCGCGCGGGAGATGGTGAAGAACTGGCACCCGAATATGCGCCGGCTGATCGAGCTTACCGATCCATCAACCGTATTCTCGGTCAACGTCCGCACCTCGGTTCCGCTCGAGCCGTGGGAGAGCTCGAGCGTTACGCTGCTCGGCGATGCAATCCACACCATGACGCCGGGTCGCGGAGTGGGCGCGAACACAGCGCTGCGCGACGCCGATCTCCTCTGCAAGCGCCTTGTCGAAGTGAAAGACGGAGCCAAGCTGCTCGTCGATGCGCTCCATGAGTACGAAGTCGAGATGCTGCAATACAGCAGGGAAGCAGTGCTCGAATCGCGCAAACAGATGGATGCACGAAGCATCGTCCACAGACCGGTGCTCGGCCGCATCCCGCTCGCTATAACGCGGACGGCAATGCGTCTGGTCAACTCCGTGCCGTTCCTGAAACAGAAGATGATCAAGCACGAACTGCGCCTCCGCGACGTAGAGCAGGTGAAAGCTTCTCTCCAGACATCTGGCACCAGAGTAGAGTCGCCGCATGAAAAGGTACGATCTCGAGAAGCTATGGGATGAGCACACGAAATATGAGTCGCCACTCCCGATGTAGAGAGGTAACGCTTGCGACGATGGTCGAAGATGCATACGTCAACCACGTCCCGGTGATGACGGGCGGTAACGGCAAGAGCATGTTGCGTGAGTTCTACGGCAAGGACTTCATTCCATGCATGCCGCCCGACTTCAAAATGACCGACGTCTCTCGCACCGTCGGAGAGAACCGGCTCGTCGACGAGATGGTCATCTCCTTCACCCACACCATCCAGACGCCTTGGATTCTTCCCGGCATCCACGCACCGGCCGTCACGTCGAAGTGCGTCTTGTAGCCATCCTAGGCTTCCGCGACGGCAAACTCGCCCACGAAAACATCTACTGGGACCGGGCCTCGCCTCCTCAAACAGATCGGTCTCCTCACCGGCAACAACCTGCCCCCGCACGGCGCAGTGACAGCCCGCAAAGTCCTCGAACTGCAAGCCTAGACAAATAAAGGGCCGCTTAAAGAGGAAACCCACGCAGCGCGGTGGGGGCTGTTGCGTGGGTATTCCGGTAAAGCAACGAAGTGGGTGGACTTCGTTATGACTGACTCAACCCGAAGGGAGTCTTGCCATTCGTTAAAGGTAACGGCAAAGCGAATCAGAGTCAAGAGGCATTTACGTTAGGGACCTGAGCCGTCAAATTATTGGTGTAATTACTGATATCCCCAGCCTTACAGCCGAGTTTTCCTCCTCCGATGTTGAGTCCCATTTCGGACCTAATCGGCAGGGAAGCGGTAGCTCTGGACCGGTCAGGGCTCGCCAAGCTCATTTGGCAACCTGTTCCATCACCACCTCGAAATCCAGGTGCCGCGTGCTGCCAGGGATGTCGATCGATCCCAGCACCATAGGTTTCCCCGCGGTCAGAAACGACGTTCCTTCGAGCAGGCTCTGCCGAATGATCGGATCTGCTACGCCCACACCGGACGTCTGCTCCGCGATCCCCAGTTGCTCGACCTTCGAGCGCAACCTCACTCCATTGGCGAGCTCATCCAGGTTCACGTCGAAGTTCATCCCCACATCGATGTAAGTAAACTGCGTCTGCGCCCCGGTGTTCCCGGTAGCGTTATAGGACCCCGTCGCAATCGGCACCTTGCTGCCCTGCTTCATCACCGTCCTCTGCCCCGGTGCCACAACCATGGCGAAGTGTTGAACGCCAACCCGCTTGCCCCCGTCCGTCTCCGTAGTCGTGAAGATCAGGCGATAGGCCTTCTTCGGACGGTCAAGATCGCTGATGATCTTTTGCGCGAGCGCAAGCTCATCCGCAGTGCCACGCACCATGATGGCGTTCTGGCCCACGGAGAGGTACACCTTCACGTCGGGTGGCAGAAGATTGCGCACGGCGACCACGATCTCGTTGCCGTCGTTCGCCTGTGTGGCGTTGGAGAGATAAAAAGTCTGGAAGGGCCGTGAGTCCACCCTCGCATTTGCAGCCGCGTCTTGCCTCGAAACCGTACTCCCTTTTTCCGTCGAGGCGCTCTCTCCCGTCTGCCCCCACGCGCACGGACCAATCAGCGCAAGAGCCACTCCCAAAATCCCACAAGCAAACTTCATGTTCAGGCTTCCTCGCGCATCGCAATTCATCTTCATTCGTTTTCTCCCGTTCTCGTTGGCCTTGCTGTTGTTTGCTGCGTGGTCGTTTGCCGGGTGTTTGATTGATCCGTAGCGAACTTCTCCTGCGTTGACGACTGTTCCATTGGTAGCTCCGGCACCGCCTGCGCCGGTACCGACTGCTCCGGTACCGACTGTTCAGTAGCTGCCCCCTCCGTCCCCGGCTGCGCTGGCGCTCCTTGCTCTGTCGCCGGCTCCGTCGTCGATTGTGGCGCTGCCTGTTCCGTCATCGACGGCTCGGACCCAGAACCATTCGCCGATTGCCCAAAAAACCTCTGAAACTCCGCCTTGTCCTCTGAGTCCTCCAGGGCGCGCACCCTCGGATCAAGCATCGCCAGCTCTACCGGGTCATCTTTGTGGACAAGCCGCAGCAACAGTTTTTCCTGCTCCGTCAGCGGCATCGGTGGAGCCGGTCGGCTCGGAGCATGCAAATCGTCAAGAGCGACAGCGTCACTGTCAAGCACACCCGCCTCCGAACTCCCCGTGCTCGTCTTTCCCTCCACCTTCATCCTTCCCTTTATCTCGTCCTTCATCTCTTCCAAGGACCGCAGGCCTGATTGCGGCAAAACAGGTCGCGCCCTCGTCGCAGCCGCCTCCGAAGCCCCAAAAGCCAACGATCCCGCAGGAGCAGAATTCCTCCTCGTCGACGCGAGCGAATGCCCCAGCCGCCGAACCGCCGGAATCGCCAGCGCAACCGCAAACAGACCCGCCAACGCAACCCCATACATCGAAGGACGCGCCGGTGCAACCAGCCAGATCGGCAATAACTGACGCCAGCCCGGACGAGACCGCGCCGCGGCTCGCTCCGCCAGTCCATCCAGAATGCGGCGCTCCATTCCAGGAGGAGCCTCGGCCCCCCCCAAACCCGCCAGCACCCTCTCCATCGCTTCTTTGGAATTCTTCATCCCCTGCGCTCTCCTTCCTCAAGCCGCTCCCGCAGCCGCGTCCTTGCGCGAAACAGCAATGCTCGAACCGCCGACTCGCTTCGTCCCAGAACCTCCGCCATCTCCGTCGTCCCCAACTCCTCAACGACAGAAAGCAGCAGAACATCGCGCTCTGCCCTGGGCAATCGCTCCAACTCACGCAGAACAGACCTCAATCGCTGCGCTTCGTGCAACGCCTCCTCAGCCGATAAATTTCTCGCAACCAGGCTCTCCGCGAAGCCCTCGTCAAACTGCTCCGGCCGTATCCGCCGTCTGCGATCGATGGCAAGATTCCATGCAACACGAATCAGCCAGACCCGCATATCGCGCACCGCCGTCAGCGACCGGCGATGTTCGAGTACCCGAACAAAGACGTCCTGCACCACGTCCTCGGCCTCGACACGGTTGCGCAAAACCGAGTGAGCCACGCGGAACAGAAGCGGCGAATAAGTCTCCACGAGAGCCGCGAGATCAATCTCCGGCCGCACACCTTCCATGGAAGACAACGCCAAGCTGCAGCCCTCGACCGACGCCATAAGCCCCTTCTATCCAGACAGACGGACAACTGCAGCTTTCGCTCGACAATAGTTGCTGTGGTCATCTCGACACGCTACTCGTCCCCATCCGGGACCCTAAGGCCCAGCCCACCGCCGTTCGTCACAAATACCGCTCGATCAGATATCAGATATGACTTGCGCCAGTCCCCACCCACGCCTATAGTTTCCAGAACACAAACATCCCTTGGCTTTTAAAGCCAAATTTTAGAGAAGAACCTTTCCGCCGCTTACCAGCGGTCTTTCCACGGAGTCCTATGCGTATCATTCTTCGCAACATCCTTCTCTTATCTCTAGTATTTACAGGCCGAAACCTCCTCTTCTCACAAGCAACCGCAACCGGTAACATCATCGGCGCCGTCACCGACGCCACCGGCGCCGCTCTACCCAATGCAACCATTACTGCGACCAATACCGGCACCAACGCGCAGCGGACAACCACCTCCGGCGTAGGCGGCCTGTATCGTTTCGATCTCCTGCCCGGCGGCGTCTACAACATCAAATCCGAATCCGCGGGCTTCAGCCCCACCGAAGCAAAGGAGATTCAGTTGCTCGTCGGCACTACCGTCACCGCGAATCTCCCCATGAAAACCGGAACGGTCTCAACCTCCGTTGAAGTCAACGCCGCGAACCAACTGCTAGACATCGAGAAGACCGACAGCTCAACTGCTGTCACACCCCAGCAGATCGTCGATCTCCCCCTCAACGGACGTGACATCGCCAATCTCGCCATCCTTGCACCTGGCGTCAAGATGGTCGACAGTTATGACCCCACCAAGAACCGTTACGCGGTCTACGCGGTAAACGGTTCCAGCGGACGTAACACCAACACCACCGTCAACGGAATCGACGACAAGGACAACACCGTCGGCGGCGCCGTCATGCAGCTTCCCCTCGAAGCCGTGCAGGAGTTCAAGATCAGCACCAACCGCTTCTCTGCCGAAAACGGACGCAGCGAAGGCGCCGCTCTCAACATCGTCACCAAATCCGGAACCAATCAATTTCACGGTGCCCTCTACGGCTTCTTCCGCTCCCAGGCCCTGCAGACCAACAACGCCATCAGCGAACAGGCGGGGCAGCCCAAACCTGACTACAGCCGTCAACAATACGGCGGCGCCATCGGCGGCCCCATCCGCAAAGACAAGGACTTCGGTTTCTTCGCCTACGAGGGCCTGCGCGAGCGTTCGCAGATTGCCGTCACCAATCTCGCTTACCAGGAGCTCACCCTCGCCATCCCGCTCGGCGCAGTTCCTGCCCACACTATCGCTACTCCATTCGATGAGAAACGGTACAACGGCCGCGTCGATCACTTCTTCAACGACAACGAAAAGATGTACGTCAGCTACACCGCTCAGGACAACAAGAGCAACAACGATCAGTCCACGGCACAGGTCGACACTACCGAAGGCAACTACACCATCAACGACCTCATCCTGACCAGCGCCACGCTCACCTCAGTCCTTACGCCAAGAACGGTCAACAACTTCACCGCCGGCTTCCAGTACTGGAACAACCTCATCGACTCAACGGTGCGTAAACCCTACTTCCTCTTTCCCGATGGCGTCAGCTTCGGCACCAACATTAACGTCCCGCAAAAATCCAGCCAGCACAAATTCCAGTTCCGCGACGACTTCTCTCACTCCCTCGCCAAACACACCCTTCACGCAGGTGTCGATTTCGTCTACGAGCCTCAGGTCGGCGGCTTCTTCGAGAACAACCCGACGCCAGAGTTCGACTTCTTCGACAAAGCAGCTAACCTCCTCAACCCAGCCCTCTATCCTAACGGCTTCTCCTCTCCCGGCGTTATCCAGGCTTCCACCGGTACTTCGGGCGATCCCTCCTTCGACCTTGCTCCAACCATGCTCGGCCTCTACTTTGAAGACGATTGGCGTGCCACCCCTCGCCTGCTCCTCAACCTCGGCCTTCGCTACGATCGCGAGATCGGCACCTACGGCATCGCCAACCAGGCCAACAGCCGCACCCACCAGGAGATCGTCGCCGCCTCCAAGACCGGCGTTCCAACCGTCCCCACCACCCAAACATTGCCCCCGACAGGCGTTGGCTACACTCCCAGTCTCGGTTACCTCGGCGGTGACTATACCGGTCTTCCCAAAAACGACAACCTCGACTTCAGCCCTCGCGTCGGCTTCTCCTTCGATGTCTTCGGCAACGGCCGCTTTCTTCTCCGCGGCGGTTATGGCCTCTACTTCGGCCAGACCTTCGAAAACATTCCTCTGTTCATGATCCAGCAGGCGAACAGCAAAGTCTTCGCCAACACCTACTCCATCAGTTGCAAGGGACCCAGCGACAAGACCTGCTCCTCCGCCAACATCGTCCCGGGGACCAACATTCTGCTCAGCAACTACCGTTACGGCGTCGATCCTGCACCGTTGATTCCGCCCGCAGGCCCCAATCTGGCTCCCGGTTCCACGGGACGGATTATGGACCCCGCCTTCCGCAATCCCTACTCCCAACAAGTCAACTTCGGCCTCCAGTACGCTGTCACCAACTATGGCGTTGTCGAAGTTGAGTACGTCGAGACTCGCGGCCTCCACGAAGACAAAACCGTCAACATCAACCCAACACAATATTTTGCTGGTGGCGCCCGGCCCTTCTCTGCCGCATTCGCCGCTGCAGGGGTTCCCGTCCTCGGCCGCTTCGGTGTTGAAAAGTCAATCGGCCGTTCCTACTACGACGCCCTGAACATTACCTACCGGCAGTCCATGTATCACCACTTCAGCACCGTATTGAACTACACCTATGGGAAGGCGCTCGCCTTTGAGGGAAATCCCGCAGCCTTCCGCAACGCCTCCACCAATCAGTTCCTCGGCGAGTTCCGTCAGCCCGACCACGGAACTGCTCCTAACAACGAGAAACACCACTTCGTCGCGGCCGGCACAGTCAATCTCCCGCTTCATTTTGAGTTCTCTCCCATCCTGTCCGTCGGCTCTGCCCGGGCTCTCAGCATCGTTGAGTCCACAGCCGATCTTTGGGGAGTAGGCAGCGGTCGCAGCAACGCCCACGCTGCCATCTTCAGCGGGGCAAAGGAAAGTCCGCAAGCCTACGTGGACTACTTCAACGCCGTCAACGCTGCCATCGCGGCCGATCCCTCGAAGAAGACCACAGCCTCCTCGTTCTACCAAAACTGCCTGAGCGCCGGGTCCTGCCGCGAGGTCGCCTACGACTCCTACCATGGCCTGAACTTCCTGCAGTTCGACGCTCGTATCTCCAACACCATCACAATCCACGAGCGCTACAACATCACCCTCTTCTACCAGGCGTTCAACTTGACCAACCGCGCCAACTACGGCCCCAACTACGACGTCAACGTCTCTGACGCAGCCACCAGCTTCCTCAAGCCGCTCGGCTTCATCAACCCGAGCAGCACCGTAGTCCCACGTTCCTTCACCGGCGAGTTCGGAGCCAGATTCTCCTTCTAACTCTTCCATCAACTCCAACAAAAAAAAGCCCGGCAAAAAACGCCGGGCCTTTTTTCATCACCCATCAGTCTCCGCGAAGATGTCAGTCCCTTACAGGTTAACCTCCGGATAGCCGGTTTCGTTCTATCTGGCTTTCGTCGGTTCCGTATTGGCGGCGATTTGCCCGGAACTATGGAACAACGAACGCACGATTCTACTCCAGCGACTTCGGGTCAGACCTGTTCATCGGTGACTTGGTATTGAGCAGGGAATCCAGTTCGTGCGCGCAGGCGGGAACGCCGACTCTGCCCTCGCGAATGATCTCTTTTGCGCTCAGTTTCTTGCCATAGAGCTTTTCGTTTGCGCTGCCGTCGGAGCGCAAAGTCGAGCCTTCCAGAGAAACACCCGCAAACAGGCCCTTGTTACGCGAATACGACAAGATTTCCGCACTCATAACAATGTCAGTCGCACCTTCCGCGGTACGACCCTTGGGGCCTGCTGCCGCCGAGGCGTCTGCCCCGAGCTTGACCTTGCTGGACAGTAACGATTGCGCCCCTTTTTGATTCATTACCAGGAGCACAAAGTCAGTAGCCTGGCCACCGAGTTGGAAGCCGATGCTGACACCTTCAAGGGCGTAAAGCGCGGGAGCGCCCCATCTACCCTTGTAATGTGCGCCGCTCCGGCACACCATCACGCCGCGGCCATAGCTGCCGCCGATCCCAAAGGCTCCTTTTTTCACCGAGGGCAAAATAATCAGGCACTCTGCCTTATCGAGCAGGTCGCGCGGAATGTCATCAGGAATATTCAGAATTTCTTTCAACACGGTTCCTGTTTCTCTGACACGATCCTGTTCGTGCTCGTCATCGGCAGCGAAGGTTGCCGTCGCCGACATCAGAAAGACGACAAAACACACTGTGAACTTCTTCATGATCACCCTCGAAAGTATATCGCCCGACGCCCGCATGACCGGTATCCCTCGAAAGGGTCAAGATCGCCAACGCCCAGATATGCCCGAATGACGGGCTGATTGCAAACTGAGCCTCAGTTGACGAAAATACTGCCTCATGCCACAACCGAATTGGTTAACTCCCGAAAGGTCGGCATCGTCAACCTGTTAGCCGCAGCTCATTGGTGCCTCGGCAAGGCAAGTCTGACCTCATTGTGCTATCTTTTCAGGGTTCGGCAATTGGGCACGGTTCACCTACTAGACGTACGAGTCAATCGTTCATCGTTTGGGGAGGGTGACGAATGACGCGACAGGCCATTTGAGTTCTACTTGACGGTCCTTAACTTAGGGGCAAGCAGCCTGAACTTCAGCGGAGGTCGATTTGGTTATCACTCCCACGTTCACGTCCGGGTTCAACAACAATTTCGGCGTCAATGCAACGGCGGCCAAGGCAGCGTGGATCGCGGCGGCCAAGGTCTTCACCGACGCATTCTCCGACCCCATTCACATCAATATCACCGTCGACGCGGTAACCAAGGCGGGAGTATTTGGAGAGAGCTTCCCGGGCCTCGTGTCGATCTCATACGCCGATCTCTTCAATCAGGTCGCGGCATTCGCATCCACCAAGAACGATGCCATCGCCATTGGTCCCGGCGGCTCAATGACCGCAACCGACCCCACGAATGGCACCGGGATCTGGCAGCTGACGCGCGCGCAAGCCAAGGCGCTCGGCCATATTCCCGATGACACGAATGACGATGGAGGCACTACCTTCGGTGTCGGAAACGCTTTCACGTTCTCCGGTCCAATCGCCCCGGGAACATTTGATTTTCAGGGCGTTTGTGCCCATGAGATCACCGAAGTGATGGGCCGCTTCGGCCTCTCCGGCGGAAACAACACTTTCAGCCTGATCGACTGTTTTTCCTACACCGGTCCCGGAGTGAAGTCGCTGGGCGGTGGTGCCGGGAATTTCTTCTCCATCGACAACGGGGTCACACTGCTGAAAGAGTTTAACAATTCTTCCGCGAATCATTTAGATACCCGGGACTGGGCGGGCGGCACCAACGACTCGTTCAATCAGTTTTCCAACTCAGGTGTGGTAAATCCCGTCTCGGCTGTCGATCTGCAGTTGATGGATGTCATCGGCTACGGCAGGGTCAACGCGATCGGCAGCCTGATCGAGACCGTGGGCCACATCACGTTCCTACGGGCTCACGAAGTCGGCAGCGGATTCGGCAAAGCACCGAATTTCCTCGACAGTGAAGTGATCGTGGAACTCGCAGAGGATCCGCTGCGCGCGTTTGGCTTCCAACTGCGCGCTGACCAGAACGCACCAGCTCGCACGGAGATGTTCGACATCCTTCGAGCCGCCTTCATCGCCGGGCGGCCCGTCCGTCTCGATTACGTTACAACCGGACCCCGCGCAGGTGAAATCATTCGCGTCGCGAACCCATAGGAGACTACACATGGCCAATCTGCTCGAAAAAACCGGAAAGATCGTCTTTCTCCGCGCCCACGACCTTGGTACCAAATTCGGTCCTCCTACCGATCAGCTCGATGTTGAAGCTGTCTTCAGCCTCAACTCGATCGCCGAGGGCGCCTTCGGCTTTCAACTCCGAAACGACGGCAACCTTCCGGCTCGGCAAGCAATGTTCAGCCTCCTGCGGGACGCCTTCGTGAACAATCTACCCGTCACCGCCGACTTCCTCATCGATACGGGCAAGAAGAATGGCGTAGCGATCCGCATCGCACTAATCAAGAGCCAAGTCGCTGCAACGCACGCCGTGGAGTCAGCTCAGCGAATCAGTGGCAAGGTAATGCCCGGCCCCGAAGCAGGTGCCAAACCTACCCCCCCTCGAAGCCAGCCGAAATCTCGCAAAGCCAGGTGACTATTCGCGGCCACCGATGATTGGGAGATCGGCATCAAGGGATTGTAGATTCAGGGGGCCTGGCGGAAACTCTGCCCAAGCTTCGCCACTAGCCGCGCGTGTGGGGCGAGTCACGACTTGCCGTGACGGAAAACAATCGCAGGCCGTGCGGCGTCGTCTCACTCTCGTTCGCGCAGAGCCTCCGCGATTGCGGGGCAGTTGACAAGCTCTCTCGAGTCAGTAGATGCGCCTTCCGGCGATGTTGTACTTCGCGTCGGGAGGATCCTCCTCTGGGGCGATCACCTTCTCCTCCACAGGTTTCTATCGCCTCTGCCGGTTTTATCGCCTCTGCAGCTTTCATCGCCTCTGCAGGTTTCATCGCGTCCGGAGCTTCAGTGCCTCCGCAGGTTTCATCGCCTCCGCAGGCTTCATCGCCTCTGCAGGCTTCATTGCCTCTGCAGGTTTCATCGCCTCTGCAGGCTTCAATTGCCTCTGCAGGCTTCAATTGCCTCTGCAGGCTTCAATTCCTCTGCAGGCTTCTTCGCCTCTGCAGTCTTCTCTGGGATCATCGCCCAGGCGAAGCCGTGCGCCAGCCACAAAAAGAAGCTGGCGAAGAGGCACACCGGAACAAGGCCGGCGAAGAGGTATACCAGCGGGCCTTTTGTATTGGCGGCGGTATACAACCCGATTCCGAAAAAGGCGACGGTTGCGAATGAGAAGCCGCCCGCGAGGCCTCCAAGTCGACGCGATAAAACACTCATGCGATTACTCATTTACGTCCTCCGTCGCTTGCCGAAATAGACCTCGGACAGCTTGTCGAACAGAGCCGCTTACCCGCCCGGATAGGTTGCACCCTCCGTCTACGGTTTCCAAGTCTATCCCGATTCTTCGAGGAGGGTTACTGTGCCAATTACCAATACGTGGATTTGTGACGCGGAGGTTCGGGAGTGCGGCAGTAGGCTTGCGATTCGGAAGGTCGAGAATGGGACTGTGCAGAGTTTTGTAACAGCTTCTAAAAACGCCGGGCCCATTCGATCACCCAGTTCCCGCGAAACTGCCCTGGAATCCCTGAACTGCAGCTTCTCGAGAGGTCCGACCAAAAATAAATATTCAAAAAGTGGCGTGTTTTTCGTTGTCCGATTTAAGTGGTCATTTCCACCACACTTTCACCACGATTTCACCACCAATTACCACGCAAAAAACCACGTTTTGCAGTACGTTTTCTCGAAAACCGCCTGAAAAACACGAGAAAATAGCCGCCCGAAAAAAAACCGCGCGACCCGTCAAAAATCTAAAGCCTGCAAATCAGCAGTTCGCGCTCATATACCATCTCCGGCGGAAGATGATCGTGCAGCAGGATAAACAACTCCTCATGCCCCATAACCTCCTGCTTCCACTGCTCTCTATCCACCGTCTGCAGCACATCCCACGTAGCCTGCGGAAAATCCAGCCCATTCCAATTAATATCCTCAAAGTGCGGCGTCCACCCAATCGGAGTCTCCTTGCCCATCGCACGCCCACGCACCCGATCCACAATCCACTTCAAAACCCGCATATTCTCGCTATATCCCGGCCACAAGAACTTTCCATCGGCTCCCTTGCGGAACCAGTTCACATGAAACACCCGCGGCGTAGCTGACAAATTCCGCTGCATCTTCAGCCAGTGCCGGAAGTAGTCGCCCATGTGGTATCCGCAGAACGGCAGCATCGCCATAGGATCGCGCCGCACCTTACCCACCGTGCCCGTAGTAGCCGCCGTAGTCTCTGACCCCATCGTCGCCCCAACATAGATCCCCGCCGACCAGTTGAACGCCTGGTAGACGAGCGGCAGCGTCGTCGGCCGCCGTCCCCCGAACAGGATCGCGCTGATCGGAACGCCATTCGGATTCTCCCAGTCGGGATCGATCGTGGGGCACTGCCGCGCCGGCGCAGTAAAGCGCCCATTCGGATGCGCAGCCGGAGCGCCAGTCTCCTTGGCAATCGCTGGCGTCCACTTTCTGCCGCGCCAATCGATCAGCTCAGTCGGAGGCGTATCGGTCATCCCCTCCCACCACACACCGCCCTCAGGAGTCAGCGCCACGTTGGTAAAAATCGTATTCTTCGCCAGCGTCGCCATCGCATTCGGATTGGTCTTAGCGCTGGTCCCTGGAGCAACGCCGAAGAACCCGGCCTCCGGGTTGATCGCCCGCAGCTGCCCCGTCTCATCCGGCTTGATCCAGGCAATATCGTCGCCCACCGTCCACACCTTCCATCCTTCAAACCCGGCAGGCGGAATCATCATCGCGAAGTTCGTCTTGCCGCAGGCACTCGGAAACGCCGCGGCAACATACGTCTTCTCCGTCTTGCCATCCTTATCCGCAGGAGACTCAACCCCCACGATCAACATATGCTCCGCCATCCACCCCTCGTCCCGGGCAATGTTCGAAGCAATCCGCAGCGCAAAGCACTTCTTCCCCAGCAGCGCGTTTCCGCCATAACCGCTGCCATACGACCAGATCTCGCGCGTCTCCGGAAAATGCACGATGTACTTCTCGTCATTGCACGGCCACGGCACATCCTGCTGGCCCGGCTCCAGCGGTGCGCCCACCGTATGCATGCACGGCACAACCCGCTTCTCATCCTTGTCGATCTCGGCGAACACAGGCGCCCCAATCCGCGCCATGATGCGCATATTCACCACCGCATAGCGCCGAGTCCGTCAGTTGCACCCCAATCTGCGACATCGGCCCTCCAATCGGGCCCATCGAGTAGGGAAGCACATACATCGTCCGCCCACGCATCGAACCGCGAAAAAGCTGCTTCAGCTTCTTCCGCATGACAAAAGGGTCTTCCCAGTTGTTAGTCGGCCCGGCCGTGTCCTTCGAAAGAGAGCAGATGAACGTCCGGTCCTCCACCCGCGCCACATCATTCGGAGAGGATCGCGCGAGGAAGCACCCAGGCCACAGCTTCTCGTTCAGCTTCGTAAACGTCCCCGCCTTGATCAGTTGATCGCAGAGAAAGTCGTACTCCGCCTGGGAGCCGTCGATCCAGTGAATGCGATCCGGCTGGGTCAGGTCGGCCATCTTTTCCACCCAGCGGATCAGGTGTTTATTTGTAGTGGGCGGCGCGGCGATGGCGGTCTCAGTCATAACTGTCTTCATAAATAGCGAAAATCTCTCCACTGCAAGTCTTCCCCTCCCCAGAGACGCTGTCAACCCTAAGAATCGGTCCACCTTAGAAGTGGTCAGGCCAGTTGCGCAAAATTGCAGTAAGATTTTTGCCATGAGCATACGGATGACGAAGTGGCCCAGAAACACACAGATCGGCAGGGTGGTTTTGTACGTGGCAGCGGTGGCCGCCACACAAGCGCTCGCGCAGGGTGATCCGCCGAGAGCCTTCGATGCGGCGACAGCGGCGGCCCGTGCCACGGGCACGACGGTGAGGATCGACCTAATCGGCGATTCGACCCAGACCAACAACGCAGGCTACGGCCGAGGCTTTTGCGCAAACGTGACTCCGCAGGTCGACTGCGTAAACATGGCAAAGGGTGGTGCCAGTACTAAGACGTTCCGCGAGCAGGGACTGTGGGAGAGAAGCCTCCAGACCAAACCCGACTACATGCTCATCCAATTCGGCCACAACGATCTCGAGAGCAAGGATCATCTTCCGCGCCAAACCACCATGGCAGAGTATGAGGCCAATCTCCGCAGATATGTGGAAGAGGCGCGAGCAGCCGGGATCAAACCAATACTTGTCACGCCCCTGACCCGGCGGTATTTTGAGGCTGACGGAAAGATTCACTCCGACCTCACGGGACACGCGGAAACCATGAAGCGCGTAGCCGCCCAAATGAAAGTGCCGGTCATCGATCTGCACCAGGACAGCATCGCCTATCTCGACCACATAGGCGAAAAAGAGGGCAACACGCTCGCGATTACGAAGAAGAACGAAGACGGAAAGACCATCTTTGACAAGACCCATCTGGACTGGAAGGGTTCGTACGTCTTCGGCCGAATCGTCGCGGTCGATATGGGAAAGGCCGTGCCCGAACTGGCCAAATACGTAAAGCCTGAGGGCGCAACCCTTCCGCCCGAGGGTATGAAGGCCATGAAGATCATCGAAGGAGGCCCGGTAAAAATCGTACTCGTCGGCGATTCGACCGTGAACGCCGGAGGCGGCTGGGGCAAGGGATTCTGTGCCATCATGACACCCAACGTGACTTGCATCAACGAAGCTTTGAATGGGAGGAGTTCGAAGAGCTTCATCGACGAAGGAGCGTGGAAGAAGGCGCTCGACGACCATGGCGACTACTATCTGATTCAATTTGGGCACAACGATATGAAGGGCAAAGGACCCGAGCGCGAAACGGATCCCGAGACGACCTACGCTGCAAATATCCGGCGGTACATCCGCGACGCACGCGCCATTGGAGCAATACCGGTTGTGGTCACATCGTTGTCGCGAAGGAATTACAGGAACGGCGCGCTGGTGCAGGACCTGAAAGACTATTCGGCTGCAGCCAGACGAGTCGGCATGGAAGAGAATGTAACCGTGATCGATCTTAATGCGATGTCCGTGAAGCTTCTCGAGGGAATGACTCAGGCGCAGGCCGATGAGTTCAACGCCACCGGACACGAGGATGAGCGCGCTGAGAACAAAAAAAGTCCCGTGGACCGCACGCATCTCAACGCGAAGGGCCAGGCGCTGTTTGGCCGGATGGTGGCTGACACTCTGGTCCGCACGCAAGTGGAGCTAGGCCCCGACGTCATCGGAGAGCCCGCAAAATCCAAAGCAGCAAATCAATGATCGGAGAACTTCCACACGGCTCTATCCAGGGGATTCTTGGACTCAGCACAGAGGGTGCTCCATCTGCGCGACGGCTTCATCTTCGCTAAGGTGGGGTTATTCTCCCGAGCGCAATAAGTCTCCAAATCGCACTACTATCGTTCGCGGCCCTGAAAGCAATAACCGGCGTCATGAACTACTGAAAATCTCCGTCTTAAAAGGAACCGGCCTTTCAACCGGGCCGTGAGTCCAATCTGTCTTTACCGCTTTGTCCGCACGGTGGCTCCCGCGCCACAATCGAACCTCTGATCCTGTTCACGCCTCCTTTTCTCATGGCATAGACCATAAAAAGCCGCATCCCGCTTCCCGCACTGGTAAACTTAAGGTTCTGCGCTGTGACTACGCGCGACAAGATCTCTTCAAAGCGGCATGCCCGCAGCGAGCAAATAAAAGGAAATAGACACCAGTGGATCAGCAGACCAGGAAAGCTCTCAAGCACGACCAATTCGTCGACACCACCACCCACGGCCTCGAATGGGCCAGCGAGAACCGCCGTTCCGTCATCCTCACCAGCTCCATCGTATTGGCGGCGATCCTGTTCGTCGTCTGCGCCGTGCTCATCTATAACAGCCGGTCATCTCAAGCTTCGGTCGCCTTCGGATCAGCGATGCAGGCCTACCAGACTCCGCTCGCTGCCCCAGGCCAGCCCGTGCCTCCCGGCGTCAAGACCTACCCGTCCGTCGCGGAGCGCGCCAAAGTCGCCAATGGGCTCTTTACGAATGTCGCCGACAAGTACGGCATGACCCCCGACGGCAGGACAGCCCGCTACTTCGCCGGCCTCACGTATATGGAAGAAGGTCAGAACGGCCCCGCCGAGAGCACGCTGAAGCAGGTTGCCTCCGGCTGGAACAGCGACCTCGCCGCGCTGGCCAAGCTCTCCCTCGCTCAGCTCTATCGGCAGACGAACCGCGATTCACAGGCCATCGACCTCTACAACGAACTCACCGCCAAGCCGACCACCACCGTGCCTGCTGGTCTCGCACAATTGCAGCTCGCGGAGCTCTACGAGTCGCAGGGCAAGCCCGAACTCGCCAAGCAAATCTACGCGAAGCTCAAGGACAAGGACCCCAAGGGTCCCGCCGGAATGCTGGCCGCACAAAAGCTGAACCCGGCACCTACAGGCCCCGCAGGCCAGTAGCACGAACCAACTTGCTAGGCTTCTGTTCTACCCTCCGGGACGCCAGCCTCATCCTCGCGTCCCGGATTTCACGTTAAGCTGATCCCGTTTCGCCGCGTGCTCGATCCACCAAGTACAGCGCAACTCCCTGGCGGATTGAACCTGACGTAGCGATGTCTGCAGGTTCGTACGCTTACCTGATCGACAGGCTGTGCAATGATCGCAACCTGCACAAAACAGATGGGATTATCTTCGCGCAATATTTTTTTGTGTATTTTCTGCCCAGAAATCGCATGTCAAGCCCCGAAACCACCTAACTCGTTGTTAAAGAAAGACATCCGCGTGGCATGTTAGGTCCGCTCCATCCGTTATACTGGATATAGATCGAAAAACAATGAAGCCCCGGAGATTCCGGGGCTAAATTATTGATACGAAGTACTTTGGTATTAACATCTTTGTTTTGAAGACTTTGCAGGGGTTTCTAACTGTAAGCCAATGAATCGAAGGACTTTAGACAAAAAAGCGGGGGAGGGGGTAGTTTCGACGAACCAATGCACGTTAGTCAAAGTCGAATGACATGGCGTCATCGCCCCTAACCTTCAGCGCCGACTCCGCATCGGTCCTTAGTTTGGTCAAAAGGCTCCATTGATCGTTCAACTTCGGAGGTGCAACCCAGACTGGCAGTGGCATCCTCAGATAGTCGGACAGCGCTAAGGCGTGCTGCTCATAGAGTGCCCGGATCGTGTTCAGGCGTTTCGCCGCAGCCGGGTCACCGCACAGTCGTAAGTTGTGTTCTCCCAGCGCCGCGCACAGGTGATAGAAGTCCTTCGAAGGCAGCCGGTCTACCTCGGCGAAATGCTGCCATGACTTCCGCTGCTGGACACCAAAGACCTGACCGATGTCCACAAGCGCATGCCGTGCCATCACGAAGGTCAACTGCGCCTGGCGGGAGGGCGTGCCCTCGAACACCGAGATCCGCAGTGCACAGGTGTCCAGTATCGACACCAGCGCCGAGAGCCAGCTCTGGGTGTCGTGCTGCGAACGGTAGTAGCACAGAATGGGGTAGGAGATATGCGATTCGAGAAGTTCAGCGGCCCAGCGCTCCCACTCCTCCAGCAACACCGTCAGAGCCTCCTGCCCACCCTCAAACGAATGACGGCGCAGCAGTTCCGCAGCATTCGGCGGGGAGCCAGCACGCGAATCAAGCAATGCCACACTGACCTCGCGACGCGAAAACGCCTGATACAAAACCGGCAGATAGCCAATGACCAGCGCCACGAATCCAAGACCAACGCCCGACTCGACGATGATGACGGCACGCGCCGCCCGGCTGTGAGGGACGACGTCGCCCAACCCCAGCGTAAACAAAGTTGTACCACTGACATACAGGTCGGTGCCGAACTGCGCCGGCGCGCTGGCAGCACGCTGCAGCATCGCGTCGCCGAAGGGGGAGTGCAACGAGAAGTAGAACAGAGCAAAGCCCGAAATCAGCAGCAGTCCCCACAGTAGAAGCAGGAAAAGCAACGAAAGTGGACCATACACACTGTAGATCTGCTCCTGAACCTTCTTGTTACTGGCGCGTTCGCCCATCAGAACCCACGGCGCCCACGTAGCAACGAAGAAAATACGCGTCAGTTGAAATCGGCCGGTCGGGCGACGTGGCAGGATGATGGTCTGGAACGCGTCGAGCGCTACTCCCAGGCAACAAAACAGTCCGAGAATAAATGCTGCGACGTGCACTAGAAGTCCTTTATTCACTCAAGGTAACGATCTTTATCACCTTACCAGAGGGTGCGCTGACCCTTCGATGCGTGCTGCGTCTGCGAAGAGACACAAAGGGTAGGACCACTTCAGCAGAGAGAAAGATGACGAACAAGTTAGGCGCCACAGCGCACTCGCAACATTGTTGAATTGGAAGTGTCTATCTTTCTACCTGTTGAAAACATCGTATTTTTATTCGACAAAGAAGCGTTTTCAAGCCTAAGCTTGAAGCTTACTGGATTCGTTTTTAGTCGGACAAAAACGAATGTTTGAGAAAGGGGCAACCATGCGGAGAGTTTTAGTGGTCGATGACGATCGTTTGGTTGCTGATACCCTCACTCTCATATTCGAGAGAAACGGCTTTGCAGCGAAAGCAGTTTACTCTGCCGACGAGGCGCTGCAATGTTCGCGGGAGTTTGCGCCCCATCTCCTTCTCTGCGACGTCACAATGCCTGCCCGCGACGGCCTCTCTCTAGTTGAGGACATCACTCGCGAGTTGCCGTCGTGCCGAATCCTGGTGCTAACCGGTTTCTACTCCAATCTGAAGAGCGTCCGAGAGCAGGCCGTTAAGCTCTCCCGCCCGCTGGGTGTCCTGACCAAGCCGTGCCAGCCCGCAGAGCTTCTTCGCGAAGCAGCGGCGTTGCTCGCCACGGTCTAGCAAGGATAGCTGCAGTATGCCTGACCTCGGCCGCACCCTTATTTTTCTAGGTCTCCTCCTGATAGTTGGCGGCCTCGTGATCTTGGGGCTCAACCGCCTTAATCTCCCTCTGGGCCGTCTTCCCGGCGATTTCAACTGGCACGGGCGTAGATGGTCCGTCTCGTTTCCGCTAGCGACGTCCATCCTTATCAGTGTGTTGCTGAGCGTCCTGCTCTGGGCGATCGGCCGCATCCGCCGGTAGCTCTGAAATCCTGCGTCACGATGCTAGACTCAGGCGATATGTCCGGAAGTGACGACAAGCCGCCAACCCTCGCCAGCCTTCGCGCACGCCGAGGAAAACCCCGCACTGGCAGAAGGCCTTCCCCTCTCTTGCCGGGTCGCGATTCTCTAAGCCAGACAGGGCTCTTTTCGGATACGAGTGAGATTGTTCCGCGGCTCGATAGCCAGTTCCCTGAAGCCGCCACTCGCGAGGAATCTTCCTTCCCCTCCCAAGAGTCTCAGCGTAAGTCAACTCTGAACTCGGCTTTCACCGTCGAGCGCCGCATCTGGAGCGTTCGCGCGCTGGTCACCGACGTCCGCCAGCACGTCGAGGCAGACTATACCGATCTATGGATTGAGGGCGAGATCTCCAACTGCCGCCCTGCACCTTCCGGCCATATTTACTTCACTCTAAAGGATGGCGAGGCTCAATTGCCCGTTGTGCTGTTCCGTCGTCAAGCCAGCCTGCTGCGCTTCCAGCCCGCCGATGGGCTCACAGTACTGGTCCGAGGACGCGTCTCAATCTACGAGAGCCGCGGCCAGCTTCAACTGATCGCCGAGACGATGGAACCTCGCGGCTCAGGGATGCTTCAGCTCGCCTTTGAACAACTCAAGGCTCGCCTGCTTGCTGAAGGGCTCTTTGATGTAACGCGAAAACGTCCGCTGCCCTCGTTCCCGAAGTGTATCGGCATCGTTACATCACCCGCCGGCGCTGTGATTCGCGACATAGTTACCATCGTGCGAAGGAGACACGCGAGGCTCAACCTGCTTGTATATCCGGCGACGATGCAGGGAGCGTCCAGTCCGGACTCCGTCGTTGCAGGCATTCGCTGGTTCAACGCGAAACCGTCTCTTGTGGATCTCATCATCCTCGCCCGCGGCGGTGGATCGTTAGAAGACCTCGCTGGTTTCAACGATGAGGGGCTTGCCCGTGCGATCGCAGCCTCTGAACTTCCTATCGTATCCGCCATCGGCCACGAGACGGACTTCACTATTTCTGACTTTGTCGCTGACCTGCGCGCTGCCACTCCATCTGCGGCTGCTGAGTTGGTTACCGCTGCCCAGCAGCACGTTGAGAACCGCATCGCGACACTCGCCGCCAGCGTGCAGCGTTCAGGTCGATTCCATCTGATGCGTGCGCGACAAAGCTATACTCGCCTATCGGCGGAGTCCGCTCTGATCCGCTTGCGCGACGCCGTCAACCGCCGCGACCAGCGCCTCGATGAACTGCGCCTCCGCCTCGATGCCTCCATGCATCGCCGCCTTCGAATGCGCGCTCGGCGGGTTGCGCTTCTGGTTGATCGCCTGCGCCTTCAGGGCAGTGCAGCCCGCATCGCCACGATCCGTCGCCGCTTGCAGACCGCAGATCAACGTCTTCAGCGCACCACAACCCAGATTGTCAACGGGTGCCAGATGCGCCTGAACCGGGCCTCTACCGGGCTTGAAGCTCTGTCGCCTATCGCCGTATTGTCTCGAGGCTACGCTCTCGTCTACGCGGCCGACGGCAAACTGCTTCGGTCTGCTGCCGGGACAGCCGCGGGCGAGACGATTCGGGCACGCCTCTCCCATGGCGCACTGGAAGCCGAAGTGACGCAGATCGACCTAGCAAACATATCGGAGATCAACAACTCATGAAGAAGCTCTTTGGGACCGACGGCATCCGCGCCGTCGCCGGCCAGCCGCCTCTCGATGCACCCACCGTCTATGCGATTGGTCTGGCCCTCGCACACACACTTGCCGCCGAGTCAGCGTCTCCCCGCATTCTGCTAGGCATGGACACACGAGAGTCCAGCGAATGGATCGCCGCCACTCTGACTGCGGGCCTCGCCAAGGGGAAAGCTTCGGTAGAAAGCGCCGGTGTCATTACAACGCCCGCTGTGGCCTTTCTGACACATACGCACAGTTTCGACGCGGGTGTTGTCATTTCGGCCTCGCACAATCCCTGGCGTGACAACGGCATCAAGTTATTCGGTTCGGATGGCTACAAACTCCCCGACGCCCTGGAACTCGCCATTGAAGAGGAGATATTCCGCCAACTCGCCGGTTTGACGACGGCTCCGCAGCAGGTCATTCCGCCGGAGGTCAATGAAGCCGACCGCGCGGAGTATATTCGTTTTCTGCTTGCCGCCGTTCCGGGGCTCTCCCTCGATGGACGCCGCATTGTCATCGATTGTGCGAACGGAGCCGCCTCTTCTGTCGCTCCGCAGCTCTTCGCGGATCTGGGTGGCGAGGTTGTCATTACGCACGCCAGTCCCGACGGCCGTAATATCAACGAAGCCTGCGGCGCGCTGCACCCGGAGGTCGTCGCAGCCCAGGTAAAACATCGTCGAGCCTCGATGGGAATTACCTTCGATGGCGATGCCGACCGCGCTTTATTTGCGGACGAAAATGGACGTGTGGTCAACGGCGACGCCGTGTTGCTACTGGCTGGGCGCGACCTGCAGGCCCGAGGCCTACTTACGAACTCAACCATTGTTGCTACTACGATGTCGAACATGGGACTCGAAGCGGCGCTGAAACGTAGCGGCATTCAGATGCTTCGCGCGGCGGTTGGCGATAAGTACGTGCTCGAGCAGATGATCGCTACGGGGGCCGCGTTGGGTGGTGAGCAATCCGGTCACATCATCTTCACAGGGCGGAGTACGACAGGCGACGGGTTGCTCACCGCGTTATTGCTTCTTGATATCGTTCACCGCAGTGGCAGATCGTTGGCAGAGCTCGTTGCCGACCTCAAGGTCTTTCCCCAAGTGATCGTCAATGTGAAAGTCCGCGAGAAGAAGCCGCTCGAAGGCATCCCGACTGTGGTTGCCGCTATTCAAGCCGCCGAGGCTGACCTTGCTGACTCTGGCCGGGTAGTTATCCGTTACTCCGGTACCGAGGCCCTGGCGCGTGTCATGATCGAGGCCGAGTCTGAACCACTGATGCGGCATCATGCCGATACAATTGCTGACGCCATTCGTACTGAACTTGGCATCTAATGGCAGTCGTGCCAACAAAAGGCTAACGTTCCGATCATGAATTTGGAGTGAATTCACATCAGTCTCGCTTTCGCTTTTAGAAGCGAAGGCGAACCGTCTAAGGTTTTCGTAACCAGATGGCGTTCGCTGCAATCGAAGGAATAGTAGTCTGTTTGGGCTGGACAAAGAGTACGAGGAGTAAGCAGATGATGAAGGTGATACCACTCAATGAGCGCCCGGCGTGGAAGGCCCTCCAATCGCATCACCAGCAGATTCAAGGGAAACATCTAAAACAGCTGTTTGCGGAAGACCCTCAGCGGGGTGAGCGATTCACGGTGGAGACGGGTGGGATATTTCTCGATTACTCGAAAAATCGCATCACCAACGAGACGGTGAAGCTTTTGATTCAGTTGGCGGAGGAGTCCGGGCTGAGGGAGCGGATCGATGCGATGTTCCGTGGAGAGAAGATCAATATCACGGAGAATCGCGCGGTACTTCATGTTGCGTTGCGAGCGCCGAAGAGCGAGACGATTTTTGTCGATGGTGAGGATGTTGTGCCAGCGGTACACACCGTCTTGGACAAGATGGCCGCGTTCGCAGATCGCGTTCGCAGCGGTGTGTGGAAGGGGCACACGGGCAAGCGGATTCGTAACATCATCAACATTGGGATAGGTGGGTCGGATCTTGGACCGGTCATGGCTTATGAGGCGCTGAAATACTACAGCCAACGCGATATCACCTTTCGCTTTGTGTCGAACGTTGACGGATCGGACTTCGCAGAGGCGGTGCGAGATCTGAACGCGGATGAGACGCTTTTCCTGGTAGCGTCGAAGACCTTCACGACGCTGGAGACCATGACCAATGCGCATTCGGCGCGTGACTGGGCGCTGGCTGCGTTGGGTGGTGATGTGAAGGCTGTTGCGAAGCATTTCGTGGCAATCTCGACCAACGCTAAGGAGGTAGCGAAGTTTGGCATCGACACGGCGAACATGTTTGAGTTCTGGGACTGGGTTGGTGGACGCTACTCGATGGATTCGGCGATTGGACTGTCGACTATGGTGGCGATAGGACCTGATAACTTTCGCGCGATGCTCGATGGGTTTCACCAGATGGACGAACACTTCCGCACTGCGCCCTTTGCGAGCAATCTGCCGGTGCTGATGGGGCTGTTCACGGTCTGGTATACCGACTTCTTCGACGCGCAGACGGTGGCGGTGTTGCCGTATGAACAATATTTGAAGCGCTTTCCGGCATATCTACAACAGTTGACGATGGAGAGCAACGGCAAACACGTCACGCTGGATGGAACGCGCGTCGCTGCGGATAGCGGGCCGATCTACTGGGGCGAGCCGGGGACGAATGGACAACACTCTTTCTATCAGTTGATTCACCAGGGGACGCGGTTGATTCCGTGCGATTTCATTGGGTTCTATAAGACGCTGAATCCGCTGGGGCGACACCACGACACGTTGATGGCAAATGTCTTCGCGCAGGCAGAGGCGCTGGCGTTTGGCAAGACGGCGGAGGAGGTGAAGGCGGAGGGCACGCCGGACTGGCTGGTTCCGCATCGGGTGTTTGAGGGTAATCGTCCATCGAACACGATCCTTGCGGATAAGCTCACACCTGAGGTTCTGGGCAAGCTGGTTGCGTTGTACGAGCACATGGTGTTTACACAGGGTACGATCTGGAGCATCGACTCGTTCGACCAGTGGGGCGTTGAGTTGGGCAAGGTGCTTGCGCAGAAGATCATTGGCGAGTTGGAGAGCGCTCAAGAGCCTGCGCTGGCACACGATACTTCGACAACGAATCTGATTCGGAGATACAGAAAGAATAAGTAGGGTCCGGCGTTGTACCACGCAAAGATTCCCGATGTTTTCAAGGTCAAGGAACCAACGAACTATGGAGGGGAGCGAGTATGCAACTTGGGATGGTAGGTTTGGGCAGGATGGGGGCGAACATGGTTCGGCGGCTGGTGGCGGGAGGTCACGAGTGCGTTGTGTTTGATGTGTCGCCGAAGGTGGTGGCGGACATGGCGAAGGAGAAGGGTATAACCGGGTCCTCTTCGCTGCAGGAGATTGTGAGTAAGCTGGCCAAGCCGCGGGCGATCTGGCTTATGATCCCGGCGGGATTTGTGGAGAAGACGATCGAACAGATCGCGCCGCATCTTGAGGCCGGCGACATCCTGATCGATGGCGGGAATTCGTACTACATCGACGATATCCGCCGCGCGAACGAGCTCGCGAAAAAAGGAATTCGGTATGTGGATGTGGGAACCAGCGGGGGGGTGTGGGGGCTGGAGCGGGGGTACTGCATGATGATCGGTGGGCCGGATGCTGCGGTGGAGTATCTTGATCCCATCTTCAGGACTATTGCGCCGGGGGTGGGGGATATTGCGCGGACCCCGGGGCGCGAGAAGGCCGGGGGGACTGCTGAGCTGGGGTATCTGCACTGTGGCGGCAATGGCGGGGGGCACTTCGTCAAGATGGTGCATAACGGGATTGAGTATGGGATGATGGCGGCTTATGCGGAGGGTCTAGGTGTGCTGAAGGCGGCGAACATCGGCAAGCATACGGCGGAGATCGACGCCGAGACTACGCCGCTGCGGGATCCGGAGCACTACCAGTACGACTTCAACCTGCCGGATGTGGCTGAGGTGTGGCGGCGTGGGAGCGTGATTGCGTCGTGGCTGCTGGACCTGACGGCGTCGGCGTTGATCGAGGATCCGGAGCTGTCGCAGTTCGGTGGCAGGGTTTCGGATTCGGGCGAGGGCCGCTGGACGATCAAGGCGGGAATCGATGAAGGGGTTCCGACTCCGGTGCTGACTGCGGCGCTTTATGAGCGGTTCAGTTCCAGGGGAGAGGCTGAGTTCTCTAACAAGCTACTGTCGGCGATGCGGTATGAGTTTGGCGGTCATCTTGAGAAGCCGGTTGCGAAATAGATTGCAGTTTGAAGGAGACGATTCGTGAGCCAACCACATTCCGATGCGCTGGTGTTCTTTGGCGCTACTGGCGATCTTGCCTATAAGAAGATTTTTCCGGCGCTGCAGGCGATGGTTAAACGTGGCACCCTCACTGTTCCGGTGATCGGTGTTGCGAAGGCCGGGTGGAATCTCGATCAGCTGAAGGCTCGGGCGAAGGATAGTTTGGAGCAGCATGGCGGGCTCGATGCGGCGGCTTGGGAGAAGCTGAGTTCGCTGCTGCGTTATGTGGATGGCGACTACGCCGATCCGGCTACGTTTGTGGCAGTGCGGGCGGCGTTGGGTTCGGCGGAGAGGCCAGCGCATTACCTGGCGATTCCACCTTCGATGTTTGAGACCGTGGTGGAGCAATTGGTGCAGTCCGGTTGCGCGAAGAAAGCGCGGATGATTGTGGAGAAGCCGTTCGGTCACGATCTGGCTTCGGCGCAGGAGTTGAACCGGATTCTGCTTTCGGCATTTCCTGAGTCTTCGATTTTTCGGATCGATCATTATCTTGCCAAGGGCCCGGTCTATAAGATGGTGTCGTTTCGTTTTTCGAACTCGTTTCTGGAGCCGCTGTGGAACCGCGACTACATTGAGAGTGTCCAGATTACGATGGCGGAGGACTTTGGCGTGCAGGGGCGCGGGGGCTTTTACGACCAGACCGGCGCGATTCGCGATGTGATCCAGAACCATATCTTCCAGGTGATGTGCAATCTTGCGATGGAGTGTCCGGCGCGGCAGGACAGCGAGTCGATGCGTGACGAGAAGGTGAAGGTGCTGAAAGCCATTCCTGCGATTGAGCCGAAGAACGTGGTTCGCGGACAGTTCGTCGGGTACCTCGATGAAAAGGGCGTTGCGAAGGACTCGAAGGTGGAGACGTTCGCGGCGCTTCAGTTGGAGATCAAGTCGTGGCGGTGGGACGGCGTGCCGTTTTACATTCGCGCGGGAAAGAATCTTCCCGTGACCTGCACCGAGGTGCTGGGCCGGCTGCGCAAGCCGCCGATGACGGACATGCTCGACGGCGAGGAGGTGCTGCAGAACTACGTGCGGTTCCGGATAAGCCCGGAGGTGACGGTGGCGATGGCGGTGTCGGCCTCATCTCCAGAGGGCCCGGGGCACCGTGAGTTGGTGGAGATGGTTGCGAGCCGCCATCCCCGTCCGGGGGAGATGGAGGCGTATGAGCGCGTGTTGAGCGATGCCATGGCCGGGGATGCGACGTTGTTTGCGCGGCAGGACTATGTGGAAGAGGCGTGGCGGATTGTCGATCCGATGTTGAAGGCTGTGACTCCGGTGTATCCGTACGAACCGCATACGTGGGGACCGAAGGAGGTGGAGCAGACGGTTGTTCCGCCGGGAGGGTGGGACGAACCGGCCGCGGAGGACTCGGAAGATTTCCGGATTGTGGGGGCGGGGCTGGCGCAGCCTGCGGCTTCGAAGATTTAGTTGAGGGAACTGCTACAGCTGCAACTGCCTGAATGGTGGGAATTGTGGCTGGTTCGCGCTTCGGTTCGGGAGCGCCGGACCCTTGCTCGCATTGCATCGGGCGTTTCGTCATTGTGGGTTCCGCCATCATCTTTTCGATGAGGAGGGCGACGGCGCTTTTGCGTTGGGTGGCTTTGCCTACTTCGGCGCGCGGGGCGAGGATGCCCAAGTCTGGGTCGGTGGTGATCTCTTCGACGATTTCGGCCGGCTCGGATTTGGCGTTGCGGTGGGATGCGGGTTTGGGGAGATTGAGGCTGGCGATCTGAAGGCCGTAGAGGAGGAGGCCGGCGCGACGGGGGTCGATGTCGTTGGAGGCGATGCGGCGTAGGACCTCGCCGATGGATTGCTGGATGGCGGAACGGTCCTCAGGCAGCGCGAGGTCGAAGGTGGATCGGCGGCCTCGACGTTGCTGCGGGTCGGCGACAGGTTTTCGTGTGGTGTGGTGGTAATAGCAGAGGTCTTCTCCGCGCAGGCATGGGCTGCCGCAACGATGGCCGTCAGTGAAGATGTGCCGGCATTGGTATTGTTTTGGTTCGTTGGTTCCGGCGTCGATGATGTTGTCTTGCATGTATCCCCCACTGGATCAAAAAGTGTGTAAAGTCTTCTAAAAAAAAGACCTGCGTCCGGACTTCCGGGGCAGGTGCTGGGTTAATGCGAAACCCGGCCTGGTGGCCGGGCGTTTTCTTTTCCTACTATTTCTATTTTAACAAATTGAGCGAAACTAAAATGCCAACTTTCGCGGATTTATTTTTGGCTTGTAAGGGCTCTGGTTTGTTTGGCTTTGCGATTTTGATCGTCGATTTTGGAGGTTGCCGGGGCTTGACATGCGTTTTTTGGGCAGAAAACAGCAAAATCGAGGAAGGATCACGCCGCGGACGATCTCATGAGCGGAGTATGAGGACTAATTCGATCCTCGGTGTCGGCCATGATGCGTTACGTGAGCTGGACCAAGCAGGAACATCCGTAAATCTGGTTTGTGTTGCAGCGAAGCAGGGTAAAGCGGACCCGATTCACCGACTGCATACTTCGCGCCATGACCGATATGGATCCGATTACACAGATACAACTGAGGAGCGGTGGTTATTATGTCTCCATCGAAAAACCAATCCTTCAGACGTTTTCCTAGCAGATTTGGTAGTTGTCGAGGCGTGTCGGGCAGGCCTAATGTGAACACACAAATTCAGAATCCAATTCTTGCGGCCGTTTTTACGGTAGCGAGCCTCTGGGGAGTCCCATGGCTAAGGACAAAAAGAAGAAGAGCGCGAAGAAGGACAAGAAAAAGGGCAAAGTCAGCACCGAATCTGCCAAGACCGCTGCCGCCTCTGCCGCTGACATGGCGAAGTACGCCGACGGCGCTCCCCTCGATCGAGTGCAATATCTCGAAGCCAAGCTGATCCTGAAGCCGGAGCAATTCACTTCAGTGCAGAGCTTCCGCGACTTTGGCAAGATCGTACAGCGTACCGCGAAGAAGACTGGCGTCGGTTTCATCGAAGACCGTGAAGCGGGTCTGAGGCCAGAGGTAAGAGAGATCGTCTTCGGCGACACTCCGGACTTCCGGCTCTACAACAACGCCTTCATCCTGCGTCGCCGCATCGCTTACGTCGATGGCTTTCCCGTGGGCGATCCCGAACTCGTCTTCAAGTTTCGGCACCCCGACGAAGGGAAAGCGACGGCCCTGGACGTGCGGCCGAAGATCTCCGGCAAGTACCAGATCAAGTTCAAAGCGGAAATCCTTCCCCTGAAAGACCAGATCGGCGGATATCGCATCCTCTATTCGCATAACTGCCAGTTCGGAGCGAGCCAAATGCACGAGGCAGATCGAGCATCGATGGCCACTCTGGTCAGAGTTTTTCCGGCGCTCGCATCGCTCAAGGAGTCCGATACCGAGAAGATCAGTCTGGTCAACGAAGGCATCGTCGAAGAGATTCTGCTGCCGCTTGGTCAGCTGGACTTTGGAAAAGGCCTTGTCGGCAAGTGCGACATCGGTTTGTGGCGCACTCGCGGCGAACATAAGCCGCTGGTAGGCGAGTTCGCATTTCAGTTAAAGTTCGACCGCAAAGAAGACGTGGCCGAGAAGCAGAAAAAACTCGCCGCCCAGTTTTACATCACTCTTCAGCGAGAGGTGGAGTCGTGGCTCGCTCTTGGAGTGACCAAGACCGGAATGGTTTACCGGCTGAAGGGGAACGAGCCCCAAAGCCATGAGTGACGCTGCCACAAGAGCCGATGTCCAGAGCGCCGTGGGCATTGTCCCGGCAGTGGCCGAAGTCTCGATCGGCCAGATCTTCCTGGAGTTTCTGATCATTGGAGCCACCAGCTTTGGCGGCGTCGTGCCTTATCTCCGTGGCAGCCTCGTGACCAAGCGGCATTGGATCGACGACAAGGAATTCGTCGAGATGCTTTCGATCAGCCAGAGCCTTCCGGGTTTGAACGCGACGAACATGGCCGTTCTGGTAGGCGAAAAGCTGCGCGGCGCGCTGGGTTCAATCGCTGCTATCGTCGCAATCTGTCTGCCCGGTGGGTTGTTGATGTATTTCATCGGCAACTTCTACCGCGTCCACGGCGACCATATATGGATCACCTCCGCACTAAAGGGAGTTGCAGCGGCTGCGGTTGGCCTGATCCTGTCAACGGTGGTGGGGCTCAGCAAGAAGTCTCTTGCGGGCAAGTTCGATTTCTTCTTCCTGGCGCTGACAGTGGTTGCGGTGAACCGTTTGCATCAGTCAGTGCCTCGCACGCTGATAGGCGTGGGTCTGCTTGCGATTCTGTTCCATCGGCCCCGGAAGGAACAGAAAGAGAGTGCAGCCCCATGAACCAGATCCCGGCGCTTGTTCGCGTATTCGCTTATCTTTCGATCCTGACCGTCGGTGGTGGCATGGCGGCGTTTCCTGAGATGAAGATCCTGACCGTCGATGTCCACAAGTGGCTGACGTTTCCGCAGTTGATCCACATGTACAGCGTTGGGCAGATGGCTCCCGGGCCCAACATGATGATGATCGTCTCGATTGGAAGCTGGGCGGGTGGACTGCTCGGTGCGATCGCTGTAGCGGCGGCCTTTTTCGGGCCGACTGCTGTGCTTGCGTTCCTTGTTGCCCGCCTGTGGAAGAAACTCGAGAGATGGCCGTGGAGGACTTCGATTCAGCAAGGACTTGCGCCCGTATCGATCGGATTGCTGCTGGCGGGCTGTTTCACGATGGCGAAAGGTGCGATCTTCGGCGTTGAGACTGCGGCGATTGCCGTTGGTGTCCTTCTGATTCTGCTGCAGTATAAGGTCAATCCTGCTTTGCTAGTGTTGGGCGGGGCGCTGATCGGTGTGTTCTCGTTGCAGCCTAAATGAGGCTTGCCTTATTCAATGTCACTTGCGCAATGTCTTGGGCCGGTTATTGAACCGACGATCCTGTGTCGTGCAGCAACACTACATCGGACTCGACATGGGTACGCATGATGCCAAGGGTTTTGCCGTCGGGCGAAAACACATAGGTGAAGATGCCATCGCCTTGAAAATTTGTAATCTGGCGTCCCTGAGATCCATCGAGCGGTTGCCGCCACAGGTTTTCAGTATTGTTGCTACGAATGATGTAAATGACTGCTTTTCCATCGGGCGTGAATTTTGCCTGCCCTGCCAAACGCGGGTCGGCGTCAAGGTATCTGACCTCAGGCTTGGGGCCGGCGTCGAGCGGAACTATGGCAATTTTCGTTCCGGACGCAATTTTCGCTCCGGGTGGCACTACATCTTTGCCTAACTTTAAGGACACCAGGAACCTGCCATCGGATGATAGTCCCATCGCCGGGACGTTGGTGAGTCCACGAGTGCCGGGAACTTCCTCGGGAACGCCACCATCAATGCGTACGCGGAAAACCTTGAAGGTGGTTAAATTCTCGTAGTACACCCACTCCCCATTTGCGGAGCAGGTTCCGGCCACATCGGTTTCACCGAAGGTCAGCTGCTTTGGATTGGAACCGTCGGCGTTTACCCGCCAGATATTGGTTTTGTCGGCGTTATGATGTGGCCATTGGAATACGATGTAGCGGCCGCCGGGACAGCCCATTGGGCGAAGGACGCGGGAACCGGGATCGCTGAGCAGGATGGTCCTGTTGCTGCCATCGACCGACATTCGCAGCAGATTGCCTCCATCTCCGAAGTAGAGATCACCATTCGTCGCCCAGCTGAACATGGCCGCGTTCTTACTTTGTGCCAGTGCCGGATCAGGAGGGGCACCAGAGAAGCCTGCGGCCGGCGCGAGGTAGAGGATCTGGGTAACTCTCTTCTGGACTGTTGCCAGCGCCTTTCCATCCGCTGACAAAGTGACGGTCCCGTAGTTGTTTGTGTCGTTCGTGATGGTGCGAAATTGCCCCTCGGGGTTAGAGATAAAACCGACCTGGCTGGAAGCGGCAAATCCGAGGTTCTTACGAAAATTCACCAGAAGGCCACGGCGGTCTGGCGACCAAACCATACTGTCGAGCGGCAGGTCGTCGAAACGGGCCAAGGTTCGGACCTTTGAAGAAGCCAGATCCAGAAGCTGAATTGCGACTGTCCCTTGACCGGGGCCGGTAAGCGTAAAGGCGATCTGTTTCCCGTCAGGCGTCCAAGCAGCGAGATTCGTCGCTAAAGAGATGCGGCCGGTCGTGGCGATTTTTTCCTCGGTACCATCGGGATTGCTTGTGAGCAACGAAAATGATCCCTCGTCCGGAACGTGCCGGCGTATGAATGCTATGCGCTTGCCGTCCGGCGAGAAGGTCACTGCGGAGCTCGGTCCCGGCACCACCACTTGCGGCGAACCACCCAACACGGGTGCTCGTAAAAGATCACTTGCAGTTGATGTCTCCTTACGGAAATAGATGTAGTTTCCATCGGAGGAAAATCTGAGGTCGTAATAAATCGCTTCCGCTGGCGCAATCACCTCCTTATCGCTGTTCGTCGGTACATTGCGCAGCCATAAACTTTGTTTTCGATTTTCCTCCAGGGAATTGAGCAGATATTTCCCATCAGGCGAGATTCCCACTGCGCCGTAGTTTCCGCCATTGGTAATCTGAGTCATCGTAAAGTTCTGAAAGGGTCTTACATCGCTGCGATGAGAGAAAAAATAAATGGCGGCGCCGATCGCACACAAAATTGGCAGGACCGCCCATCGAATTGATTTGGTAGAGGCCTTCGCCGTGATCTGTGCGGACGTAACAGCCGCGAGGCCTGAATCCGAATCGCGTTTGAGACGCTGCAGGTCTGTGCGAATGTCGGCAGCGTTCTGATAACGCAGCTTCCGGTCTTTCTCCAATGCTTTATTGATGATCTCTTCGAGCTTTGGAGGAAGGTCGGGATTCAGCCGCACTGGCGAGACCGGCGCACGATTCAAAATTGCTTCTGCGATAAGCCCAACGCTCTCGCCTCGGAACGGCAAGACCGCTGTCACCATCTCGTAGAGCACAACTCCAAAGGAGAACAGGTCGGTGCGGGCATCCATGTCCTCGCAGCGGACCTGCTCGGGTGACATGTAAACGGAGGTGCCCATCGCGGTACCCGGTTGGGTGAGCTGCTCCAGTGGGCTGGTTGCGGTCATCGTCGTAGGGGTCGTGATGCCGCCAGCTGAGATCAACTTTGCCAAACCAAAATCCAAAATTTTGACGTCGCCACGCTCGGTTACAAAGATGTTCGCTGGCTTGATGTCCCGGTGAACGATTCCCTTGCTGTGGGCGGCACAGAGTGCATCCGCTATCTCAATCCCCCATTCGAGCACCTCCTCGACCGGCAGTGGTTTGCCGGCAAGGCGATGTTTCAGGGTGGCCCCTTCCATGAATTCCATCGCAATAAACGTCTGACCGTCTTGCTCGCCGATTTCGTAGATCGTGCAAATGTGGGGATGATTCAGCGCGGACGCCGCGCGCGCTTCTCTGCGAAAACGTTCCAGAGCCTGTGGATCCTGGGCCAGGTGGTCGGGAAGAAATTTAAGGGCGACAAACCGGCCGAGGATGGTGTCCTCGGCCTTGTAGACGACACCCATTCCACCGCCGCCTAACTTTTCGATGATTCGGTAGTGCGAGACAGTTTGTCCGATCATTTGACGGACGATGGGAGTGCGCTCCGGCAGAGGCTCTCCTGGCTGAAAACGAGCGCTCTTGTCATCCTGGTACAGGGTCGAGGTAGGGCTATGCCCGGCTTCTGGCATCGACGGCGATGACGGTAACCTCGGCGGGTCTTCCTGTCGTCTCGTAGCCATGCTTCCTCTCAGTTGTAGGTGGCCAGTATAGTCCCAAACCTTTGTATATGAATGATTCTGTTGCGTGAGGTTTCGTGGCGCAGTGAGCCGATCAGTCCCACCATGTTGCAGGGATAGTAGGACATGGCCCCAGCGGTAAAAGCCAACAAAAGAGCACTCGGTTTTTAGTTTCCAATCCGGAGAGCTTGCGGTCAACCCTCAGTTTTATCTTGGGGGGCGACGTTCTTGCGGTCGGCTCGCCGGGTAGCGATCCGGTTGACGGGTCCACGGAACACAAGATAGGGGATGACGGCGAGCGTGAAAGCCATGATGATGACGCCAGTGATGTAAACACGATGAAAGACAATGTACTGATAGATTCCATCGAGGATCGACGCGATGACCAATACTTTGCCAACATGGTCCCACGCTTCCTTCAGCAGACTCTGGCGGCTTCCGGGCCTGGAGACAAGGGTCCACAGATATGGCTTGCGGCCTGCCTTCGCATCTCTCAGTCCGGCGCGTATGCCAAAGAAGGCGGCTATCGCAGGCTGCAGGAGCAGCCGGAGATGCATGGGCCCGGTGGTGCGACCGATGAAGTTTTGCCAAAGATTGGCGAACGATTCTCCCATTGAATAACTCTCCTGTGGGGTGTCAGATCATGACTCGGCCGTTTTTTACGTTGCCAGCGGGAGCCATGATCCCGTACTGAAGGCAGTTTCCTCTTCCTCCGTCGTCACGACAACTAGTGAAAACCCTAACGAGGGTGGTTGGGGAGGGGACAAGCCACGGCAAAGGCGAACGCACAGGGCGCAAGGGAAAAGCTGACGTAGAGGGCGCAGGAAGCCTTGCGTGCGCCGGTTGTGACAGATTTCACCTGGGAGGAATACAATCTCCAACGCTGGAAGTATCGATTTTAAGGAGTAAGAAAATGGCGACGATGTCGGCGATTCAACCTGGAAGCTACGGATTTCCCGTAAATCTGAAGAAGCGGTATGACAACTTTATTGGCGGTGAGTGGGTGGCGCCGCTGTCGGGGCAGTATTTTGAAAATGTCACCCCTGTGACGGGGCAGGTGCTGTGCGAGATTGCGCGGTCGAATGCGGCGGATGTGGATCGGGCGCTCGATGCGGCGCATGCGGCGAAGAAGATGTGGGCGAAGACCTCGGCTGCGGAACGCGGGCGAATGCTGGAGAAGATTGCGCAGCGGATTGAGGACAATCTGGAGATGCTGGCGACAGTGGAGACGTGGGACAACGGCAAGCCGATCCGCGAGACGATGGCGGCGGATATGCCGCTGGCGATCGATCACTTCCGCTATTTTGGAGGCGTGATTCGGGCGCAGGAAGGGTCGATCTGCGAGATCGATGCGAACACGATTGCGTATCACTATCATGAGCCGCTGGGCGTTGTGGGGCAGATCATTCCGTGGAATTTTCCGATTTTGATGGCGACGTGGAAGCTGGCGCCGGCGCTGGCGGCAGGGAACTGCGTGGTGCTGAAACCGGCAGAGCAGACGCCGATGTCGATCCTGGTGCTGATGGAACTGATTCAGGACATTCTGCCGCCGGGCGTGCTGAATATTGTGAATGGGTTTGGGCTGGAGACGGGCAAGCCGCTGGCTTCGAGTTCGAGGATCGCGAAGATTGCGTTTACCGGCGAGACGACGACGGGGCGGTTGATTATGCAGTATGCCGCGCAGAATTTGATTCCGGTAACACTGGAGCTGGGCGGCAAGTCACCGAACATCTTCTTCCAGGATGTGGCGGCCGCGGACGATGCGTTTTTCGATAAGGCTCTTGAAGGCTTTACGATGTTTGCTTTGAATCAGGGCGAGGTCTGCACCTGCCCATCACGCGCACTGATTCAGGACACGCTCTATGACCAGTTCATGGAGCGTGCCCTGAAGCGCGTGAAGGATATTAAGCAGGGGAATCCTCTGGACAAGACGACGATGATTGGAGCGCAGGCCTCGACTGAGCAGATGGAGAAGATTTTGTCGTACTTCGATATCGGCAAGCAGGAGGGGGCCGAGGTGCTGGCTGGCGGCAAGCGGTCGATGCAGCCTGGCGATCTGGCGGAGGGATTTTACATTGAGCCCACGGTCTTCAAAGGGCACAACAAGATGCGCATCTTCCAGGAGGAGATCTTCGGGCCGGTGGTTTCGGTGACGACGTTCCATGACGAAGAGGAGGCGCTGGAGCTGGCGAATGACACGCTGTATGGGTTGGGCGCTGGATTGTGGACGCGGGATCTGAATCGCGCGTATCACTTTGGGCGGGCGATTCAGGCTGGGCGCGTTTGGACGAACTGCTATCACCTTTATCCGGCACATGCGGCGTTTGGCGGGTATAAGCAGTCGGGCGTTGGGCGCGAGAATCACAAGATGATGTTGGATCATTATCAGCAGACGAAGAATCAGCTGGTGAGCTATAGCCCTAGTGCGCTTGGGTTCTTCTAGGCTTGGGGCCCCGGGGAAGGCCCGGGGCTAAAGCCCCTTTTGATGACGGGGATTGGTCGCAGGGCTGAAGCCCTGCGCTTAATCCCAAATGCGACGGCAACGACAAATGCAACAGCAACGACAAATGCAAAAGCAACGACAAATGCAACAGCAACGACAAATGCAACAGCAGATCCTCCGCCTTCGGCGAAGGATGACAACAAGAAGGCAACGGCAAGAGCAAAAACAACAGCAACGACAAGAGCGACAGCAGATCCCTGCGGGATGACAACAAAAGGGCAACAGCAACAGCAACAGGCAACGGCAACAGCAATGGCAACAGCAATAGCAACGGCAACAGCAACAGCAACAGCAACAGCAACAGCAACAGCAACGGCAACGGCAACGGCAACAAATATAGAAGCAAAGGTGTTTCTCAGAGAGAGTGCGATGGTGGTTGTGCCGGAACAGGTGATTACGACGCCTGCTGCTGAGGACGTTGATGAGCAGGCTTGAGGAGAAGCATGGGGAGCTGATGTTTCATCAGTCGGGAGGCTGCTGTGACGGCAGCTCCCCTATGTGTTATCCGCGCGGGGAGTTTTTAACTGGTGATAGCGATGTGCTGATGGCTACGCTGGGTGTGACTCCGTTTTATATGAGCAAGAGCCAGTTTGAGTACTGGAAGCATACGCAGCTGATTCTGGATGTGGTGCCGGGGCGCGGGGGGATGTTTTCGCTGGAGAACGGGGAGGGTGTGCGGTTTCTGATCCGGTCGAGGGTGTTTACGGATGAGGAGATTGGGGCGCTGCGGGAGGCCGGGCGGATCTGACTAAATATGAAGGTCGGGAGAATGAAGGCCCAGGGCCAAAGCCCATGTGTGCTGCGGTGTTTCCTCGTAGGGCTAAAGCCCTACGCTAATCCCAAAAAGCAACAAGAGACCTTCGAAAAGCTATCGCTTGGCGGCGAGGCACTTCGTCATGATGGCGGTGTGGAGGCGTTCGCGCAGTTCGTCGGAGACCTCGTAGATCTCTTTGCCCTTGTAGACCTGGATGGTCTGCTCGGTGGTGTTCAGGACGACGCGGCAGTGCTGGCAGCCGGCGGTGTGGGTGCGGATCTCTTCGAGCAGCCTGGGGCTGAGTTGTTCGTCGAAGTAGTCGGAAAGGTGGGTTAAAAGGTCGGTGCAGTTCATGCAGGCTGGCCCTCCTGCTTCTTGCGGAAGTAGCGGCTAAGGCGTTCGCGCAGTTGCAGGCGCGCGCGCAACAAACGGGATTTTACGGCGGGGACGCTCAAGCCGAGTGCCTCCGCTGTCTCTTCCGTGGAGAGGTTTTCGACATCGCGCAGGGTAAAGACACTGCGAAAACCAGGAGGGAGTCCCTGAATGGTTTTACGAAGAATGTCGGCGAGCTCGGCCTGATTGTATTGCTGCTCGGGATTGGGGCGCCACTCGGCGAAGTCGCGAGGGATGGAGCCTTCGTCGGTCTGGACATCCTCGTCCATGGAGACGGTCTTGCTGGTCTTGCGCTTGCGGAGGCGCATGAGGCTCTCGTTGACGGCGATGCGGACGAGCCAGGTAGAGAACTTGGAGTTTCCCTGGAACTGGTCCAGCTTCTCGTAAGCCTTGAGGAATGCGTCCTGCGTGATGTCTTCGGCGTCTTCACGGTTTTGAGTAATATGCTGCGCTACGCGGAAGATCTGCCGCTCGTACTGGCGGACCAGCTGCTCAAATGCAGCTGTATCCCCCTCCTTAGCGCGTGCGACTAGCGCTACGTCAGGGTGGATCTCTTCCGTTGCTGGTGATTGGATGGCAGGCATGGTCAAAAGGTGCGAAAAACGGACACTGAAATCGCACGGCTTATGCGCTGGTGCGAATCAGCGTCTCTCCTAGTGTAAATGCCAGTGGGGTAGAGAGCAAAGCGGCGGGAGGGAGACGGCGAGGGGCCTGGAGGAGCCAATCTAAGTTGCCGAAGAACGCGACCGGGAGCCACGTTCTCCGGCATGCCCGAATCGTTACCGGGCAAACTTGCGACGAAGTGCACCGGCAGCGCCGAGGAGTCCGGTTCCGAGCAGGGCGAAGGTGCTGGGTTCGGGCGTGGGAGCTGCATTGACACTGGTGAAGACGAAGGTGTCGTCGTTGTAGTCCCAGTCCGACTGATGGTTGGGCAGGTCTTCCATGCCAACGTATGTGCCGTTGATGGTGCCGTATGCGCCGATGGTGCCGCTGAACGCGGCGAAGTAGGCGTGGCTATCGCCGTCCGGGCTGGTGGCGGGGTCAGATGAAAAGACGTCTCCGGGAAATGAGGTGTTGTAGAGATCGAAGACGAGCGTATCGCCGTTGTGCAGGCTTGGGCTGGTGAAGGTCACCGACGAGCCGACCGTGATGACAGCTTGATTGTTGAAGACGCCTTGGGGGGAGAGGAAGGTGCCGGTGGTTGCGTCGAAGACGGAGATGGTGTCGGTATCGGAGGCGCTGACGGAATAGAAGTATGCGGTGATACCGGTGCCGGTTGCTCCATTGAACGTGATTGTGGAGGGGGAATCGGGGTGACCCACATTGGAATATGGGGCAAAGGGCACGGCGTGAAGGGCGGTGCTACCAGCAGCAAGGACAGACGCAAGGGCAAGCAGAGAGAGGCGCATTGGAACTCCTAAGGGTGGACCATGGATTGATTCTTGCCCTGGGTTAGTGCAATCCGGGAGCCAAATCATGGAATGGTGGATAGACTTATATGTTATTGATTCTTATAGGAAGTTGGATCGGTGACCGAAATGATTTGCATGAATTGTGAAAAATTTTGCCACATCGCAATCAGTGGGAGGGGAAAGAAAAGACGCCCCTGTATATAGTGAAGCGAAGAACTCTCAGAGACGGCCATTGCTCTTTCCATAACGTACCTGGAGAGGTTCGGGGTGGAATGCTGCGGTGGGGAGTCTGGGAACGCAATTAGAGTGGATTATGTGGGTTGGAAGAGCGATGAGACCGTGACGAGCACCTGGGGTAGGTTTCGGGGTGCGGTTGCGGTTGCCTCCCTGGTGGGGATCACGGTGCTGTGTGCCCAGGGTGGGTTTGCCAGACAGACGCAGGGCTCGACCACTGCGGCGGAGCAGGCAAAGAAGCCGGCTAGCAAAAGCAAGACGCCTTCCTCCGGGACGAGCAAGAGTAGTGGGACGAAGCCTGCTGGTTCCGGCAAGACGACTAAGGGTAAAAGTGCTGCGACCGGTAAGGGACATGGGGGGTCGACTGCTTCGCGGAAGCCGACGGCGCAGACGATCCATCTGACCAGCGCGTTCAAGGCGTCGGAGCAGTTGCGGCCGATGGCGCAGCAGCTGGCGGTGACACGGTCGGCGTCGGCGTATAGCGGCGTGGAAGGTTATGCGCGGGCACATCCGGGGGAGGGGGCGGCTGCGGCCTATCTCGCTCTAGGGCACGCTTACATGCTGGACCACCGGTTCGCCGATGCGACAGGAATGTTTCGCCGGGCGAATGCGAGCGGGACTGCGCTGGATGATTATGCGGACTATCTTGGCGCGCAAGCCGCAGTGCAGGGGGCGCATGGGGCGGATGCGTATGCGCTGCTGGATCATTTTGCGGAGCGGCATCCGGAGAGCATCTTCAAGGCGACTGCGCCGGTGTTGCTGGCGAATGCTTATCTGCAGCAGAACGATCCGCAGGGTGCGCTGCGGGTGCTTTTGCCGGTGGCAGATGGGCCGGAGGCTGCGCACGCGGACTTCCGCTATGCGCTGGGACGGGCCTACCAGACTTCGGGCGACACGTCGCGTGCGGCTGCGGTTTATCGGAGCTTGTATGTCAATCTGCCTTTGAGCATGGAGGCGGCGCAGGCGCGGACGCAGATGCAGGCGATGAATATGCCGTTGACCGCGGTTGAGCGCAAGATTCATGCCGATCAGTTGTTCAATGCGAAACGCTACGCGGAGGCGGGCGTGGAGTACCACTCGATCGAACATGACAGTGGAGGGCTGAGCCAGGCGGATCATGATGCGCTACTGATCTATGCGGCGGCCTGCGATATGAAGCTGAAGCATATCAGCCGGCGAGAGGTGGAGCGGCTGCCGAATACCAACGACGACAGCGCGGCGCTGAAGCTCTATATGCTGGCGGAGCTTTCGCGCAACGACCACGATGAGGCCGGCCACGATGCACTGATTGCGCAGATGGTGCAGCGGTTCCCGACGAGCCGGTGGCTGGAGGAGGCGCTGTACTCGGGCGGCAATATGTATCTGCTGAAGCATGATGCGAAGCAGGCGACGTATCACTACTCGCTGCTGGTGAAGATGTTTCCTAACAGCACGTATGCCGCTTCGGCGCATTGGCGGGCAGCGTGGATGAACTACCGGCTGCACAACTATGCCGAAGCCGCGAGGCTGATGGACGAACAGATTCAGGGGTATCCGGCGGGCATCGAGGTGCCGAGCGCGCTGTACTGGCGCGGGCGCATCTTCGAAGAGTCGGAGCACAACTTCGCGCAGGCCGCGAACTACTATCGCACGCTGGCGACCTCTTATATCAACTTCTACTATGCGGGGCTGGCGAGGCAGCGGTTGAATGTGTTGAAGGCACAGACGGCGGCAGCTCCGCCGGCGGCGGTTCTGAGCTCGGTGCCGAAGCCGGTTGTGCCACCGTTGACCGGGGAGTTGCCGGAGAATGAGCCTCATTTGATTAAGGCGCGGCTGCTGGCCAACGCAGCGTTGAATGAATACATTGGGCCGGAGATTCAGGCTAGTCCTACTTCGAGCCAATGGGGATCGCTGGCGCAGGCTGAGATCTTCACCTCGTATGGGGAGACGACGCGGGCGCTGCAGGCGATGAAGCACAGCGGGATCTCGTTCTTTGCGCTGCCGCTGGACCAGGTGCCTTCGGTGTATTGGAAGATACTGTTTCCTCAGGCTTACTGGGGCGATCTGGCGGCGAACTCTCAGAAGAACGGACTGGATCCTTATTTGGTGGCGTCGCTGATCCGGCAAGAGTCGGAGTTCAACGCCGGGGTGGTGAGCCACGCCAATGCCTGGGGCCTGATGCAACTACTGCCGTCGGTTGGCAAATCGATGGCGAAGAAGGAAGGGTTGAAGGGCTTCAATACGAATGCGCTGCTGAACCCGGCGGTGAATCTGCAGCTTGGCACGAAGAATCTGCGGCTGGTACTGGACCGGTTTGGCGGGCAACCGGAGTATGCGCTGGCGGCGTACAATGCCGGCGATGTACCGGTACGGCAGTGGATGGCGGCCGGCAGTTATCAGGATATTGCGGAGTTTGTTGAATCGATTCCTTATACTGAGACGCGTGAGTATGTGCAGGCGATTCTTCGGAACCGGGAAATCTACCGTGCGCTGTATGCGACGCAGTGACGGGGAACCAGCCGAGCATCTTTTTTGCGCGGGATTCTCAAAAAGTGTGATTGACAGCGACAGAATATCCGTTATTCTTTGCACCAGAAGTAGTGCACTCGTAACTGAAGCACGAGATCATTTTGGAGGTCTCTTCCGCAGCCTGAAGTCGGCATTGGCGTGAACGTTGGTCACGAACGAAGACAACCGTTGGGAGAAGAGGCAAGCATGACGGAGTTGAACCTTCTGGAAGTTTGGATCCCGGAGCAGATGCAGCCGGGTACGATTTTTCTGCTAGAGCAGGCGGGCGACCTGGGTAAGGCGGAGAATCCTTACTGGGCTGTGCTTGCGTGCCCTTCGTGTGGATCGTTGGGTTTGATTACGAGGCAGCAGTGCGCTGGTCTGGAGGCGATGATCTGCGGCTCATCGGATTGCTCGGCGGAGTATTTTCTGGAGGATCAAACGATTCGTTATCGACTGGCGAGCTGATTGGGGTTTGGGTGTAACTCCCCAAGTTGGATGAGGTACGATCGGCGGTGGAGGTCGATCGATGCCTACGCCTTTCGAGAGCGCCCAGTTGAATCTTCAACTGTTTGAGCTGCGACGCGAACCTGTATTACGTGAGGCGCGAGATTGGTTCCTGCGTGAGTTCAATCCGGAGAGCTTTATTGACCTCGTCGCTTTAGCGGGTGGCGAACGGAATGCATCCTTTCGCATGGTTCTGGGCTATTGGGATATGGCGGCTTCGCTTGTAACGACTGGTGCGATCGATGCGGATGCATTTCGAGCTGCGCACGGCGAAGTTTTTGCAACCTTCAGCAAAATTTACTTGTACCTCGACGAGTTGAGGAATGCCAGCGGGGAACCCGAGTATTGCAAGCATCTGGAGGTCGTTGTGCTTTCAACTCCAAATGCGGAAGCAATATTGAAGCGGCGTCGGGAAGCGTTGCGTGCTGTCGCCAAGGCACGGGGAGCAGAGAACGTAGAGAGTCTCGGAACTAGAGACCGAGAAAATACCTGCAGGGGCTGAAGAGGATGATGAGGGAGTATCTTGAAAAATCAGGAACGTACCTCAGCGGCTAAAGCGCGTTCAAAACGTAGCAGTTCCGGCACGGCTGAGGCCGTGCCCTTAAGCAAAACAAAGAGGTTCCTGGGGCCTCGCGCCAGCCTAGGATAGTTAGCGCCTTCAGCGCAAAGGACTCCTGCGGCTTCGCCACAGGCTAGGATAGTTTGCGCCTTGAGCGCAATGTCACTCGTGGCGTAGGGCCTCGACGGGGTCCATGCGGGAGGCGCGGACGGCAGGGAGCAGGCCTGAGACGATGCCGACTACCGCGAGAATGCCGAACGAGACGAGCATGATGGTGGGTGAGGCGCGAAGGAGAATGTCGCCCTCGTGGTTCGCGGTCTTGTAGATGTCGGAGTAGAGCGGCATCGGTGGAATGAGATAGGCGACGAGGATTGCGACGATCATTCCTACAATGCCAGCGAGGAAGGTGAGGGTCAGGCTTTCGAGCAGAAATTGCTTGAGGATGTCGCGGCGGCGAGCGCCGAGGGCTTTGAGCAGGCCGATTTCTTTTGTGCGCTCCGTTACCGAGACGAGCATGATGTTCATCACGCCGACTCCTCCGACACCAAGCGTCATTGCGCCGATGATTCCTAGGAGAAGGTCTAGCGCGGTGCTGAACTGCATGATCTCGGCCGAGTCGGCGACGGTGTCCCAGCTGGGAACTGCTTTGTCGTCTTTGGGGTCGAAGTGGTGGCGGTGGGCGAGGACGGCGCGGACCGCCTGCAGGGCCTTGAGGTGGAGTTCGGGGGAACTTGGCTGAAAGACGATGCTGTCGGGGTTGCGCTGGTCGCGGAGCAATCTCATCATATCGAAGGGTACGAAGGCGTTCTCGTTGTCCGGACCGTTGTTCGAGGAGTCCTGAATCTTGTTTTTCAACACACCGATTACTTGAAAGACATGGCCTTCGATCTCGACCGATTCGCCTACAGGAGGATATCCGTTGAAGAGCTTTTGCGCTGCGTGGGGACCGAAGATGACGACCTGGCGATGGTCGGTAAAGTCTGCGGGTTCGAAGTAGCGGCCCTGCTCCACGTTGAGTTTTCGCATTCCGCCGTAAGGAAAGTCAATTGCCTTGCTCTGGATATTGACGACCTTGGCGCCGTACTTGAAGCTGAAGCCGTCGTCGGTTTCGGAACTGACGGCTTTGAGGAAGGGAACTTCGTCGCGGACGGCTTCGGTGTCGCCGTCGAAAAACTTCACGCGTTTGCCGGAGCGTTCGCCGCCGGCCTGCATACTGGTTTGTCCGCCCCACACCATGATGACGTTGTCGCCTAGACCGAGGAAGCCGTTGAGGACGCCTTCGCCAAGGCTTTTGCCGTAGCTGAGGAGGAGCACGACGGTGACCAACCCCCAGATGATGCCGAGCATGGTGAGTCCGGAGCGGAGGCGGTTGCGCATAAGGGACTCGATGCTTTGACGAATAATCTCACTCAGGTTCATAGTTACTCGGTTCTCAGGCACTCCATCGGACTGAGGTCGGCGGCTCGGAGGGCAGGGTACATGCCAGCGAATAACGTGATGGCGGTGAGGGTAGTGAGTGAAGCTGTGATGGCCAATGGTGAGATGACGGGGTGGGGAACGAAGTCAGGCAGAGGAACGAACTTCAGCAGCAGACATACGCCGACGCCGAGGGCTAAACCGGCAATTCCGCTGACCAGCGTGATGATGGCGGATTCGACGAGGAACTGGCGCTTGATGTCGACGGCGGTTGCGCCGAGGGCTTTGCGGACGCCGATTTCGCGCGTGCGTTCGGTGACGGCTACCAGCATGATGTTCATGACGCCGATGCCGCCGAGAGAGAGCGTCAGGAGCGCGACGGCTCCGAAGAACAAGGTCATCACGCTGAAGATGCGTTCGGTAAACTTCGACCCTTCGAGCGTGTCCCATATCCAGAGGGCTTCTTTGTCGTTGGGATCGTAGTGGTGGCGCTCGGCGATGATTCGTTTGACCTGGGCTACGGCTTTTTCGTGAAGATCGGGAGAGACGGGCTCGATGACGATGTTGTTGACGAAGCCGCGCACGATTCCGGGGCGCTCGGGTGGGGGAAAGTCACGCGCCATGGCGGAGTAGGTGGTGAAGAGCTGGGTGTTGTCGGGGCCGCTTCCGTAGCTGCCATTCTGCTTCTTTTTGGCGAGCACGCCGATGACGGTGTATTGATAGCCGGCCACCATCAGAGGTTGTCCGATGACAGGTTTGCCGGGAAAGAGCTGCCGGTTGGCTTCGGCGCCGAGAAGAATCACGCGCGCGCCGTCGGCTTCATCCTGCTCGCTCATCAGGCGCCCCTGCTCGACGGTGAGGGAGCGGAATCGCTGGTACTGCGGCCATACTCCGCGTACGGGACGGCTGGCTGCGTTCCATTGGCTGACTTCGGAGACGGCGCGACGCAGCTCCGGGCTTACGGTTTTGACCAGCGATGCCTGCTGCTGGATGGCGATGGCGTCATCGATGGTGAGGCGAATGTCGCGGCCGGCAGCGTATCCGCCTGCCTGCGCGCCGGTTTTTCCGCCGAAGAAGATGGCGATGTCGGTGCCAATGCTACGCAGGTGTTCCTTCTGATCTACGTTGAAACCGATGCCAAGGCCGACGAGGAGAATAACCGAGGTGATGCCCCACACGATTCCGAACATCGTCAAAAAGCTACGAAGCTTCGTTTCCCAGAGCGCAGACAGCGTTTGCTTGAGAATCTCGTGGAACGGCATAGGCGGAACAGACCCCGGGGACAAGAATCGAGCTTCTTCCTGGATTACGCAAGAACCATCGCTAAGGTTCCTTTCCCGAGTGTATTCATGCGATGCGTTAAGATAGATCGACGAGCAATATCGCTTGCCAAGCCCGGATGGTGAAATCGGCAGACACAGCGGACTTAAAATCCGCAGACCCTTATCAGGTCGTGGGGGTTCAAGTCCCCCTCCGGGCACCATAGAATCAATAATTTATAGAAAAACATCTCGATCAATGAAGTACACCAAATAAGTGCTGGTGCCACTCTTTGGTGCCACTTTGTTCCGACTTTGCTAGGATCGCACCCAGGAGGCAGATTCCCTATGCCGAGGAAGGTGGTTCGCAAGGAACGAGGCGTCTTCGAGAAGGTGCCAGGCTCAGACATTTGGTGGATACGTTTCAAGGTCGCTGGAGTCGAGCATCGGGAAAAGGTAGGGCGCCGCGGCGACGCAATCAAGCTCTACAAGATTCGCAAGGCCGACATTCTTCGCGGCGTCAAGATGCCGGCGAACATGAAGGACAAGGGCATCAAGTTCTCCGTACTTGCCCAGGAAGCCATCGACTGGTATGTCAACCACGACCGCAGGGATGTTCGAAATTTCAAAGGGAGGATGAAATTCATCCTGGAAGCGTTTGCAGACCGGGTCGCTGACGAGATTAAACCCTCTGACATCGATACCTGGATCAGTTCCCACAAATGGTCGCCCGCGACCAAGAACCGATATAAGAATGTCTTTGGAAAGACGTATAAAATTGCACTGGCCGACGGCAAGGTAACGAGCAACCCTGCGCGACTAGTTGAGCAGAGAGCAGAGAACAATGCGCGCATTCGATTCCTATCGGAAAATGAGGAAAAACGACTACGCGACGCAATAAAGAGAAGGTTCTCGAAACACATGCCGGAATTCGATGTAGCACTGAACACGGGCATGCGAAAGAGCGAGCAGTTCAGTCTGGAATGGTCCCAGGTATCGCTGATGCGGAAACGCATCAGATTGGAGAAGACGAAGAACGGAAGCGACCGAGAGATCCCGCTCAACAAGACCTGCCTGAAGGTTCTCGAAGCGTTACATGCCACCCGACCACACAATGGCCGAGTCTTTCTCTCGAGATACGGGCGTGATCTGAACGATCCTAGGGCTTGGTTTGAACTTGCCCTCGAAGAGTCCAGAGTGAAGAACTTTCGCTGGCACGACCTCCGCCACACTTTCATCAGCCGATTGGTTATGAAGGATGTAAATCTACGAACGGTGCAGGAACTTGCAGGCCACAAAACAATTTCAATGACGACCAGGTACGCCCATCTGGCTCCTGAGCACAACCAGGCCGCCATTGAAAAGCTTGATTCGGCGGCGCCTGAAGACGCGATCGTCAATGACGGTCATTTGCCCTCTTAGGCGCTGTTTCATCAATTCCCTGACTCCGCGGCTGAAAGCGGCTCATCGATCCTTCCGAAGAGTGTTGGCCGACTCTCATTTGATCCGACGAGAGCACGGGGATGCCGGAGCGCACTGAATCTGGATGGTCTTCCCTGGCGAAGCGTCGGACAGCACTTGCCGGGATAAGAATCTTGCCGCCGACCCGCCGCGCGATGAGGCGTCCGGTTGTGATTAGGTAATCAATCGATCGAATGCTTAAGCTGAGTGCTTCGGCCGTGTCACGCCGGGAATAGAGCAGTTTTTCTACAGAGCGATCCATGCGCAGTCTCCTTCATGAATGAGGGCCGACTGAACGCCGAGTCGGTTTCACAACCTTGGCAATGCAGCCGACCCGCTGTTTCAGAGAGTGAAGGAAAATTGCCTTGGCGTCCAAGACCTTTTTCATCAATTGTGATGTTCGATAAGCATCAGCAGGGCACGAACAGATATTTGCAGGAATTGAAGGGGACAATCAGCCGCGCCAGAGTGAGTGACTCTCTGGAATCCCGGCACACAAACTCTGCGTTTGAACTGTGTCAGCCGACGTGAACAGTAAACATTTCTTCATTGTGTCCGGCTTTGTGCGGTGGAACTGCAAACAGTGGTTGCAACCAGTAGGGCACGCGTCAACGCCGTCCTAGGCAAAACAGCCGCGAGAGGCCGTGCATCTTGGATCTCTTCCTTCACAGGCTTGATGAGGTCGTTCTCTACGTACTCGTTTCCTAACTCGTCATTTGATCGGATGAGATCCAAGAATCTTTTCTTCTCTGACGGAGAGGAAAATGAAAACAAGATTTCGTATGCCATCATATCTGGATCACCGACAAGCGCTAACGATCGGGTATTCGTTAGGTGCGCGTAGCCGAGTAAATAACCAATCGTATCCGCAGCGAGATCTCTACCCTCTGGATCTTGGTCATTTAGAAATTCCACCGCGCAAAGCCAATCGGGTTCATCGATCCAATGAGGTTCAGCCACGTATTCGATTGTCATTGAATTTTCCCTTCGATGATTGTTTTAGAACGCTGCCCTGTCACGGCAGAGGTCGCGGGTTCGAGCCCCGTCGTCCCCGCCATTCATTCCAAAGATTTTATTTGGTATAGGCGGAAACCATAGAGGGTGCAAAAGGACATAGATTTGTGTCCCTTTTGTGCCCTTTGACGTCGATTCCCGCCCGGTCCCTCTGCCGGGCTATGCCGCAGTTTGATTTCCACCGGCAGCCATAACAAGTGACATCACGGCATCTTGAGCCGCGTGTTTCGATGGTGTGATCGCCTGGGTGTAGACGTCTAAAGTCGATCGCAGTGAAGAATGTCGCAACAGTTCCTGCATCACTTTGAATTCTGTCCCCACACTCCTGAGGAGGGTCGAATACGTGTGCCGAAATGTGTGCCACCCGAAGCGCTTTTGGATACCTAGCTCTTGGGCCCGTGGAAGGATGAATTTTCTCAAGATCGCCTGACCCCAGAACGGCTTTCGACCGCGGTAGCGTTTGCTCGCGAAGACCCAATCGTCAGGTTTGCGGTAATGCTGCTGTTCCTTCCATTTGAGAAGTGTTTCGATCAGAAGTGGATGAACCGGAACTGGCTTTTGCGACGATTCGGTTTTGCAAGGGCCAACAACACCGCAGACAATTGACCGCGTTACGTGGATCAACCTATCGGAGAAGTTGATGTCGCTCCACTTTAGGCCGAACAGTTCGCTCTGTCGTAATCCCGTCGACGCAGCGAGCAAAACCAATGTCCGTTCTCTGATTGCCAAGCCGTCAATAAGGGTCTTAATTTCATCGGGGGTGAGGATATTTGGGGCGGCTTTGCGCTTCGCTCCCTGACGCACGAGACGGATTGGATTGTGATCGAAGAACTCATATCGGCATGCATGATTGAATAGCACGGACATCACGCCCCGGATCTTCGCGCAACTGCCCTTCGCCAGCGGTAACCGGCGGAGCCAGGATTCAAACTCAATCGTCCGCACGTCACGAAGTTCGAGTTTTCCCCAATTCGGCAAGATCCATCGGCGCAGGTAGACCGCATAGCACATCTTGGTGGAATAGCTCCGCCAAGTGTTGCTTCGGGCCAATTCACGTTGCTCAAAATGGCTGCAGAGTTGAGCGACTGTCATCGTGATGGAAGTTGATCGCAGGTTTGCCCAGTTGACCTCGGTGATCAGGCTGGCGACCGCATTTCGTGCGGCGTCCAGATTGGGCAACTCCTTAATCGTTCCAATGACCCTCTTGCGATATATGCGCTTCCCGTTGGGGCCTTTTTCTGACCAACGGAACTGCCAAACGTCGGGACCTTCGAGGCGAGACTTGGTCGTGAGACTGCCATGTTGCATTGGTCATCCTCCTACCCGCAGCGGCGGGGCAGGAAAATGTTCTCCCATTCGAGGCACGCTTGGCTTTCTCGGGCGGGATCGAACAGTGGGAACTCAATCCCGCAATGCTGAAAGTGAATTACCTTGCGGCGGCAGCGACCTCCGTTCGAAGTATAGTGACCATCGGCAGCTTGTCCTCCGCGGGTAGATCGACGGCACGTCACTGAGCCAAAGGAGCAGAACACGAAGCGATGGCCCGCTTTGGGTCTCAGCACCGTTTTGCAATTGCCCCATTTGTAGTAGAACCGGCAGGCATTTGTGGGCATTGTCTCAAGCTTGACGAAACCGCAATGCAGACACGTCGATACAGACTCCAGAACAATCTCACTTATCGCCACATCACGTCCGCACCGAAGACGGATAGGCCCGGTGAAGTCTTACCGATAGTCCTGCAGCTCGATGCCAGTGCGCATTTGGGCTCTGAACAGCAGCTGAACGAGCCCAAGGCGGTTCGCGGCGTTGATGGTCGCGTTTCGCAGCCACAGCCCGTAAGCACTCCTGGGGACGAAGCTCGCAGCGAAATCGCGCGCCCCCTTCTGCTTGCGCTCCACATAGGGCCGCAGGCGCTGTTCATAAATTGCGAATGCGGACCCATGGCCTCCCTGCGCGACAGCTAATTCCCCAGCGAGCGTGTAGGCTTCGGCCATCGCCATTGCTGACCCTTCGCCGGCGAGCAGACTCGGACACGCGCACGCGTCGCCGATCAGGGCAACGCGGCCCTTCCTCCAACTCGGCATCACGATCTGACTGACCCGGTCGAAATAGAGATCGCTGCTTGTCTGAAGAGCGTGGAGCATCTCGTCGGTTTCCCAGCCACCGTCGGCGTAGAGGCGCATCAGGAGCTCTTTCTGACGCGAGGCATCGTGGACGGGAGCCGCGTTTGGATTGGATTCAGCGAACACCAGCATAAAGACCGTGGTGTCCTCGTCGACAGTGATTCGCCAAATCTGCCGGCCAGGTTCGCCGTAAGTCACGTATGCGTCCGGATCACGGAACCGGTAGCCTTTGGCCGTGAACGCGGCAACGTAGTACCCGAGGAAGTGTTCGAATTGCGATTCTTCACCAAAGCAGAGTCGTCGCACCGCGGAGTGGAGGCCATCGGCACCGATCACCAGATCGAACGTCTGTGCCTTACCTTCGCGAAACGTCACCTCCACGCCGCGCGGGCTGTCTTTGAGGCTGGTCACGCTGTTCCCGAACCGCACGTCCACTCGGTCCTTGGCCGCTTCGTAGAGCGCAGAGGCCAGCGCCGAACGCGGAAGGCTCATGCCCCGGCCCTTGATAAGCTTTTGCACCGCGCCCTGGTTGAAGCCGCTGATCCGCCGGCCCACGCGATTGACGATCCAGAATTCCTGAACCTTGAGGTCATGCCGGCGGAGTTCGTCCAGCACGCCCATCTTTTCGGCCACGTCGTAGCCGAGGCCCCAAAAGTCGATGACGTAGCCGCCTGTGCGCGGTTCGGGAGCCTGTTCTACCAGGGTCACCGCATATCCGTATCGATCGAGCCACCAGGCTAGACAACAGCCTGCCACCCCGGCTCCTGACACCAAAACGCTCCCAGGCATCCGAAATTCTCCTCTGGACCGCTTCTCTGATCGGGGATTCGACCCCGCAATTAAGAAACGAGAACAGGTTCACCAGTGTAACAATCCCCAGCACGTACCAGGCATAGTGGGGCCGGGGATCCGGTAGCGGCAGCAGGTCGGTGATCATCAAGTTGGGCAATGCGCAGCGTCGGGTTCGCGAATGTCCACCGAATCGGCTTGGGACCTTGTCGAAATGCCGGATGTACTTATGGTGGTGGGATAACGTTGTAGCTGCCGGCGCCTCAAAACTGAATTGGGTGGCGGCATTTGTGCGCATTCAGACCGTGGTGGCCTAACGTTATATTTCGGTGGGTGCATTAGATTGTAACCAGCAGGCATCCCGGTACTAATGCAATGAGAAGAAGGTCTCCGAAGAGTTATCGTGCTGCAATGGTCTGGTCATTGCAACAGCACACACAACTTTTTGCTGACTCTACTCGGCCGACATCCTGACCTTGGTTCCACCAGATGTAAGATCCCGGTGCAGAGACAACCTCACCTTTATCCGCAGCACCCATTCTCCTGCTGCATCGGTGGACACTTTACCGGGCCGAACGAGCAAAACACGCAGCAGTTGCCCGGATTGGGGCGAAGGATGGCCTTGCAATTGCCGCACTCATAGTAGAATTGGCAAGCGTCCACTGGCATGATTTCCGACTTGGCAAAGCCGCAATGTGGACATGTCAGTACGGATTCTTGAACGATTCCGCTCATCGCGATATCACCTCTGGACGGTCGAAGGATAGCCCGCATTTGTGGTCGCGCGCGTCAGCGCTTCGGGTTTCGTTTTATCGGGATCAAAGGTGACCATCGCCGTCTTCTTGCCGAAATCGACCTTGACGGCGCTGACGCCGGGAACCTTTTCCAGCGATTTCTTAACCGTGATCGGACAGACTTCGCAGGTCATGTTCTTTACGTCAAGCGTGATCGTCTTGGGTGTAGCCGCCATTGCCACGAGTGAAAACATAGCCAGGGCGGCAGTCAGTAATTTGCGCATCAACATCTCCCTTCAATAGAAAAGTGCGGCGAACCAGGGAACAGCCAACAAACCGACCAGCAATGTCGCAACAATCCAGAAAGTGATGCGTTGCCGCTTGAGGGTATCCGGATTGGCGCAGGGTGTTCCCGGCGCACAGACCTGCGGCGCAAGGTAGAGCTTGCGGAAAGCCAATCCGAGAAACAGGAGAGTCAGCCCGATGAAATATGGCCGGAATGGCTCCATTGCAGTCAGGCTGCCTACCCATGTTCCGCCGATTCCGAGCGCCAGCAAAACCAGAGGCCCCACGCAGCACACGGATGCGCCAATGGCGGCGAGCGCTCCTGCGACCAACGATTCTTTGCCCGTGAATTGCACCATACCAGTCCCCTTGAAACTAGCGCCAGAGCGCGGAAAGTCCACGAATGATTCTTCCAGAGGTCCCAGAGAACGCGCTTTCCACTGACATCTTCGTAGCCAGCAGTTGGACACCGGTGGAGTAGGTCGGGTAGGGATGGATCGTGGATGCAAGGTCGCTCAGCTTCAGGCCGTTGCGCATGGCTACAGCGATCTCGGTGATCGTCTCTCCTGCCCGTTCGCCGACGATGCTCGCCCCCAGAATGACGCCGTTTGAACGAGCGACGATCTTGATTATCCCGAGGCGATCGTCTTCATTGACGGCGCGATCGACTTTGCTGATGTCGAAAGATTTGATTTGCAGATCCTTAGCCGCAAATCGTTCGAGCGCCGCCTTTTCTGTGAGGCCGATCTGAGCAACCTCGGGCGAGGTAAAGGTGATATGAGGCATCGCAGGCGATGTTCCGGCGTTGTTGCCCGGCAGCAACGCATTGCGAACCGCCTGAAAACCCTGCCATCCGGCCAGATGCGAGAACTGCTCGCCGCCGATCACGTCGCCAGCTGCGTAAATGTGTTTGGCTGACGTTTGAAGAAACTCATTCACTTCGATGCCGTTCTTCGTGTAGCGCACGTTAGCCGCCTCCAGACCGAGCCCACGAACGAGCGGCGTTCGCCCCACGGCGACAAGCAGAAGGTCACCCGTCGCTTTTCCCGACTCGGTATGCACAGTGATAGCATCGCCTTCACTTCGCACAAATTCGGCGCGCCCGTTGAGACGCTCTATTCCTTCCTCAGCAAATATACGGTTCAGCAGTTCCGAAACCTCGGGCTCTTCTCGCGGAAGCAAGTGCTCGGCGATGACGGTTACCCTGGATCCGAGCCTGCGATATGCCTGGGCAAGTTCGCAACCGATCGGGCCGCCACCGATCACAAGAAAGTGTTGCGGCAGACGGTCATTGTCGAAGATCTGCAGATAGGTCGAGTACGGGACAGCGGCAAGGCCTTGAATGTGGGGAATTCGTGGTTCGGCGCCGGTGTTGATCAGGATTTTCTTCGCACGAATCCGCTGCTCTCCCACTTCGAGCGTGTGCGGGTCGAGAAACCGAGTCGCACCAATCAAAACGTCCATGCCCTTCTTGCTCAGCGTTTCTGGTTCGGTGGGCTTATAGATTTGCTGGATGGTAGCGCGCAGATAATCGCGAACGATGGTCATGTCAACAACCGGCCCGCTCGTCGTGACTCCATACCGTGCCGCATTTCGGGCGTGATGAGCCACTGTCGCCACTTTGATCAACGATTTGCTGGGAACGCATCCAGTCCAGGTGCAGTCGCCGCCAATCGGCCCCTTATCCAGCAACGCGACTCGCGCACCCAGTTGAACGGCGAAGTCTGCAGCAATCAATCCGGAAGCGCCAGCCCCGAAGATTGCGAGATCGTATTCAAGCCTTGCTCATAGCTTTCCTCAAATGGTCGAACTTTCAAATCCGTTACCTTATGAAGCAAAATCAGCGCCAACGCAGCGAGTAACACTGTCCCCAGCAACAATCCATCGACAGACCAGTTTTTTCCGAGCGCTCCCGCCAGAAGCGAACCGCCAATAGCGCCAACACTGAGCAGAACGGAGTAAATACCCATGGCCGCGCCTTTTCCTGACTTGGGGCCAAGTGATTGAGCCAGCCACGCCAGCGCCGCCGGTGTGAAACCGCTTTCCACCATGATCAGAAGTGCCGTTGCCGCAGTGATTGACCAGCGAATGTGCGCAGCTGTGTGACCTGAATGATTGATTGCGTAAAGCCCGAGACAAACAGGCACCATTGCCGACAAACAGATCCGCATGGCGGAGCGAATCTGCATTCGCGGGAGGAGAAAACTCCACCCGAAAACCCCTGTTCCAAAGACCGCTGAGTAGCCCAGCAGCAGCCAACCGACCTCGGTTGGGGTATTCGCGAAGATCCCATCAAGATACTGTGATCCACTGGGTGTTTTGGTCATCAAGAACGGTAGAGTGGGTCCCAGCCAGAGCCCAACCACTGCATTCACGCAGAGCCACACAGGAGCCAGAGATCGCACCGACGGGTCTTTGATGGCCCGCAGCAGACCCTGCCATGCAGCATGGGAACCGCGCGACTGGCTGCCCTTTGCTCCGAAGAAAAGCAGCATGGCGCAGAGTAAATAGGCGACGGCCACGAAGCTGAATGCGTGAACGTCAAATAGATGCCAGAATTGGCTTCCCATCAGACCGCCGAGCGCGAGTCCAGCAAGCAACGACAGTTCGAAGAAGCTCATTACCCGTGCCCGCAGGGAGGAGTCGTGGCTGGTCGCGTCCGCCAGATACGCCAAAAGAGGAGGGGTCACCGCAGCAACGCCGATCCCTTCGAGTGCCCGGCTGAGAAAAAATATCCCGGTATGCGAGCTCAGGGCGAAGAGCTGAACGGCAAGCGCGCCAATCAGCGCACCGGCTACCATTAACCAGCGAGGCGAGATCGCGTCGGATGCGATACCGAAGGGAATCGATGCGACCAGCTCGGCGGCAAAAGAGACTGCACCCAAAATCCCAAGTAAGCCGGCATCCACGGGGAGGCCGTGTCCGCTCAGGCGAGCCAGATAGATGCCGATTAAAACGCCGCTCGCACTGCTCGCAATTCTGAGAATTGCGTGTGCAAAGATCGTGAGAGCTAATCGGCGCGCCTGCTTGTCCATTTTTGCTGCTTCAAACTTTCCCTGTTGGTGACGTTGTAAGCCAGCTACGACTTCTCCCTACCCTTGCTCAATGGCAGAAGACCTCACGATTGTCAGATGTGATGATCGAGAAAGGAATGCAGCCTCTCCTCGTACCCCATCGGAAGCTCAAACGTCTGCTCATCGCCCGAGATGACGAGTACCTTGCGGACACTGTCGAGCAAAACCGAGCAGCGCCGGCAATGAGAAAGGTGGCGCTCGATCTCACCGCAAAGTTCTCGATCCACGTCACCCTCGATATAGGCGGAGAGGTTCCTCGCTAGCTTCTTGCATGAGACCATGGATTCATTCCTTTCATAAGCCTGATTTGATCAGCGAAACGCGGCTTGAATACTGGAGTCAATTCTTCCTGAATGCGCATCCTGGCTCGATGAACGCGCGTCTTCACAACGCCGACTGATACACCGAGAGCTTCAGCGACCATCTCATAGCTCAAATGCTGGGTATCGATGAGCAGCAAGACCTCTCGATAGATACTAGGTAACTTATCTACGGCCTCTCGAACGGCGGACCTGAGCTGTTCCTGCTCGAGCGCCTCGTTTGGCAAATCGTGCCAATCGGCGAACTGGCGTGGTACCGAGTCACCGTCGTCGCCCTCATCTGTTTCGTCGATCGAGTCGTACAGTTGCCTTCGAAGTTTCCGGCGATACATTCTCGCTTCGTTAATGACAATCTGTATTAGCCAGGAGCGAAACCGTTTCCGATCCTCAAGCTGTGCCAGGTGGAGAAATGCCTTGAGGGCGCCTTCCTGCACCGCCTCTTCTGCATCCTCGGGATTCTTCAAGACGCCTATGGCGGCGGCAAACATGATTCGCGTATAGGGACGAATCAACTCGTGAAATCGAGTTTTGTCGCCGGCGCAAATCAGGGCAATGATCGCTTCTTCATCGGCTCTATCGGAATTCACATTAACCGAATGCTCCAAGCGACCGCCTTCCATTTCTGACGTTCTTCGCGCTATTTACTTCTGAACACTATTCGCCATGATGCGGGCGAGAGACCTAGGTTACAGGGATTCAACCAAATAAACATTTTCGGCGACTTCTGTGACCTTTGTCTTCACGCGCCATCTCCTCGTGTACAAGCCGACTGTCCCCGACCAGGGACGGGATGCTCAATCTAAACGAGGAGAATTCCCCAAAATGACCAATTCCATGAAGTCCCTGTGTCTTGCAGCGGCGGTAGCCGGGCTGCTCGGCGGTGCCTCAACTCTTACTCATGCTCAGCCGGTTGCCGGTCATGTCAACGGCGCCAATCTCACAGTCTCAAGCGCAATTGCGGGTGCGTCCTCATTCGGGGAAGACCCTCAGAAGCCGAAGCATTCCTGCAAGGGCAAGAACGACTGCAAGGGACAGGGAGCCGACGGCAAGAACTCCTGCAAGGGCAAGGGAAGCTGCGCGACCGACGGTTCGAAGCCGCCAATGCCGAAGATGTAATGCCTGCCTCGCTTCCGACTGCGGGGAAGGGCTCAGGCCGACCCCGCAATCTGCTCTCTTCACATGAACATTACCAACGCGGCAAATGAACTGCCAGACGGAGAAGTGAGATGCCCGCAAATCGATTCAACGGCTTTTCCGACTATGGCGTGGGAATCGGATTGCGGATACCTCACTACCAGCACATCTTCGAGCAGAAGCCTGTCGTCGACTGGTTTGAGATCATCTCCGAGAACTATATGGTCGATGGCGGCCGGCCGCTCCATGTCCTGGACCGGATTCTGGAGCAATATCGCGTGGTGCAGCACGGTGTCTCGATGTACTTCGGTTCGGCAGAGCCGCTTAACCGCGAACACCTCCGGCGGCTGAAGAACCTCGTGCGTAGGACGAAGACGCCTTGGCTCACGGATCATCTTTGCTGGGGCAGCGTGGATGGCCGCTACACGCACGACCTGCTTCCCATGCCCTACACTTTCGAGGCCGCTCGCCTGACTGCCGAGAAGGTCCGCCAGGTTCAGGACTTTGTTGAAGTACCAGTAGCGGTCGAGAACGTCAGCAGCTATGCCGAGTTTCATCTCTCCGAGATGACCGAGTGGGAGTTCCTCAACGAAGTGGTCGAACAGGCCGACTGCGGGATTCTTCTCGATGTGAACAACATCTACGTCTCGTCACGCAATCACGGATTCAACCCGTTCGAGTATTTGAACAGCGTTCCCGCTGAACGTGTTGCTCAGATTCATATCGCCGGCCACTCCGAATTCAAAAGGTACACGCTCGACACGCACGACCATCCGGTTATTGAACCTGTCTGGCAACTTTACGAGCGGGCGATCGAACGGTGCGGACCTACCGCGACGCTGCTCGAATGGGACGACAATATTCCGTCGTTCGATGAAGTTCATCGCGAGGCCCTGAAAGCGAACTGCTTTCTTCACGAGCGAGAAGACCCGCCAACCTCGGGTCAAAGCCCGGAGGAACACATCCTCGTGGAGGCATCGCGATGAGTGCCGCCTTACTTGAATTGCAAAAGCGCATGGCCACTGCGGTGATGGAGCCACTGACGCGCAACGAAACTACGCGCAGGGTCCGTCGTGATGGGGTGGTGATGGAGCGCGAGGCTGCAGCCTTCATCAAGCCGAACGATTCGCTTTCTTCGCTTGAACGGTTGGAGATCTATAACCGTCAGTACTGGTTTCGGCTCTATTCAAGCTTTGAAGAGGACTTTCCAGGTCTTCAGGCCGTGCTGGGGCGGAGGCAGTTTGACCGTCTCATGCGCGCATATCTCGACGAGTGCCCCTCAGTCTCATTCACGCTTCGCGATCTCGGCAGTCGGCTTCCCTCCTGGTTGACCAGAAATCAGGAACTTACCGCGCCGAAGAGCCGACTCGCCGAAGATATGGGGCTTCTGGAGTGGGCTCACACCGAAGCCTACGACGCTGCCACCACTCCCGCGCCAACCGCAGAGTTTTTTGCGAACGTCACTGATACAACGGTCTTCCAACTGCAGCCGAGCGTGCGCCTTTTGGATCTGGCCTATCCGGTGGATGAACTCTTGATTGCCGTGCGGCAGAGCACCGGAAATAGCGACACCTCTGCCAACAATGCAACCGCCACTCGCAAGATAAACGCTGTACGGCGCGTTGCAAAACTCCCACCTGCCCGGATCTGGCTGGCCGTCCATCGGCAGGAGTTCACGGTCTATTACAAGCGCCTGACGTTCGAGGAATATCGAATGCTCACTGCAATTCAGTCCGGCGCAGCGCTCGGCATTGCCTTTGAAGCTGCATTTATCGACAGTTCGATGGATGAAGCAGCCCGCCCCGCCTTTCTCCAGGAATGCTTCCATCAATGGGCTGTTCTTGGCTGGCTTTGCGAGCACAACCTCCCCAGTCAGGAATCCGTACGATCAGGAGATCTCAAATGATTCATGAAAAGCTACCCGCCACGATGTTCCGGCGCTACAAGTCTTTTGGAAACATCGCATCCCTCGCTCAGTCGCCTTTCCTGCTGCTGGTCCGGCTTTATTGGGGCTGGCAGTTTGCTCAGACAGGTTGGGGTAAGCTCCACAACCTGTCGCAGATCGCCGGCTTCTTTACTTCTCTCAATCTCCCATTTCCGGCATTCACCGCGGCGTTCGTAGCCTGGGTCGAGTTCCTGGGCGGGATATTGCTCATCCTTGGACTGTTTTCGCGGCTCACGGGTCTCGTCCTCTCCATCAATATGTTCGTCGCCTATTGGACGGCCGACCACGAAGCTCTCAAGTCGATATTCAGCGATCCGGGCAAGTTCTACGTGGCCGATCCGTACACCTTCCTATTTGCATCTCTGATGGTCTTGATCTTTGGTGCCGGTGTATTTTCAGTCGATTGGTTGGTGGGAAAATGGTCATTCAACAAGCTGTGGAGTATGAGGTTCAAGGTTCGTAACACGGCAACAGCCCCAACCGAACTTTGATAGCACGACCTTCAAGGTCGTAGAGTTGATTCTGCGAGAATGGTGAAGCTCTTGGACATATTGAACGAAACCCGCAACTCGACTACGTTATCCCGTCCGCAACGGAAGAAGGACGCCGACTACGTTTTCTACGAATTGACCCGCAGCATCTGTCCGCAGTGCCGGAAAGTGATCGATGCCAAGATTCTGCTGCGCGACAACAAGGTCTACATGGCGAAGCGGTGCCCCGACTGTGGCCCCTTTGAAGCACTTGTCTATAGCGATGCGCAAGCCTATACGAATTTCAGCAAGTTCAACAAACCGGGTACGATCCCGTTGGCCTACGGCACGGAGATTAAGGAAGGCTGCCCACACGACTGCGGCCTATGCCCTGACCATCAGCAACATGCGTGTCTTGGCATTATCGAGGTCAATAGCGCCTGCAACATGAATTGTCCCTTGTGCTTTGCCGATGCGCGGCCAGGCTTCAGCCTGACGATGGAAGAAGTGGAAGCGATGCTGGACGATTTTGTCCGCACAGAGGGGAACCCTGAAGTGGTGCAGTTCTCCGGCGGCGAGCCGACCATCCATCCGCAGATCATCGACTTCGTGCGAGCCGCGCACGCGCGCGGCATTCCTTTTGTCATGGTCAACACCAACGGCAAGCGCATCGCGCACGACGACCGGTTCCTCGAGCAACTCGCTGAGGTACGTCCGTCAATCTATTTTCAGTTCGATGGCTTCGACCGTGAGACGTACCGTATCATTCGCGGCGAGCCTGACATTCTCGATGAAAAGCTGCTTGCGCTCGATCGGCTGGCGTCCATTGGCCTCAACGTCACGCTCGTCCCCGCCATCGAGAGAGGCGTGAACGACCACGAAGTGGGCAAGATCATTGAACTGGCTATTAAGCACCCGGCAGTTCGTGGTATCAACTTCCAGCCGGCATTCCACGCAGGCCGCCATATGCACCATGATCCGATGCAGCGGATGACGATTCCGGATATCGTCCGGCTGATCGAGCAGCAAACGTCGGGCAAATTCGTGGCCAGCGACTTCATTCCAGTTCCGTGCTGCTTTCCTTCGTGCAATTCCGTTACCTACGCATTTATCGACGGCGAAAATGTAACGCCACTCTCGCGAATCGTGAATGTATACGACTATCTCGATTACATCACCAACCGTGTGATGCCCGATTTCAGCCTGGAGATCAAGAAGGCGCTCGAAGGTCTGTGGTCCTCTTCCTCCGTCTCTGGTTCACAGAAGTCAGCCGAGCAATTCGCCATCTCATGCCAGGCCTGTGGCCTGCCCGAAAGCCTCACCATCGGTGATATCGCGAAGAACATGATCATGATCATGTTGCAGGACTTCATGGATCCCTGGACATTCAATCAGAAGAACCTGATGAAATGCTGCAAGGAGTTTCTGCTCCCCGGCGGCAAGCAGATTCCGTTCTGCTCCTACAACTCAGTCGGATACCGAGAACAGGCTCGCGCTCAACTTGATGCCATGGAACCTAAGCGCAAACAAGCTCGCCGAGACGGCAAGCCTTATCAACCGGAGCCGGTTGTCTTTGACTTCCATGCTGGGACTGAACGAATGGAAGTGGACTCGCTGCTGCAAATCGCAGAAAGTGGATCGAAGTAGAAGGTGAACATGGAAGAGCCAAGTGTCAAACAGTGTTGTGCGGCCTTCTACGGCAGCGATCTGGCGCGCCTTCTACTTGGAGATAGCTTTCATCCGGGGGGAACCAAGCTGACCGGGCGCTTAGGCGAGCTTTTGGATCTCAAGAGAGACAGCCATGTACTCGATGTCGCTTCAGGCCGTGGAACGAGCGCCTTCCATCTGGCTGAAACGTTCCAATGCAGAGTTACAGGTGTCGATCTCAGTGAGCCCAATGTGAACGCGGCCAATACAGAAGCGGTTTCGAGGGGCTTGGACGGAGCGGTTCGATTCGAACTGGGAGACGCAGAGAGGCTGCCTTTTCCTGATGCTTCGTTCGATGCGATCGTCTGCGAATGCGCCTTCTGTACATTTCCCAGCAAAGCCGTTGCAGCGCATGAGTTCTTCCGTGTGCTCAAGCCGGGCGGCCAGGTCGGCATTAGCGACCTGACGCGGACGGAAAAGCAAATCCCCGATCTCGAGGGCCTGCTTGCATGGATCGCCTGCATTGGCGACGCCCTTCCCGCAGAACAGTACACCGCGATACTGCAGGCGTCCGGCATGCGCGTCGAATGCACAGAAGAGCACAATGACGCGCTTGAAGAGATGGTCCGGGGTGTGCAGTCCCGACTACTCGGGATTGAGGTCATGGCGGGCCTAGGGAAACTTCAATTGCCAGGAATCGATTTGAATAGTGCCAAGCAATTTGCGACTGCGGCCGGAGATGCGATTCGGAATGGTTCTCTAGGGTATGCGGTCATTATTGCAAGACGTGAGTGATTTCCTAATCATCCGTGGCTCTGTTGATGGCCATGTCCAGTGTATTTATCTGACTTTTGGAGTTTCCCACCATGAATGCGTTCGGTCTCGCCGCCATCCCGTTCAATCGTCTCGTTCGATCTCGAATCCACCGAGCAGCACGATATTCGCTTGCCCTGTCACTGTTCTATTTTGTGGGAGTAGCAGCAGCTGCCGAGATCCCTGCCGTTGGGAGCAAAGCGCCAGACTTTACCCTCGCGACGCCAACGGGTCATTCCATTCGTCTCTCAACACAACACAGTGGCAGTTCGCTGGTGCTCGTTGTATTGCGCGGCTTTCCTGGGTATCAGTGCCCCTATTGCCAGAGGCAGGTGCACGACTTTATCGAGCATGCCGCTGAGTTCGCTGCCAAGAAGGCGAGCGTGCTTCTCGTCTACCCGGGACCTCCAGCCGATCTTGGCCAGCGCGCGAACGAGTTTCTCGCTACGCAGTCGAAGTTGCCATCGAACGTCGTACTGGTAATCGATCCGGATTACGAAGTGACGAACCTCTACGGTCTGCGCTGGGATGCTCCTCATGAGACGGCGTATCCGTCGACTTTCATCCTGGACCGGAACGGCACCATCCAGTTCGAGAAGATCAGCCATAGTCATGGCGATCGAATCTCAGCGCAGGACGCACTAGATCATCTCCCGGCGCGGTAATCTGCCCTGCGAACTGAGACGATGCACCAGCTAATGCGAGCGCGCCTTGCATTCAGAGTTTCACCGCGCGCAACCGAAGTGCATTCGAAATCACTGAGACTGAACTGAAGCTCATGGCCGCCGCTGCAATCATAGGATTGAGCAGGATTCCGAATACCGGGAAGAGAACTCCAGCCGCAATGGGGACAGAAATCGCGTTGTAAATAAACGCAAAGAACAGATTCTGGCGGATATTTCTCATGGTTGCGATGCTCAGATGGCGAGCGCGCAAAATTGCCCGCAGATCGCCATGGAGGAGAGTGATTCCGCCTGCCTCCATTGCCACATCCGTTCCCGTTCCCATGGCGATTCCCACATTAGCCTGGGCAAGCGCTGGCGCATCGTTTACTCCATCCCCGGCCATTGCGACGACCTCACCTTTCTGCTGATGAGCTTTGACGATCTCCGCTTTTCGGTCTGGAAGTACGTCCGCTTCAAACTCGATGCCCAATCTGGTCGCAACCGCATTCGCTGTCGTCGCATTGTCACCGGTGATCATGATGACCTTCAGGCCGGCGTTCTTCAATTCGCGAATCGCGTCTGGTGTGGAGGCTTTGATTGGATCGGAGACAGCAACCATGCCGGCTGGCTTGTCATCGACAGCCACAAGCATCACAGTCTGTCCATTCCGCCTCATAGACTCAGCACGTTCGCGCAGAGATTCTGGATCAATGTGCTGGCTTCGCAGCAGCTCAGCATTGCCAACAGCAACCTGTCTTCCCGCGACATTACCGACGACGCCCTTACCTGTGATGGATTTGAAGGACTCGACGTCGTCGTAAACGACGCCCTTTTCGCCTGCAGCTTTCACGATCGCTGCCGCCAAAGGATGTTCACTGGCTCGTTCAACACTCGCGACCCACGAGAGAAGCTGCGTCTCTTGAAAACCAGGCAAAGCAAACACCGAACTGAGTTGTGGTTTTCCTTCCGTGAGTGTCCCGGTCTTGTCCACGATCAGGGTGTTTACTTGCCGGAACACTTCGAGAGCTTCTGCGTTACGGATGAGAACACCCGCATGAGCGCCACGGCCGGTACCAACCATAACTGCCATCGGAGTCGCGAGTCCGAGTGCACAAGGGCAGGCAACAATCAGGACCGCAACCGCGTTCACAAGGGCATGCGCAAACCTTGGTTGCGGCCCAAGGGAAAGCCACGCGATGAAGGTGATGGCGGCAACGAAAATCACGGCCGGTACGAAGTAGGACGAAACCTTATCTGCCAGTTTCTGGATTGGAGCACGTGAGCGCTGCGCTTCGCTTACCATCTTTACGATTTGAGCGAGCAGAGTGTCTGCACCTACTCGTTCGGCACGCATGACCAGGCCACCTGTCCCGTTTACCGTTCCCGCCGTCAGCCGTGCTCCCGGGTCTTTCTCCACCGGAATGGATTCGCCGGTAATCATTGACTCGTCAACCGAGCTTCGCCCTTCAAGGACGACTCCATCCACCGGGATTTTTTCGCCTGGACGAACGCGAAGCTTGTCTCCTGCCTGAACCTCAGCGAGCGGCACATCGGTTTCGCTCCCGGATTCACCAATGCGTCTCGCAGTTTTGGGCGCAAGGTTCAGGAGCGATCGGATTGCACTGCTGGTCTGACTGCGGGCACGCAGTTCCATTACCTGCCCGAGAAGGACGAGCGCCACAATGACTGCTGCCGGCTCAAAGTAAAGTCCGATCTCGCCATTAGCGGCCCTAAACGAAATTGGAAAGATCTGCGGAGCGACCGTGGCAACAACGCTATAAAGATATGCTGAGGCCGTTCCCATCCCGATCAGCGTGAACATGTTGGGACTGCGGTGAACTACAGATTGCCACGCTCGATCGAAGAATGGCCATCCACACCAGAGCACAACCGGGGTTGCGAGCATGAACTCCACCCACGCCCAGGTTCGCGGCGAAAGCAGATGTTGGAGCGGCATTGATGGTAGGAGTTGCGAAAACATCAACGCCAGCAGGGGAACGGAAAGCGCGAGACTGATCCAAAACCGCTTGGACATGTCGGCTAATTCTGGATTCGATTCCTCTTGAGTGATCTGGCGTGGCTCCAGGGTCATCCCGCAGATTGGGCAATTGCCAGGTTCGGTTCGAACGACCTCCGGGTGCATCGGACATGTGTATTCAATTCGCGAAGGAGGCGGAGCGATAGTCATTGGTTCCAGCGCCATGCCGCATTTCGGGCAACTGCCCGGTCCCGATTTCTTTATTTCAGGATGCATCGGGCAGGTGTATTCCGGGCCCGCACCGGCGGCGAATTCTCTGCTGGGTTCCGTTCTAGCCTGAGTTGCGAGATATCGCTCCGGGGCCGCTTGGAACCGCGTCAGACAATGTTCACTGCAGAAGCAGAAGGTTTCGCCATGATGCGAAATTGAACCCGCTGATTTCGAAGGGGTTACCTCCATTCCGCAAACAGGATCTACGGCGATGGTAGTTTCGGCGCCCTTAACAGCGGTTGTCGTTGAAGATGAGTGATGATCGCAGCAGCACATTTGCTCGCCTCCTGGGCGCTTCTGTGATTGCTGACGCATGAGGTTCGCCGATCTTACACCTGGCTCCGCCGACAGGTGCAATCCAGGCATTTGTGCTCCGCACAAGCGCCACATATCGACCTAAGATGCTTAGCCACTGATTTCCTCGCACGATGCAGGCGGACTGAAGCATTGTTCGCAGAGATGTGTTGTGATTCCGCGAAAGCCTCGACGGGTGTTTCCGCCAGATCGACCTGTTCAATGGCTTGCCGGTACTCAGGCTTGAGGTCATGAATCACATCCCCGATGCATGCACAGAGAGTCGCCCGAACTTCGGTTTCGTATGCTTCACCCCACTCAGCAGCAAGCACCTCCTCCGCCTTGTTGTGGGTTGCTCGCCGGCGGTAATGGTCGATGGCGGCATTGCGGAGAATGCGATAAAACCATGCAACAACACTCTCATCCTCGCGGATCTCTCCGCTATGCTCCAGTGCGCGCAGGTAGGCCGATTGGAGAATGTCTTCGGCGGTGGAGAGATCTTCTACTCGCCCCTGAAGGAATCGAAGAAACCTGGCCCGCTGTGCCATGATTTGATCAAGAATTTGTGCCTGCGCTTGGGTTTCCATTGTCAAGTACCTGATTTAGATGAACCATGCCCTGTGAATAGATGAGCAGAAAAGGGCAGGAAGCGCCAATTACGGATTCTGTCCGTTCCCCGATCTGAACTTATCTCGCCAGGCTGCTGCGATGAAGTATGGCTCTCGGGAGAGTCGCCTCACCGTTTGATTCGACCATCGGTGGTCGCCGGCTGATCGACTAAAGCATCACGCAGGAACTGCTGGCAATCCGCTAGGAACTGCGCACCTTCCGGTCCACCGAGCATTCGCGCGAGTATCTGCCCACCAACCATGCAGGCAAGTACGCCAGCGGCTTGTTGTCTGCGATTATTGGGCGTCGCGTCCGGTGCCGTTCGGTTGTAGAGCTTCTCAAGACGAGTCAGAATCTCTTTGGAAACCGTCTTCTTTACCTTTTGACTGTTTTGAATCAGTTCGGTTCCGAGCGCCGCGACTGGACATCCGCGCTCCGGGTGGGTCATGTGAAGCACGCTCAGATAGGCCTTCGCGACGGCCAGTAACCCCGATCCGTCCAGAATTCCTTCTGCCCCGTTTGGTGAATCGAAGAGGTGGCTCACCTGCTCTGAGGCATGCTTTACCGACTCGACAATCAGCTCATCCTTCGAAGCGAAATGAGCGTAGAAGCCGCCGTGCGTCAAACCTGCCTGCTTCATCACGTCGGCAACGCTCGTCTTCTCTATCCCGCGCTCACGAAACATCGCCGCAGCCGCGTCAAGAATCCGTTCACGTGTTTTCTGTTTATGCTCTTCCGACCATGGCACGAATAGATACTCCCGAAATTGAATGTTCTTGGCGGCTCGGCAAGGCGTGCTTTGACGCCCATCTAAACCTGGACTGCAGAACGCCGCTTCACAGTTTTCATATCTGGTCACTTGACACAAGATTATACTCATCATATTGTATCTCTCAAGGCAAGATGATGACCATCATACTGTGAAGGGAGCATACAGTGGACTCACACAATCGCCGCTACAGGAATCTCGTTTCAGCTCTTCTCGCGCTCTGGTTCATTGCTGCGATCTCTGCCTCAGCACTTCTGGTATTTAAGAACGGCAGAATCCCGGCGGGATTTGGCGCCCTCGTGCCCGTCCTCGTGTTCGGCATCTGGGCTTCTGTCTCGCCGCGCTTTCGGCAATTCCTTTTGACTGCTGATCCGCGCACTCTCACTTTCCTGCAGGCATGGCGGGTGGCCGGTTTCGCTTTTGTAGTCGCCGGTGCATACAAAGTGCTGCCAAATGTCTTTGCACTTCCGGCCGGCTACGGGGACCTTTTCATTGGCCTTACAGCGCCGTTTGCTGCGATGTTGCTAGCCAAACCAGAGAGAAGAGGGGCGCTCATTGCCTGGCAGCTTTTGGGAGTGCTTGATCTTGTCATGGCAGTGATACTCGGTGTTCTTGCTTCCCCGCGGGTGCAACTGATTGGGGACGGTTTGACCACGGCTCCACTCACGCTTCTGCCCTTAAGTATGGTCCCAACTTTTGCGGTTCCACTCGTGCTGATTCTTCACATCACCTGCCTGGCGAAATTGGCCAGCCACGACCAGACCAGCCGCAGTGTGATCACCAGGACTGCCGCGCAGTATTCCGCGTGAGCTTCAAAAGGCAGCAGATCTCCGAGTGCGATACATAAAGAAAGCGTATCCGATTTGTCACCAAAACATTTGAAGGAGAATCTATGCAGGACGTTCTTCCGAATTCGACACCCGATTACCGGTTCAACATCCCTTCACAAGTAGCATTCGCACTTGTGGCTGGTTCGATTTCAGCGATGCTAGGCGTCTACTTCCTCTACGTACGCCTGTTCCTCCTCGGCACGATCCTCCTGATTGTGGCTGTGCTCGTTGGTCTCTTCCGGTTTACGCTGTTCTTGATCACTGATCCGAAGCGGCGCGCAATCGCCCGAGATCGAATGATCAATTCAGTCCACTGGAAAGGCACCGAACAGGTCCTCGATGTCGGTTGCGGAAATGGCCTGGTGTTGTTGGCCGCGGCCAAGCATCTGGCAGATGGAGAGGGAAGGGCGATCGGCATCGATATTTGGAATCAGATGGCAGGGCGGCAGAATGCCGAAATTCTGAGGCGTAACGCTGAGATCGAAAGGGTCGCCAATCGAATAGAGGTGCAGGAAGCAGACGCTCGTCAGATGCCATTTGGCAACAGTTCGTTCGATGTTGTCCTTGCAAGCCTCTCCCTTCATCATGCCGGCGGCAAGCGGGGAATTGAACAAGTCGTTAAGGAAATGAAGCGCGTTCTCAAACCAGGCGGTGTCATACTCCTCTACGATCTGTTTCCCGCAACTGCTATCGCCTCGCGTCTGTTTCGCGAACTCGGCATGAAAAGTGTTCGGATGTTGAGCGGTGGCGTCTTGCGGGTCATACGAGTGGACTAGCAAGCGCGAGCGAGATGTTGACACGACCGAGAAGGACGCCTTTGCCGCCCTGCGTGGCTACGGCCTTAATGTTCTCGCGCATGAAGGTTAACCCGCCAAAAGGAACGCCCTTTATTCAAGCTCTTGGATCGAAGTCGATCTCACGGAGACTCTTCATCGCTTTCGACCACAGACTTTGGAATCCCTGTGCCAGCTTGTCTGCAAGTTCGGCATCGCGCACCAACAGGGAGGCAAAGCGCCCGTCTGGAATGAACGGGTGATCGAGCGCGAGGATCACGAGATCATCATCGACCACGTGAAAGGGGTGCCCGAGTTCGCCCGAATAGCGAATCCCCGTTGTTTGCTCCAGATGGTGCTTATGCGTGCGCAGGAATCCCATCAACTGGGCGGCAGACTGTTGTGTAAAACCAAACACAATCGGATGGTCGATCTGATGATCAGAGGTGTTTCGCGCGATCCGGCGCAGTATCGGAAAACGATCGGCTGTCAATTTCGTGATGGCGGTCAGGTCCCCTTGCTCGAGGTACGACCAAATCCTTCTCTTGGCGGTCGTCAGGTGCGTCAGATGGCGCTTGACGTGACTGTCAATGCCTAGCGCAAGATCCACAAATGTCTTCTTCCCTCGGATTCGTTCACGCTGTTCGCTCAGCGTCTTGCGCAACTTCTCCGCGCGCTGCACGAACCGCGCAGCATTCTGATGGACAATCGCAATCAAGCGGTCAGCCACTTCGTCACTCGATAGAGCCGAGTAGATCCGCGGGCGCGTCGGCTGGATCTCTGCCAAGCCCAAGCGCGCCAGTTTCTCCATTGCGAGGTAGATCTTTGAGGAAGGAATTTCCCCAGTCCGGCAGAGCGAATCTGCGTCGGCAACTCCATGCACCATCAGCGCAGCTAGTGCTTTCCGCTCGTAAACGGTCAATCCGATTTCTTCCAAAAGATTCAAGTCCTGCCAACGCATGAATCATTTTCTACTCCATAGAGTAGTTGAAATCAATCCCCTAATCGCCTAATCTGCACACGTACTGCAGGAGAGACACCCATGAAGCAAAATGCTCAATTGATGCCAATGATTTCGATCGACTCGGTTGATCAGGCTCGCAGCTTTTACGTGGACAAACTGGGGTTCAGCCACATGATGGGAATGCTAGGCAAGGATGGTCAGCTCGATTTCTGCACCGTGACCTTGGGAGGCGCCAAAATCATGCTGATGCGCGCCCAGGCATCTGAAGCCGGCACACATGGAACTCAGTCGAAACGCCCGGTTGAGATCTATCTTGAGGTGGCCGACGTAGACACCTACCACGACGAACTTGCAGCGAAAGGCATCAAGGTTACTACTCCGCTTACGGATCAATGGTGGGGCGATCGGACCTTCACGGTCCTTGACCCATTTGGATACCAGATCTGGTTTTTCCAGACCGTTGCAGATCCAATCCCGCCGAAAGGGGCAAAGATTGTCTAGCCCGATAATGGAGGAAGAGGAATGACCGGACTACAGACTTTGCTTGACGAACTTCGCGAAGAGGCCTCCACGACGAAGCGTGTTCTCGATCGCGTTCCCGCGGACAAACTGGCCTGGAGACCGCACGCGAAGTCGATGTCGCTGGGCCAACTGGCACTTCACGTGGCAACGATCCCTGGCAATATCGCCAATCTAGCTCAACTGAAGGAGTTTGACGCTTCTCAAGCCAACTTTGAACCTCCTTCTCCACGCGAAGTTCAGGAGATCCAAGCCGCATTAGAACAGAGTCTGAAAGCGGCGGAGAACATTATTGGGAACATGAGCGAGGAGTCAGCTTCCGGGAATTGGCGGCTGACGATGAAAGGCAACGAGGTCTTCACCAAGCCGCGCCTCGCGGTCCTGCGCACACTGATGATGAACCACTGGTATCATCACCGCGGCCAACTTTCAGTCTATCTTCGCCTTCTCGATGTTCCGGTGCCGATCATCTATGGACGAAGCGCAGACGAGAATCCCTTTGTTTAGGCCATGAACCAGCGGGAGTCCCATGCCACACGATGAGCAACTGGCGAAGCGAATCCGGCGACTTCTGAAAGGCAATTACTCCGTGGTGGAGAGGAAGATGTTCGGCGGAATCACTTTCATGGTGAATGGCCACATGTGCTGCGGCGTATCAGGGAGCAACCTGGTTGTGCGTGTCGCACCGGAAAGCTTCGCGGCGAGTTTGAACCTGCCTCATGCGCGTCCCATGGATTTCACCGGTCGCCCAATGAAGGGATTCCTATACGTATTACCGGAGGGCAATCGAGAAGACAGTGATCTGAAAGCCTGGACCCAACGAGGCCTGGATTTTGTTTTGCGTCAAGGTCCGAAGTAGCTTCGTGGTCGGCGTCAAAAAGCAGAAGAATTTCGCGCGGTTCCAAGGCACTCATTGAATGCGCGCAATCTGCTCGGCTTTCTATTGAATCGCCAGACTTGACCGCATTACATACCGATCACGCCAAGTTTGTAGACCAGTAAAATGATCACGGTCGCTAGTGCGATCCAAGAGGACAGGGTGTAGCGTCGGAAGAAATACAACGTAACCCCTCCCCAGCAAGAGCAAGCAGCTATCAAAACCCCGCCTATATATGGCATAGCGATTGCCGCAGAAAAACTCGTGCCAAGGATGTGCCTAAGCCGGAAGATCTCACCCAGTGTCCTCACGATGATAAGGAATTGAACCGTGATTCCTATCTGAGCCCAACGCTCTTGAGTCACGGAGAGAATTGTAGTTGGAGAGCTAGCTGATGCAAAATCGCCAATCCACTCCCGAGACAATCGACCGCTTCGGAGCAGGGGCAGTCAGGGGCTGGGCAGAGGTTTACAGGGCAGAGGTCGGGGGTCCGATAAGGGTCCAATAAGGGTTGCCAAGGGTACCTCAGAGCGCCAAAAGAAGCCATCCGTGACGCTTAGTTTCAATAGGTTACTGCTCGCCTCTGTGCTGTCACGGCAGAGGTCGCGGGTTCGAGCCCCGTCGTCCCCGCCACACATTCCAAAAGAGTTACGGAACATGTGGACCTATGTGACATCGAAATCTGGGTTCGATATGGGTGCAGTAAGAGTTCTACCGCCCATTTTGAGAGTGTTTTTCATCCTTAATTTCACCCAGATTTGGAACCATCATCTTCACAACCTCGCTCTGTGCTGCCCGCTTGTTCGAGTTCACCGCCTGTGTGTAGACATCCAACGTGATCCGGCTATTCGCGTGTCGCAATAGCTCCTGAACGGTTTTGACATCCTCTCCGGCGTGATCTCGTCGGAGACGCCGAGCTGTGCCAGCGCTCGCCGCTTCTCGGGATAGGACACCGCCCAGTTCATCCAGTGTTGCCAGAGGCTCCAAAGCTGCTCACGAGGTTCTGCACCCGTGGGAAGGCCCGTCATTGTGATACGCACATGGGCAGTGGCGAGGGACGGCTGGCTGCCCGAACTCACTCTGTAGGTTTGTGCAGCACTGAACCAATAGAAATGAACAGGGTCTTCTGTCACAGTTTCCACGATCATACGCATAGCCCAAGATCATGAACCCTCAGTCACCAGGAAACTTGTTTCTTCCTGGTTTGAGAATCTGATGATTCCAGCTTTCTGCCACGCATAGACCAACGCCCGAAGAGGATTAGACGATGCTTATTCCCCGTGACATTGCTCCTGCCCTTGTAGTTGAGACCCTCTCAGGAACGCCCTATGATTTGAGTCTGGAGAGGCCCGCTCGCTTCTCCCTCGTCTGCTTTTATCGTGGCCTGCATTGTCCTGTCTGTTCGAATTACCTTAGGGAACTAGATCGCCTGACGCCGGCTTTCGCAGAGCGAGGCGTAACCACCGTCGCGATCAGTTCGGATACAGAGGAGCGTGCGCGACAAATGTCTCAAAAGATCGGTGCCGTAAACCTGAGGATTGGATACGGTCTTGAGTTGCCCGAGCCTCGTAAGTGGGGTCTCTATATCTCAGCATCGCGGGGAGAGAGCTCCATCGGGATCGTCGAACCACCACTGTTTTCAGAACCTGGTGTATTTCTTTTGAGGCCGGATCAGTCGATCTACTACATCTCAGTCCAGTCCATGCCCTTCGTTCGGGCCAACTTCCAGGAGATGGTGCAGGCGCTCGACTTCATCATCAGCACTGATTATCCGGCGAGAGGCGAGTATATAGGAGCCGTTTAAACGCAGGCAATGGCTTCGAAGAATTAGCTAGTGACTGTCGATTCGATGACGGGTCCGGATACGTGGAGGTCGTTGAGAAAAACTGCTATTACCAAACTGTCGAGACTATACGTTTCTGCAGGCTGCAATGGTAGCCGTATCTCTAAACTAAGATTCTCGTGGCGCCGCTGAAACGACGTTTACCTGCAATGTTGTGGGACGAGGCATCTGAATGAATCATCTTTGTACCGGGCTCTGAAGCTTGAGTAGTTGCTAATATGCGATAAAGACCGACCAATCGAAGCTGAAATTAAGAGGTGAAGCTAATGGATAGGGAAATCGAAGCGATCATAGCCCGCGAAGCCGGTTACGGACGGGTAAGCAATGACAGCGAACGTTCTGAAGATGAATTGGTAGAAGAGGAAGGATTTCGTAGCGACGGTTACAGCGATGCAGACGCTCGCGAAGAGATGATCGAACTAGAAAACGACACGATTGACACCCTCGTCAATGACAGCCAGGATGCCTCCACGGAAGGTATTGACAATGGCGGCTGGAACCACGACGACTAGGGTGCTGAACTCCTCAATCGAGCACGTTTCCTGCTGATGGACTTACCCCGTGGAGCACCCAAAATGAAGATTTGGTATCAATCGACGCTGGACTTCGCCCAACACCCTAATTACGCAAAAGCACTGGCAGCACACTTCCGAAAAATTGCCGGTTCACGGACCGCGGTCCTTCTCCATGGCCGAGTTGGCGATCCTCGGAATCATCTACCCGCCTCCGAGATCATCGGCTCACCCGTCGTCTATCAGAGCGTTGTCGATCCGGCCTTTATTCGAGCTGTACTGGCGTCAGAGGAGGCGAACTCAGACGGCTTTATCGCTGCTTCCTTCAGCGAGCCCATTCTTCCAGAGCTACGCGGTTTGGCAAAGATCCCAGTGGTCTCAATGTCGGGGCTTGCTTCGTCGCGGCGACAACGAGGACTTCAAGTGTTTTTCAACATCTGAAGAATGCGCCTGTAGCCGAAACAGTACAGTACCAATGCAATCGTTCCAAGGAACACCGAGATCGGAAATTTATAATTTGGCATTTTGATGACGAACGGCAACAAGCCCACCGCAAGCGCCGGCGGCATGTGTACCTCGAAGCGGCGAAGAATGATGATCGAACAGAGAACCGTCACCATCACGGCGAGGACGGTCCCTTGAACCAGATCGTACGTCAGAAGACCTATGGTCGAGGTCAGCAGGCAGACGAAAGGGAACAGTACGGGTCTGCGGACCCAATCGGGCGCTGTTGGATGTCCGACAATCTCATAGGCCATTACGATAACGGGTGGGAAAAGAAGGAAGCGAAGGCCTGTGAACTGAGCGGCAGCGCCGACCAGGATAACAAAAGTCATCAACCCCACCGGCCAGAATCGGTTGAGTGGAATAGCCTGGTGGGCCTCCACAATTTCATTGTGCTTCATCACCTTCTATAGGTGGATCAATGCAGCAGAGCCCGTATCGATTCCAGAGCATCAGGATCACGACCAACAAGCTGACATCAGCGAAGATGGCGAGAGGGTAGTACCAGCTTCGTTCGCCCAGAACGAGAGGAAGTACACCTGCGGAGATAGCCGGCCCGATGGCAGATTTGGTCAGCTTGATGAACACCAGACTCAGCGCAACAATGAGAGCGATGCTGAGAACGTTGTAGCTCAGGTGGCGAGTGAGAAAGAGACCCAACGCTGCAGTGACCGTAGGCGTGACAATGAGCCGTAGCGGCTGACTTGCCCACTTTCCTTGGGGTCGGTTGATAACGTCGTGCGACAGGGCTACAAGTTCAGGGAACAGAATCACCGCCAGACCCGTCTTAGAAGCCGCAAAAGCTACGAGGCCCATAAACGCAAGCACGACGACTTCAGCCACAATCCTGGTGGTCGTGCTTCCACGCACGGTTTGCATATCTCTTCCTCTTTTCGGGGAATAGCTGTCCTTCGGATGAGCAGTTGCTAGTGGATGATGGAGGACGTAAGCCCCTATGTGCGTACCCGAACCCGCAAAAGGGATAGAACTTGTGATGGACAATGAACCTTCAAAGACCCAAATCTGCGAGGGCCATCTTAGCTGCGTGAAATCCGCACATCCCATGAACTCCGCCTCCCGGGGGAGTAGATGCTCCGCATAAGTAGAGACCGGAACGCGAAGTGCGATACAGCGAACGTGTAGGACGAAAGAGTAGTTGGCGGACGTTCATCGCTCCGCCCAAAATGTCGCCCCCTACCAAGTTCGGATTCCAACTCTCCAAAGCCTTGGGTGAAGAAACGGAGCGAGACAAAATGCAGTCGCGGAACCCGGGAGCGTAGCGGACGATCTGACGCTCGATAGATTCGACATAATATTCGGTGCTGCCATTAGGAACATGGCAGTAGGCCCACGCGGTATGTTGGCCGGCTGGAGCCCGGCTGGAATCGAAAAGTGATGGCTGGCCGAGAAGAACGAATGGTTTGTTAGGGGAAAGAGTTCTCTCAGCCTGGGCAATCTCTTCGAGAGAGCCTCCGATGTGAACAGTAGCGGCACGCTGGCATTCGCGGGCAGTCCAAGGAATTGGTGCACTCAACGCATAGTCGATCTTGAAAGCACCAGCCCCATAACGAAATCTCTTTAATTGATTTCGATAATCACCGGACAGGTGGGAACCAGCAATGCGAAGGAGCTGACGAGGAGTGATGTCTGCGAGCACGAGGTCAGACAAAGGCAGGTCGGTTACGTCATGACCGTTTTCAACTCGACCACCGAGATTTTCCAAATGCCGGACAAGGGCATCTGTAAGAGTCTGTGCACCACCATGCAGGATGGGCCAACCTTTCGTATGCCCTGCAGCTATCATCGTCAAGCCAACAGCAGCTGACGCGGTGGTTTCAAGCGGAAGGATGGAGTGGGTTGAAACACCGGCAAAAAGCGCTTGGGCTCGCTTTCCGGCAAAGTGAGACCGGGCCAAAGACAGCGCCGGCAATAGAGCAGACAAGCCGAACCGCGCAAGCACGAATGGACTTCTTGGAATATGCAGGATGGGGCCGAGAATCTCTTCGGTCAATGCCGCGAAGTTGGAAACGACAGGTTCTATCAGCGATCGATATGCTTTGCGGTCACATGCATCAAGTGTCTCGACTGTTTCTTCAATCGAGTGCTCAAGTATGACTGCAGTTCCGTCATCGAGGGGATGCGCGAATGCTGCCTGCGATGTAATCCAGGGAATGGTGAGGGGAAGGGAATCGTAGAAGGGACTTGCAGCACCCAAGGGGTATGTCGACGAGCCCAGGTCATGAAGAAAACCAGGCTGCGTGACTTCGGCAGTGGAACATCCACCGCCAATCCGCGTATTCCGTTCCAAAACGGTTGTTTCTACCCCCGCCGCAGCAAGGGTAATTGCGGCTGAGAGTCCATTCGGTCCCGAACCGATAATTGTCGCAGTAGGCATGAGCAACACGCTCTCTCGAAAACCTGGTTGAAGATCCCGTCAAAATCACCGGCCTCAGCCGAACGGCTTCTTCATCCGGCCCTTGGCAGATAATTAGTCCGCTACTTCCTGTTAGCGTTACCTGCGGGACAAGCCGCCATTTAGACCTCTATAAGGTGCGAAGCTAGAGCTGAGGCGCGAGATGGTTTGACGATCCTGAAATCTTCTTCGCCTTCTTCTCAGTTGCTGAACAAGCTAGTACCTAGTCATGAATATCTTTACTCGTGAAGATCATGCTTTGCGATCTCCCTGCGAGCGGACCGTCACGTTCAAGAGAACGAAGTGCGAGATCGCTGGTCTCCGCAGCCGTATCAAGCCATAGCGATATTGGCTCAAAGCCGCCTGCGCGTGCAGAACGTCGGGAGAGCCATTCCGCGCCTCATCCACGGTTTGTTTTGCTCGTCTTAGAGCGTAACCGACATTGGGATTGAAGCTCCGAGCTTCAATTGCGCGGGATTGAAGGTCCTGAGCATATGCGTCGGTCAGACTTCTTTCGTACCGTCGAACACACAACCGAAAGAGAGTTCTTATACATCCACCAGCAGTGACGAATGAGAGCGGTCCTCCCAAGAGCAGAAGTAACAAGTAACCCCAGATGGTTCCACGAGCCCAGCTTTCCAAGGATGATCGAGTTCACTACCTCAAAGCGACTACGACAGATCGGGTGACTGTCCGCATCAGCTCATCCATAAATCAAGAGCATAAGGCAGGTAGCTGCCCGGCACAACCTACGTTTTTCAGTGTTATGCCTATAGTTATTGATAGCGCGCAGATGCGAAATGACGCCTTCAGCATGTTGTGGGAGCGTGTTTGCGTTCAGGCGTGATCTGTCCACTTGGATCCTCAGAGGGTGGGCGCGGATTAAATTCACGTACGGACCTACAGCCACACCGCACCTCTCTTGCGCTGCCGGCAAAACTCTCCCGCGATGTTATTTCTAGACCCACGCCTAAAGAAATGTATAGGCCGCGTTAGATCCTGAGGAGTGAAGATACTGATGGGCAGGTGCACATGCTCCATCCCGAAACGTCAGCTGACGCATCAGCCTAAAACGATTTAGAAATCTCGGCAAGAAATTTCTGGAAGAAGGATCCGCGATGCTTTTACCACGACAAATTGCCCCCGATCTTGCCGTCGAGACACTGAAGGACACGCGTTTCAATCTCGTTGCCGAGAACCCCTCCCGCATGACGCTGGTGTGCTTTTATCGTGGCCTTCATTGTCCGGTCTGCTCAAACTATCTCAAAGAACTCGACCGCCTGACACCGGCTTTCGCCGATCGTGGCGTAACGACTATCGCTATCAGCTCGGATACAGAAGAGCGTGCTCATCGTATGTCTCAGAAAATCAGCTCCGTTCATCTGCGAATTGGCTTCGGGTTGAAGTTGGCTGATGCACGTAAATGGGGTTTGTATATCTCGGCCTCACGCGGAGAGAGCACGATCGGGATCGAAGAGCCCGCCTTGTTTTCCGAACCCGGTGTGTTTTTGGTGAAGCCAGATCGTTCGATCTACTACATCGCGGTGCAGTCGATGCCCTTCGCTCGGCCCAATTTCCGGGAGATGATCCAGGCGCTGGACTTCGTCATCAACAACGACTATCCGGCCAGAGGTGAGTATGCCGGCGCTCTCTGAGGAATCGACGGGCCCTTTTATGAATTCCACAGTGCCGAACACAATAACAATTTGTGATCGGACGAAGGCGTAGCAGCACGAAGTGTCAAACAATGGATTCGCACAGCCTAACAACGATTCGAAAGAGCCAGCTGCATGAACACGACTTCGGGTTCATGCCCAACCTGCGAGCAACGATGGCTCAATCGCCTTCGGCATCGCGAGTATATCTCAATGCCGATCTTGGTTTCCAGCGTGGAACTTTAACTCCCGGCGAACAGCAGATCGTCCTTTTGGCTGCCAGTAAGGAAAACGATTGCAGATACTGCACAACTTCGCATAGTGTGCTCGGAAGATTCTTTGCTAATGTTCCCGGCGATGCGATCGTCGCCATCGAGAGCGATCGACCTCTTTCTGATCCTGAGTTCAATATTTTGGTCAATATCACAAGACAGCTTGTCTCGCAGCGTGGATACGCACCGAGGAAAACGATAGACGAGTTTATCGCAGCGGGATACTCCAAAGATCAGCTTCTTGAGGTTCTAGTAGGCGTTGGTCTTAAAACGATTAGCAATTACTTCGATCATGTCTCCGCCGTAAAGATCGATTCGGAGTTTCTGAGGAACTGATCGGTCCGAGTGAGTATGACGGCGGCGTCTTGGTGAGAGTTCTGTTAGGGCGGCGCCGAATGCCAATAAGAACCTCGCTTGGACTTGCGTCTGTGACGTTTAACCATTCATGGGTAAGCTCCGCTTGCAACTCGCTTATCGCATGCAAGGGCGGGATCGAGGTTCGCCATCTCCCAGTCGGCTGATCTGGACTTCCTGAGTAAATTCTGCAAGAAGGGAGACGTTATGCAATTGAACGGAAAACGGGTCTGGATTACCGGCGCCAGCAGCGGGATCGGTGCGGCCACGGCGAGGGTTCTGGCCAGCGAGGGGGCAGAGATGGTGCTCTCAGCTCGCAGGCCGGAACGCATCCAATCGCTGGCGGAGGAGATTTCTGAACAGGGGGGCAAGGCGCTTGTTAGGCCTTTCGATGTGACAGACCGCGCCTCAGCGGCGCGCGTTGGCAAAGAGCTGGAAACTCTCGGTGGAGTTGATGTGTTGGTGAACAATGCGGGAATCATGCCACTCGCGCCGATGCTCGCCTGCCGGATCGATGAGTGGGATAAGATGATCGACATTAACATCAAAGGCCTCTTGTATACCATCCATGCAGTATTGCCGGGCATGTCGGAGCGCAGGAGAGGCCATATCGTCAACGTTAGCTCTGTTGCAGCCAAGTTTGCCTTCGCGGGTGGGGCAGTCTACAGCGGTACGAAGTTCGCTGTGCGCGGCATCACGGATGGGCTCAGGCGCGAGGCACTGCACTACGGAGTTCACGTCAGTTCCGTTGAACCGGGTGCGGTGGCTACAGAGAGCTTGGACAGCATAACGTGCGAGGAAACCCAGAGTGCCGTGAAGGCAGAAGGAACCTTTTCCGCGTCAAATGAAAAGAGACTCCAAAATGTCGACGTGGCGCGAGCCATTCTGTATGTGATCACTCAACCGGACCACGTCACGATCGGCGAGTTGCTGTTGCGGCCTGCGGCTCAAGAGTTCTGAGCGGTCGAACAATTTTCAGAATCTCGCGGCTGATTGGGGGTCTCTTCCATACGGTACCCGCGGAGCACCAGTGAGGCAATCTATGGCAAGGTCAGGCATGTGCCCTGTCCTCAGTCCAAAACTTCAATCGGATCATCGATTCGCACCGGACCAGAGGCAAGGATAGAAGCGTACACCCCAGCGCGTCCCTCATGACGGCGATCTAGAAGCTTCATGATAGAGAACAAAGGCGGCGAGCTGTGGGGCGTTCGGGATCATAGGTGATGAGACGACAACGTGGATCGCGTTCCAGAATCTTGACGGTCGCAGTGTTGCCGATTCGAAGGGTTCGACCGACGAGCGAGTCTTCTGTGAATGGGCCGTCTGTAAGGTCAAGATGAAGGTTTGCCCGAAAACGTCGAGGGTCTAGCGGCTCACCAAGTTCTTCGGAGAGTTGCTGGACAGTTTGTAAAGAAATAAGGGACAAGGGTCGAACATCGGTCTGAGGTATCGCGGCCTGTGTGAGTGATAGGGAGCTGACGCCCGGAATGTGGGATTGCAGATAGGAGAGCAATGCCTCTGAATCGACCCGGAAAGATTCTCCAGTAGGCGTGCGGACATCCGCTGTCCCGTCAGGCAGGAGAACGGGCTCATAGCGAAGCATTTCGCGCTGTTCGCGACCGGTGAGGCGCAGCATGCCCGGAGGGGCGCCGGAGCTTTCGAAGGCATAAAGACGGTCGTGGGCTAGCCCCGACTCCGTTAGAAGGGAACTTTGAAGAATCTCGCCTGCCATACTCTTCACCAGGTAGCGAACAATCGACGCGATTTTACCGAGATGGGACATCGCTCATTGAGAATACCGGATCTATTTGTACCCCCGGATACCGACGAGTGGCTTGTACTCAGGATGTTTTGTTAGGAAGTGAAACACCACCGGGCATATCACTTCAACCTTTAGGCCGTTATCCTTCGCAAACTCGAGAGCCTTCTGGGCGAGTTCGTTTGCGATACCGCGACCTCGCAACACCGGAGGAACCCAGGTATGCAAAAGCGAAATCCATCCATCGGGCGCGTTCTTAGGATTTGATCCGCTGGCTTGTAAAAGGTCACTGAATCCTTGTTAAAAAGAACCTATGTTTATCTATAGGTTGACCGCGCACCCGGGATGCAGCCTCGCTCCCTTTGTGTCGCTCAATCTGAATTACGGAAAGGTGGATCCGTAGGGGGATGAGGAGAATGATGAAAGACGCCGAGATCGGGGTGGCCAAGAGATGGTGCCGCAGGCTCAGGATCCGGTATGGGATCTTCGACAAGCGATCGACGACCCTCCTCAACTCGAGCTTCATCCGTGGTCTCAAAATACAGTTCTATCGACCGAACGACGTGCATAGCTTCATGCTCCGCATTAACCTTACACGCCACTATCAACAATTTACCCCCTGCAGTTTTCTTCAGGCACGGATGTTGACTACCCCACTCGGCTGTTGTCCATGAGACCTGGCTTGCTAGGGCATTGATCCGAGGCGCGCTACACAAGGTTTCTGATTCGCATGCAGAACAGGAACGGGAGACATCATGCAGCAGGATCTGGCACGGATGAACGTGCCGGTCGTCGTTGTGCAGAGCGAGTATGACGAGTTCATCAAACGCGAACACGCCAAGTACATCGTTGAGTCAATCCCGAACGGGGAGTTTCTTCTTTTGCAGGGTGTCAGTCACTTCGCTCCGCTGCAGCCGCTGGAACCGTTTAGCACCCCGATACTCGAGCTCGCGGGCAAAGCCCTATCGACCAAGCGTGGCAAGATTGCCGGCTGAGTCACGATGTAAATGATCAGCCAAACGAACCGGTTCCGGAAGGCAAGGACTCAGTCGCGTGCGAACATCGACGCGAGATTACAGCGTAGGTGTTTTGATCGATGCCTTTAGTTCAAGCTCTTGCTGATGTTTCAGACAGTAGCGGGCCCAGGGTACTCCTTTGAGCCGTTTTTCGCTGATAGGCCTGTGATCAACGAAACATTTGCCAAACGTGCCGGCCTCGATGCGCTTCAACGCGTCCTGCACCTGTCTTAGGGTGGTCCAGTCGACGTCCGCAACGCCGAATTCTTCCGCGCGCCCCGCGTCCGTGGCGCTCTGGTCTCCCCAACTGTGAACCTCTTCGTCGCTTGATTCGCGCGCGGCCGTACCCTCCCGTCCCATCTGTTGCAGCATTTCTTTTTCTTTGACAAGTAGTATCTGTTTGTACTCTTCAGTCTTCACGATTTGCCCTCCGATTTTGTCAAGCGAGAGTGACATTCGGTCGCAGTCCATTCGATCAGACTGCTCCCCTATTCTTCCGATTCGATGCAGCACGATCTGAATTCGCATCACGCAATGCCAATTCAGATCGTCGTCGACAAGCATGCAGAGGATGACGGAGCCTTTGGGGCTTCGGCGGCGTCCAGAAGTGCATAGTCGTCCAATCATACGGGACAGTCTGCGGATGCCTACCTGTAGAACTTCGCAGGTCGGAACCTAAAGTTTTCTCTATATCGCATAACTCTTTCCATCACGAAAATTGCCACGGTATATCCCGTGAGCAGGAATACTCGGTCCACCCCGTGAGTGCCGGCCCAAGGTCTGGGGATTATCAAGATCGAGTAGAGCCGCATCCCTTCCTTCTGACTGGAATTTTTTCACCTGGTCAGGTCTTCGAGCGGCGACCCTGATATGGACATCTCGTGGGTTGCGGTCAAACGCTTCGATGAGAAAGCTTCCCGTCAGACCTGTAGCTCCGAGGATCAGAACTACAGACTTAGTTGAGCGCTCGTCTATTGTCATCGCAATTCTCCAATTCAGCCTTGAAAATTCCTATTCCTGTACGCAGATGACGATCTTCCCGAACGGACCTTCATCCAAACGCTGAAACGCCTTCACCGCATCAGCAAACGGATATTCACGATCAATGACAGGCTTTATGCGCGGCTGCTCTCGAGAGCTCGATTCATCTTCTCGAAGGCATCCCTCGACCCAACGCTAAGCGTATGGATCGCTCCCTGTCGAAGAATGAACGGAAGCATGTCGATGGCGAACTGAGGCGCCTGTAAAAGTCCCACGATAACCACGTTGCCCCCAATTCTGGTCGCCTCCAGCGATTGCCGCACGCTCTCGCCTCGGGGCACATCCAGAACATGATCGACTCCAACCCCGCCCGTCAGTGAGCGAGCGACAGCTCCCCAATCAGGGTTCCGCCGATAGTTGGTGGTTTCGTCCGCGCCGAGTTCCTTTTCACGCTTTAGTCTCTCGTCGCTACTGGACGTCGCGATCACTGTAGCCCCAGCAGCCTTCGCAATCTGTAGTGCGAACAACGAAACGCCGTCTGTACCTTCCACCAAAACGATCTCACCGGGCAGCATATTGCAACGCTCAAAGAGGGCCGACCAGGCTGTGACGGCTGCGGTCGGAAGAGTACAGGCTTCCACGTCGCTCAGGTACGCGGGCGTGACAACAGCCCCTGCTTCTTCGAGGACGACATATTCGGCGAGCACGCCATGTAGTGGGACCCCGAGCATTGCAGATTTGCCTCGGTACGGACTTTCCCATAAAGCCACTGCGGAGCGAAGAGGGAGGTCACGCGATCACCTACTTGAGATCGTTGCACCGAATTCCCGACTGGGGCCACCGCCGGAACCGTCTGATGCAGGAACGATGGGAAGTTCACGATTCCGACCGAACTCGCCGTCCAGTGCCAACTTGTCACGATAGTTAAGAGAGACGGCCCCAAGCTTTACAAAAATCTGGTGGGGACCAGGTTCTGGGATGGGCGCTTCGACTAGGGCGAGAGATTTGACGTCATAGTGAGACACTTGCCAATTAAACATTGATTACTCCTTCGTCTCTGAGACCATTCAATCTCCTTTGCTTCGGCTACAGAACAGCTCCTACTGAGGCTTAATTCGCTTAGCATATTCATTGAGAACGACTCCTCAGATAATGTTGACCGCACGCGCTGCCAGCAGAGCTACCGTTGCGAATGAAATAAGCGCCTGGACCATCATCAATGACTTGGCCCATGGAGAAAGAACCGGCGAGTCGGTGGGTGAAAAGGCGGTGCTTGTATTGAAAGCCAAGAACAAATAATCGACGAAGCCTGGACTCCAACGTTCTTCGCTCATTGCTTTCTTAGCTTGCGGATCAAGTGTCATCTGCGGAAACAGAAATGCTCCATCGGTGTGAACGCCGCGCTGTTCACGCTCGCGGGGTCCGCCAGCATCAAGGCGCCAATACCATGATGCAAAGACCAGAATGTTTGTAATCCACAGCGCAGCCGCTGAACGTAGCATCTCTATCGGTGATTCTTTGTGTAATGGGATTGCCGCCACCAGGCGGTAAAGTGACCAAATCATATCGGCAGTCACGATTGAGGTCAGGATGTATCCCAGGACCTTGTTGAGCCCATCGAACCTACAATAGTGTGCCCAAATGGTGGGAAGTATCAGAGCCACCAGAACTGCAAGTAGCAACCAGTTTGGACCTGCCGAGAACGAGGCCGGCAAAACCAGGCGTAAGATGCCAACTGCAAGAAGCGCGACCGTGGCAGGCCAACGCGGCTCAAGGATTCCAAGGGCCTTATTCATGGAGCTTCCCCGGTCGGCACGGGCAGGGTCAACGGGTCGCTCTTCTCCGCTGTTATCACGTACTTCCGAAGTCGGCATTCTCATTGGCATCATCACTGCTCACCTGGTGACCATCGACAAACTGCCGCCCCCCATTCCGATTGCCGTCAATGGCGGGACCGCCGGCACCGTCACTTTGGCCCTCAAAATTCGGGGGCGTTCCGTTTACTTCACCTCTGATCAAGGCATACGCCACCTCGACCGCCGTGGAGGAGGGTAACCATGTTCATTCAATCAGAACTAGCCGATTGCTCTTTGAGTGCAGCCCCGAAAACACCGAGCAACGCGTCTAGCGCTTCATCAGTCGCAGAAGGAATGATGGAGTTGATGTTGACTTCTTCTTTCAATACGCACAATTTCATGACAACCTACGGTGGACCCCACAGGGGCCAAGTCTGAAAATCGTTCTCTGCATTAGTAGCCGCTTAGTCAGACCTCTAAAAGCTGCGAGGCAAGAGCTGAGGCGCGAGATGGTTTGACGATCAAAATCTTCTTCGACTTCTTCTGCGAGCTCATCCCATCCATCAGGTGGCGTGACTGTATGCTGGACCTCCTTTCGCTCCTATGTGTTCGGCTCATAGGCAAAGACCGGCGTGAACTCAGCTAATGCTTGGTCAACGATTTGCCAAGCCTCCTTAGCGTAGTCCTGTCGGGTGAAGAGTGTTGAGCTTCCACTTCGGACGGATAAAGTGACATGTGTATCCGTTTGGATGACGTTCGAGATAGTCCTGGTGTTCCGGCTCTGCTTGCCAGAACGTGGCGGCAGGTGAAACCTCAGTTACGACCTTCCCTGGCCAGATTCCCGAGGAGTCGATATCGGCGATCGTTTTGTCAGCGATCTGTTTCTGTGCTTCGCTGGTGTAGAAGATAGCTGAGCGATAGCTTGAGCCATAATCGTTTCCCTGACTGTCGGGCGTCGTTGGATCGTGAATCTGGAAGAAAAATTCAAGGATTTTGCGATAGGTCTGCTTATCGGGGTCAAAGATGATTTCGATGGCTTCCGCATGCCCCTCATGGTTTCGGTAAGTGGCGTTGGCCACTTCGCCGCCTGTATAACCGACACGGGTCGAGATAACGCCTGGGAAGCGACGGAATAGATCCTGCATGCCCCAGAAACAGCCGCCCGCGAGAATCGCTTTCTCCGTAGAGTTGTCCATATTACTTCTCACCTTCCTGTGATTCGAACAGCCTATTGTATTGACCGTAACCTTCGCTTCCGAGCTCATCGAGTGGGATAAACCGAAGAGACGCCGAGTTGATGCAATATCTCAGCCCGCCCATCGCGCGCGGACCATCATCAAAAACATGGCCAAGATGGCTATCGCCATGTGTGGATCGGACCTCGGTCCGCTTCATTCCATGAGTGGCGTCCTGGTTTTCCACCACATACTCTGGGTCGATGGGTTTGGTGAAGCTGGGCCATCCAGAATGACTCTCGAACTTGTCCGTGGAGGCAAATAAAGGTTCTCCTGACACAACGTCGACGTAAATACCAGGCTCCTTATTGGCCCAATACTCATTCTTGAATGGCCGTTCAGTGCCATCACGCTGCGTCACCCGATATTGTTCTGGGGACAACTTAGATATGGCGGCTGGATTTTTGCGGTACTCTGGCATATCTCATCTCCTGACTTTCCAATTGTGACGTTCTCGCGCTTCGTCGACGGCTCTGAAGATCGATCGTCGCATCAAGCAAACTGATTTACTAAACAGATGTAACTTGTCTCCGGAGCCTTGAAAAAGGAATGGCTGCAATCGAGATGATTGCGCCATCCCTCCTTAGCTGCTAATTGCGGCCTGCCATTACGCCGCCATCCACCGGCAAGATGGTACCAGTAATCCACGCACTCTCATCGGACGCTAGGAAGAGGATTGCGCCGGCGACATCCCCAGGTTGCCCGATACGCCCCAATGGGTGGAAGGCATTGAAAGTAGGAAGAACTTTCGGCACCTCGTCCTTCGAGAGAAAGGTAAAGTAGAGTGGGGTCTCAACCACCGCCGGAGCAACCGCGTTGACCCTGATCTTGTCAGCTGCCAATTCGAGGGCCAGATTGTGCACGAGGGCATGAACGCCTGCATTAGCTACTGAATAGGCAGAGGACGGGGTTGCACCGATGGCCTGAAGAGCCCATAGAGAACCGGTCTGAACGATCGCGCCGCCACCGCGCTTCTTCATCGCCTTCGCGGCTGCCTGTGCCATGAAGAATTTGCCCTTCAGAATCGTGTTGAGGAAGCCATCATACTGCGCTTCGGTGACCTCGGAGAACGGTATCGGCTTGAAGATCCCAGCATTGTTTATGAGAACATCCAAGCCTCCAAACTCTTTCTCGGCGAGATCTACGAGAGCAGCTCCGGTTGCAGGCTTGCCGATATCTCCAGCGAGGACGCGGACCGCGCCGGGGTCTTCCGAGACCTCTTTGGCGGCGGCATGAAGTTTTGCCTCATCTCGTCCGCCGAGAACGACCGATGCGCCGTGGGCGACAAGGCGCTTAGCCGCCTCTTTCCCGATACCAGAACTGCCGCCAGTAACGATTGCTACTTTTCCCTTGAAATGCATGGAATCCTTCCTGTTGTTGTAATGCGTTAGCGGGGTGAAGACCGCTTGCCAGACTCAGGTCCTGCAAGCGAGCCGACAATGTGTTCTACACGCGATCGCGCAGAAATTTGGGCAGTGATGTGGCGGCGCTCAGAGAATCAGCTAGCGTCCATATTGAAGCGCCGAGCAATGTGAAATCTTTGATCAGGAACTCGCCTACATCGCCCGACAGGGCAGGAAAGCCGCCTAGACTCGGTTCCCAACCTGGAGTCGTAATGATGAAAGACAGTGTGGTGAGAAACATACAGATTGCTCCTACGCTCCCGACCGCGGATGCTTTAGGAAACCAGCGGCGAAGAGCGATCAGGATCGCAATTGTCATCTCCACTGCGCCGATGATTTCCGTGAAATGGTGAACTGTCCAGATGCTGTATCCCCAACTCAGCAATGGACTGTGTGCAATCAGTGGTTCGATACCTTTTGCTTCGTATTCTGTGACTTTCATGGCCGCAATCCAGCCAATCGCAATCACCAAGCCGAAGCGAAGAAAAAAGAACCCAAGGCGTTCAATTTGTGCCACTCTTCGAGTCTTGGTGCTGTGAAACATCGTTGATGAGTTGTTCATCGTAATCCCTCTTCTTTCTTTTTTCGGCGGCGCTCTTGAGTAGGACCGGGTGTCCCGGTTGTGTGTAAAGGAAGCCTTTGTTTGGCGACTACAACACAACAAACTCTAGTACATGTGCGATTGTGCGCTTAAAAGCAATCCCCTCCATCCTCAAAAGCCACAGTAACGACGCCGTAGTTTTCTCTAGGTTCTCCTCACGAAGCCAAGCGCCCGAGAAGGGTTAGTATGCTTTCATCCCTATATCTCCCTGTGAGATGGCTTCAATTTGTGACCTGTTCATTTGATGCGAGACGGTTCATTGTTTTCATCGAGCTGTACCGTGTCCTTCTATCGCTTATAGATCGTTTGGGTTATTTAGGGTGCGCACATCAGCTGAAGAGAAGGCGGCCCTCGATCTCGTTCTTACAAGCGACAGGCGCTTCGCAAGCGGAGGTCGCCTATGAATGGTTCAACGTCACAGGCGCGAGCCCAAGCGAAATTGTTATTAGCATTCAATGCCAGCCCGGAAAGATTCCGCCAAGACGCTGCGGGCGTACTCACTCGGATCGATCAGGTCCTCAGAAACTCTGAGTCAATCTCAACCTCTGAGACATGGTCGAAGTAATTGCTGATCGTCTTGAGTCCGATGCCCACGAGAACTTCAAGCAGCTGGTCTTTGGAGTATCCTGCCGCGACAAATGCGTCAATCGTCGTCCTCGGAGCATATCCACGTTGCGAGACCAACTGTCTTGTGAGGTCGACCAAAGCATTTAGTTTGGGATCGGACAGTGGTCTGTCATTCTCGATCGCAACGATCGCATCGCCTGGTACGTCAGCAAAGAACCTTGCGAGCGCGCTGTGCGATGTTGTGCAGTACCTGCAAGCATTTTCCTTGCTAGCGACCAAGAGAACAATTTGCTGTTCTCCGGGAGTCAGGGTGCCGTGCTGGAAACCGAGATCAGCATTGAGGTATACCCTTAGTGCTGAAGGCGAGTGAGCCATGGTTGCGATTAGGTTGGGCACGAATCCGAAGTATCGATGAGCCTGTTCTAGCAAAGTCCTCGATGCCAGAGGAGCGTCATGCGTCAAAAGCGGAGTGAAAAGGGGGGCTTCTGTTGTGTTCATACGAGTGGTTCCTTCAAAACGTTCTATAGTGGGTGCGAATCCATTGGTTGCTGTCTTGCTCTGTTATGATTCGTGCGCTCACATCTTTCATTGCGAGCCCGGCTCCGGTGAATCCATAAGGGAATAAACGATCACTCAGAGGTCGCTAGTTACGTTCCGGCCATGATCTGACCGCCACTCAACGATTCGTTGTCCGCGATCAAGGCTTGAGCAGCAACGGCGTAACGTTCCTTGAGCTCGGGATGACGCGCTAGATGTTCCTTCGCAAACGGGCACACGATGCGGAGACGAGACAAATCACGCGAGGCCAATTGGACAGCCTCTTCTACGAGCTTTCCTCCAATGCCCATGTGTTGCAGCGATGGTGGGATCTCGGTGTGCCAGATCGTCATCTGGTTTTTGTCGTCGATGGAGTAGCTTAGAAAGGCGACGGAGTGTCCCACACGTTCTTCGAGACGGTGCATTCTCACCTTATTCCGAGTCTTGGTTTTGATTAAGACTTCCACTTCGTCGATCGTCATAACATAGTCCCCTTTTCTTCGAACGTAGGTACTTCTCTCGCGAGAAGCGTCCTGGGAGTGGGTCGAAAAGTCTGTTTTCTGGCCTCATAGGATTCGCTCCTCGCTCCTGTGTTCGGTGTTGCTGCGACAGGATGCCGCTGAAACACTCCAATCGCCAACACAAACGCCATCACTAACGAGAGGGAACTGCCTTCGTCAGGAAGCGACCGAGCGCCCCAAAGTGTCAACTTCCACCGAAAGTTTCTCAATAAGGCGGGCGCCGCCTGGCGATTCCGGCAGACGGCTCCCGATTTGATCACGGGCTCGTGGAAAATACCACTCCTACGACGAGCTGTTAAGCCAATTTAAAATCATCGAGAACAGATGGATAGCTGAACGTGACTAGGACGGAGCATCCTGTCTTCGTCGTATGGGGACCGTGAATGGTATTTGGCTTGATATTGAATATCGTGCCCTTCGGATACGAGATGCCTTCGCTTATGAAGTCACCGTCAAGGACGTACGACATTTCGGTTGTTCGCTCGTGTACGTGTCTTGGAATTTCGCTCCCCGGCTCCATTATCAGTAAGGCCACTGCTGGACCCAAGGACTGGTCACTATTTAAGACTTTGAGGGTAGCATCCCCTTTGGTCTTTGGAAATGGTGCTGGTATAGCCTCGATCTTCGAGGCTTCGACAGTTTGTGTAACACTCATAACATTCTCCCTTCTTTTTGTCTCTCGTACTCCAATCGCCAACGCAAAAGGTCGAGCGCGTGGAACACTTGTAGGCTAATCATCAAATCGGACAAATTGGCTGACGTTCAGAACAGCCGGAGGCCTGAATTTTTCTATAGGAGCGTTGTTCTCCTGTCTATTCGAGCTCCAAGAGGCCACGTCGAAAGCCGATGGTCACGGCGTGGGTCCGGTCATTTGCCTGGAGCTTTTCGACGATGTTCCTGATATGGAAATTGACCGTCGTTTCGGCAATTCCTAAGCAGTGGGCGACCTGTTTGTTCCGATGGCCATCTCGGATCAGCCTCAGGACCGAGCTCTCCCGTGGAGAAAGCTCCTCCTGTCCTAGATGTTCTGCGATTGTGCTCGCTACCTCGGAAGGGATGTGTCTACGGCCCTCAGAGACCCAACGGATCACGCGTAGCATCTCTGCTTTTGAGGTGTTCTTCAAAACATAGGCGGTAGCCCCCGCATTGAGCGCACGGCGTACGTCCATATCTCGTTTCGAAGTACTCACCATCATCACGATCGCTCGAGGGCTTTCCTTCCGAATGGCAATCAGCGCATCGGTACCGCTAGCGCCTGGAAGTCTCTGACCCATAATCGTCACATCTGGGCGGATGCAACGAAACTGAGAAAGAGCATCCTCCGCGCTCTCCGCCTGACCGACAAGGAACAGATCAGGTTGCGACTGGATGACCGTACTCAAACCTTCGCGAAAAATCGGGTTGTCATCTACCAACAATATCTTTACGGATTTCGGTGACGGCATAACCGCACCTCCAATCAAACTAAGCTATTTATCTCTCAATCGAATGGCGGTAAACGACTCTACCGCACACTGAACCATCTCACGACGGCATCTGTCACATCATGTAAAGCAACGGCTCTCCTTGAATTTCGCTGTCCTCTATTACGCGGAGAGTTCTCGCTATCGAAGTTAGTGTTATTTATGATCGGATCTCAGTTTTGCGATCGATTCAGGAGCTTGTCCAACGTAAATCTGTCAGGCTCCCAGAACGCCAGTAAGAATGCTGCAGCGGCTGCCGAGAAGACCGAATAGTCGAATGGCGTCTTGATGCCAAGACCTGTGGCCATGCCCATAGCAAATAGCAGCAGAAGAAGACCGGAGAGGGCAGAGGCCAATCGCGTTTTGAAGCCTGCGATGAGCAATATTCCAAGGAGTGTCTCCGCCACAGTAGCTGCCCATGCAAACGACACCGTCAATGAACTGGGGAAGAGAGACGTCACCGCGCCCGTGTACCGCACGAAATGAGCGAAATCTCCCCAGGATACGTTCTTTGCTCCGTATGGCCCCAATAAGCCAAAACGATCAGCCACAGCGGATAGAAAGGAAGCTCCTAGCGCAAACCGTGCGAACAGACGGACAATCTCTGTCCCATTCTCGGTGGACTGTGCGGTTGTTGAATGCATACGTGCCTCCACGTGAGGAATATTGCTGTAGGCAAAATGGTTTCATCGGGAAACATTACTCGCGTCCGAAGCTAGTGAACGGGAGTGAGAATCGGTGCTCCTTCATTTTTGATCAAAAATACGACGAACCTCGCTGGCTTCGTCTTACTTGTGTTACGGCTTACGGTATGAACGTCTTCAGGTGATTCGTAAAATACCTGCCCGGGACCAAGCCGCTGAAGCATGCCTCCACGAACCTGCATCTCAACCTCCCCTTCGAGAACATAGACAACCGAATGCGCATCATGCCGGTGGACCACGCCGACGGCTCCTGGGGCGTAATCGACAGTAATGACTTCAATCTCTTTACCCGGCGCTTCCGGAAGCCGTTTCGTAAAGAGCGCATTCACTTGCTGGGCATGCGTTGCCGTGGCAAATCCGAAGGTAAAGATAAATAGAGAGAGGATGAGGTTCTTCATGTTATGCATCGCTTCTGTCCTTTCGGTGATGTGCTGCGATAACCGGCTTAACCGATCTTGTGTGGCTGATACTCACCTGGGATCTTGCGGAAACCTATCGCAAGTCGATTCCAACCGTTGATCGTGATGATCGCCAATGAGAGGTTGACCAGTTCTTTTTCGCCAAACTCCTTCCGGACTTCGGCATAGACTTCATCCGGTGCGTGGCCTTCCGTGATAAGGGTTAGCGCTTCGGTCCATGCGAGAGCCGCGCGTTCGCGGTTGGTAAAGAAGGTCGTTTCTCGCCATGCAGACAAGGCGTAGAGACGTTGCTCCGTCTCACCATTCACACGCGCGTTTTTGGAATGCGTATCAATGGAGAAAGCACACCCATTGATCTGGGAGGCTCTCATCTTGACCAGGTCCAAGAGAGATACTTCAAGCTTCGATGACTTATTTACGAAGCTCTCTAGTCCGAGCATCGCATGGTAGGCAGCGGGTGAAACCTTCGCCGGCTCCAATCTCATCTTCACCACGTATTCTCCTTCCATAGTCAGGGTATATTGCTATGGAGTAGCCGGATGGTCCATAATCATCAGGATGACTAGTCCATGCTAGGTGTCTAAAATAAGTGCCAAAAATAGAGACATTTCAAGACCTGGTCTTAGAACCACGGAAGGATGGCCAGGAGATGTGGCGCTGGCTCTATACTGAGCTGCGCTCCGCAATTATTGATGGCCGATTGAAATCTGGAGCCAGATTGCCGTCCACGAGAAACCTGGCAGCACAATACGGCCTTGCCCGAGGTACAGTCGTGATGGCATTTCAGCAACTTCAGGCTGAGGGATTCGTTTCTTCTGAAGTGAGTGCTGGAACATTTGTCCTACCCGCTCCAGGGTGGGAGATGACCTCTCCGGCTAAACAGAGATCTTCCCGGCAGCTAATCTCCAGAGCGACTATAGCAAAGCGCACGCAGAGTCTTCTTAAGACCACATTTTTCTTTCCAGCTTCGCATTCGATCGGTAAGGCGTTTAGGGGCAACGAGCCGGCTATCGACCTGTTTCCAATCGAACTGTGGGCGCGGATCGCGGCGCGCGTTTATCGCAAAGCACCGCGTTCTTTGTATGGGAATGGTGATGCGGGTGGCTATGCACCGCTGCGAAGAGCCATCGCGGAATATGTGGGCCACTCCCGCGGAGTACGTTGTTCTGCTGAACAGATCATCGTCACATCGGGCGCGCAGCAGGCGTTGGACCTCTTGGCGCGAGTGCTTCTCGATCCCGGCGACGAGGTCTGGATGGAAGATCCTGGGTACCCTGGAGCTTCTCAAGTCTTTCAGAGCGCTGGCGCGAGTGTGATTCCCGTTCCTGTCGATGGGGACGGTATAGATGTTGCAAGAGGGATAAAGTCATCTCCCGCCGCCCGTCTGGTGTACGTAACGCCAGCCAATCAGTTTCCCCTTGGCGCTGTCATGTCAGCAGAGAGACGAGTCGAACTTCTATCCTGGGCCGTGCGAGCGGGGGCATGGATTATCGAAGATGAATACGACGCGGAATATCGCTATTCCGGGAAGCCGCTTGCGTCACTGCACAGCCTCGATCGATCTGGATCGGTCATTTATGTTGGAACATTTACGAAGATGCTCTTCAACGCTCTTCGCATTGGCTTCATCGTTGTTCCGGAACGGTTAGTCAAAGCATTTAGAATTGCACGAAGCTTCATCGATCGCCATGCTCCGACGTTAGATCAGGCCGTGCTGACGGAATTCATCAACGAAGGTCACTTCGGCCACCACGTTAGAAAGATGAGGCAGGTCTACTCGGAGCGTTCGCAGCTCCTTGCAGAAGAAGCGAATAGGCGTCTTTCCGGTTTGCTCGATGTGGAGCACGCGCAATCTGGGATGTGTACCGTGGCCTGGATCAAAACAGGTGTTACCGAAATGGTGTTGACGCGACGGGCAGAACAGCTGGGATTGGAAGTAATTCCAATCTCCTCATTTGTTAGCAAGTACGAGCAGAAGCCCGCGTTGTTTCTGGGCTTCGCAGGGTGTAATGCAAGTGAGATAAAGAGGGGCGTGTCGGTTTTGGAAGCTGTACTCTCTCGATGAATCCGTACCAACGGACGCTCCAAATGTATTGCCCTTTCATCTCCTCCAAGTATTGGAGCAAAGAGCTGTTTCAGCAAAACTCTGCATGAGACAGCCGTCAGATCAACAGGTTCACTTCGTGACAGATGCGGACGTGTATTGGCATGAATATTAATGAGATTCACGCGGACAAGGGCTTCTCCGTTCTGCAGTTAGGGTAACTCAAATCGGTTTCGAAAGAGCTCGATACGTACGTCGAGGCCTACTCAGAACCCGACAAAATGATGGGTGGGTTTATGGTTCCGATGATGCAAAGCGTTGCTGAGAATGTTCGTGGCGGCGCCATTTCCGCTTCCGGTCACTTGGGTGATCGAAGAACAACCAGAAACGCTCCTACGCGAGCTGCTGTCGTTTTTGCCCTAGATTCTCTGTCCGTATTTCTCTTACTTGCACTTTCTCTCCAGCTCCGCGCCACCAGAGGATAACAGGCAAGGCCGAAAGCAGAGCGGCAACAGCGCAGCAGTACATCACCAATTCGTATCCGTCCGTGTAGGAGTCTGCGAGAATCGCCGCCGCCGTCTGCTTCTCCTTACCGTTGAGTGTGTTTGGAATCTCGGCAGCGGCCATGAGAGACCGTTCCGCATAGAGTCTCTCTTTGGCGCTCGACGGCAAAGAAGAACTCGACAATTTGTGAGCGAAGGAATGGTCAAATGCGTGAGACAGAACAAGAAACAGTCCGGACAAAACTAGTAGCCCCGCGAGTCTTGAAACCGAGTTATTTACAGCGGACGCCAAACTGCTCTTGCCGTCAGGAACCGAAGTCATAACGACATTCGCGAGCGGCGCCAGACCGATCGTGATGCCCAGACCGAGGCCAACCGTTCCCGGCAACAGAGAAGTTGCGTAGCCCGGCTGCCTAGCAAAGATAGCGAAAAGCGCGATCCCCGCTGCCGAGGCAATGGCCCCAATGATCAGGAATGGCCGCTCGCCGAAGCGGGCACTCATTCGTCCGATGCGGCTCGCAAAAATAAACATCACTGCAATGCCTGGCAAAAATGCAGCCCCTGTCGCTACGGCATCCAGATGTTTGATTTGAATTGCGAAGAACGGAACCATATAGAAAGTCACGCCAAACGCTCCGTAGAGTAGAAACGTAAGGATGTTCACCGATAGGAATCGCTGATTCTGGAACAGCGAGAGTGGCATGAGTGCGTTCTCTCGCCGTGACTGGGTCACAAGAAATGCCACGATCAGCAGCAGGCCGAAAACGAAGGTTCCACTGCTTTGGAGACTGTTCCACCCGTATTCCGAAGCGAACGATAACGAATAGACAACAGCTCCCAGCCCTAGGGTATTAAGAAGCGTCCCCGTCAGGTCAAGCTTCCTTAGACTTTCGAGGCTGAAATCTGATTCGCTCTCGCGAAGCTTCGGCAGGAGAAAGAAGATCCAAACGGCAACCGGAAGGTTGATTGCAAATGCCCAGCGCCAATTGAGAGACTGTATCAACCACCCTCCGGCCACTGGCCCCAAGGCTGCGAAGACGCTGGTCCACGCCGACCAAGTGCCGATGGCTGAGGCACGATCCTCGGTAGGATAGGCCGCCGATAAGATCGCGAGCGATTGCGGAATGAGAAGCGAGGCTCCTACTCCTTGCAGGGATCGCCATACGATCAGGAACGGAAGAGAGTTCGCAACGGCACAGCCAAGAGAAGATGCCGTGAAAAACGCCACGCCCAGCACGAAGATCTTCTTTCTGCCAAATTGGTCGCCAAGAGCTCCACTGAACAGGAGAAGTGCGGCAGAGAAGAGTGCGTAGCTTTGCACGACCCACTGCACCGATGACGCACCAGCATGGAAGGCCCGCTGAAGCGTCGGCAATGCAACGTTCACAATGGAGCCGTCCATGAACGCGAGAGACGAACCCAAGATCGTAATCAACAAAACGGCTCGGCGATTCGTTTTCGCGCACGGATGGTAGTCGGGGTCGAGGTCAGTCGCTTCGGGACATGGGATCGCCTGTGGGGTGCGAATCGCATTCGCGTTGTTCACGTTTATCTCCTTGAACGGCATCGTCACTCGAAAAACACCGAGGCAGGTTCGGTTCAAGACCCATGATCACAATGCAGAGTTGAAGCATGCCTACAGTTATCTTCAGGCTCTGCTCCGATTCAGTCAGGTTTTGTAGTTTGGTTTGCTTACCCCGTTCGCCGCTATCAGGTCCGGCACCAATCAGCTCGAACTGTCATTTCCGATAGGGCGCATTTCGATCAGTCGAACTGCCTAGAGAAATCGATAGGTGAACCACCGTCGATCTCAATGGTCGAACTGGGCGTTGCTCCCCATAAAGTCGAAGCTAGTCTTGACGCATCACCCATTTTGAATTGTCGATTCCGAGGCCGACCAAATGACTGACTCCCAAAGTTCCAAATCGCGTCCGAAGGTGATCATCCTGGGCGCGGGTTTTGCGGGGCTGAATGCCGCCAAGACCCTGGGCTCCGCCCACGTCGATGTCACGATCATCGACCGCAATAACCACCACACATTTCACCCGTTGCTTTACCAAGTCGCGCTCGCCGTGTTAAGTCCCGGGGATATTGCACAGCCAATCCGTTCCATCCTCAGCAATCACAATAATGTCGAAGTGCTCATGGAGGAAGCTTGTCAGATTGATGTTGTCGCTCAAACTGTGGTCTTGAAAACTGGTATCAAACTTCCTTACGACTTTCTGATCGTCGCCACCGGCTCAACACACAGCTACTTCGGAAAGGAAGAGTGGGCAGGCATTGCGCCCGGCCTCAAAACCATTGAAGACGCTACTGAGATCCGCAGAAGGGTGCTGCTCGCGTACGAACTCGCCGAACGGCAGATGGTCGAGACCGGCTCCCACGCCCCGCTGAAATTTGTCATCATCGGGGGTGGTCCCACGGGGGTTGAGCTTGCCGGAGCGATCTCCGATATTGCGAATCTCTACATGCTGCGAGACTTCCGGCATATCGACACATCGTCAACAGAGGTCTGCATCCTCGAAGGTTCGACCTCTATTTTGGCAGCGTATCCAGAGGAACTCCGCCAGAAAGCCGTGCAACAACTCGAAGCCTTAGGCGTTCAGGTTCGTACCGGCTTTCACGTCACAGATGTCCGACCTGGCTATGTGATGGTCGGTAGCGAAAGGATTGAAAGCGCCTGTACGCTTTGGGCCGCTGGAGTTCAAGGGTCTCCTCTGGGAAGAATGCTCGGTCTTGACGTCGATAAGCGCGGTCGGGTTCCGGTAGACCAGTTCTTGAACCCTAAAGGATTGCCTAACGTCTTCGTCTGTGGCGATCTCGCGTATCTGGAGCAAGATGGCACTGCGATCCCCGGCGTAGCGCAGCCTGCAATGCAGATGGGTGTATACGCGGGAAGACGCATTAAGCACCTTGTGCAAGCTCCAGATGTCGTCAAGAACTCTCCCGGCTTCCGCTACTTCGATAAAGGTAGACATTGCGACGATCGGGCGGAAGGCAGCGGTTGCTGAGATTCGCTGGCCTTTTCGAGCGAACTGGAGCGGACTTCTTGCGTGGTTGACATGGATGGGCGTCCACATATTTTTTCTCATTGGCTTCCGAAATCGCGTTTCGGTTTTCGCCTCGTGGGTGCGCACCTACATTCGCTTGCGGGACGGAGTGAGACTGATCGTTGGTTCTCGTGAGCTTCCCGGTTGGGATTCACTCAGTAAAGAGACAATGCCCGCACCTGAGCCTGTCGATCAGGCATTCGCAGCAGAAAGCAAATAACCCATGGCGATCCAGGAGACGGCTGAAACCGTCTTCACCGTAACGTGTCTTGTACAGACCGCGGACCGTCTTCCGGTACTCTTCGACTAGCCGGGAGGGATAGAGCCGGTCAATGTTGTTTTCAGTACGTCGTGTTTGTTTCCAATTCGTCAAAATTGAGCGGGCTTGCATTGGCGTCCAACCACTTCCTCAGAGCGTCGCCTTCGATCGTGCCTTGGGACCTCAACTCGCGAGCGAGAGATTCGATCAGCGGTTGATCCGTTCGCAGAAGCCGCGAGGCCAACTTGTACCCGGTATGCGCAAAGGGATTAGTGTCTGTCACTGCTTTGGCGACACCCCAATCGACCGCAGTTTGCCGCGCGTTAAGCGCACTCGACATGTCGGATACGAGCTCTTTGCGCAACCCATCCGAAATCGGATCACTGTTTGCCTGGTCCACGATGGATCCGACGTAGACGAAGGCGAAGGCTCTGCCTAGCAGCTTCGCGTCATTGTGAAACGAGTCACGCTGGCCCTTCCAGTCGCATACGATACCGCTGGGGCGCTCGCCACTACTAGTAACCGAAAGCAGCGCGACCGGAAATCCCGCACGATATGCCATTACGGCTCGTGCAGCGAGATGTTTTGCGCTTTGTTGTTGTGACGCTATATTTTCTGGCATTGAATCAATTCCTTGCATTTCTCTTTGACGATCACTTCTGTTTCCATGAGCCAAGGCTGTGACCAAGGGCAGCGTTGCATCTAACTTTCAATTCCGGGTCCTTCCATTGCATATCCGATGGAGAGGACCCAAAATCAAAAGAGATCTCTTGGCAACGCCCTTTCAATACTTATTTCTTGTTTATTGTTCGGTCGAGAAACTCATGCATCAACGACCCAATCCGATCCACTTCTTCTTCCAACGCGAAATGGCCCGTGTCGAGAAGATGGAGTTCTGCACTGGGAATATCTCTTTTATAGAGCTCAGCGCCCTCGACCGTAAAGATTCCATCGTTTTTGCCCCAAGTGATCAGCGTGGGGGGCTGTTGTTTACGGAAATACTCCTGCCAATCGGCATAGGCATCCAGATTCCTTTTTGCGTTGTAGAGGATTGCAAGTTGAATATCCTTGTTCCCCGGTCGGTCCTGATAAGCCTGGTCGATCACCCAATTGTCAGGGCTGATCTTCGACGGATCGCTGACACCATGCAGATAATGCCACTTGGTTCCTTCAATCGTCAGAAGCCAGTCGAGTAGAACTTGAGCGTTCTTTTCGCTCCGATCTTCCCAATAGTCAAGTAATCCCGTTTTTAAGAACTCCTTATTTATGGCTTCAACATGGGCGTCCCCGTTTTGGACGATCATAGCGGTCACGCGTTCGGGATGCATGACAGCTAAATGGAAGCCAACCGATGAACCTATGTCCGAGAGGTATAGCGCATATGAAGAAAGATTCAGCTTTTCGGTGAACTTTTCGGTCACAGTCGCGAACCGCTCGAAGGAATAGTCGAAATCGTTGACCGACGGTGCTGAGCTTTCGCCATATCCAGGGAAGTCTGGGGCAACGACATGATAATTATCCGCAAGCATGGGAATCAGATTGCGGAACATATGAGAAGACGACGGAAAGCCGTGCAAGAGCAGAACGGTGGGAGCATCCGGGGGACCGGCTTCGCGATAGAAGATTTCCAGCCCCTCCAGGTTAAGCGTGCGATAGAAAACGGTCGGCGTAATCGTGTTCGACATCCAAACTCTCCTTCGGCGCGTGAATCGCGCCTTCTAGAGACTAAGCCGCGATAAACCGCGACTCCCTATAGAAATGTTTAGGTCTCGAACAATACAAGTTGCTGTAGGCATGGAACTATGACTCGTTCTTGGGTGTGCACCTGTAATTATCAACGCTTCCGCGCAGTCACAACCGGAGCGCACCTGGACGCGCGTCCAGCCGCGATCCGGCCTATCCATGTCAATCAGGACAGGTTCGCTTCCGTTGCTGGAGCAGAACTAGTGGTGATCGCCCCGTTAAGTCCGCTTGGGAAGAACCCCCCGTGTAGCGTGATATTGAGCCTTCTCTGTTGAACGGGAGAGATGTCCTGCCTCCCCTTCCATATCACTCACAATGGAAGTTGAAGATCATTACAAGTATCCGAGCTGCGATATAACTTCATGACCGTGAAAATATGCAGGTGTGACCCGTTGTCTTCTGCAGGTTGTCTTTGGGCCAAGCTTCAAATTCGAATGCCATAAGACCCGAGACGTTTACCTTTGAGCAACATTCCGCCAATATCCCCTTACAATCCTGAGCCATCGCGTGATCGGATTCTTCGGAGAGCTAGCAAGATTTGTTTTATCTAACTGGAAGGGCGCGATGAGAAACTGTTCCGGCGTGCATTCATTATCTGGCACGCGATTGGCCCTTTTCACGGAGAAGCTTTCCTTTGTCGGTCTCACCAAAAATAAACAGATGAGCTCCCAAATTGAAACCCGGAGCATTCCAGAAAAGTCTTGCGCTCGACCAACTCCCGGTCGAACGAGCCAAACGTAGCCTGCTACGAGATGCGTTACGACCGGATCAACAGCGCGATCTTGCATTTCGTCGTCTCCTAACACCCTGCTAATTTCTCGACCATTCCGGATTCGAAGGCGATGGAATTAGGGACGGACAGCGCGACTTCTGTTCCGTCCGCGCCGCTCCAAACTCTGAGTCTGGCGCCAATTTTTTCCGCCCGTTCGCGCATACCCGGGAGCCCCCAATGTCCCTCGCGTCCCGCACGCAGCACTTGAGGATCGATCCCGCAACCGTCGTCGCGGACGACTATCCTGAGGCGCTTGGGGGCATACTCAAGCTCGACTTCGATGCAGCTGGCTCGGGAGTGGCGGAATGCATTCACCAATAGTTCCCGGCCGATGTGATAGACCTCGTCACGAATGAGCGGGTGTAGTTTTCGGGCCGAACCCAACACAATGACCCGAAAATCAATATCAATTGGCACTTCGATGCCCAAATCTGGCGGGATTCGGGAAAATGCCTGCCCTAGATCGTCGGAGTCTGAATTAGATGAACGGAGTCCTCGAACCGCGTTGCGGCCTTCTTCCATGACGTGTCTCATCAATTCGAGAACACGGCTTAATCGCAGCTTAGCAGGCGAATTCGCGGGTAGCTGGTCCACTGCAACATCTAGCTGCATAGCTGCGCTGACAATGCCTTGCAGCACTGTATCGTGTAGGTCTTGGGCAATTCGCGTACGCTCAGCTACGCGTTCCTCGAGACGGGCACGCATCTCCCTAAACGTTGGCCGCAAACGAAAGAGATAGGGGCTTCTATACGTAAGAGACAGTCCATCGAGCCGCATGACAAATCCTCCTTTTTTTGCAAGTGAAGGCGTCTTCCTGACTTCTTACGCTCACCAGGATGCCGTTGAAACACTCAAATCGCTAACGCAAAAGGTCGAGAGCGCGGAACACTTGTAGGCTAATCATCAAACCGGACAAATTGGCTGACGTTCAGAAGAGCCGGAGGCCTGAATTTTTCTATAGGAGCGTTGTTCTGCTGTCTATTCGAGTTCCAAGAGGCCACGTCGAAAGCCGATGGTCACGGCGTGGGTCCGGTCATTTGCCTGGAGCTTTTCGACGATGTTCCTGATATGGAAATTGACCGTCGTTTCGCAAATTCCTAAGCATCCGGCGATCTGTTTGTTCCGATAGCCATCTCGGATCAGCGTCAGGACCGAGCTCTCCCGTGGAGAAAGCTCCTCCTGTCCTAGATGTTCTGCGATTGTGCTCGCTACCTCGGAAGGGATGTGTCTACGGCCCTCAGAGACCCAACGGATCACGCGCAGCATCTCTGCTTTTGGGGTGTTCTTCAAAACATAGGCTGCAGCCCCCGCATTGAGCGCACGGCGTACGTCCATATCTTTTTTGGAAGTGGTCAGCATCATCACGATCGCTCGAGGGCTTTCCTTCCGAATGGCAATCAGCGCATCCGTACCGCTCGCGCCGCCAAGTCTCTGATTCATAATCGTCACGTCGGGGCGGACGCGACGAAACTGAGAAAAAGCATCCTCCACGTTCTCCGCCTGACCGACAAGGAGCAAATCAGGCTGCGATTGGATGACCATACTCAACCCTTCGCGAAAAATTGGGTGGTCATCGACCAACAATATCTTTACGGGTTTCGGTGGTGGCATATCGCACCTCCAATCAAACTAAGCTATATCTCTCTATCGAATGACGGTAAACGCCTCTACTGCACACTGAACCATCTTCGCGATGGCATCTGCTCACATCATGGACAGCAAACGGCTCTCCTGGGGTCGCGCTCTCGCTCCTTGAATTCGCTGTGTCTATTACGCGTTCACGCTATCGAAGTTAGTGTTGTTCGTGATCGATTCAGGAGCTTGTCCAACGTGAATCTGTCAGGCTCCCAGAACGCCAGTAAGAATGCTGCCGCGGCCGCCGAGAAGACCGAATAGTCGAATGGCGTCGTGATGCCAAGACCTGTGGCCATGCCCATAGCAAATGACAAAAGAAGAAGACCGGAAAGGACGGAGGTCATTCGTGTTTTGAAGCCTGCGATGAGCAATATCCCAAAGAGTGTCTCCGCGATGGTAGCTGCCCATGCAAACGACACTGTCAATGAACTGGGGAAGAGAGGCGTCACCGCGCCCGTGTACTCCACGAAATGAGCGAAATCTCCCCAAGATACATTCTTTGCACCATATGGCCCCCATAAGCTAAAACGATCAGCCACAGCGGATAGAAAGGAGGCTCCTAGCGCAAACCGTGCGAACAGACGGACAATCTCTGTCCCATTCTCGGTGAGTTGTGCGGTTTTTGAATTCATACTTGCCTCCACGTAAGGAATATTGCTTTAGGCAAAATCATTCATCGGGGAACATCGCCCGCGTCCGAAGCTAGTGAACGGGAGTGAGAATCGGTGCTCCTTCATTCACCATCTCGCAAGGTTGCGCGAATAGTTTCGAGCAAGAGTTCGTCATTAAACGGCTTGCTTAGAAATGCGATGGCGCCGGCTTGCAATGCTTGCTGACGCGATTCTTCCTTGTCGTATGCGGTGATGAAGATGATAGGAACCTTGTAGCCCGCGGCGGCAAGCTGACTCTGGAGTTGTAGCCCATTCATGCCGGGCATCTGAATGTCAATGATCAGGCAGGATGTTTCGTGCAACTGTTCAGACTTCAGGAACCTTTCGGCAGATTCGAAGGTCGCTGCGCGAAAGCCAAAAGACTCGATAAGCAGTGTTGTGGTCCTACGAATGGACTCGTCGTCGTCGACTAGCGATATGAGATTCTTTCGTACTCCCAATTGTCCCCGTAAAGCTGAACCAATTGTCTGAAGTAAAATCTCGTCAGTAAACGGCTTCCCGAGGAATGCAACGGCGCCAGCTTGCAATGCCTGCCGACGGGACGCTTTATCGTCGTAAGCTGTGACAAAAATGATTGGGATTTTGCGGCTCATTGTTGCGAGATGGTTTTGAAGTTGTAGCCCACTCATACCAGGCATTCGGACGTCAACGATGAGACAGGATGTCTCGTGCAACAGGTCAGACTTCAGAAAAGCATCTGCAGATTCGAACCCTGCAACTCGAAGCCCAAAAGACTCGATGAGCAGTGTTGTGGCCCGGAGCACGGACACATCGTCGTCAACAACCGAGATTAGATTCTTTATCACTCTCAACTCCAACTGAATTCACGGTATTCCTAGAGGGGAGAGAAATCTATGGGGTGTTGGTACTTCTGGATGGGCAAAAAGGAGGATGCGCGTAAACTTTGGCTTACGAGGCTTCTTTCGAGGGTTTGACCTTCTCGATCATTTTTATCAATTCGGCAAGCGATGACGCTTGCATCTTCTCCATCGCTCGGCTGCGTTGAACCTTTACGGTGCTTTCCGCGGTTCCGAGTTCAGCGGCTATTTGTTTGTTGAGCATTCCCGCAATGACCATGGAAACAACCTCCTGCTCGCGAGAAGTCAAAGAGTTGAAGCGCTTCCGAAGCTCCTCCACGTCCTTGTCCCGTTCGCGCCTGGCACGGTCCCGATCGAGTGCGACGCGAACAGCATCCAGAAGATCCTGGTCACGGAATGGTTTGGTAAGAAACTCGACCGCCCCGGCTTTGATCGCACGAACGCTCATCGGAATGTCGCCGTGCCCGGTGAGAAAGATTATCGGGATATTGATATTCCTCGCCGCAAGCTCGCGTTGGAAATCGAGTCCACTCAATCCTGGTAGCCTCACGTCCAGCACAAGACAGCTGGGAACATAAGGCGGCTTTTTGTGCAGGAAACTATCAGCTGAATCAAAGGTTTCTGCCTGCAGGCCCACCGTACTTAAGAGGAACTTGAGCGAAGAACGTACCGATGTATCATCGTCTATAACAAAGACCACTGGTGCCCCACTCATGAAGGATTCTCGCCGGCCGCTGGCACTGTGAACCAAAACACGGCACCGTGGGGAGAGTTGGCGGTGGCCCACAGTCGTCCGCCATGATTTTCGATGAGTGAGCGACTAATGGGCAAGCCCATCCCCATACCATTTGCCTTTGTTGTAAAGAAAGGAGTGAATAAACGATCTGCCTGCGGACCGAGGCCCGTGCCCGAGTCGCGTACCGCAACCAACACATTGCCAGATTCGTCGACCCGGGACTCCACACAGAGTGCGCGAGGTTGAACGGTCACCCCCATCATGGCCTCTATACCATTTATGATCAAGTTCAGCAGAACCTGCTGCAACTGAACGCGATCGGCCCGAACGAGCGGTAGTGTCCTTGCCAATTGGCAGTCGACTGAGACTTGATTCTTGTGAAGCTCATGGCCAGCTAGAGCCAGCACCTCCCGAATGACCTCGTTTATATCCAGTTGACCCTTTTCTGTAGGTGCCTTCTTTATGAATGCGCGAATCCGAGCTATGACAGCACTCGCACGAGTGCCATCGGCAACAATTTCTTCGAGAACTCGCCGGAGAACTTCAGGGTCGAGACTACGATTGGCGAGCAGTCTCAGGCATGCACTGCCATTATTGGTAACGGCAGTTAAGGGTTGGTTGACTTCATGGGCGATGGATGCTGCCAATTCGCCCATCGTCGTCAGCCTGGAAACACGCGCAAGTTCCGCTTGGGTCATCTGCAAAGCTTGTTGAGCCTCTTTCCAATCATGCAAATCCACGACGGTTCCGAACCACTTGATAATTCGACCGCTTTCATCTCGCAGCGGTAGAGCCCTCGAAATGCACCAACGATAAGCGCGGTCCGCAGCTCTCAGGCAGCGAAATTCGTGCTGAAATGGCTGGCCGCTTGAAACAGCTGCCGACCATGCCATTGCCATTTTGTCAACGTCGTCTTGATGAACGTTCTTCATCCAACCAGCGCCTCGCATCTGTTCCGCAGATAATCCCGTATAGTCCAGTACGCGCTCGTTACAATAGTCAATTGCTCCGTCTGGTTCGGCGCTCCAAAGCATCTGTGGAATGGTTTCCGTCAGTTCACGGAGGCTGCGCTCGCTTGCCCGCAACTCCTCCTGCGCGTGTTTTCTCACACTGATATCGCGGATAAAGCCGGTGAATACCTTATGACCATCTCTGGTCAATTCACCAAACGAGACTTCCACCGGGAATTCTTCGCCATTCTTCCGCAACGCAGTGAGTTCCGTACCGTGCCAGTTTAGGTGCCGCTGGCCATTAGCCAGGTAGCGCCTGAAACCAGTCTCGTGTATCTCGCGCATGAACTCCGGCATTAACATAGTCAGTGGCTTCCCGATCAATTCCGTCGGATCGTAACCAAAGATTCTTATAGTGGATGGATTCGCAAATCGAATTGCGCCAGTCTCATCCATGCTGACTATGGCGTCACTTGCCGTTTCTACCACCAGGCGATAGCTCTCTTCGATGTACTGGCGGGCCGACACTTCACGTCTATGTTCAGTAATGTCCGTGACAATTCCGCCGATCCCATAGATCTCGCCATTTGCGTTGAAGAGAGGGAACTTCTGCACAATACCCGTATGCTGCCCGTCGTTCTGGACTGTGGCCTGTTCAAACTCTATCGGCACACCCGCTTCCAGCACCTGTCGATCACTGGCCTGAAAGAACGAAGCCTGTTCGGCCGGAAACAGTTCGTCGTCCGTCTTACCGTTGATGTTTTCTTCGGTGATGTGTCGAACCCGCTTGAACTCGCGGTTGGCGTAGAGATATCGACCCTCCCGATCCTTCAAGAAAATCATGTTGGGGCTGTTTTCAAAGAACGCCTGTAGCTGGATTTCGCTTTGTTGCTGCTTAGCCTCAGCCTGTTTGCGGTCGTTGATGTCCTCACAAGCGATCAAGGTACGCAAGGATGAGTCGGCACCACTGCTTGGGGGAACCGCTAGAGCCTTCCTGATTAGGAACCAGCGGTATTGGCCATCGGCGCGCCGCATGCGCGCTTCAGTCGCGAATGGTTTGCCGGTTGGCAGGCTCGTCTTCCACTCTTCCACGAAGCCTCGAACATCGTCAGGGTGGATGGCGGTCTGCCAGCCCGAACCGCTCAGCTGTTGCAATGAGCCGCCCGTATATTCCTGCCAAGCGCGGTTCGCAAACTCGACTGAACCATCGGGCAGGGCGCACACTACCATCGCAGGAATCGTTTCAATCAGCATTCGCAGGTCTAGCGGTTCGTTAGTCTGGGTAGCTGATTGTGTCTTGGCGGTCATATTTTGGAGGCGCTACGCCCCTATCGTTTTGTCCTCTGTCACGTAGTACGGATTGTGCCGCAACGCACCACCGCAAACGGTCAAAGGGTGTGTTCCAAACCCACCGTCTAGAACAAGACGACCAGAGACTGTATTCACGTCATACATGCACACGATTACACACGGATAGCGAACCGCGAGAGCAGTGGCGCCAGTCTCAAGTTCAACGACCTCGTCCGCTCCCCTGCACGGCAAGGCAGCCTGGCCCATCCCAAGATTGCCCAGGTACCTGATCGTCGTTGCCCCCTTGGCCACGGCATCAGAAAAAGCAGCGTCGATTTTCGCCAGTGTCTCCGATGCCGAGGATTCGCGGCGCAAAATGACGAGTCGTCCGTCATGAAGGATACGGTTAAGTTCACAGCCTCTCGCCCGCAGAATCTCTAAAACTCGTTGGTTCGCTTCGTTATGACCGAAAAGGACGCAATACTGGGATTGATCCGCGATCCCGAGTTCGAGAAATCGAACTCCGCGCTCGAATTCGTCGTTAGTTCGCCAGAAGTGGATGAGGTGGCTTCCGAGTGGGACTTCGTCGTCGGTAATGCCGAGTGCGATCTTGTCGAGTGAGACTTTCATGAAGTTCACCATGGAGGAGACTGTCGGTTCGGCGAAGCTGGGCGTTGCGGTTCAGCTTTCAAATTTCCTGGAAACCACTGCGCATTTATCTTAGAACGGGCGCACCGACAAGGCAATTCCGACTGCAGGTAATATCCATGCCCTAAGACTGGCGCCACAAGATCTGAGGAGATCGGCCCTGCAACAAATTCTGGGCGACCTCGTAGCCAGGGATCTGTATCCATTTTGCCAATTCAAGGAGTCGTTTGGATAGGCAGAATCTGAGCGTTCCAAGCGGCTCGCGTCGGAATCGTTTTATCAGCATTGAAAGTCGACTGTCCAACTGGAAAAGCACTGGAGCCGCCAAATCTCCGAGCTCTGACGGGCCGAGTGCCAACAGACTGGTAGTCGATTGGTTGGCCCCGCAGCCGAAGCCGACGATCACACGACAAGAGACGAGTGCGAACTTCCACGGTCATAAACGCTCCAACAAGACACATGAATCCACTACCGATCCCGACGCGCGGTTATACAAGAAGAGCTACGGCAAGGAGTCTCGGTTGAGTTATCTTGGCCATGCTTCGTAGAGAACCGCAACGGGTTGATTGCCGCGGCGATGGTGACTCACGCCGACGGCTATGCGGAATGTGGTGCCGCATTGTTGATGTTGGCCGAGAAGCAGCAAGGCCGTACACGCCGAATTACCGTGGGCGACGACAAGGCTTACGACAGCAAGGACTTCGTGCGTACGGTGCCGGAGTTGAACGTGACGCCGCATATTACCAAGATCGACAAGAACCGCAGCAGCAACCTCGATCGAAGGACCACACCCCAACCCGGCTACGCGATCAGCCTGAGTCGCCGTTGGCTGATCGAGAAGGGCTTAGGGTGACTGAAGTAGTGAGGCCCACTGCGGCAGGTCGAGTTGCGCGGAGTGAAGAAAGTGGACTGGCTGTTAGTCTTCAGTTGCGCCGCGCACAACCTGATCCGACTGCCCAAACTCGTAGCTCAACCACCCGGAAGGCTGAGGGAGTAGTGTGCCTGAACTATAGTCACGGGCATCGAGGATGGCATCCCCGATGTTCGCAAACCCCGATGAACTCTGACCGAACAACCGATTCAAACGGCTTTCAGCCGAGCTAAAACGCAAATCCTCAATAACTCCGACACGGAGCCACTATTTTCAATAAGTTCCTAGGACGAAAGTCGAGCAACCGAATCGTTGATACTTGACAATTTATCCTCGGGAACGAGTGTTCCTCGTTTCCATTTGCCCAAAGCACACAAAAAGCAACACATCTAGGGAGTCAGTTTTTATTGTCAGCCTGCCTAGAAGGTTAAGTGCTTCATACCGCTAAGATCTAGGAGTACGCGTTGCCGAACGTTCACAAGTCGTAGCAGTACATGCCCGCAAAGCGCACACCGCGCGACGAGGCCGGGGCAATGTGAATACAAATGCGCCTCGGCAAATCGCCTCTTTGCGCCGCAATTAGCACACTGTCCTTCTGCGCTTGTGATATCCACTGCGAATATTCTGCTCAGTTCACCTGCGGCTGCATTACCGTCAAGGTAGTTAAAAGATTCATTCATTTCCGTTCTCCTGTGGCGCCGAAGCGCTCCGTCCTGATCTTTTCGCGATCGTGGCCGGCAGCGATCAGGACTTCTGTAGCATGTTCAACGAATGAGGTCGGGCCGCAGACGTAGCTGGTTGGCCGAAGAGTCGAAGTCCACGTACCCGTCGCAATGAGTGGTGCGTCGATGCGTCCGGCGGGTCTCGGCCAATCCTTCGGAGTCGCTCGCGTGTACGCGTAAGTGATCACTACTGAGTCGCCTTGATTTGATAATGCCCGCAGTTCATCGCAGTAAAAAACCGTCTCTGGTTCCCTGACGGAATACAGCAATCGGAATGGTGCGCTGCTGCCGGCCGAACGACGCGAGCGAAGCATAGCCATAAGAGGAACGATGCCGGAGCCACCAGCTACCAATTGGATCGGCTCCGTCTGGTCGCTTCGCCACACGAACCATCCGCCAATCGGGCCCCGCAATTCTAGCTCATCGCCGACCATGACTTCCTGCGTCAGGTACGGTGAGACTTCGCCGTTCGGCAGTCGCTCGACTGTGATTTCAATACGCCCATCCAAACTCGGAGCCGAGGCAATGGAATAGGATCGAACCGCAGAATATCCATCAGCAGCCGTCAAGCGCACGTCCACGTGCTGACCGGCGACGTGGCCCGGCCAATCATGCGCCACAAGCGCGAGGGTCCGCGCGGTCGCTGTTTCGTCGCGCAGTCCGACAACGCTTGCGGTACGCCACGTCATTCTTCCGAGTACCGCTGTTCCTTCCATGGGTCACCATAGATGTGATAGCCGAGACTCTCCCAAAATCCCGGTTTGTCGTGCGGCATCAAGCTGAGTCCCTTCACCCATTTGGCGCTCTTCCACAGATAAAGATGAGGAACCAGAAGCCGCGCGGGGCCACCGTGTTCCGGCGCGAGGTCGGCACCATCGTATTTGAAGGCAATCCAGGCCTGCTTGTTCATGACATCTTTCAGGGGGAGGTTCGTCGTGTAATCGCCATACGAACGGAACATGGCGTGGGGCGAATCCGTCTTTAGATCTGCAACTAGCACATCGAGCGAGACACCTTCCCACGAAGTGCCTAGTTTCGACCACCGCGTTACGCAGTGCAAATCAGTGGTAATCGTTTCGCTGGGCAACTCACGAAATGACTTCCAGTCCCATCGCTTCAAGACATTGCTGCCATCATCGATGGTGAATTCCCAGCGATCAAGGGCTATTTGTGGTGTTGGTCCCGCAGACAAGACAGGAAAATCAGTGGTGAGATATTGACCTGGCGGGAGTGTTGCGCCTTCTGCGCTGCGTCGACCGGAAAAGCCTCGCGAGATGATAGCCATTATGCACTCCTCCTTAATGAAGTAGGCGCGTTTTTCGGCTCGGCTGGGCCCACCGACGCGCGGTGCTTGAGCACGTCGATGCTCAAGCACCACTCGCGAAGGTATGGAAAGTATACGGCGTGGGAGTTGGGCAGTCCCCGAGTCCTCACGGACGAACGCGGATGATCGTCTTTCCCTTGATTCGCCCGGTCCGGTTGAAGGCGGCAACGGCATCGTCGAGGGCAGCCACGTTGCCGATGTTTGTCCGCAGCCGACCATGCCGGAGCCGTTGGACGAGGTCATTCAATTGGGCGCGATCGGGTACGACGACGAAGTCGATAGTCAGGCCGCCAGAGGGCCGCGCCTCGGTCGGGCCTGTGACGGTCACCAGCGTTCCTCCGGCGCGAATCAGGCCCACAGACCGCTTCGCGATGTCGCCGCCGAGGACATCGAAGACCAGATCGACCCCGCCGATATCTTCCAGGGCGTCGTTATCGAGGTCGACGAACTCCTGCGCGCCGAAGTCGAGAGCCGTCTGACGGGCGCTCGTGTGCCCGGTGCCGATGACGTATGCGCCGGCCTCACGTGCGAGCTGGCTCGCCATCGAACCAACTACACCGGCCGCACCGTGCACGAGGACGCTCTGCCCCGCCTGAAGCCGGCCATGCTCGAACAGCCCCTGCCACGCGGTAAGGCCTGGCATCACGAGGGCCGCGCCCACCGTGAAGTCAACGTCGCCCGGAAGCGGTGTGAGACTGCGCGCCTCGACGGCCACATACTCCGCCAGCGTGCCATCGCGATACCAGTCCGTGAGGCCGAACACCCGTTGTCCAATCGACAGCCCCGTCGTGCCATAGCCGAGAGCGGTAACCACTCCGGCCAGTTCGTGTCCGGGGATTGAAGGCGTCCGGTCACGGCCGACGCGATCGGTCCAGGTCGAGGGCCACGTCAGCTCATCCCCGGTGAATCCCGACGCATGAATCTGAACAACGACGTCGTTTATCGCCGCCTGCGGCTCGGGCCGCTCCACCAGTTTCACCCCGGCCGTTCCCGCAGCCTGATCCGTCGCAACAATCGCCTTCATCGGTCACCTCCGTGTATCGAGTTCTTACCTGTAAGCTCGCCGCCCCATCCGCTGTTGCGGTGCCATGTCAGTTTCATAAGAATCGTCTCCTCGTAATGTGTCTCGTTAGTGCCCTCAACCGGGACGCGCTACACGGTTGGCTCTCGTTGGGTTATCTTACGATCTGCATTCTTTTCAGAAACCGCGGAAATCATAGGGGGCAACCTCTATTTTTCTACAGCTCTGATCGCCGCGTCCCAAGGGGAATTTGCGCACTGTCGATCGGGTGCGTCACAATATTGCAGAATTCGTTGAAGCAGTACCTTTTGCGGCGCGCTAACTTCGACATCCCGCTCTTTTACCGTATTCCGGACAAACGTTAGTTGGTTGGCAACACCACACGCGCAAGCGGATGTGGCCGCAATCATCAAATGGTTGATGATCAGTTCGATAACCTCGTTCTTCGATGCAATGGCCTCACGAAGTAACTGGTTCTTATAGAGCAATTCTCCAATAAGAACTAAGAGGCTCTCATCAGCGTCGTCTTCGTTCATGGTCGTCCACTCCTTTCCGTCCAGCGGAGGCACTTTTACCCGACGGCTCGACGCCGGATTGGCTTCAGCTTCCACGATTTTGCTCGAAAAGTTCTTTCGCGGCGACATCGCATCCCACAGTCCAAATACCGTAGTTCTATCTAGGTGCATAGTGCGCCGGAGTGGACCGGTCATGGGCTGGTGATGGGGGCGGTACCAACGAGGATGCGAATACCGTCGCCCGCGTCGCGTTTCCCATAAGCCCTATGTATCCTGAAATGCATTGATTTCTCCCGGTTGCCTATCCGACCCGCGCCAGTTCAGCACCTTTTGCGCTGATAACATCCATCAATTCGATCCAGGACTTAACGAACGATTTTGCGCCATCGTTTTGTAGCTCGAGGCCCAATGCATCGATGTCTATTCCCGCTTCTGAGAACCGCCGCAGGACGTCTTCGACATCGGGCTGATCTGGTGACATCGCACGATCTACTTCGCCATGATCCCCGAAAGCAATGAGCGTTGCTTCGGGCATGGTGTTCACAGTAAGCGGCGCCGTCAGTGCCCTTACGTAGTACGTATCCGGCAGCCCCGGATCCTTTGTCCCAGTGCTTGCCCATAGAAGTCGCTGGGCGTGGGCGCCAAAGTTGTAGGCACGTTGCCAGCGCGGCGAGCGCAGCAGCGCCTGGTAACTCCGATATACTTTGCCGGCAACCGCTATTCCAAGCTGTCCCCTGAGATGCTCCGGTACCTTGTTCGCGACGGCCACGTCCCAACGGCTAATGAACACCGAGGCCACCGACTCGACAACCGGCTTGAGACCTGCAGCGATTCGCCGCTCAATTCCGCGGAGGTATGCTTCGGCCGCAGCAACATATTGATCGGACGAGAAGAGTAGGGTCACATTGATTGGCACCCCCGCAAAGATCGCCTCTTCGATTGCCGGAAGGCCTTCGACAGTGCCGGGAATCTTGATGAAGACATTCGGTCGCGCTGCGCGGGCGAAGAGATCCTTCGCCGCGGCGAGGGTCTTTGTCATGTCATAGGCGAAAGAAGGTGGAACCTCCAAGGATACCCAACCATCGACACCATTTGTGCGATCGTAAGCGGGTCGAAAAAGATCCGCTGCTCGCGTTATGTCTTTCAAAGCGAGATCGAAGAATACCGCCTCCCCACTTTTACCGCGACGCGAGCCATCAAGAATCGCCGAGTCATACGCAGCGCTATTCTTCACAGCGTGGTCGAAGATCGTCGGGTTAGACGTCAGTCCCGTAATCGAAAGATCGTCGATGTAGTGTTCGAGTGTGCCATTGTTCAGTAGGTCACGAGTTATATTGTCGAGCCAGAGGCTCTGGCCGAGATCCCTTAGCAGTGCTGTCGCGTTCATCGCTTCACCATTCCCTGTAAACCGTTGTCATAGCTGTTTAGGTAGCTCGCATCCGTTCGAAATCGCGCTCGGAGTGCTAGCCAGAAGTCCTACGCTATGAGGATTCCTCATCACACCTGATAGCGCGACATCGCTGCTGTAGTAATCATCCTGCATTTTTCTACAGGGACCGGAATGACCGTCGCGCATAGAAGTGTCCGGATTGGGTGAGATGTCCGAAGCTGCTCCGAAGGATGACGCTGAACAAATGTTCAGGTGAGGGACTGGAGATGTAGGCGGTGCGAGATATCGATAGTTGGCGCAGAGTATCGGTATGCTGGTTGACCTGATCATGCTTGCGGCCGTGCTTAAGGTTGGGCTCGGCCTTCTTTTCTCAGAACCGGATTAGGCCTGACCTTCTGCGAAAAACGCTGTGGGGACTTTTGTTGGTAGACTGGCTAAAAATAGTGGGTGATTGTGGTCAGTCCCCACAGTCCTCCTGTAACAATTGAGCTGCCTAAGACACTGAAAATGAGCGATATAGAACAACCATGAGCAATCATGAAATCGACAAATGTCTAGCTGTTAACCTAATGCTTCATCCCTCGACCGCTCCAACGATCGAAAGTCAGTTTTGTCGCGACTCGCAAGGTCATAGGACAATGAGGTACGAATCACGCGACGCACATCGGATCGTAAATCCGCAGAGTTTAGGCGCTAATCTGGTGCCGCTTTTGGTGCCACTTTGTACCGTGATTGGGTTCTTTTTTGTGCATCGGAGTGCAATGTGGATAACGAATCCAACTCATTCATTCTGCTGTCGTTATTCGGCTCAGTGCAGGGCAGTGCAACATGGTGCTTTGAGATAGAAAAAAGGACTTAAAATCCGCAGGAAGCAATTCCGTGGGGGTTCGAGTCCCCCTCCGGGCACCATCCTACAATTACGCTGTGTGGTTCAATCTATTTACCTTAATGAACACTTAGACGTGCTATTTCTGCGGGTCTTCCGCGAAGGCGTTTAAATATGGGACAAATTCAGGTACAGTGCGCATCCTGTTTATTTTCAATGCGGAACGACTTATCCGCTCTCGCAGCGGGCACAGCACTACGCGAAATTTACATCGTTTACGCTCGATTACGGAATGCGCTGCGGATCATTGTGCGAATTCAGCGATCACTTCGCTAAGTTTGCGATCAATAGAAGTCCACCCAAAAACTCAACTCCCGCGGAAATCTATGCCACTGATCGACGGGTGATTCAATGAAAATCCTTAACGAATCAATTGACCCGACATCACTTGTACGAGAAGCCGGTTATACGTCCACTTGAAATGGGAGAACTTGTAGACAATGGCCGAGACATCTGCCGGGAAGTCCGGTTAACTCGAAAGGTAAGCACTACCTGTGCGTGCATAGAATCGGCGTGACTTGGCGGCGTTCCCACAGACCGCCATGTCGCACCAACGGCGCCGACCGCCCTTGGAACTATCGAGGAACAGCCACGAGCAGTTGGGGCCTTGACACATACGAAGACGCTCCATCGGCGACGTCAGAACGTCTTCGACGATACGATAGGCGACCATTCTCGCGATCGAGTCGAGATTGACTTCGACACCGAAGTGTTTTGCGACACGGCCACCTTCGAAACGCAGTTCGAGAGAGTTGACGCCCGCGAGCCAGTCTTCCCGAAGTAGCCTCAAGACATCTTTCGATAGGACCCTACCGCCGATGATGTTCGTCAACAGCGCGAACAACTGTTCGCGCAGAGTCTTTGCGCGCGCGAGTGCTCTTATCGCCGCGGAGGGTTCTCTCTTTGCTTCTTTGGCAAGCCGCTGCAATACGTCTTGTGGTAAGAGCCTTGCCAGGACTGCCCACTCGATCAGACGTTCGTAGCTGTCCAGCCAGTCACGCGGCGACTGATCGCGGCCGGTAACTGTATTCACAAAATCGAGGGACGGATCACCGCCAACGATGTCCCGTGCCGAAAATGTGTGCGGCTCAATCATAACCTGTAAAGCGCGTTTCATCGGTTGACTCATCCCTATAACCAGTGAAACAATCATTATAGGTTAGATAAAGGGAACTCTGCAGTGAATCTGAATCAGGGGGAATTCACAAGGATGGCGAGCTTCGCTGCGATCTCGGGTTCTTTTGAAAGCGGAAGTCGCCATATCTCCGACGGCATCTTCCTGATACTGGCTCCAAGTAATCTCGGCTTACGCCCAACCGAAAACGGCGGCCAGCCTGGCGCATGGGGGGCGCCACAGGCGTTGATGGACGCTGGACTGGCGCTCGCTGTGGGCGCAACAGATGTCCTGTCGTTCAAGCGTCCCGCTTACGAACTTGACGCCCAGTTCGGCACCGCAATTCGCAACGGACTATCGATCCGCGCCTTCTCTCTTGAGTTAGGTGAAAAGGTCTGCGAGGTGGTCCAGTCAGGACGATTTCCGCTTGTGATCGGTGGCGATTGCAGCATACTGCTTGGTTGTTTGTATGGGGCGCGACTCGCTGGAGGCCGCGGCCTGGTGCACATCGATGGTCATAGCGACTTCTTCCATCCGGGCAATTACAACACGGCCAGTCGACTTGGTTCGGCTGCTGGAATGGACCTCGCACTGGCAAGCGGTCGAGGTGAGTTACTGCTGACTCATTGGCCCGAGATCGGCCGACCGTTGGTGGAGGATGCGGACATCGTCCAGGTGGGCGAACGTGATGCCGAGAGGCCGGACTTCAACGAGTCGTATGGGGACATCCTCCGGACCGATATCACGCAGATCATCATTCAAGATGTGCTGGCCGAAGGAATCGACAGTACGGTGCGCGAGGTGTTGTCAAGGCTCGAGTCGAGGGCGCTCGAGAATGTGTGGTTGCACGTCGATTTTGACGTGCTCGATGAGGCTGAGATGTCGGCCGTCGACTCACCAGGAAGTCCGGGCCTTAACTACGAGCAGTTGGGTGTGTTGATAGGCGAGTTATGCCGCTCCGGACGCATTATCGGATGCGATTTCACCATCTGCGATCCAGATAGTGATCCCCACGCAAAATATTCCAAACCCTTGGTTGATTGCATTGCGCCGGGAATCCGCCACCTTCGATCAGCGGGTGGTCCTGCCTCATGAATTCGCAATTGTTGAGCTCGCTTCTTGCCGACGAACCGGCGCCAAATATCTCGACCGAGATGGATTTATATGGCCGCTTGAATGGGCGCTGGCGTACGCTGATCACATACTTTCCCCTCGAGGGTCCGGAACGTCGAGAAGAAGGCGAGTGGACATTTGGTTACGCATTGGAAGGCCGGGCAGTGATCGATGTGTGGCAAGTGCCACCGCGCGCGCAGCTCGGCGGCGTGAAGGGAATAACCAGCCATGAATGCGGCCTCTGTGTGCGCGTATACGATCCCAGATTGAAGCTTTGGCGATTCACCTTCCACGGTCCGGTTCACGGTACCACGATCGACATGCTGGCCTTCGCGGTCGGCCCAGAGATCGTGCAGGAACGTTTCTACGACGGGCGCTGCGAGCGCTGGATCTTCTCCGACATCTCCCACGAACAGTTCTTTTGGAGATCCGTTTTCTCCACGGACGGAGGTGTGAGTTGGAGGCTCACGCAGGCGATGGAAGCCCGTCGCGATACGTGAAGAGGCGTGTGCGGATTTAGGTGTCTCTCAGGCGAATCCACCGCGACTTCTCTGTCCGCGCGCCCTGCTCTTTCTATTTTTACTTAGCTGTCTACTCGCCACTGCCCGGTGCTCCTTGAAATTCCCTCTGCAAGAATTGCATCACTGATTGCGGGGTGATCACACCCTCAACACGATTCACATGGTTGCGGCTCACGACCGGCAGCAGACCCGGATTTTTCGCAAGCCGGTCGAGCACAAGATCAAACGGGTGGTCGGGGTGAACATGGGCACAGTTGTCGGTGGCGATTGTTCCAATGGCATCGTTGGCAACGCCGGACTTGAGCGCGCGCTCGATTTGATCGCGTGTCACGAGGCCCGAATAGACCCCGTTACTTCCGACAGGAAGGCTCTGCGCATTGGTTTCTACCGCGATCCCAGATGCCAGTTGGATTGAACTGTCGGGCGAAACCAAAGTGAATTCTCGTGTCATGACGTCACGGGCACGCCAAACGTTAGTTGTTTGTCCAGTGCCCGGTAGAGGCATGTGGACGTCGTCCTGCTCCAATAACGCGCGGTACAGGGGAACTGGCTGGTATCGCTTCGAGATAAGGTAGCTAATCATATTGGCGACCATCAGCGGAACCAGAACCTGGTAGTCCTGCGTAAGCTCGAAGATCATGAACACCGACGTCATGGGGGCGCGAATGATTCCGGCAAACAGCGTGCCCATTCCGACCAACGCGTAAGCCCCGGGGTCCCCGGTCGGAAAGGGGGCGAAACGGTGCATCAGTACGCCGACGGCTCCTCCGGCCATTGCGCCAAGATACAGACTCGGGGCGAAGATACCGCCGGCATTTCCGGAGGAGTAGGAAACTATGGTGGCCACGAGTTTTACGAGGCATAGCAGGAGCATCGTTCTAAGCAGAAGGCCGCCATTCATCGCTTGATCAACGAACTGGTAGCCAACGCCCATCACCTGAGGGAAGAAGATCAGGATTATGCCGATGATCAGACCACCCATCGCGGGCTGAAGAACCTTGGTCCACTTCGGCAATCCTAAAAATAGCTTTCGAGAGCGCAGGAGCCCCTTGCAAAAGGCAAGCGAAACGATGCCTCCTGCAATCCCAAGGATCAGATAACCAATCAATTCGGCAGGATTGACGAGATGATACGCGGGCACATGAAAGATGGGGTTGTTGCCGAGAATGGAACGTTCTACGATGACCGCTGCGACGGAGGCCACAACCGTAGAACCCAGCAGGGTCGCGTTCATGTCTCCGATGATCTCTTCGAGGGCAAAGATCACCGCGGCGACAGGAGTATTAAACGCTGCCGATAGCGCCGCGGCCGCGGCGACGGGAACGAGACTTTGAACACGGGCTGGCGAAAGATGAAACCATCTGCCAATTGGTGAAGCGATACCCGCCCCGATCTGGACCGAAGGCCCCTCCCTTCCCATCGAGTGGCCAGATCCAATGCAGAGCACACCGGTCAGAAACTTTCCGAAAGCGACCCGGAACGGAACTTCTCCGTGATTGAGGTGATAGGCAGCTTCGATCTGTGGAACGCCGCTACCGCGAGCTTCCGGGAAAAACTTTACAAGCAAAAAACCCGTAACCAGACTCATCAACGTTGGCACGAGGATGTAGCGGAGATTGGAAGGCGCTATTCCGAAGAGAAGATAGGTCGTACCCTTGATTGCTAGAGTGAACAGGACCGCAGCAAGTCCGGCAAGGATCCCGATGATGATGGTCAACGCGAAAAATATGTGATTTTCGCGGAGACGGAGCCGCTGCATGAACGACAGATTGGCGGTGCTCATGGTTGTGCTCCGCCATGTTTCTGGCCAATCAGAAGAAGCGCTCGATCAAAGCCATCGGGTTCTCCCGTGGCGGTCGAGGTCGCCTTTTCAATGGCGTAGATCAGTTCCACTCCGGACTTGATCTGCTCGGGCTGAAGAGGAAGCTTGGAATGAAGTTCAGACTCCATCGCAAAAGCTTGCTCTCTTAAGGTGTTCAGTCGAGAGATCTCTCGGCTGTCCACGGTCTGACTAAGGTAGTCTTGTAGCCGCTGGCTGGCTTGCGTGAGGCCCCGAAGCAAGCGCTCCTGCTCCTCCTGCTGTGTGAGATGCGGAGCCAGCGGATCCCCTGATAGAACCATCTCGGTGTCGGACAATAGCCGACGCGTCTTCTCCATGTTTGGATTGAGCTTCACAGCGGATCTAAGATACGCCTCAGCTCGTGGGTAATCTCCCAGACGAAACACCGCTTCGCCGGCTTCGGTCAGCGCGTCCACATTGTCCTTGTCCAGTTCAATTGCTGCATCGTAATTCTTCAAAGCGTGCTGCGCGTCCCCAGCCTGCAGGAAGAGGCGCGCCGTGTCCACATGGGCAACCGCCGATCGCGGGAGGTCAGCATCCAAAATGAGCAACTCGGAAAGTGCAATGTCGCGTTGCTGATGCACTAGCAGGAAGCGAATCAACTCAACTCGCAGTTGTAGTTTCCGTTCATCTACCAGGGTTCCAGCCCAACGGCCGTAAAGTGCATTCTGGTAGTAGTGCACGGCGTCATCAACTTCTCCGCGCTTGGCAGCCAACCTGGCTAGCTGGCTGTTGATCTCGGCATCTTCGGGATTTGCTTCCCGCAAACGAAGCAACGTCTGCTGGGCCTCTGCATCATGATTGCCGGCTGCCAAGGCGTTGGCTAACGCGAGCGCATACGTCCGATCTCTGAGAGCGTCCGTCGTCGCTTTGCGAAAGGAATCGATTGCCTTCTCAATTTGCCCTGAGCTGAACTGCCTCTGACCCTCTTCATACGAAAGGGCTGCAATTCGAGCGTCCATCAGTTGTTCTTTAGCCGCCATGCTCTTGGTAAATGCGAAGACTCCAGTCGCACCAACCGCGAGAGCGACCAGCAAGAGAATCTCACGATTTAGGACGCGATATGTCGCCGCTTCATCCACCAAGAGCACCCTCCAGAACATGGCGGATTCCGCGCGATGCGGCGGAACTGGCCTCGCTGTGGTTCCGGTTCCAAAGACAATTCATAGAGGACCATGCTCCGGCCATGAAGTAGTTATCTGAAGAGATGAGGGGACTCGGAGCCATCAGTTTCGCACCGTCAACACGGGGCAACGGGCATGGCATAAAACTTGATGCGCAGTGATCCATGGGAGGTGTGCAGCGACGCGGGGATGGGATGTGTGATGCGATCCCATCACGATCAAATCCGCATCCTGGTCTTCGGCCCCGTTCAGGATTTGTTCTGCCCATGCTCCGGTTTTGACGATGAGATCCACCGAGAGATCACCGTCAAGAGAAACAAGTTGCCTTAGCTGGTTCGCTGCTCTGTCGCTCACAGCCTCGCGGTCTTCAAAACTACTATCACTGGGCATCTCGACAACATGCAGCACAATCAAGTGGGAGTTCTCCTGCTGCGCCAGCCAGTGTGCGTAAGCAAGGGCCTTTGCCGATCCAGGCAGCAAATCGGTCCCACAGAGAATTCTCCTTAGCGCCAATTCCGGCATTGGCTTTGAGGAGACGCCTGGTCCGACCGTGAGCACAGGACAGAGCGCCGAATAAACAATCTCTTCCGATACCGAACCAAGAAGAACTTTCTTCACGCCGCCTCGTCCATGCGTTCCCACCACGACCAGATCAGTCCGAAGGACCCGCATCAATTCAGAAAAAACCAAGGCGACATCCCCCTCTCCCTCATTCTCCTTGATGAACTCTTGATGTTTGATTCCAAGGAGCATCTCAGATGCCACAAGTTGCGCCATCTTCTTCTCGGCGGAATGTCTAAAGTAGAGCGCGTCCGGGGGCTGCGCATTGCCGCAAATCTCACCAGAAACAACGTTCACGATACTCAGTAGTCCATGGTGACGACGGGACATGCCGATAGCGTAAGGTAGAGCCGCTTGCGAGCAAGACGAAAAATCAGTCGCAAACAGAATGTTGCGGATTGAAATGTCTGGAGTAACCTGCAAACTCATCGAACACTTCCTTGAGAAGGGCAACCGTTGCGTTTGGTCTCTGTGGCCCCTCCTAAGACTTAATAAGACGCCTCACTAAATCCGGAGCGTTTGCCATCCTAGTGCACAGGTTACTATTTTTTCTGCTGCTCACGCGTAAATCGACGACAAGGCATGGCCGATGCTCCTCCGGCCACAACGTCGTCCTGTCGAAAAACGTGAGGCCCTGAGCGCTCTGGGGGAGATTGAGCTTCGTATGCTCTGTTGCGGGAGATAATAGAACATGCTCTTCGTGTTTAGTTTCGGCGGCCGGCGTCTGCTCGTGGTCGGCATCTGGCAGGTGGGCTGATGCCACCTGGCTCCGGGGTGCAGTCGTTTGAAGCAGTTTTTCTGCTATTGCTGGTATTTGTCGCTGTGTTTGCGGGGCTGGCTCGGCAATTAAAGATTGCCTATCCGATTCTGTTAGTTATCGCAGGGCTGGCGTTGAGCCTTCTGCCGGGGATGCCGCGGATTGGCCTGGATCCGAATCTGGTGTTTCTGGTGTTTTTGCCTCCGCTCTTGTATTCGGCGGCGTGGACGTTGTCGTGGAGGGAGTTCCAGCGCAACTTCGTGAGCATAGCGATGCTTGCGGTGGGGCTCGTGTTTTTTACGGTCGCGGGACTTGCGCTGGCGGCTGGCTCGTTGCTACCGGGGTTCGATTGGAGGTCCGCCGTCCTGCTGGGGGCGGTGGTGGCAGCGACGGATGCGATCGCTGCAACGTCGATTGGGCGGCGGGTTGGGCTGCCACAACGGATCGTGGACATTCTGGAAGCGGAGAGCCTGGTAAACGATGGCACAGGCTTGCTGGCGCTGCAGTTTGGGCTGGTAATGGTGATAACAGATCGGACACCATCGGTCGTCGAAGGAGTTGGGCGGCTGGTATTTTTGACCGGCGGCGGTGTGCTTATTGGGCTCGCAATCGGAGCCGCAGTGGCGTGGTTTGAGAGGTGGGTGGACGACGGGCCGATTGAGATTGTAATCAGCATTCTGGTCCCGTATGCGACTTACCTCATTGGTGATCGAGCGCATGTATCGGGTGTGATCGCCGTGATCGCCTGCAGTATGTACATGAGCCGGAAGAGTCCGGGATACATGTCACCGCGGGTGCGGCTGCAGACGACAGCGGTATGGGACGCGCTGACGTTCGTTTTGAACGGGATTGTGTTTGTGCTGATCGGGCTGCAATTGCCTTATGTGATGAGCCAAATTAACGGTATGAGTCGCATAGTCCTTCTGGAATATGGGGTTGGCTTCAGCGCGGTGATGATCGCCGTGCGAATGGGTTGGGTATTCGGAGAAACTTATCTCGCCTACGCGGTGCGTCGGTGGGTGCAGAAGGAGCAGGTCGAGGATCCAGAACCACGAAGCTTGATTGTGATCGGGTGGGGTGGGATGCGCGGGGTGTTGTCGCTGGCGGCGGCAGTGTCGTTGCCATACGCACTCCCGGATGGAAGGACGTTTCCGCAGAGAAGCATGATCATCTATCTAGCGTTTTGCTTGATCGTGGCGACCCTGGTGGTCCAGGGGCTGACGCTTCCAGGGCTGATTCGAAGGCTGGGATTGTCGGAGCCGGTTGGCATGAAAGCTGAAGAGCAGGAGGCGCGGCGGGTATTGCTGCGCGAGGCCTTAGTGCATCTCGACAGAAGCCGATCGAAAAATCGGGATCAGTCTGCGATGTACGGGCAATTGATCGCGGAGTATCAGCAACAGTTGGATGCAATGCCAGCGGAACGGGAAAAGCGAGTGCAAGGACTAGTCGATCAAGCCCGGCGGAGCGATGCGATTTTGGAGGTGCTTCAGGCGGAGCGAATGGCGCTAATCCGGCTGTGGGACGAGGGACAGATTGATGATGAAGTACTGAGGACGCTGCAGCGAGAGCTCGACTTGGAAGAGAGCCGTGTGCACACGAGGTCGATTGTAGTGCGCTAGAAATCGATTCAGCGGTAGCCCTTTTCGAGATGCTCATCAAGCAGGGCACGCAATTCTTCTCAGCCGTCTCTTGCCCGAGTCACAATATCGATGGAAGGCCGCATTAGGGCGTTTGGATGCCGGAACTGCTTCCTCTCGGCTGTATCATTGTTGATCAATTAATTGTTTGACGCTGACAGAAGTTGTCAGCCTCCGAGCGCAGGAGTTCTCGTGAAGGCACCGTTGATCGTCGGATGCGCGTTGATCGGCCTTGGGGTCGTTTCCCTCGTGTACTTCGCATCTCCGGTCCGAATTCTGCTTGAGGCCAGCCTCGGCCAACAGAAGCTCGATCTTCTGATCCCAGCCATGGGTGGTGCAGCGCTCTTGATTGGCATTGCTATCTTGTTTGCCATACGGCCTAAGTCAACCACGGACAAGAAATAGCCAAGTAACCTCCAACTCGGGAACAGCCCGAGAACAATCGAAACGTGAAAGCGAATCAGTTGCGACCCTCTTTAGAGAGACGGCTGCGGTCGTGCGATTGTCACCCGTCACCACCATGACGACAATGATGGAAGGAGTGCCCATTGAATTCCAGTTCCTGTTCGGGAAATAGTTCATTCATCTTCGATGCAGTTCGGTTGTCACACCGAATGCGCCCCTTCGCTATTTAGGTTCGCTATCTTACGAAACGGAAGATGTACAGGTGAGAGAAGAGCTCTGCGGCTACGAGAACCAGAGTAACGACAGCCATCGCGACCTGTGCATTCTCGCTCCAGATCGTCTTACGTGGGATGACCTGTTGCCTCCATTGAGCAGATGGGCGTTTTCTTAGCGAACGAATTCTCCAGATGACATAAAGATTAATGAGCGACCCCACAACCGCAACGATCATCATCGGGATGCGGATCGCGTCTCGGTGAAGACCACCGGGGGGCACTTGTGCTCCCGCGGTCACGGCGGCAAGTGCTCCGAGCCCTATCAGGACACGAATTCCGCTGATCGCCATCGCAACGGAGCAGGCACTTTGCAGGACGATGAACACAAGACTCGTAAGACTGACAAGCCAACCGCGGCTATCAGGTCTATCCACGGACTGTTCGCGTCCAACACCTTCTCTGTCGGCTATTACTTGTTCACTACTCACTGAATTTAGACGCATACAATGCCCCGAATGATAAAAAGTCACATCGCCCGGCGTTGCAAGGCGGAAGCTCGATTCTATGAGCCATCGCTGTAACCAAAAAACAGCGTAGGGCTCTAATAGGCGATACACACGCCGGTCTATGGGACTCACGGGCCGACTGATAGGTTACAAGTTTATTGATCAATCACCATGGTGCGACTCTTATTGCTATCGGCTCTCCTTTACGGAGCGGTGAATCCCCCTCTTCCAGCACAATCACACATTTCAGCGATGGCCGCCTCCAGGCGAGAGGAGCCCTACCGCCAAGTGCTGCAAATCGGAGGAGCGATCATCCAGGTGGATATCCGAATCGGTCAAGGGAGTCTTCGGAATGAGGACATCGTCGCATGGGTGCGCCGGGCAACGGAAGCTGTAGCCGTCTATTACGGCAGGTTTCCCGTCCAGCGGGCCCGCGTCATTGTGAGCCAAAACGAGGACAAAGACGAATCGATTCACGGCACGACGTGGGGCGATGTCCAGGGTGTGCAAGGTCTTACCCGCATGCGTCTTGGTTCTGCCGTAACGAAGGCAGACCTGGAGGAAGATTGGACGATCACTCATGAATTGGTCCATATGGCTCTATCTTCGCTCCCTGACGAATCGCATTGGCTGGAAGAAGGAATCGCTACGTATGTCGAGCCGATCGCCCGAGCTCAAGCGAATCAACTTTCGGCAGAACAGGTATGGGCTGGCATGGTACGGGGAATGCCTCAGGGGGAGCCGCGACCAAGAGATAAGGGACTAGAGCGGACCCATACCTGGGGCCGCACGTATTGGGGCGGCGCCATGTTCTGTCTGGTCGCCGATGTCCAGATCCGAAAAGCAACGGGAAATCGCAAGGGGTTGCAGGACGCTCTTCAGGCTATCGTGGCGGGACAAGGCACCATCGATACGGAGTGGCCGCTATCACGAGTTCTCGAAACCGGTGATCGAGCGACAGGGACGACCGTTCTCGTTGACTTGTATCGCAAATGGAAGGATGCCCCGATTGTGGCTGTCTGCGCTACGAGTGCTCCGACAGGAACATCGAAGGTATAAGATCGGCCTCCACTCAGCATCAGAACTCCTTTGATCTGCTTGGGAAGGGTGTCCGACGTCTCCGCACGTTCAGTGACGAGCTTCGCCCCTTGCGGAGTGGGCTCGACCTTCTGCTCGGCTGCGTTACGAATCGAGTCGTCGTCGAGAGGATAGTATTCAAATGCTGTCTCCCTGTGGCCGGTTTCGACCTCCACTGTGAGGAGGCTGCGGGTGGCAATCACGTGAACTTTGACGGACCTCGGCAACGAAAGCGGCTCAGCATGAAGCGCCGCGTCGATCAGTGCATTCGTTGCCGAAGGCGCAGTCGGTGCGACCTTCAGATTCAGCCCAAGAAAAGCCTTGCCTGGGAGGCATATCTCCCGGCACACCAGCCACTGCACATGCGCTTTCAGCAACGTCGTGCCGAGAGGGAGTTGCTGCGATGCCGTCAGGCTAAAGGGAAAGATTGCCGTTCCCTCATATCCGTAGTCCATCAACGGCCCGAGAGGAAGCCGGGAGGGCGCGGGATATTGCATCGGACCCAGCACGATTCCTTGCGGCGCGGACCACGCGACACTCGGAGCCTCGCCTGAGTCGCCGGCATAGACCCAGTAGACGTGCCAGCCGGGCTCAAGCGTCAAGGACAGTGCGACATGACTCGTGCCGCCCGGCGAGATCGTGCCAGAGTCGGCGATCAACTCGGCGGTCAGATGCGGAGCCTGAATTGGTCCTGAAACCCCCGTTCCCACTTCATGGATCTGAGCAATGGCGGATACGGAGAGCGTCAGGAGCACGAGCAACGACAGAAGATGGTGGCGGGGGGTTCGCATGACATGACCTGGGGAACAAAGAAGAGGGCCACGCCGGGGAGGAGGCGCAGCCCAGGAGCGGCTACTTCGCCGCGAACTGGTCGAGGGCATCCTGTGCGGACAAGCGATCCCCGTGACTGTGACTGATCTTCTCGAAAAGAACCATCTGATTTTTGTCGAGAATGAACGTTGACGGATAGGCCGTCTCATGCGGGGCATCCCAACGTAGGCCGTACGAATTGGTCATAGTGTAATCCGGATCGGTAACCAGAACGATGTTGGAGGGCAACTCCGACTGCTTCGCAAGAAAGTCTTTGGCGTGCTGATCCAGGTCCGCGGGAGGTCCGGGATAGACAAGGAGAACCTTTACGTTCTTCGCCGCAAAATCGGCTGCATGATCCACGAAATCGTGAACCTGTTTGACGCAGTAGGGGCACTGATAGCCGGGGAAACCTCGTAGCACAACCAGTACCAAATCGTGCCCATGCAGTTCCTTGGACATCTGTACGGTTTTGCCCGTAGGGGTCGAAAGGGTAAAGTCGGGGGCCTTGGCCCCGACAGCGGGGGGCTCGGCGAACAAAGCTGTTCCGAAGAACACTGACGATAGAGCCACGAAGACGCGAAACAGCTTATGAAATCGATTGAAGCTATAGACCTGCATACGAGCACTCCTTACCATAATGCTCATGAGACAAAGGAACTCCGAAATGGTTACAGGATTTGCTTAGGGAGAAGATCTTTTCAGACGGTCGATCCCAAAGCCATCGAACTGGACCCCGGCGATCAGAATGCAATAGACCACGGCGTACGTCAGTTGAATGCTTACGGTTGGCCAGTCTTCGCCCAACGCCGATCCAAACAT